>CAZYWZ010000062.1:0-35848 GCA_964651705.1 uncultured Verrucomicrobiales bacterium
CGAATCCACCGTCCGCGTGCGCCAAGGCGCAGCCTACATCGCGACCCAATTTTCGCGTCAGCCCCGGCGGTGCGCTCGAGTGACTCCCGAGGGTGCCTCACGACTCCAGATCCTGCCGGTGCTGCAACGCCCGCCCCAGCGTGAGCGCGTCGGCCACGTCAAGGGACCCTCCCATGGGCAAGCCAAGCGCCGGCCGCGTCACGCGCACCGGCAGCAACCGCAATTGCTGCGCGATGTAGAGCGCCGTGGTTTCTCCCTCCACGTCGGTGCCCAGCGCGAGCACGACCTCCGCGACGCCCCCGCCCCGCGCGCGCTCCAGCAAGGCGCCTATCGCGAGGTCCTCGGGACCCATATTGTGGATCGGCGACAATCTCCCGCCCAGGCAATGGTACAGCCCCCGGAACACCCCGGCCCGCTCGATCGGCAACACGTCGTTCGCGGTCTCCACCACGCACAGCAGGCTCCCGTCCCGCTTGGGGTCCCGGCAGATCTCGCATAGCGCGTCGCCCTCCGCAAAATAGCCGCAGCGCCGACAGGGGCGCACCTTCTCGCGCGCCGCGCGAATCGCCTCCGCCAATTCCTCCGGCCATCCCTCCCTCGCCCGCAGCACCGCGATCGCCATCCGCTGCGCATTCCTCACCCCGATGCCAGGCAATCGGCGAAGCCCTTCGGCCAAACGCCGCACGCTCGGGGGCAGGTCAGACATCGCTCAACCCGCACCACCCCTACGCCTTCTTCTTGCGGAAGAGATGCGTGGCCGTGCCGTGCAGCAACTCGGCGCTTTCCATGAGTGTCTCGGCCAGCGTGGGATGCGCGTGGATCGTGCCCCCGAGATCCCCGGCCACCGCCGCCATCTCGACGGCCAGGTTCCCTTCGGCGATCAATTCGCCCGCGCCAACACCGACGATGCCGACGCCCAGCACCCGCTCCGTCCCGGGATCGTAGATGACCTTCGTCATGCCCTCCGTGCGGCCCAGCGTCAGCGCCCGGCCCGAGGCCCCCCAAGGAAATCGCGCCACCTCGACCTTCTTTCCCTGTGCCGCCGCCTCGGTCTCCGTCAGCCCACTCCACGCGACCTCGGGATCGGTGAAAACGACCGCGGGGATCGCGATGTTGTCGAATTCGGCCGGCTCTCCCAGCAGCGCCTCGACCGCCACGCGCCCCTCCCGCGACGCCTTGTGCGCCAGCATCGGTTCGCCCGCCACGTCGCCGATCGCCAGGATCCGCGGGTCCGCCGTCCGTTGCTTCCGGTCCACCTCGATGAACCCCTTGGCGCTCACCTTTACCGCGGTATTCTCCAGCCCGAGACCGTCGCTGTTCGGTTTCCGGCCCACCGACACCAGCACCCGGTCGAATGTCAGCTTCTGCTTCCCCTCAGGGCCCTCGATGTGCACGTCGATGCCCTTCTTCTTCGCCTCGAGCGACACGACCTTCGTCTTGAGCAGGATCGCCTCGAATCTCTCCTCCAGCCGCTTCTGCAATGGTCTCACCAGGTCGCGGTCCGCCCCCATCAGGATCCCATCCAGCAACTCCACCACCGTGACCTTGCTGCCGAGCGCCGCATACACCGTGCCCATCTCCAGCCCGATGTAGCCCCCGCCCACCACCAGCAAGCGCCCAGGGATCTCCTCCAGCTGCAACGCGCCCGTCGAATTCATCACGCGCGGATCGTCCACCTGGAACGCCGGCGGGATCGCCGGCCGCGAGCCGGTCGCCACGATCGCGTGGTCGAATTCCACCGCGCCGCCATCCCCCCCCTCGATCCTCAGACGCGACGATGACTCGAAAACCGCCCTGCCCCGGACCAGCTGCACCCCGCGGGACTTGCACAGGCCCGCGATGCCCCCGGCGAGCTGCTCCACAACGTGCCCCTTCCACTTCCGGATCGCCGCCTCGTCGATCTTCGGCTCGCCGAAAGAGATCCCCATCTCGCCCGCCTCCCGGGTCTCCTCGATGAGCTTGGCCAAGTGCAGCAGCGCCTTGGATGGGATGCATCCGCGGTTTAAACAGACGCCGCCAAGCGCGGGGGATTCCTCGACCAGCGCCACCTTCTTGCCCTTGTCGGCCGCCAGGAATGCCGCGGCATAGCCGCCTGGCCCCGCGCCGATCACCACGACCTCCGCCCTCGTCACGCCATCGTTGCCAGCCATGCGCTCCTCCCTCTCTCAAACATCCAGCAGCGTCGCGGCGAACTCCTCGAACGCCACCGCCAGCCGCCGCGCAAAACGCGCGCCATCCGCACCATCGATCACGCGATGATCGTACGTCACCGAAAACGGCATGACCAACCGCGGCTCGAATCGCTCGCCGCGCCACACCGCCCGCAGCGATCCCCGCGCCAGGCCAAGGATCGCCACCTGCGGCGGATTGATCACCGGCGTGAAGCCCGTCCCCCCGATGCCCCCCAGATTCGAGATCGTGAAAGTCCCTCCCTGCAGTTCTTCCACCGACACCTTCCGGTCGCGCGCGCGCTGCGCCAGCCCCGCCAGTTCGATCGACAGCTCCCGCAGGCTCTTCTTGTCCGCGTCTCGGATGGCCGGGACGATCAGACCCGCCGGGGTGTCCACCGCCACGGAGATGTGATAGTAGCCCTTCAGCACCAGCTCGCCACGCGCCGCGTCGTAGCTCGAATTGAAGTGCGGGAATTCCCTCAGGGCCTCGACGACTGCCTTGATCGCCAGGGTCGTCATGGTCAGCGCGCCCCCGGCCTCCTTCACCTTCGGGGCGAATCGCTTCCGGAAGGCCTCCAGATCGGTGACGTCCGCCTCGTCGAAGTGCGTCACCATCGGCGTGGACCAGGCCACGATCATCTGGTCCGCGATCTTCCGGCGCAGCGAGCTGATCGGCTTCCGCTCGACCGGGCCCCATTGTGAGAAATCGGGCAACGGCGGCGCGGCCACCCGCGGCGACCCGCCCCCCCCCGCGGCCATCCCCCCCTCGCGAACGAACGCCTTGATGTCGTCTACCGTGATCCGGCCCCCGAGCGCGCTGCCGCGCACCCGCCCCAGATCCACACCCAACTCGCGCGCCAATCGCCGCGCCGCCGGACCCGCGGCCACCAGCCGTCCATCGATCGCAGGAACAGCGGGCCCCTCTTGGACTGCGGCGGCAGAGCGAAGCGCCGACGCCGCTTTGGCGTCCGGCGGAGCCGCAGCCGATGCCGCGGCCTCTTTCTTGGCCGCAGCCGGAACCGTAGCGGCGGGCCTGATCGAGCCGCCATCCGCTCGCTCACGCTCGCGGCTGCGTTCGGCTGACGCCTGGGTCCCATCGCCCTCCACGCGGATCAACTCCGCCCCCACCTGGATGTGGTCACCCGCCTTGATCTTCAATTCTGCCACCCGGCCCGACACCGGCGATGGCACCTCCACCACCGCCTTGTCCGTCTCGACCTCCGCGATCGGCTGGTCCTTGGAAATCTCGTCCCCCACCTTCACCAGGACGTTCACCACGTCGCCCGCTTCGATCCCTTCGCCCAACTGCGGCAGGCGCACCGTCTCCGCCCCGCCCGACTCACCCCCCGTAGCGGCGAGCGTGGGCGAGCCGTCCCCCCCTTGGGCTCCGCCCCCAGACTCCGCCCCCGTCGCGGCGGGTTGCCCGCCAGCCGATTCCTCGCGGGTGGGCGTGCCGTCCCCCGGCTCCATCTCGAACAATGGCGACCCCACCTTCACGTGGTCGCCCGCCTTCACCAGCACCTTCGCCACCCGCCCCGCCTCCGGCGCCGGAAACTCGACGACGGCCTTGTCGGTCTCGATCTCCGCGAGCGGCTGATCCTTGGACACCGTGTCCCCTTCAGAAACCAGGACGTTGACGATGTCGCCCGCCTCGATCCCCTCGCCCAACTGCGGCAACGTGATTGTCTTCGCCATCGCTCGCTCCCTCACACCAGCAACGAAAACGGTTTCTCCGGATCGATGCCCAATTCGCCCACGGCCTTGGCCGCGACCTTGGCCTCGACCTCGCCTCGCCGGGCCAGGCTGTGCAGCGTGGCCAGGACGATGGACTCCGCGTCGACCTCGAAATGCCGCCTCAGGCCCTCGCGCGTGTCGCTCCGGCCAAACCCATCCGTCCCGAGCGACATGATCCCGCCCGGCACGAACGGCGCCACCAGATCCGGCATCGCCCGCACATAATCCGACGCCGCGACCACCGGGCCCTTCTCCTTCTCAAAAATCTCGGTCAGCCACGGTTTGCGCGGTGCCTCCCCGGGATGCAGCATGTTCCAGCGGGAGACCTCCAGCGCGTCCTGCCGTAGCGCCTTGTAACTCGTCACGCTCCAGACATCCGCCGAGACCCCGTACCTCTCCCCGAGGATCTCCTGCGCCTTGAGCGCGCAGTTCAGGATCGCCCCGCTCCCCCACAGGTGCGCCCGGACCTTCTTCTTGCCGGGCCCCGGCCTCACCCGGTAGATGCCGCGCACGATCCCCTCCTCCGCCCCATCCGGCATCGCCGGGTGGTCGTAGTTCTCGTTCTCGACCGTCAGGTAGTAGAACACGTCCTCCTGTTGCTCGTACATCACCCGCATGCCGTCGCGGATGATCACCGCCAGCTCATAGCCGAAAGCCGCGTCGTAGGCCCGGCAGTTCGGCACGTTCAACGCCATCAGGAGGCTGTGCCCATCCTCGTGCTGCAGGCCCTCGCCGTTAAGCGTCGTCCGCCCCGCCGTCCCGCCCACCAGGAAGCCCCGGCAGCGCAGGTCGCCCGCCGCCCAGATCAGATCCCCGACGCGCTGGAAGCCGAACATCGAATAGTAGATGTAGAACGGGATGGTGTTGACCCCGTGGGTCGAATACGCCGTTCCCGCCGCGATGAACGACGCCATCGCCCCGGCCTCGTTGATCCCCTCCTGGAGGACCTGGCCGTTGCGCGCCTCCTTGTAATACTGCAGCTGGCCCGCGTCCACCGGCGTGTATAGCTGCCCCAGCGCCGCATAGATCCCATACCGCGCGTAGAGACCCTCCATCCCGAAGGTCCGCCCCTCGTCCGGCACGATCGGCACCACCAGCTTCCCGATCTCCTTGTGCCCCATCAGCCGATTCAGGATCCGCACGAACGCCATCGTCGTCGACATCGGCGCCCCCTCCCGCGTCGCCCCGAGAAATTCCTTGAACTCCTCGGCCGCGGGCGCCTTGAACTCCGCCCCGCGACGGCGCCGCCGCGGCAGCGACCCGCCCAGCGCATCCCGGCGCTCCTTGAGATATTTGAATTCCGGGCTGTCCTCCTGGAACCGGATGAAGGGCAGCTTCACCGCCTCCTCATCATTCAGCGCGATGCCAAACCGGTCCCGGAACAACAGGATCGCCCGCCGCCGCTGCGTCTCGTCCTTGCCCAGCGACTTCTGGTTGTGCGCGACATTCTGCCCCTCCCCATACTCGCCGAGCCCAAAGCCCTTGATCGTCTTGGCCAGGATCACCGTCGGCTGGCCCTTGTGCCGCACCGCGTGCCAGAACGCCGCGTACACCTTGTCCGGATCGTGCCCGCCCCGCTTGATCCGCTGGATCTCCTCGTCCGACAACCGTTCCGCCAGCCTGGCCAGCTCCGGGTATTTCCCGAAGAAATCCTGGCGCACGAAACTCCCGGGGCTCACCGAGTACTTCTGGTACTGGCCGTCGACGACCTCCATCATCCGCTGCAGCAGCAGCCCGGACCTGTCCTCTTCCAGCAGCACGTCCCACTGCCCGCTCCAGACCACCTTGATCACGTTCCAACCCGCCCCGCGGAATATCCCCTCCAGCTCCTGGATGATCTTCCCGTTGCCGCGCACCGGGCCGTCGAGCCGCTGCAAGTTGCAGTTCACCACCCACGTCAGGTTGTCCAACCCCTCGCGCGCCGCCACCGTCAGGCACCCCAGGCTCTCCGGCTCGTCGCACTCGCCATCGCCCAGAAATGCCCACACCCGGCACGCGTCCGTGTCCTTCAACCCGCGATCCCGCAGGTAGCGGTTGAACCGCGCCTGAAAAATCGACATCATCGGCCCGAGCCCCATCGAAACCGTGGGGAATTGCCAGAATTCCGGCATCAGCCACGGGTGCGGGTACGAGGACAACCCCCCGCCACGCCCCAGCTCCCGCCGAAAGTTCTCCAACTGCTTCTCCGTCAGCCGCCCCTCGAGAAACGCCCGCCCGTAGATCCCCGGCGAGGCGTGCCCCTGGAAATACACCTGGTCGCCGCCCCCCGGGGCCTCTGGCCCCTTGAAGAAATGGTTGAAACCCACCTCATAGAGCGTCGCAGACGACGCGTACGTCGAGATGTGGCCGCCGATCCCCGGCGATTCGAGGTTCGCCCGCACCACCATCGCCAGAGCGTTCCAGCGCACCATGCTCTTGATGCGCCGCTCCATCTCCCGGTCGCCGGGGCGCGCCGGCTGATTCCTGGTCGGGATCGTGTTGCAGTAGGGCGTCGTGTGGCCCAGCGGGATGTCGATCCCGTGCCGCCGCGCCCGATCCTCCAGCCGGTTGAGCAGCCACGTCGCCCTGCCCGAACCCTTCTCCTCCAGGATGTACTCGAGGGATTCTACCCACTCGCGGGTCTCCAGCGGATCGGGATCCGCACCCACACCCGGCGCCCTTGGCTGCCCACCGTCAGAACCGTCTTCCATATGTGCTCAGGCCAACCCGCGCCCGACCGGTGCGCACTGCGTCAACCGCAGGTCCGCGGGGGAATCGTATATCTATACACGATTCGGGCCCGGAGCCAATCCCGCGCGCCACTTTTTTCCCGCCCCAAAAACCGCCCTTGCCTACCCCCGACCCGGGTGCAAATTTGGGCTCCCCATATGAACAGGTCCTCGTTCCTCGGATGCACCGTCGCCGCGCTCTTCCTCGCGCTGGTCGCCAGCCTCGCCATCAGCGGGGCCCTCTACCTCTCCCTCAAGCTCCGCGAGCCCGCGGCCGTCACCTCCGCCAGCGACGCCATCGAGGAATCCGAGCTCGTCGCCAGCGAGGGCCGCACCAAGAACAAGATCGCGGTCATCGACCTCCGAGGCATCATCAGCTACGACATGGAGGGCTACCTCGGCGACACCATGGTCGACGACATCGTCCTCCGCCTCCGCCAGGCCAGGGCCGACCAGAACGTCAAGGCCATCGTCCTCCGCGTCGATTCCCCCGGAGGCGAGGTCAACGCCAGCGACGTGCTCTACACCGAGCTGAAACGGGTCCGCGACGGCGATTCGAAGCGCGGGCCCATCCCGGTCGTCTGCCACTTCATGTCGGTGGCCGCCTCCGGCGCCTACTACGCCGCCATGGGCACCAGCTACATCGTCGCCAACGAGATGACCATCACCGGCAGCGTCGGCGTCATCATGCAGTCCCTCGAGTACCGCGGCCTCTTCGACAAGATCGGCCTGCAGATGCACACCTTCAAATCCGGCAAGTTCAAGGACCTGCTGTCCGGCTCCCGGGCCCTCACCCAAGAGGAGATCGACTACGTCCAGAAGTTCGTCATGGAGACCTACGACAAGTTCGCCGGCATCGTGGCCCGCGAGCGGAACCTCGACATCGAGGCGCTCAAGAAAGGTCCGGCCGATGGCCGCATCCTCTCCGGCCCGCAGGCCCTGAACCTCCGGTTCGTCGACCAGCTCGGCTATTTCGAGGACGCCCTCGAGAAGGCCAAGGAACTCGCCGGCATCCAGCAGGCGAAGGTCATCCGCTACGAGGCCCCCATCAGCCTCGCCCGCCTCTTCCGCGTCTTCGGCCGCGCCCCAGAGACCAAGGTCGACGTCGCCCTCCTCCCCAAGAATTTCCGCCTCGAGGCCGGCAAGGCCTACTTCCTCTCGTCCCACCTCTTCACCCCATGAGCGCGGGGAATGTAGCCCCTCCGACCACGGAGGGGCCGGGCGGCACGGATACACGGCCTTGCGGCCGTGCCTGCGTCTGGAACTTTCGCGCCAGCAGTTCCTCCCGGACCTTATGATCGACCAGACCATCGCCACCGCCATCGCCGCGGCGCTCGCCGGCTGCACCGGGATCCTCGTCTGGCTGGCCGCCCGCCAGCGCGCCCGCGCCGGTCGCGCCTGGGCGGATCTCGTCCCCCCCATACCCCTGGATCGTTTCGCCATCGGCGTCGGCCTCACGGCCTTCTGCCTCATCACCCTCGCGAGCTTCGGCGGCATGATCGCGCTGGCCATGATCGCCGCGGCCCTGCTGACCTGCCGCGCTGCGGGCCTCAACCCGTGGGTCACCCTCGGCCTCCTCGCCCCGCGCGCCAGCACCAGCCTCCTGCTCCCCCCACTCGTCTACCTCGGCATCCTCATGCCGCTCTACGCCACCGCCGTGGTCTCCTTCTTCCTCTGCGACGCGCTCCACATCCCCTTCGAACCCCAGCAGCTCATCCGCATCTTCCAGCGCCTCGATACCCCAGCCCAGATGCTCGGCTTCGCCCTCCTGGCCGTGGTCATCGCCCCGGTCTCCGAGGAGATCTTCTTCCGCGGCCTCCTCCACGGTTGGTTCAAATCCCTCATGCCCACCCGCCTCTCCATCGCCATCACCTCCCTGCTCTTCGGCGCCGTCCACTGGCATGCCCCCGCCTTCCTGCCCCTCACCCTCCTCGGCGTCTTCCTCGCCCTGCTCTACGAGTCCACCCGCTCCCTCTGGCCCGCCATCGCCCTCCACGCCATCTTCAACCTCGCCACCCTCGTCGCCATGAGCCTTTTCCCCCAGATGGTCGGGCAGTAGAGATTGGCCTCGACGGGAGTTCGCTCAGAGAACGCGTCCGGTTCATGTTGACCGAGAACCTATGGAGTGCAGCGGCAGAGGCCCGCGAACCATATCGCCGGAATCTACTGCCCTGACGGGCCGGCGACGCCGCTTTGGATCCGCGCGGAGCGCGGCGCTGCCGCCCGACCGCGGGTCCCGGCTCCGGCGGTGGCCAAAGCGGTGTCGCCATGCTGCACCACCAATCTTGGCTTTCTATCGGCACATCGAATTTGCTACCGTTCGTCAAACCAGCAGCCCATTCACAAAATGCCTCCCACCCTACGACACCTCGGCGAGGACCGGCTGGTGCGGTTGCTCACCCGACACTGGCCGCGGGGACCGGATGCCCATCCGTCCCTCGCCGTCGGCGTCGGGGACGATTGCGCCGCGCTGCGCGTCCCGGGTTCGCGGCGCCTCCTGCTGCTGAAGACCGATGCGATCGTCGAGGGCGTCCACTTCCGGCGAGATGCGTCGCCGTCGCAGATCGGATGGAAGGCTCTGGCCCGCCCCCTGAGCGACATCGCGGCCGTGGGCGGCGCGCCCGATGCCGCGCTGGTCTGCCTCGCCACGCCACCGGACACCCCTCTCCCGCGCCTCCGCGCCATCTACCGCGGCATCGGGCGCTGCGCCTCCCGCTTCGGCGTCGCCCTCGCCGGCGGCGAGACCGTCCGCTCAAAGCATCTCTCCCTGACCGTCGCGGTTACCGGCTGGGTCGCCCGAAAGTTCCTCGTCACCCGCTCCGGCGCCAAACCCGGCGACGCCCTCTGCGTCACGGGACGCCTCGGCGGTTCCGGCGACGGCCACCACCTCACCTTTTCCCCCAGGCTGGCGGAGGCGCAATGGCTGGTCCGCCACGCGCGCCCCTCCGCCATGATGGACCTCAGCGACGGTCTCGCCGCCGACCTCCCGCGCCTCTGCCGCGCCAGCCGCGTCGGCGCCCGCATCGAGCCGGACCGCATCCCCATCCGCCGCGGCGCGACCCTCGGACAGGCGATGTCCGAGGGAGAGGACTTCGAGATCCTTTTCGCCATCCCCCCGCGCCGCCTCCGAGCCATCGGCGGACGATGGCCGTTCCCGACCCCCCTGACCCAGATCGGCGAGGTCACCGCCCGACGCGTCATCACCCCGCCACCCAACGCCCATGGCTACGACCATTTCCGAAAGCCCTGAGCAGACCCGGCAGGTCGCCGCGCGGATGGCCGAAAACCTGCCCCGCGGCAGCGTCGTGGCCGTCGAGGGTGAACTCGGCGCCGGGAAAACCCACTTCATCCAGGGTGCCGCGCAGGGGCTCGGCTTCGATGGCGCCGTCACCAGCCCCACCTTCACCCTCATCCACGAATATCCCGCACCTGGCGGCCCCATCTTCCACGTCGACCTTTACCGCATCGCCTCCCCGCGGGAGGCC
Organism: uncultured Verrucomicrobiales bacterium; assembly: GCA_964651705.1. Taxonomy (GTDB): domain Bacteria; phylum Verrucomicrobiota; class Verrucomicrobiia; order JADLBR01; family JADLBR01; genus JADLBR01. The sequence continues at coordinate 10,099 of CAZYWZ010000062.1, forward strand.
ACCGCCCTCGGCCTGGATGAGACCTACGCCGCCGGACGCGCCACCTTCATCGAATGGCCCGAGCGCCTCGGCGCCGACCTCCCCCCCGATGCGCTGCGCGTCCGCATCCGCATCGTCGGAGCCACCACCCGCGAAATCGATATCCCCGCAGGGTCCGACCGCCCATGATCCTCGCCATAGAGACCTCGTCGCCGCGACACTCGATCTGCCTCGCGCGACTCGATGCCCCGGCGGACGCCGTCGCCGTCACCCGCTGGGAGAGCCGCGGGCGCTCCGGACGCCTGCTGTCCGAGGTCGATGCCCTGCGCGGCCACCTCCCCCATGTCCGCCTCATCGCCATCGGCGTCGGCCCCGGCAGTTTCTCCGGTATCCGCGCCGCCATCAGCGTCGCCAGGGGCCTGCGCGCCGTCCTCGGCACCCCCCTCATCGGCATTTGCAGCGCCGATGCCACCGCGGCCACCCTCCCCCGCGTCTCCCGGCTGGGCGTCTTCGCCGACGCCAAACGAAATGAACTCTATGTCACCGAGTACGCCCTCGGCCAACGCCTCCGCGGGCCCGGCACCATCCCCCGCGATATCCTCGAAGACCATCTCGCCAAACTCACCTTGGCCGTAAGCGCCGAACCCATCCCCGCCATCCCCGAACGCGCCTTCCCCGACGCCGCCGCCCTCGCCCAACTCGCCGCCGCATCCTTCCGCGCCAACCCCGGGCGAAACGACGACCCCGAGCCCATCTACCTCAGGGACCCCACACCCCAACCGCCAAAACCCTGAACCCTCCGGAGTCCCGGGGGAGCAACCTGCTCCGCCCCTGCCGGGTCAGGAAACGGCCCACTTTTGGACTGCGGTGGCAGAGCGCAGCGGCGACACCGCTTTGGCTCCCGGCGGAGCCGGCACGCGCGCGCCGCATCATTCAGGGGAATGGCCCTTCGCTACCCGTGCGCGAAGTCTCAGGTCAGGCTTGGAAAAATTGGTCGTCTTCATATCCTGCCCCCATGCCCTTGGCCCAGCACCCGAATGCACACCTTCGCACCGCGATCCTCTTGACATCTCTCCTGCTCGCCACGTCGGCCCTCGTCGCCGAGACCATCAACACCACCGACCCTCCTCCTGCCGCACCCGAGTCGGCACCCGCCCCGCCAACCGCGCAGGACGCTCCCCCCACCTGCATCCTCTCCCCCGACGGAAAGTCCTCGGTCCGCATCCTGGAACAACCCGTCCCCGGTACGGATGACCCCCTGGACAACTTCACGCTCGAAATCCGCTTCCGGGAAGAAGTCGTCGCGCGCGCACCCACCACGGGCTATCTGGCGTCGGCCCACTGGACTCCCGACGGACGCCTCGTGGCCATCAATAACCGCCGCGGCAACGCCGGCGATTATCTCTGGGTCTACGCGCTGCCCGAGGGCACCTGCCTCAAACGCGCCGACGACCCCCTCGGGACGCGCTGGATCGGCGCCGCGCTCGCCGAGATCGAGGACGCCGCCCCGGGGGCCACGGCCGACTCCCTCATCCGCAACTGGCTCACCGCCGACGAATGCCCCGCCCCAGACCAGCTCCGCATCACCATCCGCGCCAGATACCGCGGCCCCGGCGCCTTCGACTTCACCGCCCCGGTCGTTCTCAGAAACGGAAAGCTCGTCATCCAGGCGGGCGCGGTGAAGCATGTCGAGTAGCGGGCCCTCCCCGGGATTGACTCCGCCCCCTAAACCCGCGAGACTCCCGCCCTTTCACGAGCCATGGCCAGCCCAGAAGACAAAAAAGACACCGAACGCATGGAGAAGATCGTGTCGCTGTGCAAGCGCCGCGGCTTCATCTTCCAGTCCTCCGAGATCTACGGGGGCCTCAACGGCGCCTGGGATTACGGGCCCTTGGGCGTCGAGCTGAAGCGCAACGTCAAGGATTACTGGTGGCGCTGCATGACGCAGATGCGCGACGACATCGTCGGCATGGATGGCGCCATCCTGATGAACCGCGCCGTCTGGCGCGCCTCCGGCCACGAGGCCACCTTCAGCGACCCCCTCATCGACTGCAAGACCTGCAAGGGCCGCTTCCGCGCCGACCAGATCGACTCGACCCCCTGCCCGCAGAAACCCTCGAAGACCGTCGCCACATGCCACGGCGAGAAGACCGAGCCGCGCCCCTTCAACCTCATGTTCAAGACCTACGTCGGCCCGGTCGAGGAAGAGGGCAACGTCACCTACCTCCGCCCCGAGACCGCCCAGGCCATCTTCGTCCAATTCCGCAACGTGCTCGAGGTCTCGCGCAAGAAACTCCCCTTCGGCATCGCCCAGATCGGCAAGGCGTTCCGCAACGAGATCAACCCGCGCAACTTCACCTTCCGCTCCCGCGAGTTCGAGCAGATGGAATTGGAGTTCTTCGTCAGGCCCGAGGACGGCTTCCGGTGGCTCGAGGAATGGAAGGAACTCCGCATCAAGTGGTACGAGGACATCGGCATCCCGCGAGAGAACATCATCGTCAAGACGGTCTCCGACGAGGAGCGCGCCTTCTATTCCAAGGGCACCTACGACCTCGAGTACCGATTCCCCTTCGGCGTCCAGGAACTCGAGGGCATCGCCTACCGCACCGATTACGACCTCACCCAGCACATCAACGCCTCCGGCAAGCCCCTGGAGTATTTCGACGAGGAGACCAAGGCGAAGTTCGTCCCCCATGTCGTCGAGCCCAGCGCCGGGGTCGATCGCACCGTGCTGGCGCTCCTCTGCGAGGCCTATGACGAGGAGGAGGTGGCCGACGAGAAAGGCAACAAGGAGACCCGCACCGTCCTGCGCTTCCACCCGCGCATGGCCCCCATCAAGGCCGGCGTCTTCCCGCTGGTCCGCAACAAGCCCGAACTCGTCGCCAAGGCCAAAGAGGTCGTCGAACTCCTGCGCCCCCACATGCGCGTATTCTACGACGAGACCGGAGCCATCGGCCGCCGTTACCGACGCCAGGACGAGGCCGGAACGCCATTCGGCATCACCATCGACTTCGAGACCCTCGAGGGCGAAAAGACTTCCGGCGCCAAGGATACCGTCACCCTCCGCGAGCGCGACTCCATGGCCCAGGCCCGCCTGCCCATCGCCGGACTGCTCGGCCACCTCCTGCCCAGGATCGCCTGACTCGAGAACTCGACGTATCCCTCTAGTAGCGAAGGGCCTTCGCCCTTCGGCGGGGAATAGGCCGAAGCCGGAAGCGGCTTCGCTACAAATTGCCCGCCCCGGGGGTGCCCCGCCGCGCGAGGCATGGAACCTAGCCCGAAAATTGGGTCGCGATGTAGGCTGCGCCTTGGCGCACGCGGACGGTCGACTCGGCAGCGTGCGCCAAGGCGCAGCCTACCATTTTCCTCCCCGGGGGTGCGCCGCGTGCGGGGCACGGGATCTAGCTCGAAAACTCCAGATGTAGCCACGACCGTGAGGCCGCGGGCCCATCGGTGACCCGGTCGGCTACGACCTTCACCGCCGGACGTATTTCTCGACTAGCTTGGCCGCCCGGATGTCCCGCGCCTTCTCCTCGCTGAGCGGGGATGAGGCATAGATGGGCCCAAACCAGGTATCCACCAGGCAGAGGCCAAATACCGCCGCGAACGGGATGGTGTAGATGAACGCGCACGCCACCGTGTTGAAACCCGTCAGGAATAGCGAGGCGATTAGAAATTCCTTGCCCCGGCTCAGCAGGATCTCGATGTTCCGCTTGTAGTTCAGCGACGCGTCGAGCACCCCCGCCCCATCCAGCCACCGGCAGCAACCCACCCCGCAGAACGGGATCGCGAGCAGCATCGCCGGCGCGTACATCATCGACAGCATGGCCGACGGCACCCCGAACAGTTTCACAAACACCAGCCAGCACAGACCCATCCAGACCCCCACCGGCAGCAGCAGCGTGAATATCGCGATGACCAGCTTCACCGATCCCTCGACGGCATAGGTCCGCCAATGGTCCAGGCCCCAGCTCGGCAATTGCGCCGCGCTGGCGAAGCGGGCCCGGCGCAGCACCTCGTAGGTGAACCCCAGCGGGAACCAGAAGCTCATCACGTTGAACGCCAGCGCCCCAAAGAACGCCGGCATCTCCCACCGCTGCACGACGTGCCCCGCCTCCTCCGCCCCCAGGATCCTCAGGCCCAGGACTATCAGTAGCGGGTTGATCAGCAGGAATCCCGCGAGCAGCACCTTCAGCCACCACCACGGATCGGCAAGGATCGTCCGGAATCCCCGTTTCAGGTCATTAAAGAGTTCCATCGGCTTGATTTCACATGACTCGGGCGCATCGTCAAGCTGTGCCTGACGAAGACCCAGAAAGAATCGGCTTTACCGACCTCGGTTTCGCCAAGGTGGATATCCTCCGCCGGATGCGGCAGGGCTTCCCGGAGGTCATATTCTGCCAGGGGAAATCCCCCCCACAGGTGGCCTCCATCTTCGGGGAACTGGCCTCCCGGGGCGATGTCGTCCTCGCCACCCGCGCCACCCCCGGGCAGTTCGCCGCCGTCCGCGCGGTCCTGCCCGGCGCCCGGCACGAGGAACTCGCCCGATGCATCGTCTGGCAAAAGGATGGCGCCTCGCCTCCCGACACCCGCCTCAGGGCCGCGGTCCTCGCCGCCGGCACCTCCGACCTCCCCGTCGCCGAGGAGGCCGCCGTCACCGTCGGCTGTTTCGGCTTCGGCGTCGAACGCGTCTACGACGTCGGCGTCGCCGGCCTCCATCGCCTCCTGGCCCACGAATCCCTGCTCCGCTCCGCCAATGTCTTCATCGTCGCCGCCGGCATGGAGGGCGCCCTGCCGAGCGTCGTGGCCGGGCTCGTCGATAAACCCGTGATCGCCGTCCCCACCAGCATCGGCTACGGCGCCAGCTTCGGCGGCGTCGCCGCGCTCCTCGGCATGCTCAACTCCTGCGGTTCCGGGGTCACCGTCGTCAACATCGATAACGGCTTCGGCGCCGGCTTTGCCGCCGGACAGATCCTCAGGCTCGCCGCCGCCACCCGATAGCCCGCCCACTCCCGGAACCCCATGACCAATAAACTCGATGAGATCATCGCCTGGAAACGCCAGGAGGTCGGGCGCCTCGCGGATCACGCGGAAAAGATGCGCCGCATCGCGCTGGGACGGAATGAGTTCCGCGGCTTCCGCGCCGCCCTCGCGCGGGGCATTCCCGGCCTGATCGCCGAAGTCAAGAAGGCCTCGCCTTCCGCGGGCGTGATCGCGTCAAATTTCGATCCCATCGCCCAGGCCCAGGCCTACGATGCCGCCGGCGCCGACTGCCTGTCGATTCTCACCGACGAAAAGTACTTTCAGGGCCACCTCGACCACCTCGGCGCCATCCGCGACGCGACCGATCGGCCGCTGCTCCGAAAGGATTTCCTCGTCCACCGCCACCAGCTCTGGGAGTCCTCCGCCGCCGGCGCCGATTGTGTCCTCCTGATCGTGGCCGCGCTGAACGGCGCCGAACTCGCGGCCCTGTTCCAGGAGGCCCGCGACCTCCAGTTCGATGTCTTGGTCGAGGTGCACGATCTGCGGGAAATGGACCGCGCCCTCGACCTCGGCGCCGACATGATCGGCATCAACAACCGAAACCTCCAGACCTTTCAGGTCTCCCTCGAAACCACCGAGGCCCTCGCCGAAGAGGCCCCCCCGGACGTGCTCATCGTCTCCGAGAGCGGTATCCGCACGCGCCAAGATGTCGATCGCGCCCTCGCCGCCGGCGCCGATGCCATCCTCGTCGGGGAAGCCCTCATGCGCGCCGGCGACATCGCCGCCAAAGTCCGCGAACTCACGGGGAGGTGAACCATGCAACGCGTCCGAGTCAAGATCTGCGGCATCACCAACGAGCCCGATGCCCTCGCCGCCATCGAGGCCGGGGCCGACGCCCTGGGCTTCGTCGCCCATCCGGCCAGCCCCCGTTACATCGATCCCGCCAAGGCCGCGATCTGGGTCCGCCACCTGCCCCCCTTCATCGCCAAGGTCATCGTCTGCGTCAACCCATCCCCCGACGACCTCTCCCGCTGGGCCAACGCCTTCCCCGTCGACGCGTGGCAATTCCACGGCGACGAGACCCCCGAACTCATCCGCATCGCTCCTGCCGCCACCCGCATCCGCGCCCTCCGCGTCAGCGCCCCCCTCACCCGAGACGAACTCCTCGCGTGGCCCGTCGAGGCCTTCCTCCTCGATACCCCGACCAAGGACTACGGCGGCTCGGGAAAGACCTTCGATTGGTCCCTCGCCTCCACGATCAAAGAGGCCGCCCATCGCCCCATCATCCTCGCGGGCGGCCTCGACCCCACCAACGTCGCCGCCGCCATCCGCGCCGTGCGCCCCTACGCCGTCGATTGCTCGTCCGGCGTCGAGGAGACCCCCGGCAAAAAGGATTACGCGAAGCTCCGCGACTTCATCGGCGCCTGCCGGTGAAACCCGGGCCAAGCCCGTGGTGACACGCCGTCAGCCCACCGTCATTTGACTTCCAGATACGCCCCCGCCTCGTCCCACTTCTCCTCCGGGAATGCGCGCGAGCGATCGACCCGCAGTCGCCCGTCGGCGCCCAGGGAGATGCCTAGGCGCGCCAGGCTGGCGCTCGCCGGACCGACGAGCACCCGACCCTCGTCGTCGAAGACCGAATCGTGGCCCGAACACCGTATCCTTGAGGGATCCAGGGAGTCGACCGCCAGCGGCTCGTTCATGTGGCTGCATGTCGATGTCACCGCGAAGAGCTTCCCGTCGCGGCGCACCACGAAAAACCCCTCGGAGGTGAACTTGTCGGATATCCCGTCACGGGAGAAATCCGAGATGGCACCGATGTCCACCGGCTTGTCCTCCCCCGCCAACGCCCGGGGCACGGCACCGCAGGCGCAACCGCACGAGGCCAGCGTCAAGAAACGCCGGCGCCCCATCTCGGGCGCCCCCGCGCATCGCTTGTTTCCAAGACCCGCATGCCCCGGATCGCTCTCTTTCGCCATGCCCCATGGTAGCAGGCCCGCGGGCTTTGCCAACGCCGGGAAACAGTGAACCCGTAACCGCCTTGGCCACCGTCCTCGTCACAGGCGACCTTCGGTTCGAGATGTGAACATGACCTGAAACTTCATCAAACGGCAATGTCGGATTGTTCGTGTGACGCCTATTCCCCCCTCTCGCGGGTCGAGCGCACCGCGTCCGGCTTCGGCCCCTCGATCAGCACCTGACGATTCTCCCCCAGGAGCACGTTGTCGCGCACCACGATGTCAGACACGTCCCCCGTGGTATCAACGCGTATTGCGGCGACCTGATTCGTGGAAGTGTGGATGAGATTGTCGGCGATCAGATAATCGCGCGTCGGGGAGTCCGTGGGATCCTTGTAAGACTCGTTCACGGTGATATTCGCGTTCCAGATGAAGCGCGCCTCGGGGCCATTGGGCTTGAGACCGTTTCGGTCGAAGATGTTCCCGGTCACCACCAGCCCGATGCAATCCGGCGCCCAGAGCCCCTCCCGCCCGCTCCCGCGCACGACGTTTCCGGAAAAGACACAGCCGATCGAGCCGCGCTCGATGGTCGCGCCACGCGAGCCGTTCCCCAGCATCACGTTGCCCCGCCCCACCACCGCCTCGCATGTCTCGAGAAAGTAGCCCCCCATCTTCGCCCGATGGATGCGGTTGTCGGTGACCTGCCCATTGCGGCACCGATAGAAATGCGTGCCATCGGACCGCGATCGCTCGAAGCGGCACCCCTCCACCAAGAACTCTTCGACGAAGTAGAGCGCCACGTCGCCCTGATCCTCCCGGACGCTGCCTTTCTCGCTCCTCTCCTTTGAAAGGTAGTCCGGATATCGCTTGCAGCAGTTCTCGACGACGACATCCCGGATCCAGACATCCCGGGCATGGCCGTCCTCCACGCCAAAGATCCCGATGCCGTTGCTGCTCAGGTCGCGGCACCGCAATCCGGCGATTCGAATCCCCGCGCATCTTCCCGTGAGGTGGATTCCCCGGATGTTAACGCCGTCCTGCCACACGTCGTTGCGGCCGATGATCGCCCCACCCGTCACCGTCACGTCGCTCACGTCCTTGCCGTGGAATACCGCGCCGTCCCTCGCGCACGCTTCCCCGAGCCGGAATTCCGCATTGCCCAGACGCAGCGTGGTCCGGCTTCGCAATTCCCACCCGACCTCATCCGCCGCGTATACCATCGCGGGAAACTCCAGGGCCCGTCCCTCCCGAGCCGCCGCGTCGATCGCCGCCTGGATCTCGGCGGCGTACGAAACCGATCCGTCGCGCACGAACCCCGAGGGCAGAAAATTCGCCACGTCCATCACCCCGCCGGCGGCGATCGCCGGCAGCGAGGAAAAGAAGGCCATCAATGCGAGTGTTGTGGCGTGGAATCGGGGCGGCGCCTTCGGCATCGTGGGCCAACTTTTACCCGCAGGCGGCGCCCGCCGCCAAGCGAATTGCCACCCCGCGCGCCCGAGGGGCTATCTCCTGCCGCCTCGTCTGGCCAGCAGCACCGCTCAAGGCCGCACTCGGGTGCCCCCGGTCCCCGGGGCATCAGCCCGCCGCCACACCCGGACCCAGTCCACATCCATCGACTTGCCATCGATGGCGTCGGTGACGGCGCCGGCCCATCGGATGATCGCCAGACTCAGACGGACAGGCGACTCCCCGTGACAGATCTCGTTTGCGATCCGCCGGATCTCCCTCCCATCAAAATAGTAAACCAGTTCCTTTTCGTTCCACTCCAGCCCGTAGACGTGAAACGAATGCCCAAGATCGGGAGGGGCGTCGGGATCCCGAGGGGCCTCCGCCAGCGCATCCCGACCCGCCCCGGGCACCGGCCGCCACTCGCCGCCATCCCAATACTCGAACTGGAAATCCTCGATAATGCCCCGCCACTCGCCCCCATCATCCCAACCACTGATCATCTGGATGCAGCCTATCTCTTGGGATCGCCCAAAATCCAACGTCAGGACTCTCGGCCCACCTTCCCTCCCGCTGACCCATCGGGAATCGTTCGAGACTTTCCCGTCGACCGCCATCTCCGGGACGAACGCGGCACCCAGCACCGAATCCGCCGCGACCTTGGCCACGAGCGCGAGGTTCGAAACATCCGGCTGCGCCTCCATCGGATTCGGGAACACCCCGGGATAACCCTGCCCACTTGGCGGAAAGACGCGCAATTCTACCACTCGGACAATGTCCGAATCGCGCGACACCAGCCGGAGCCTCGATGTCGTCACCGGCCTTTCGAGAGCAAACTGGAATCCGGCATCCTCGCGCGCCGTGCCTGGCCCCTTGCCGTAGTAATACCATCGCCCCCCCTTGGCCCAGTGCTTCCCGCTGTGCTGGTGCAGGTTCATGTTCACCTCATAGCGGTAATGGCCCTCGTTGATGTCGATCTCGAAACAACCCGGTTCCGTGGGGCGCCTCTTCGACATGAGCCAGAACGAGTTGTTCGTGCCCGTCGCCGGAGCATAGCGGTAACGGCACTCGAAATAGCCGTACTTGAACTCCCGCTTTGTCCAAAGGTTCGCCGCAGTCCACTCTTGCCCCCCGCGCCGCTCCTTCCGGGCGACCATCTTGAGTAGCCCGTCCTCGAGTCGCGCGTTCTCTCGCCACCGGCTAGAAAGGATGTGGCCGCTCGGGCCATTCTGAAACTCCCAACGCGAGTCCAGATCGGCCTCGGTGCCGTCGAACTCCTCCTCGAATACCAATTCCCACCCTTCGCCCGGGGGGCCAGAGGACTCGCCCCGGACCCCATCCAAGCCGACCATCAGGCATGCCAACCCCATCGCGAGGGAAACCATCCCCCCATTCTCTCCCTCGCCCCGCCCATGGCAATCTTCTATCGCAACACGCCCCCAAATCCTCGCGTAAGGATCGCTCCCCGTGTGACGTGCCCTCAACGAACCGTATGGGACCCAGGCACGTCACTGTGCCAAGTTTTGTAGGGCGCGGATTCCTATCCGCGCCACGCACGGTCCTGCCGGTTGCCCGTGGCGCGATACCGATTTCGCGCCCTACATTCCCAAGTGTTGCGCCTCGGGGTAGTGCCTTACGCGAGGATTTGGGACGCCCCGCGCCCCTTGCCCTCCCGCCCGTTTCCTGAGAGCATGCCCCATGGACCGCAGACGCTTCATCGGGGGACTGATCGGCGGCCTGCCGATCGGGACCGGTTCGGGCCTCGCCTCGGCACCAGCGCAGGAGCGAACGTTCCTGGAGCCCGCGCGCTCCCTGCCGTTGCACGACGATGCGGATGTCATCGTCTGCGGCGGCGGGCCCGCCGGTGTCGCCGCGGCTGTGACCGCCGCTCGCTGCGGCGCGCGCGTGCGCCTCTTCGAACTCCAGGGGAGCCTCGGCGGTGTCTGGACGTCTGGACTGCTCACCTATATCTTCGACTTCGACAAACCGGGGATCACCCGGGAGATCGCCCGGCGCCTCGACGCCCGCGCCGCGCGCACCGTCGTCCGTCCCAGCCAGTTCGTCTACTCCACCGAGGACATGAGGATACTCCTCGACGAGATGTGCTCCGAGGCCGGCGTCCGATGTTTGTTGCACACCCGCGCCGCCGCCGCACATCGCGAGGGTTCCCGCCTCGCGACCGTCGTGACCGAATCCAAGTCGGGCCGCGAGGCCTGGCGGGCGAGGGCCTTCGTCGACGCCACCGGCGATGGCGATCTTGGCGCGCTGGCCGGCTGTGGGTGGGACATCGGGCTCGGTCCCGACTGCACCTGCCAGCCCATGACGCTAAACGCCCTCGTCACCGTCGCCGACGCCGGGGCCATCAAGGATTGCATCTCGTTCCACGCGGGCACGCCGGCGCATATCCCGACCGTCGAACGGTTCCTCGCCGAGATCCGCCGGGCCGGCGCCGATCCGTCGTACGGCCACCCCACCCTATTCCAGGCCCGAGGCAACCTCCTCACCCTGATGATAAATCACGAGTACGGCATCAAACCCTTCGACAATGAAAAGGTCACCGGGGCGACGATGCGCGCGCGCGCCGAGGTGCACCGCGTAGCGGCGGCCCTCCGCTCGCTCGGCGGCCGCTGGGCCGACCTGCAGGTCGTCGCCACCGCCGAGCAGATTGGGGTCCGCGACGGCCGCCGCATCCGGGGCCGCTATACCGTCACCCGCGACGACCTCGCCTCAGGGGCAAGGCACCCGGATGCCGTCGCCCGCGTGACGTTCAACGTCGACATCCACGCCCCCACCCGCGAGCAGAATCGTGCCGAGCCGATCTCCCATGGCGACCTGAAGATGAAACCCTACGACATCCCCCTGCGCGCCCTCGTGGCAAAGGATGTCGATGGCCTCTTGACCGCCGGCCGATGCATCAGCGGGGACTTCATCTCGCACGCCAGCTACCGCGTCACCGGCAACGCCGTCGCCATGGGAGAGGCCGCCGGGGCCGTCGCCGCCATCGCCGCCAAAACCGACCGTTGCCCCCACCAGATCGATTGGGCCGAGGCGGAATCTAGGCTCCGCGAAATCGGCCTCCGCGGATAGCGCCATTCATCGCTCTGAAACCCAAAAATTCATACCTTCGTTCAAACATCGGCCCAACCGATCCCGCAGCCAGCTTTTCTGGGTCACTGAGTTCCAGATTCATCTTCCTACCATCGCGCCGCGTCCCCGAATAGCTCCCCGAGAATCCCGATCCCCCGCAGGAGGTCGGCCTCCGAGGCCTTCGCGCAGTTGAGCCGGATGCAGGGGCGCTCCGGCTTCTCCGCAAAGAACACGTCACCGTGACAGAAGCTCACCCCCGCCCCCATCGCGCGGGCGTGGATGGCATCGAGATCGATCCCCGCGGGCAACCGGACCCAAAGCACGAAGCCACCGATCGGCGATCCCACCGCCGTGCCCTCGGGGAAGGAGCGCACCACGGCCTCCCGCGCCAACCGGCGCCGCGCGGCATAAAATTGCCTCAGCCGCTCCAGATGCGGCCCGAGGCACCCCCTCCCGAGAAACTCCGCGACCGTCGCCTCCGCGATCGCCGCACCGTGGATATCCTCGATGCACTTCCGCCGGACAAATGGCTCGAATAAGTCGCCCGGCACCGCGTACCCGATCCGCAGGCCAGGCGCCACGGTCTTCGAGAAACTCGAGACGAGGCTCACCGCAGAACCATCGTCGTGCGCCAACATCGGTCTCCCGCCGCCATCATCTCGCAGGTCGGCATAGATCTCATCCTCGATGAGCCGGACGCCATGGCGGCGACACGACTCGACGATGCGCCCCCGCGCCTCCTCGGGGACCGTCGCCCCGCTGGGATTGGAGAGCGAGGAGCACACCACGAGACATTTCGGGCGCCACCGCGCCAGGCATGCCTCGACCGCGCCGGGATCCGGGCCCGTATCCAGCCCACACGGCACCTGCAACGCCAGACCGCCCGCCCGGGAGATGAGTTCCAGCAGCGCATAGTACGCCGGTCGCTCGCAGGCGACGACGTCCCCCGGTCTGACAAGGAGGGAAATCAGGATCGCCAGGCCCTGTGAGCAGCCCGTCGTGATCACCAGCCCGCCCGCGTCCACCGAAACCCCGCGCCCACGAAGACGCGCGGCGATCCTCTCTCGCAAACCCTCGTCCCCCTCCGGGGCATGATAGCGCAGCGCCGCGAGGGGCCGCTCGCGAATGACGGCGATCGCCGCCTCCCGGAGTTCGTCGACGGGCAAAGCGTCATCCGAAGGGATGCCCGCCGCCATGTTGATCAGGCCGGGGCGCGCCGTCTGCCGCATGAAGTCCGTCAGCCCGGCCCCGAGCCGAACCTCGACCGGCCGCGCCATGCCTGCGTCCGCCAGATCGCTCATCCCTGGAGAAACGCCCTCACCTGCTCCAGCTTGCGCCATGCCGCGCCACTGTCGATGACTTCCCGCGCCCGGGCCAATGACCCCTCCCACCCCTCCCCTCGCCCCACCACCCGCAACGCAGCCGCCGCGTTCAAAATCACCAGATCGCGCCGCGGCCCGGACTCCTCTCCGCGCAATATCGCCCGGATCGCCCCGGCCGAACCCACCGCGTCCTCCACGGAAAATACCGACGACCCACACGGGCTAAACCCGAGCGCCGCCGGATCCAACCGAAATGTCTCCACCCGGCCATCGCGCCACTCCGCCACTTCCGTCACCCCGATCGTCGAAAACTCGTCCATCGGCGCGCCCGTCTCGGTCCGCCCGCAGGCGACCATCGCCCGCCCCAGGCCCATCCGCCCGAGCACCGCGGCATACTTCGGCGGCAGCGACAGGTCCGGCACCCCAACGATCTGCGCCCCGGGCCGCGCCGGATTCAGCAGCGGGCCCAACAGGTTGAAAATTGTCCGGGATCCCCACTCCGCGGCGAGCTTCCGCGCGGGAGCAATCTCCTTGAATGCCGGGTGATACCTCGGCGCAAATAGAAAACACAGTCCGGTCTCGCGCAGGCACGCGGCCGCGATCTCCGGCCCGGCATCGATCCGGAACCCCATCGCCTCGAGCACGTCGAACCCGCCCGATTTCGATGTCGCCCCCCGGTTCCCATGCTTCGCCACCAGAACCCCCGCACCTGCCACCACGAAACTCGCGCACGTCGACACGTTGAATGTCCGCCTCCCATCCCCGCCGGTCCCGCACAGATCGACCAGCGAACCGCACCCAACCTCACCCAGAGGAACCGGAACCGCCCGCTCCCGCAAGGCCAGCGCCAGCGCCGCGATCTCCCCGACCGTCTCGCCCCGCCCGGCCCACGCGACCAGCGCCCCCGCCTTGTCCCGCGCGGGCACAGACCCGTCCGTCAGCCAGAGCAACAGTTCCCCGACCCCGGATGCATCCAGCTCCCCCCCCCGAAATCGCCCGATCCAGTCCGCCGCGTCCATCGCCACACCGCGGCCACCGCCCTACTGCTGCAGATACTGGACGAAACGGTCCTTCTCGATCGCCTTCATGTAGGCCTCGTTGCCATTCACCCGCCCCGCCCGCAGGTTCTCCATGATCGCGTCGTCCATGAACTGCATCCCCTCGCCACGGCCCCCGACGATGACGTCCTGCAGCTTCTGCGTCTGCCCCTCGCGGATGATCGCCGCCGCCGCCTGATTCGAGAAGAGGATCTCGTTGACGGCGATCCGCCCCGGCCGATCCGAGCGCTTCAGAAGCAACTGCGCCACCACCCCGCGCAGCGACGCCGCGAGCATCGTCCGCACCTGCTGCTGCTGGTCCGAGGGAAACACGTCGATCAGGCGGTCGATGGTCTTCCGCGCATTGTTGGTGTGCAGCGTGCCAAACACCAGCTGCCCGGTCTCCGCCGCCGTCAGCGCCAGCGAGATGGTCTCCAGGTCCCGCATCTCGCCCAGCAGCACGATGTCGGCGTCCTCGCGCAGCGCCGCCTTCAGCCCGCGCGCGAAGGTCGGCGTGTGCTCCGGCACCTCGCGCTGCGTGATGATGCACATCTTGTTCGAGTGCACGAATTCGATCGGCTCCTCGATCGTCACGATGTGGCGAGAGAAGCTCGTGTTGATATAGTCGATCAGGGCGGCCAGCGTCGTGGATTTCCCCGACCCCGTCGGCCCGGTCACCACCACCAGCCCGCTGCGCAGGTGGCCAAACTGCTTGATCACCGTCGGCAGCCCCAGGTCCTCGATCGTCAGGATCTTCGTCGGGATGAGCCGGAACACCGCCCCGAGGCCATAGGTGTGCTTCATGTAGTTGCACCGGAACCTCGAGTTCTCGTCCATCTCGTAGGCGAAATCCAGGTCGCCCGTCTCCATGTAGCGCTGCCACCGCTTCTCGCCGCAGATCTCGCGCAGCAGGCCCTCCATCTCCTCGCGGGTCAGGGAATCCTCGCGGATCGGGCCGATATCCCCGTGCACGCGGATCTTCGGCGGCTGCCCCTCGCTGATGTGCAGGTCGGAGCCGCCGGATTCGATCAGCGTCTTGAATAGGGCGTCGATCTTAGCCATGCCTGCCCTTCTTGAGTAGCGACTCGAACAGCCTCTTGTTATCGGCCCGCTCGAAGCCCTCCGCCGCGGAGATCACGCCGTCCTCCACCAGCTGCCGCAACGAGTCGTCCATCAGCCGCATGCCCTGGCGCCGCGCGGTCTGCATCACGCCAGGCAGCATGAAGGTCTTCCCGTCGCGGATCAGCGCCCCCACCGCCGGGTTGTGCAGCAGCACCTCGAGCGCCAGCACCCGGCCCTGACCATCGGCGCGGGGCACCAGCTGCTGGCTGATGACGCCCCGCAACGATTCGCTGACCATCACCCGGATCTGGTCCTGCTGGTCCGTCGGAAACACGTCCAGGATGCGGTCCAGCGTCCTCGCGGCGGAGGCCGTGTGGAGCGTCGCCAGCACCAGGTGGCCGGTCTCCGACGCGGTGATCGCCAGCGAGATCGTCTCGAGATCGCGCATCTCGCCGACCATGATCACGTCGGGATCCTCGCGCAACGACGCCCGAAGGGCCGTGGCAAAACTGCGGGTGTGGGTGTTCACCTCCCGCTGCGTCACCTGGCAGCCCTTGCTGGAAAACTGGTATTCGATCGGATCCTCCAGCGTGATGATGTGGTCCCGCCGGGTGCCGTTCACCTCGTCCACGAGCGCCGCGAGCGTCGTGGATTTGCCGGAACCCGCCGGGCCGGTGACCAGCACCAGCCCATTGTGAAACTGCGTCAGCCGCTTGAGTTCCGGGGGCAGGCCCAGCTCGTCCATCGTCCGGACGCGCTCGGTGATGATGCGGAATTCCAGGTCGGTCCCGCGCCGCTGCTTGACCACGCTCGCGCGAAAGCGCCCCAGCCCCGGCTTCGCGTAGCAGAAATCGGCATCGCCCCGCTCCTCGAAATACCCCTTCTGGGTCTCGTCGAGAAAGCCCATGGCGAGCCGTTGGGTGTCGGCGGCCGTCAGCGGCTCAAACGGGTGCCACATCGGCTGCAGCACGCCATAGCGGCGCATGAAGGGCACCATGCCCACGCTGAGGTGGACGTCCGAAGCGTCGCACTCCTGCCCGAACAGGAGGTAATCATCGACGTGGTTAAACCGGCGCTCCTTGACCACGGCCGCCGCCCGGGCCGCCTGCTGGGCCGCCGCGCCCGTGGCCGGCTGGACGGGGTGCGCCGCATGGGGGGCCTTTCCCACATCCTGATAGGGTTGCTCGGGATGCGCCCGGTGTTCCGCCGCCGAAATCGCCCGCTGGAACAGGTCCACCTGCCATGGCTCCAGCAACTGATTGTGGGCGAGCACGTCCAGGGCAAACGTCTCCGGATGCTCGTGCAGGAGCTGCTCCACCTTGACGCGCCTCTCCGGCGTGATCCAGCCCTGCTGGACCGCGGTCGCGAGGACGTACTCGTTATACTGTTCGAGCACCGCGAAAACCTAACCTCATATCGCCGCGAGTCACGCCAAATTATGGGCCCGCCCCCAGGCCCTCATTCATAGCGCAGGGCCTCGATCGGGCTAAGCTTGGCCGCCCTCCAGGCCGGATACAGCCCCGCCAGAACCCCCACCCCCACCGCGAAGGTCAGGCTCATGACGACGGCCGAGGGCTCCACCACCGGACGATTCTGGACGGGCGACATCGCCTCGAGCAGCCGCATCAGCAGCAGCGCCGCCCCCAGCCCGAATATGCCCCCCAGGGCCGCGAGCACGGTGCTCTCGATCACGATCTGCCCGAATATGTCCGCGGCCCGGGCCCCGACCGCCCGGCGGATCCCGATCTCCCGGATCCTCTCCGAGATGCTCGCCAGCATGATGTTCATGATCCCGATGCCACCGACCAGCAGGCTGATGCCGGCGATCAACCCGAAGCTCATGTGCAGGTTGCGCAGCGACGCGTTCATCTCGTCGAACATCTCCTGCCTCGTCTCCACGCTGAAATCTTCGATGCCCCGATGCGTCACCGTCAGGATCTGCCGGATCTGGGCCAGCGCCTCCTCGAACTGGTCGAGGTCCGCCACCTGCACGTTCAGGTCGTCCAGCTTTAACTCCGATCCCTCCTCGGGTGTCCCCGCCTGCTTGCTGGTCTTGAACACCGTCGCGAATGTCGTGATGGGCACCGCGATCACGTCGTTCTTGAACCGGAAGGTCGACCACCGGCTGCGCCCGCGGCTCCTCGAACCCGCCTGTGGCGCCGGCTGCGGCTGCCTCGCCTGCAGCTCGCGCCGCTTCTTGTCCCGATCGCTCTCGTAGCGCTCGAAGATCCCCACGACCCGGAAGATCTCGTTGCCGATCCGGATGCCCTCGCCCAGGGGCAATGCCTCGGGATCGTCCCAGAGCCGCTCGATCACGCCCCGGCCGATCACGCACACCCGCGCGTGCTCGCGCCGGTCGAGATCGGAGAGAAACCGCCCGTGCTCCACGTTGTGCCGCTCCGTGTGCAGGTAATCCTCCTCCACCCCGATCACCTGAAAACTCTCGGTCTTTCCCACGCGCCGCGCCGGCAGGTACATGTCCAGCTCCGGCGAGACCCACGACAGCAGGGGCGCGTTCCGCCGGAGCGCCTGCGCGTCCTTGTACGTGCGCCCGGGGCTCAGCTCGCGGATCGACTCCTGGTGCGAGGGCACCGGCTCCGACCGGATCTTCACCCGCTCGAGGCCCCCCAGCTGGCTCATCACCTCCCGGTACCCGGTGGCGATGCCGGCCGTCAGCGCGAACATCGCCAGCAGCGACGCCACGCCCAGCACCACGCCGAGCATCGTCAGGAACGAGCGGAACTTGTGCGCCCGGATCTCCCGGAATCCCTCCCCGACGCCCATCAGGATCTTCATCATCGCGCGCGGCCCTCAGACGATCTTCCCATCGCGGATGACGATCTGCCGCACCGCCTCCGCCGCCACGTTCGCGTCGTGGGTGACCAGCGCCACGGTGTGGCCCTGCCGGCTCAGGTCCCGAAACAGGTCCAGGATGGTCCGCCCCGTCTTCGAATCCAGCGCCCCGGTCGGCTCGTCGGCGAGGATGATCCGCGGCCGATTCACCAGCGCCCTTGCGATGGCGACCCGCTGGCACTGGCCACCCGAGAGCTGGTTCGGACGATTGCCCACCCGATCGGCCAACCCCACCGCCGCCACCGCCTCCAGCGCACGCCGCCTCCGCTCCGCCCGACTGATGCCCGAATACACCAGCGGCAGCTCCACGTTCTCCAACACGTTGAGCCGCGGCAGCAGATTGAAGGACTGGAAGACGAACCCGATCTTCTCGTTGCGCGTCCGGGCCAGCCGGTCGCCACCCGCGCGGCTCACGTCCACGTCGTCTATCCGGACGTAGCCCTCCGTCACGCTGTCCAGGCACCCCAGGACGTGCATCAGGGTCGACTTCCCGCTGCCCGATGGCCCGATGATCGCCACGTACTCCCCCTCCCCGACCTCGAGCGACACCCCGTCCAGGGCGCGGATCTCGATATCGCCGATCCGGTAGATCTTTCGCACGTCTCGGAGCTCGATCAGCGACATGGACCGGGAACCTCGTCTCGCTCGACCCTGGGTGACCCTCTCATCGTCGGACAAGCGCCGCACCGCCGCAAGAACCTGCCAGGCGCGGGGCCCGCCCGCTACCCGCGGTCGCGCTCCTCCATCAGCGATGGCTTCACCAGCATCACCCGCTCCCCGGCGACCAGGCCCGACCGGATCTCGGTGAACTCGAACGTGCTCAAGCCGGTCTCCACCTCGCGCCGCTCCGCCCCGCCATCCGACTCGACGTACACCACGGTCTTCTCGTCCTCCTCGGCGAACACCGCGCTGATCGGCACGGTCACCGCATCTTTCACCTCCGCCACCGGGATCTTGACGTTCGCCGACATCCCGGGACGGAGCCGCTCGTCGCTCCCCGTGATCAGTATGCGCACCTCGAACCCCTTGATGTTATAGCGGAACGTCGCGATCGGCGCGATGAGCTCCACCCTCCCATCGAGTCCCACGCCCGGCAGCGAGTCCACCGTGAACGTCACCTCCTGCCCCTGGCGGACCTTGATCACGTCCACCTGGTTCACGTGCGTCTTGATCTGCATCTGCGACAGGTCCGCCAACTGTGTCAATATCGTGCCCGAATTCACGCTCACCGCGCCCACCACCAGCTGGCCCACCGATACCGGGCGGGTGAGCACGGTGGCATCCACCGGCGAGCGGATCACCGTCTTGGCCACCTTGTCCTTCGAGATCTGCAGCCGCCGCTCCGCCTTCAATTGCGCGTTCTGCGCCACGTCCAGATCGGTCCGCGCCTTCTCGTAGACCTCTTTGGACACCAGCCGCCGCTCGTAGAGTTGCTTGGCCCGCTCGAAGTCGCGCTGCTTCTGGGCGAGTGTCAGCTTCGCCCCGTCCACGTCGGTCTCCGCGCTCGCCTGCTCCGCCAACACGTCGGTCTCGTCCAGGCGGAACAGCACGTCGCCCTGCTTGACCGCGTCCCCGATCTCGAAATTGATCTCCTCGACCCGCGCCGTCACCTCCGGCTTCACATCCACCGAAACCAGCGGCTCGATGTCCCCAGACACCTCGATGTTGTAGACCAGATCCCGCCGCTCCGCCGTCGCCACCAGCCGGTCGGCCCGGCGGCCCGCCACGTACTCCACCGCCGGACGCTCGCGGGCGCGCCACCACCACCAGCCGACCCCGGCCCCGGCGCCCAAAAGTACTAGCAACACTAGCAAAACCTTGCCCATGATCACCCAGGCGGGGTTCCGCCTGAATCTTTACAATACCCCCCCTCCCCCCCGGTTCAATCCGATTCGGCTGTTGCCGCGCGATGCCATTTTCGGGTTGAATCGTGGGCATGGACAACGAAGCGGTGGCCTCGATCCTCGACGAGATCGCAGTCCTCCTCGAGCTGAAGGGCGAGAACCCGTTCAAGTGCCGGGCCTACTCCAACGCGGCGCGGACGGTGGAATCTCTCCCGGAGGACCTGGGGGCGATGGTTCGCGCCGGTCGGCTGGCGCACGTCCCCGGCATCGGGGATGCGATCCGCACGAAGCTGAGCGAGCTGATGCAGACGGGCCGCCTCCCGTATCATGAGAATCTCCGCACCGAGTTTCCGCCCGGCATCCTCGAGCTCCTCCGGATCCCCGGCCTGGGTCCAAAGAAGCTCCGGGTGCTCTACGCGGAGCTGGGTATCGGCTCCATCGAGGCCCTTGAAAAGGCGTGCATCGAGGGGCGGGTCGCGGCCCTGAAAGGCTTTGGCGATGCCACCCAGGGCCGAATACTCGACGGGCTCCGCCGCCTCCGCGAGTACCGGGGCCTGTTTCGCCTCGGGGACATCATGGGTACCGCCTGGGGTATCCGATCCGCCATGCGCGTGTGGCCCGAGATCTCGCAGGTCGAGACCGCCGGCGAGCTCCGCCGCAACTGCGAGGTCGTCCGGGGCGTGGAGTTCGTCGCCTCGTCGCGCCATCCCGATGCCGTGCTGAATCTCTTCTGCGCCCTGCCGGGGGCAAGTCTGGTCTCCCGCGACACCGCATCGGCCACCGTCATGCTGAAGGAGGGTCTCCCGGCCACCCTGCACGTCACCACAGACCAACACTTCCCCTTCCGCCTACTCTGGGCCACCGGCAGCCAGGGGCACCTGAACGACCTGGCTCGCCACGCCGCCACCCGGGGCGTCGAACTCTGTCCCGAAGGCATCACCCCCGCCCCCGAGAACGGCCCGCTGACCGAGGCCGATCTCTACGCGGCACTGGGCCTTCCCGCGATCCCTCCAGAACTCCGCGAGGGCCTCGGCGAGATCGACGCCGCCCTCGCCGGCGATCTCCCTCGCCTCATCGACTGGACCGACCTCCGCGGCACGTTCCACAACCACACGGATGCCAGCGACGGCCGCGACTCGCTCGAGCAGATGGCGGCCGCCGCGCGCGACCTCGGCATGGAGTACCTCGGCATCGCCGACCACAGCCACTCCTCCGCCCAGGCCCGCGGCCTCGACGAATCCCGCCTCCTCGCCCAGATCGCCGCCATCCGCGCGCTGAACGCGCGCTTCGATGACTTCCGTCTGCTGGCCGGCAGCGAGGTGGATATCCTCAAGGACGGTTCCCTCGATTTTCCGGATGACGTCCTCTCCCGCCTGGATTACGCGGTCGCCTCGGTCCACAGCCTCTTCCATCTCGATCGGGAGGCCATGACCCGGCGCATCCTCCGGGCCGTCGAAAACCCCCACGTCACCATGCTCGGACACATGACCGGCCGGCTCCTCCTCGAAAGACCCCCCTACGCCCTCGACGCCGAGAAGATCATCGACGCCTGCGCCGCCACCGGCACATGGATCGAACTCAACGCGAATCCCCGCCGCCTCGACATGGACTGGCGCCTCTGGCGGCGCGCCCGGGACAAGGGCGTCATCGCCGCCATCAATCCCGATGCACACGCCGGGGCCCAGCTCGCCTACCTCCGCATCGGCGTCGCCATCGCCAGAAAAGGTTGGCTGAGAAAATCCGACGTCGCCAATACCCGCCCCCTGCCCGAACTGATGAGACTCCTGTCCGCGAAACGGAGCCGGCCTTGATCTCGCGGCCCATGTGCACCGATCGATGGACAGCGCGCCGCCGGCGGGGCTGACTCGAAAATCGGCCACGGGATCGGCCTGTAGGGCGCGGATTCCCATCCGCGCCACGAGGGCCCTGCCGGTTGCCCGTGGCGCGAAAGGGATTTCGCGCCCTACATTTTCACCCCCGGTGGTGCCCAGCCTGCGGGGCACGGGATCTAGCCAGAAACTTCAAACCGCGGATCATGGGGACGACGGAGATAATTCATTGTATTCTCGTTCGTTGTGAATCCGGTGGTGCGCCGGGGTCAGGAGGCGGCCCGATTTTGGACTGCGGTGGCAGGGCGCAGCGGCGACACCGCTTTGGCACCCATCGCATCCGCCCCATTTGATCGGGACATGCCACCCGCCGACCCCGTATAATCCGACGCATGGGAGGCGCACGCCCGATCGCTCTGACGTTCGCACTGGCCGTCGCCTGCCTATGCCGCAACCCATCACCGGCCGCGCCCGTCGCCGTGGCTTCCCCCGAGGCGGTCACGATCGGCCAGTCTTTCACCGTCCGCATCGAGGGCGCGCCGCCGGGGAACCGCGCCAAATGGCGGGTCAACACCCGCGCCAGATTCCTCAAGGCCGACAGCCTCCAAAACGTGGCGACCTTCGAGGCCATCGCCAACGGCCAGGCAATGGTCACCGCAAACCTCGGCACTCAAGAGATCTCGGCCACCGTCATGGTCGGCGAGCCATCCGCTACCCCCGCGGCAACCGCCGACCCCACGCATCGCGCCGCAAGGAGTTCCCCCGCCGCGGACCCGCCCCTCAGCCCGGCCCCTTCCCCTGGAGCAAGCCGCGCCCCCAACCCATCCCTCGAAGACCTCCTCGACAAGGAGGCCGCCCTCGCGCGCCAACTCGCGGACGATCCCGGCCCGGATGGCTCCCGCACCATGGCGGCGCTCCGCGCCGAGATCGCCGAACGCTTCCTCAGCGACGGAGACCCCGCGAGGGCCGCCGAGTACCTCGGTGCCTCCCTCTTCCTCGATGGCCGCGATCCCACCCGATGGGAGAAGCTCGGGGACCTCGCCGAGCTTGTCTTGGAACCCGCCCTCACGGGCACCACCCAGACCGCCTACGAGACCGCCCTCCTCATCGACCCGCGGCGCACGGGCGCGCGCATCAAATTGATCGGCTCCTATATCGGCAGCCGTAATTTTGAGGAAGCCATACCGCATCTGGAATACCTCGTCTCTCGCGGCGAGGAGGCACCGCCCGACTGGCTTCATATCGCGCTGCTGGCTACCGCCTACACCGCGGTCGACCGGCTGGATGACGGGAGACAATTCTTTTCCGACAGGGCGACGGAATCCGGCGACAACCGCTTCGTGGTGGCCTGCTCCATGCTCGACCATGCCGCGGGCGATACCCCCACGGCCTCCGGATTGCTCTCGCACGTCGCCCGCTCGGAACCGCCCGGCAGCGCCATCGCCACCCTCGCGGAGAGACTCCGGGAGATGCTCGCCAATGCCACAGCCGCGGAGGATAGATGATCCCGCGCGCCTTCATCCCCCTCCTGCTCGCCGCGGCAACCGCCACCGCCGCCACGCCCGGCCGGCGCCTCCTGGACTCCCTTCGCGAGGCCGACGCCAAAATCGACGCGCTCGCTTCCGCCACCACCCCAGATGCGAAACTCAAGGCCGCGCTCGAGATCCGGCGCGACCCCTTCGCCGTCCAGCGCCTCAACTCCACTGGCCGACACAACCTCGTGCTGGATTATCAATCGTCCGTCGGCTCTGCCGCACGGGGTGCCCTCGACGATGCCGAGAGAACCCTCTCCGCCAAGCTCGGGCTCCCGCCAACCGATGTCCGCTTCTACTCGGCCACCAACGTCCGCAAAGACGGGGCCCCGCGCGCTAGCCAGGATACCGACTACACCCTGCAGATTCGCGACCGCGCCACCGGCGAGTGGAAGCCCGTCACAAACCGCGACCAGATCCGCGAGGCCGAGAAGGCCGTCGCCAATGGGTTCTACCGCCGCGCCACCGGCGCCGCTCCCCGGGGCGACGATGCCGCGGCCGCCTTCGCCCGCTCCCATCACGTCTCCCACATCGATCCCCACCACGCCGAATACTACGCGGGCGGCGCCAAGGTCTTCGACAACCAGGCCGCCGGCCGCGCCGCGCTCCAGGGCCTCGAAACCGGGGAGATTCAGGACATCACCCACGCCCTGCGCTTCAAGTCCAACCACGGCATCCTCGATGCGCAGCGGGATCTCGCCCGCGCGAGGGAACTGGCCGCCCGCATCTCGGACGCGCAGCCAGAACAGGCCGCCCGCTGGGTGGAGATCGCCGAGCGCAAGCTCCTCAAGGCCCAGTCCGAGTCGGCCCGCCAGTTGGTCAAGCAGTGGGACAAGATCGCCCGCCCCACGCTGCTCCACTCCGGCATCGGCATCCCCCAGGCACTCGACGACCAGCTCCGCGTGCTCCGCGATGTCGCCGACCAGAAACTCTCTCTCGCCCAGGCGCAAGACCGCCTCCGCGGGGCGGGGCTCCAGGGCGCCTACGACGATCTCGTCGATGACATCGCGACGCGCATGCAAAAGGCCGGTGCACGCCTCAACCGGGCCGCCGCACCCGTCCCCGCCCCCCTCTCCGGCAAAGGGACCGCCGCCATCGCCGGGTTGGCACTGCTCGGCGAGGTCATCGCCGCCGGCGATCAGGCCGACTTTCTCATGAAGGCCTCCGAGGAGGCCGCCTGGCGCGGCGAGAAGTTCGGCTTCATCGAAAGTGGCAAAACCGGGCTGAAGTACCTCGGGCAATCGGTCCGCGGCCTCATCGAGTTGCCCGCCACGCTCGGGCGCGCCGCACTCGGAGGCGCGAGGGGCGCCCGCGACCACGCGGCGGCGACGCTGGAACGCGAGCTGGTCCGCGACCAGCACGGGGCCGCCGTCTTCCTCAACACCGCCATGGCACTGGGAGCCGATGCCCTCGGGAAGGCTGGCGCGGGAGCACGGGGTCTCGCCGGTTCCGCCGCCGACAAGGTCACCCACCCCCTCAGGACTCTGGACGAGGTGGGCCAGGCCATGAAACTCGACCGCCTATTCGGCATGTTCTACCAGCAGTCGGCCGAAGAACAGATCCGCACCGCCAGCCGCGCGCTTCCCGAGGTGCGCGACAGGGCCGAAAGGCGCCTCGACCACCTGCGCCTCGCCGCCGACCTCGCCCGCGCGAAGCTCGAGGGCCTGATCGAGAAGAAGGGCCTGATGGATGAAAAGGAATTCCTCCAGCAGGCCAACCGATGGTTCGGCCAATATGAGGCATCGGTCTCCGAGATGCAGAAGATTTCCAACAAGATTGCCGCATTGCACCGCGGCATCGAGAACGCCCCCGGCCAACAGATTTCCGAGTCCCTCGCAAAGAAGATGCGCAACGCCATCGAGATGGGAGGGCCGTTGCCCATCCCGGCCCGCGGGGCCGCGGCCCCCCCCGCCGTCGTTGCGGCAGGACCCCCGGCCGCGGCACCCCTGCCAACACCGCCCAAGGCGCAAACCCCCATGCCGCCGCGCCAAAAGACCGAAGCGCCCCTGCAGCCACTGGAACTTTCCATCGAGCTGCCCGAAAAGCTCTACTGCAAACAGAAGGCCACGGCCATCCTCCGGATCCGCGGAGGCAGAGGGCCCTATACCCTCAGCGGCAAGGGGCGCTCCATCCAGATCGGTTCCGCCGATGCCACAGAAACCGAGGCCAAGATCCCCATCCAGGCGCCGGCTGAGCCCGGCACATTCACCTTCGAGGCCGAGGCCCGAGATGCGGCGGATTCCAACCCCGTCGCCGCCACCGCCACCTGCCCCGTCGAGAAACTCCCCGAAGGCCCCTTCACCCTGGTGGTCCACGGCCCCGGCACCGCCCGAGCCGGCGATACCATCCGCATGCAGATCACCATCGCCGGCGGCCAGCCCCCCTATCGCATCGTCGCCGTGCGCCATGGCGACCCCGAAGCCAACCAGGGGACAGAGATCGCCCGCTTCGAGTCAAAATACCGCACCGCGGCATTCGAGTGCCCCCTCCCCAACCCCGGCAAGGCCGTCCTCCATGTCTCCGTCTCCGACGGCTCCGGCGGTGGCCCCGGCCTCCGCATCCACACCGTCGATGTCCTGCCTTGAGATGACCCGTCGTCTCCGGCGATCCTGTCAAACCGATGCCGCAGATAGTTCTCTATATTTGCCGGTGTAGCCACGGTCGTCAGACCGTGGATCTGCCCCACCCCGGCCCATCTATCTGTCACCAGATGGGCTACACTCGCCCCGTAGCCACGGTCGTCAGACCGTGGATCTGCCCCACCCCGGCCCATCTGTCACCAGATGGGCTACACTCGCCCCGTAGCCACGGTCGTCAG
>CAZYWZ010000062.1:35948-38449 GCA_964651705.1 uncultured Verrucomicrobiales bacterium
ATGGGCTACACTCGCCCCGTAGCCACGGTCGTCAGACCGTGGACCCGCCCCACCCCGGCCCATCTATCTGTCACCAGATGGGCTACACGTTTCCGCTCCCGTGGTGCCCCGCCGCGCGGGGCACGGGACTCGAATATGCCGGGCCACCCCCTTGCGGCTTGCCTTTCCCCATCCAGCGCGCAATATACGACTCATACCGCGCGGTTAGCTTAGTGGTAGAGCGCCTGCTTCACACGCAGGAGGTCGCAGGTTCGAACCCTGCACCGCGCACCACCTGCCTGCCACGCCACCCCGCCCATGCTCACCGCCGCCTTCGACTTCGACCTCCCGGACCACCTGATCGCCCCAGAACCCGCACCCCGCCGCACCGACGCCCGCCTATTGGTCGTGGACCGGGCAAACGGGACCTGGGCGCATCGCCGCATCGGCGACCTGCCGGATTTCGGTCGCCCCGGCGACCTCTGGCTGCTGAACGATTCCCGCGTGATCCCCGCCCGCCTGCTGGATCACGGCGCGGGCGTCGAGGCGCTCCTCTTGGAGGAGACCTCGCCCCTCCACTGGCGCTGCCTCACCAACCCCTCCCGGAAGACCAAGCCGGACACGCGCCTCGCCTTCGCCCCCAGGGATCCCGCGAGGCCCACGCTCCCCGCCACCGTGCTCAAGACCCTGCCCTCGGGCGAACGCATCCTCCGCTTCCACGCCGAATTCTCCCTCGACGACTACGGGCTGATGCCCGTGCCGCCCTACATCCTCAAGCGCCGCAAGGCCGGCGCCGGACCATGCGAGCCAGACACCATGGACCGCGAGCGCTACCAGACCACCTTCGCCGCAACCGACGGCTCGGTTGCCGCCCCCACCGCCGGGCTCCATTTCACGCCAGAACTCCTGTCCCGGCTCCCTCACGCCTTCATCACCCTCCATGTCGGCATCGGCACCTTCCGCCCCATCAAGACCGAACGCATCGAGGATCACGTCATGCACGGGGAGAGATTCTGGCTCCCCGAATCGACCGCCGCCGCCGCCGCCACCGCCACCCGCCGCATCGCCGTCGGCACCACCGTCGCCCGCGTCCTCGAAACGGTGAAATCCCTCCGCCCGCACGGCGGCCAGACCCATATCTTCATCCAGCCACCCTACCGATTCCGCCACTGCGACGCCCTCATGACCAACTTCCACCTCCCCCGATCCACCCTCCTCGTCCTCGTCGCCGCCTTCCTCGGCGACCGCGGACCGGACCTCCCCCCGCGGGCGCCGGGCGACGCCATCGGCCTCCTCCATGATATCTATGCCGACGCCATCCGGGAGGAATACCGCTTCTATAGCTATGGCGACGCCATGCTGATCGTCTGACGCGTCAGTCAGCCGGGCGAGGCGCCCTCGATCTGTCGGACGGCGTCGGCGATCTCGCGCATCAGAGCATCGGCACCCCGCCTGCGCAGTTGCCCCTCGACGCTCCTGTTAAAGCGGCCCCTGATCATGATGCCGCTCCACACATCCGGGTACGGACCCTCGAAATAGACGTTCCTGATCTTAATGACATGGGACAGGAGGAAGCGCTTCAGCCAACGGGGCCTGGACCTCTTGCTCCCCCAATTGAAGATCGCCTGCAGCACGGACAGCCGGACCCCGGCGAAAAACCGTTCCACCGCCCCTTGGCGCCGTGCGGACATCCTGCGGCAGCATATTCGGAAACAGCCCCGGTTCCACGGCGCTGGGAACCCATTATGCCGTTGTCCCGTGCGCCTTTCCCATTGCCACGGGGTTCGCAGATCCGGCAGGGTCTCGGGCAGCAATCGCTCCAGCATTTGGTCTAAAACGTCAAGGCGCCAGAGCGCCGGATGGAGGGAAAAGCGCCATCGCACCTTCGGCCTTATCCGCATCATGAATCCCATGTCGGCGCCCAAGACCCGGCCCTTGACGCGCCCCGGTCGGTCCCACCCCCCGAGGTGGATGTGGACCGCGCCGGCGCGTTCCATCAACTCCGGCAGTGTCCGGTTCAGATGGAGATCGTGACAGGGTCCCAGCGGACAATGGTCGTCCAGGATCAGGTAGCACTTCCCAAAGCCCGCCTCGCGCAGATCCCGGACCGCATCGTGCACAACGCTCATCCACTCGGATGGATCAGAACGCAACGGAAGCACCCCCGCCCCGGTTTCCGAGGCGGTCCCGCAAAGAAAGAGCGGCGGATGATCCCGCCAGAACTCCTCGATCTTCTTCCGCGTCAACCGGGCCAGTGGCAGGTACCTGTCGAAGGTGGCGATCAGGATGCAGACGTCGGCGGACCTTCCGACCTCTTCCGTGGATGGGGAACGGCTTGCCGGCATATCGAAGAATCGGGCGGTTGCTCCGCCCCGGAAAAGGGCTTTGTATCCACCACCGCCTCCGCGGTCGAGACCGGATCGATCACAAAGTTTGTAGGGCGTCTCTGTGAAATGCCATCGGGGGAAAGTTTCAGGTCAGCCCCGCCCCCGGCGCGCGGGGGCGGGTCCAGCCAGAGTCCA
>CAZYWZ010000063.1:0-13399 GCA_964651705.1 uncultured Verrucomicrobiales bacterium
GAGGGCCCTGCCGGTTGCCCGTGGCGCGAAAGGGATTTCGCGCCCTACATTTTCGCCCCCGGTGGTGCCCAGCCTGCGGGGCACGGGATCTAGCCAGAAACTTCATGTCGCGGATGACGGGGATGATGGGGATAATCCATCGTATTCTCGTTTGTTGTGAATCCGTTGGTAGCCACCGAGATCAGGAGACGCCCCAATTTTGGACTGCGGTGGCAGGGCATAGCGGCGACACCGCTTTGGCTCCCGGCGGAGCCGGGGCTCGCGGCCCAGGGCCAACGCCCGCGCTCCGATTGCCCGAGGCGATCGGACTGCGCATCCAAAGCGGTGTCGCCACCCCTGGCGGGGTTCTGCCACCGCAGTCCAAACGGCCCCTCGGCCGCATCGGAATCTTCCCCCGGAATGAAGCGGCGCCCCCTCAATACAGGAACGGCTCGTCCGGCTCCTCGACCTCTTCGACATTCTCCGCGCGCAGAAATGGTTCCGGGATGCCCGGCGCGTTCTGCTGGAATTCTAGCGTCCCTTCCACCTGGACCCACGACATCTCCTCGATGCCCGACACGTCGCGGCCGTCCACGCGCACGCCCATCACGCGGGCATCCGCCGCGCAGCACACGATGAACATCCGGACCAGATCGAATCGCTCGGCATGCTTCGCGTCGTGGACGAGTTGCCCGACGACCCTCACCCGGGCATTTGCCATCTTCCCGCGCAGCTCCGGGTCCGCGGCCAGCACCATGACCTCATAGACCGTGAGGTCCTCGGCGCCACCCTTGCCTAGGGTCGCGCGCTCCTTCTCCGGCTCCTGGAAGATGGCCTCGGCCTCGACCTTCCGCGGCGCGGCATCGGGGCGCATCGGCCTGGCGACCGCCAGCTCCACGTCGAGCGGCTTGTCCGTCGGGGGCGGCGCCCGCATGATGCCGCGATTGCGCACCGTGTTCGCGGAGAAACCCTCTGGCCGCACCGAAAACAGTAGCACCAGGGGCACGAAGAGTGTCACGGTTCGCACGATGACGCCCGCCGACAGACGGTCGTCGTGCGAATGGCCGTGCGCCGCGCAGCCATCCCCGTGATGCCCATGGCCATGGCCGTGATCGTGATCGTGGCCACCGTGGCAGCAGGAGGCGCGCCGGGGCAACAGGCACAGGCCGAAGCCCAGCGCCGCCAGCGCCACACCCGCCGACGCGATCAGCGGCCGGAAGAATGGCGCCACGAAGACCGCCAGATCCCCCCGCGCATAGAACGCGAGAAAGACGGCACCCCAGCACACGAGCGTCAGCGGACCCAGCGACTCGGCGACCCGCGGCCGCCAGTCCCGCTCGCCCAACCCATGCCGATCCGCAGTCGCCATTCCCCGAAAACCTCAGAACGGTTGCAACGAGATATTCACGCAGGTCCAGAAGATCGCCGCGCCAGAACCCAGCGCCAGCAGCACGACGAACCACGTCCGGAATACCGCATTATACATGAAGGCGAGCTTGAGGTCGAACACGGGCCCGAAGACCAGGAAGGCGAGCTTGGCCGAAAACGGGAATTGGGTGAGGGTCGCGGCGATGAAGGCGTCCGAGGTGCTGCATAGCGACAGGACCACCGCCCCCAGCATCAGGCTGCCCACCGCCAGCGGCGTGCTCGTGGCCAGCGGCGCGATGATCTCGCGATTGACGGCGGTGTTAAATACGGCCGCGATCGACGCGCCCATGACCAGAAAGGCCGCGACGTCCAAAAAATCTGCCGCCGAGCAGCGCAGCGCCTGCGCGAACCGCGCGCCGATGGGCACCCCCGCGGGCTCCGCGGCATCCTCCTCCGGGATATCGGTCGCGGCGTGCCGCAGAAACCCGTGCGGGCGCAACCGCAGCAGCAGCAACCCCGCCCCGGCCGCCACCGCATACCCCAGCCCCATCCGCATCAGCGCCATCCACCACGGCCCCTGGCCCTGAAATGCCGCCAGCGTGCTCAGCAGCGTGATCGGATTCACGATCGGCGCCGCCAGCATGTAGGTCACCGCGCAAGCGGCAGGAACCCCCTTCCGGATCAGCCGCCGCATCACCGGCACGATCCCGCACTCGCAGAGCGGAAAAATCAGCCCCAGTAGCCCGGAGAGCGCCACCGCCACCGCCCGGTTGCGCGGCATCGCCCGGCGAAACCACCCCGAGGGCACAAATGCGTCGATGATCCCAGAAACCAGCGTCCCGAAGACGAGGAACGGCAACCCCTCGAACAGGACGCTCAACAGCGAGAGCGTGAAATCGTTGAGGCTGAATCGGAACGCCGTCATCGCGGCCCGGCCCCGGACGGTCGCCTCAGACGAGCCCCGCCGCCTTCAGCGTCCGGTAGGCGCCATTCTTGTCGATCGTCTTGAGCGCGCGGGCGGTGAGCTTGACCCGGACATGCCGCTTCAGCTCGGGCACCCAGACCCGCTTGGTCTGCAGGTTGGGCAGGAAGGTCCGCTTGACCTCCTTGGTGACGTGCAGGCCGATGCCGCCCTTCTTCTTGGCTTTACCGCTCCTGATGATGCGGCGCCCCCTGACGGGCCCCACTCCGGTGATCTCACATCGCCTGGACATATCTCGACTCCATCCTCACTTGCACAGCAGGACCTGGCGCGCCCGCTTGATGGAGCGGGTCAGCTTCCGGTGCAGCTTCGCCGGCATCCCCGTCACGCGACGCGGCAGTATCCGGCCCTTCTCGGTCTGAAACTTCTTGAGCAGCTCCGTGTTGCGGAAGTCGATCGCCTCGGCATTGATGTCGATGCGCCGCTTCGGGAAGCCGCGCTGCTGGCGCTTGCCCCTACCCCGTGATTTTTTGTCGCTCTTTTCCATCGCTAAGGTCTCCGATCCTGCTCCCCATCACTGCTGCTCTTTGCCGCGCAGCCGGGGCTCCTCCTCGCTCTCCTCTTCCTCTTCCTCCTCGCCGCCCTCGGCGACATCCATGAAATGCGGGTGCGACTCCCACTTGTTGCGCCCTTTGAGCGCCCGCTCGATCTCGGCCTGGCACTCCACCGTGTGGCGCGCCCAGGGGATCGCCTCGAGGCGCTCGTGGGGGATCCGCTTGCCCGATTTCTCGCAGACCCCGTAGGTCCCGCCATCGAGGCGCTTCAGCGCCTCCTCGATCTCGTAAAGGGAGTCCTGCTCCTGCGACAGGAGGCTCAGGGCAAAGTCTTTCTCATAGGCATCGGAACCGGCATCGCCCATGTGCTGGCCGAACGCCGATCCGCCCCCGAGGTCGGGCGCGGCGCGCAGATTGTCCCGCGACACGTCGTGCATCTGGTCGAGAAGATGGTCCCGGAGATCCTCGAGCTTCTGCTTCTGCTTGCGGAGGAAAGCGGTCAACTCCACCGGGCGGTTGGGCTCCGGGCGATAATCCTCGGCCTGCTCGAAAGGCACGTCCTCCGCCTTCTTCGCCGCCCGGCTCACGCTCTGGACCGCGACCGGCGCCTTCCCGGACGCGACGCCCCGCGCCGACACGACCCGCTTCACCGAGCTGTCCGCCTGCGCCGGGACCACCTTGGCGGGGGCCGCCACGGCCACCGGCTTCGGCGCGGATGGCTTCCCCTCCGAGGCCTGCTTCTTTGCCGACTTCGGGGCAACCTTCTGGGGCGTCGCCTTTTTCGCCGGCTTGGCCTTGGCAACCACCTTCCGCGGGGCGGCCTTCTTGGACTTGGATGTTTTCCCAGCCATAATAAAAAGAGTGTGAACTGTAGTCGTGGTTTTCCCGACTGCAACGAAAATATTGAGCGTTCGGCGGGGCGGAAAATGGCGTCCCTGCGGCCACGGAGGGGCCACGCGGTGGGGGTCCACGGCCTCACGGCAGTGGCTGCGCCCGGAATCTTCGAAACCAGATCCCGCGCCCAGCACGCGGGGCACCACCGGGGCGGGAAATGGTAGGCTGCGCCTCGGCGCACGCTGCCGAATCCACCGTCCGCGTGCGCCAAGGCGCAGCCTACATCGCGACCCAATTTTCGAGTCAGCCCCGCCGCCGGCGCGCGGCGGGGCTAGATGTTCTCCAGAACGCGCCGCGTCATCCATGTGGAAACTTCGCGTGCGTCGTAGCCGCCGAGGTGACGAGGCGGTGGCGCCAAGCGGCTCGAATCCGCCCCCTCACCCACCGCGCGGGCGGGCGGGCCGTCGGCGGCTACCAAACCATTCGCAAGTTCCATATTTGCATATAATCATCCCAACCATTCCGCGATCCGCGGTTTGAAGTTTCAGGGTCCTGGCGCCGGCGAGGCCTCGGCGGGCGTCTCGCCCGCACCCTCGGGTTGCGCCTTTGGCTTGGGTTTCGGCAAAGCCCAGTTCTGGGTGTTCTGCTTGCTGTCGCGAGGATTGAAGGGGTGGAGGCGTTTTTTCCCATCGGCCCCCGAGATGAGCTGATTGCCCTTGGTGGCCCGCACCCCGCCGTCCCCGCGCTGGAGGATCACGCCACCGGTGGCCTCCACGCGCACGTCGCCTTCGGGGCGGGCCAGGGTGATGGCCCACTGGTATTTCATGAGGGCCGCGGGCGCGTCTCCCGCCGCGGTGAGGCTCAGCAGGTGCGTGTGGACCTTCGGCATGGCGGCCGGCGTCAGGAGTTTCGGCAACTCCGTCACCAATTCTTCCCGGGTATGTAGAAACAGCCTGTCGGAGGGACCGAGGCGCAGCGTCGTCTTGATCTCGAGGGCATCATCCAGCATCGCCAGGATCGCCGCGCAATCTTTCGCGGCGGCCGCCGTCCGCAGGGTCGCCAGCAGGGCCTCCGCCTCCGCCTTGGTGGGCGGTCCCTCGGCGGCGGACGCGCCCACCGCAAGGCACCCGCCCACGATCATCCAGCAAAAACGGCGCATGCCCGGATGCTCCCCCCGGCGCGGTTTCCCGTCAAGTGCCGGAAGGCTTCTCAAATCGCCGGGGCCTGCTAGGGTCAACCGATGTCCGACAAACCGCTGGCGACATGGGACGCTGCCCTTGAGGGGTTTCGCGCCCTGCGTTCCGTCGCCATCATCACCCACGTCCGACCCGACGGCGACGCCTACGGGAGCCTGATCGCGCTCGGCCTTGCCCTAGAGGATCAGGGCAAGCGCGTGTCGCTCTTCTGCGAGGACGGGATGATCGACAAGTACCGATTCCTCCCCGCCTCCGACCGCATCGCGCCCCCCCCCGCAAACCCGCCCGATGCCGACGCCCTGATCGCCGTCGATTGCGCCGCGGCAAAACGGCTCGGCGACGCCTTCGGCGGCTGGGGATTCCCCCCGTGGCTGAACATCGACCACCACGAGAGCAACGAGCGGTTCGGGAAGATCAACATCGTGGACCCCGCCCGGCCCGCGACCGGCGAACTGCTCTTCGAGCTCTTCCGGCACGCGGGATGGCCCGTCACCCCCGCCATCGCCGACAACCTCTTCGTGGCCATATCCACCGACACCGGCTCCTTCCGGTTCCGCAACACCACCGCGCGCACCTTCGAGGTCGCCGCCGAACTCAGCCGGCTCGGGGCCCGCATCGGCGACTTGTCGCTCGCCTGCTACGGCTCCTTCCCGCTCCGCCGCACCCGGCTGCTCCGGGAGATCCTCGGCAACCTCTCTCTGGACTGCGGCGACCGTCTCGCCTTCTATCAGATCACCCAGGAGATGTACGCCCGCACCGGCGCGAGACCCGAAGACACCGAGGGCATGATCGAGACCATCATCTCCAACGAGGGGGTCGAGCTAGCCATCGTCTTCGAGGAACGAAAGAACGGCACCGTCAAGATGAGCTTCCGCTCCAAGGGCCTGGTCAACGTCAACGAGATCGCCCGGCGCTTTGGCGGCGGCGGGCACGCGCAGGCCGCCGGGGCGGAGCTCCCCGGCCCGATCGAGGCCGTGCGTCGGGATGTCCTCGCGGCCGCCAGGGCCGCGCTGGCCTGAAAATGGGAATTCCCAAATGCACCCGATCCGCCTCCTCAGCACCGATTTCGACGGCACCCTGGTCGGCTTCGAGCCCGATCAGGAACCCCCCGACACTTTCCTCGAATGGCTCGACGGCCAGGGCGCGGATCGCCCCACGTGGATCATCAACACCGGGCGATGGATCGACAGCATCATCGAGCGCCTCCACGGGCTCGAGATCCCGCGCGAATTTTGGCCGGCATGGGTCGCCAGCGGCGAGCGCGAGATCTATCGCCTGGACGATGGCGCGTACCAGCCCCTCCACCCGTGGAACGCCGACTGCGAGACCGCGCACGTCCGCCTCGCCGAGGAAGTCCACCACGCCTTCGCGCTGATCCGCGGATGGGTCGGGCTGCACACCAACGCCGTCTGCCTATACGAGCGGGCCTCCTTCGCCGGTCTCCGGGCGTCGACCGAAGACGAGGCCGACCGCGTCAGCGCCTTCCTCGAGGGCCTCTTTGCGCAATACCCGGACCTGGCCGTCCAGCGCAACGATGTCTACTTCCGATTCTGCCACCGCAACTATCACAAGGGCGCCTGCCTCGCCGAGATCCAGCGCCTCATCGGCGCCACCCCCGCCCACACCTTCGCCTGCGGCGACCATTTCAACGACCTGCCCATGCTCCGCGCCGATATCGCCGCGATGCTCGCGTGCCCCATCAATGCCATCCCCGAGGTCCGCGCCGCGGTCGCCGGCGCCGGGGGCCACGTCGCCACCCGCCAGTTCACCGACGGCCTCGTCGAGGCGCTCGAGGCATTCTCCGGGGCCGAACCGGCGCAGGGCTGACTCGAAAATTCGCCGTAACTCGCTAGTAGCGAAGGGCCTTCGCCCTCCGGCGGGGGCCCGGTGGGGCGCCGAAGCCCGAAGGGGCTTCGCTACGGGTGAGAGCGCCGGCGGTAGCGAAGGGCCTTCGCCCTTCGGCGGGGAATAGGCAAATTTTCACCCCCGGCGGTGCCCCGTCTGCGGGGCATGGGGTCTGCCTCGAAAACTCGGGGTGTAGCCACGGTCGTCAGACCGTGGACACGTCGGCCGGGCGCCCGGGCCCATCTGTTACCAGATGGGCTACATTTCCCGCGCCGGTGGCGCCGCGACCCCTCACCGGGCGAGATCTTTATATTTCACCAACTCGGCCTTGATCTCGATCCTGTCCAGGGGGTTGGACTTCGCGTCGGCCTGCACCGCCGCGATGCGATCGACGACGTCCATGCCCGCGACGACGCGCCCGAAGACGCTGTACTTGCCATCGAGGAACGGCGCGTCGGAGACGCAGATGTAGAATTGCGACCCGTTGGACCGTCGCTGCGGATTGACCTTGTCGGGCTTCCGGGCCGCCGCCACGGCGCCGCGGTCGTGGCGCAGCTTCTTCTCCAGTTGGACCGTATAGCCCGTGCCGCCGAGCCCGTCGTTCGCGCGGTCCTCGTCCTTGCTGTTGGGATCGCCGCCCTGGATGATGAAACCGGGCACGACCCGGTGGAAGGTCGTCCCGGAGTACAATCCGGTCCGCACGTTCCGGCGAAAATTCTCGGAGTGCTTGGGGGCCTGTTCGTCGTTCAGCTCGATGACGATCTTTCCGAGGGGCGTGCTCAGGACGGCCACCTCCGTCTCGGGGTCGACGGCGCCTCGCGACGCGGGCATTGATTCGACCGCCGGGGCTGGGGCCGGGCCCGCGTCTTGGGGCGGCTCCTCACCATCCCGGCGCTTCTTCTGTTCTTCGGCGCTGGCCATCATGGGGTCGGGTTCGGTCTGCGCCGCCCCCTTCTCATCGCCAAATAGGCCAAAGAAACAGCCTCCCAGGCCCCCGGCGCACGCCAGGGATGCCACCAGATAGATCAGGATTCGGACTCTCATCTAAATCACGAACGGCAGCGTCGTCACGCGCGCGGACAAGCCACCCGCCGAGACCCGCGTGCCCTC
The DNA here is from genome assembly GCA_964651705.1 of uncultured Verrucomicrobiales bacterium. Taxonomy (GTDB): domain Bacteria; phylum Verrucomicrobiota; class Verrucomicrobiia; order JADLBR01; family JADLBR01; genus JADLBR01. Next base: position 7,809 of record CAZYWZ010000063.1, read on the forward strand.
GGTGGCATCCTGCCGCCGCATGAAACCTAGCGCAATGACTTTTTCCAGCGACGGGGAACGGGCCGCGCTGGTGACGCGTCCGACGACCGCCCCCGCGGCCTCGATGCCCGCGCCCTCCGGTGGCATCCCGGCACCCTCGATCACCAGTCCCACCAACCTCCGATTGACGTGCCCGACGCTCCGGATCCGAGAGATCACCTCCTGGCCGATGTAGCAACCTTTGGAGTACGAGATCCATCGCTCCTCGCCACCCACCTCCGGCGGCAAAACATTTTCGTCTAGCTCGTGGCCCCACGCCGGCACGCCCGCCTCGACCCGGAGGGCCTCCGCCACCTCGGCGGGGCACGACCATTCGCCCAGCACGGGATGATCCGGCCCGGCACAGAAGATATCGGCGCCATCCCTGCCGATCCGATCATTCGGCGAGGCGGCCCGATCTCCCCGGAGCGCCCCCGCCGCGGCCCCCCAGGCATGGATGACGCGAAATCCCGGCCCCTGGGGTTCCACGACCACGTCATCGGCCACGATGTACCGCTCGAACCTCGCCGCCAGGGCCTCGCCCAATGCCGCGGGACCATCGAGCAGGATCCCGCCGCCGACATCCTTCGCCAGATACACGTCGGCAGACAGCTTGCCCTTCGCCGTGACCACCGCCGCGCACAGGGAGCGCGCCCCGTCCCAAGCCCGCACGTCATTGGTGCACTGCCCGTTGAGAAAGCGGGCGGCATCGCGCCCCGCGAAGCGCAACCACGCCCGCCCATCCAGCCAGAACGCCCCGCCCTCCCGCCGGCAGCGCCAGTAGATCGCCTCGTCCATCGCGCACCACTCTCGCGGCGACGCCGCAATTTGCAAATCGCGCCGTCCCGGTTTGCTCTTCAACCGAAGGTGAGAGACTATTTCCCATGACCCCCGCCGAGATCAAGGCCGCCCTGGCCCAACGGGCCGGGGAACTCGGTTTCGACCGGTTCGGGGTGGCGCCCGCATCGCCGCCCGAGCGCGCCGAATACGTCCGCCGATGGATCGCCGAGGGCCGCCACGGGGAAATGGCGTGGTTGGCCCGCGGGATCGAGCGCCGCCTCGATCCGGGACTCGTCTTGCCCGGCGCCCGCTCCATCATCGCGGTCGGTCTCAGCTATCACGTGCCCGGCGCCCCCCCCGATGCCGGCATCGCCGCCTACGCCCGCGGTCGCGACTACCACCGCACCATCGAATCCCGCCTCAAGACCCTCGCGATCTGGCTCCAGGCGAATGCCGGCGCCGCCGCGCGCCCCTACGTCGATACCGGGCCCATCATCGAGCGCGACGCCGCCGCACGCGCCGGCATCGGATGGATCGGCAAAAGCACCATGCTCGTCTCCCAGGACCTCGGCACATGGTTCTTCATCGGCACCATCCTCACCGACGCCCCGATCCCGCCGGATCCTCCCGCCCCCGACCGATGCGGCAAATGCACCCGATGCATCGCCGCCTGCCCGACGGGCGCCATCACCGCCCCCTATCAGCTCGATCCCCGCCTCTGTATCTCCTATCTCACCATCGAACATCGCGGCCCCATCCCCCCACACCTCCGCCATGCCATCGGCCACCGCATCTTCGGTTGCGACGATTGCCTCGCCGCCTGCCCCTGGAACCGCTTCGCCCAAGCCTCTCGCGAGACCGCCTTCCACCCCCAACCCCGCCCCCCACTCCGCCAACTCCTTCATCTGACCAAAGACGGATTTGATGCGATGTTTCCCGGATCGCCCATCCGGCGCGCCCGATGGGAAGGATTCCTCCGGAACGTCTGCGTCGCACTCGGTAACACCGGCTCCCCCGCCGATATCCCATCCCTCACCAATGTCGCGGCCTCCGCCCCCGACCCCGTCCCAGAGCACGCCCACTGGGCCATCCAACAAATCCAGGAGCGCGCCCACGCCCGATGACCTGAAACATCAAACTGCAGATGACGCCCATCCGTTACCAGATCGGCTACGCTCCCCCCGTAGCGAAGCCGCTTCCGGCTTCGGCCTATTCCCCCCGGCCGAAGGGCGCAAGCCCTTCGCCACTCGAGCCGCCACCGCAGCACGGCCGTCAGGCCAAGGCCCGCTGGCCCGGCATCCGCACCCATCTGCCACCAGTTGGATCACAGCGTCCACCCCCTCTCTTGCCTCGCGCCACAACAACACCGACATCACCCGCAGACCAACCACGATGCAATACCGGACACGATTTCCACCCCGCGCCAACCGCTCGAAATTCGCCCCCGGCGGAAAAATCACCCGAATCCATCAACAATCCCGCCCCCGGCCCCCATTGCGAATAGATCCCAAACCCCACCCCGACCGCCCCCCTTATCCCGATGAAAAACAGGGCCTTGCGCGATGCCCCGTCCCCCGCCCCGGATGTGAAAAACCTGTGGGCAATTTTTCGCCTTGGGCACAACCCATGGTAAGGCAAACCCCAGCAGCCGCCGCCGAAGAAAATTTTTTCACCGGATTGCCACAATTCACTTGCCGCGCCCGACCGCGCCGGTAGCTTGTAGCAGACACCCGAGAGCCCGGCGGTTTAGGAACACGGAGTGGTTAGGCAAAAGCGCGCATCGGCGCGCTCCGTCGCCTCGGGAAAGCAAGGAAACCATCTGGTCGCGGGGGCGCGGAGGCATGAAGGAACAGTTGGAGGAGGTCTGGGCGACGATCTGCGGCGAGCTGAAGCAGCGCATCCCGGAGGATGCGTTCGCGCGATGGTTCTCCGGGGCGTGGTTGCTGGAGATGGGGGAAAAAGGACTGCGGGTCGGGGTGTCCAACACCATCTACCAGATCTGGATTGAGGAGAACTTCATGGTGCCGCTGAAGGAATCGATCCTGGCGGTGCTGGGGCATCTGCCGGCGATCCGATTTCAGGTGACGGAGGGGCGGGCGCGCGAGGCGATGCCGCCGCCGGAGGAGCCGGAGGATTCGCCCAACGGGCGCCATCCGGGTGTGATCGGGCTGAATCCGGGGTATGATTTTGAATCCTACGTGGTGGGCTCGAGCAACGAGCTGGCGCACGCGGCGGCGCAGGCGGTGGCGAACGCGCCGGGGAAGACCTATAACCCGCTGTTCATCCACGGGGGCGTTGGCCTGGGCAAGACGCACCTGATGCACGCCATCGGCAACTCGGTGGTGCGGCGCGGCAAGACGCCGAAGGTCTGCTACGTCACCTCGGAGCAGTTCACCAACGAGTTCATCGATGCGGTGCAGAAGGGCTCGCTGCCGCGGTTCCGGAGGAAATATCGCTCGCTGGACGTGCTGCTGATCGACGACGTGCAGTTCCTCGGGGGGAAGGACCGGACGCAGGAGGAATTTTTCCACACGTTCAACTCGCTGTTCGACGGGCGGAAGCAGATCGTGCTGACGAGCGACCGGCCGGCCTCGGAGATGCGGGATCTGGAGGAGCGGCTGGTGTCGCGCTTCGAGTGGGGGCTCTCGGCGGAGCTGATGCCGCCCGACATCGAGACGAGGATCGCGATCCTGCGCAAGAAACTCGCGGTGATGAAGGTCGCGGTGGGCGACGACGTGCTGTATTTCTTGGCGAAGCGCATCACGAACAACGTCCGCCGCCTGGAGGGGGCGCTGCTGCGGGTGGCGGCCTTCGCGTCGCTGAGCGGGAAGCCGCCGACGGTGGAGACGGTCGAGCCGAAGCTCCGGGACCTGCTGCAGGAAGAGAACCGGCGCAGCGTTTCCATCGAGGCGATCCAGAAGCGGGTGGCGGAGGTCTTCGACCTGAGGCCGAGCGACATGACGAGCAAGAAGCGCCCGGCGAGCATCGCGCGGCCGCGGCAGGTCGCGATGTACCTGGCCCGGCGGCTCACGAAGGCCTCGCTCCAGGAGATCGGGGCGGCATTCGGGGGGCGGGATCACGGGACGGTCTTGCACGCGTGCAGCGCGGTGGCCGACCGGATCGCCTCGGACTCCACCCTGAAACAGAAGGTGGACTTCCTCGAACGGGAGTTGAAGGGGACGAGGGACTGATCGTCCTTGCCTCAGCATCGCCACGGCGGGCGCGGCTGCTCGAATCCCGCGGTGTCCGTTTCGAGGTGGTGCGCCCGGAGGTGGAAGAGGTCGGGGCCGGCGAACCGCCGCACTTGTGTCCTGGGGAACTCGCCGCCTACAACGCGTGGCTGAAGGCGGCGGCGGTGGCCCGGTACCGGCCCCGCGATATCGTCGTGGGTTGTGACACGGTGGTGGCCCTCGGCACGCGGGCCCTCGGCAAGCCCCGCGACATCGCGGACGCCAAGGCGATGCTGCGCGCCCTCAGCGGGCGCGTCCATGCGGTGATCTCGGCAGTCGCCATCTTCCGCCCCGGGCGCGCGCGCCTTTTTCGCGAGGTCACCCTGGTCCGTTTCCGGTCGCTGTCCGGGCCGGACATCGCGGCCTATCTGGAGCGCGTGCACGTCCTGGACAAGGCCGGTGCCTATGCACTACAGGAGCACGGGCAGCACATCATCCAGGCCATCCGGGGATCCGCCGATAACGTCGTGGGCCTACCCGTGGATCGGTTGCTGCGGGAACTGGGCCGGGAACTCTAGTCGAGACGCGTAGCGAAGCCGCATCCGGCTTCGGCCTCTGCCCCCACCCGAAGGGCGAAGGCCCTTCGCTACACAAACGGAAACCCGTAGCCGCGGTCGCCAGGCCGTGGACCTTGCCCCCCGGCCCATCTGTCACCAGATGGGCTACGCTCGCCCGCGAGAATCTCGCTGGTGCCCCGCGCCGATTTCGGCCAGGATGAACGTATGACCTTGCGGCTCGGAATCGCCATGGTCGCCCTCGCCTCGGTTGGCGCGACCGATGGTGCGCCGGCCTGGTGGCAGCGGGTGTCGGAGGCATTGGGCTTGCGATCGGCGCAAGCCGACGCCGTCGCCCCGATCGAGATCTTCGACCCGGGCGGCAAGGCGACGGAATGGATCGCCGGCCTCGGCCTTACCGTGCGCCCATGGGATGGCATCGAGCGCGCGGCCCTGCTGGTCATCGGCGAAGATGCCCTCGCGGGCGCCGACCCGATGCCCGGCGACATCGAGAAGTTCGTGGCGGTGGGGGGCAAGGTCCTGATCCTGCCACAAGATCCCATCGGGCTCGCCGAGTTCGTCGGCCTACACCCCTCGCCACAGCCCTGCCTCCGATGCGGGCCGGGCGATCCGGAACAGGCGGTCGCCCGCGGCCTTCCCTCCGACGCCCTCGGCGGTTGGTCATCTCCCATGGCGAAAGCACCCATCCGTCTTCCGGATCGGGGCGGATGGCGCTCGCTGCTCGACGCCATCGGCCAACCGGGCCACACGATCCTGATGGAGGCCGATTACGGGTGGGGACGGATCACGATCTGCGCCATCGATTTCGAGAACTCCGCCACCCGCCCACCCGCCATGGCCCTGGCCCAACGCGTCATCGCACACGCCGGCCGAGCGACCCAACTCGCCGCACCCGTCTGGCGCGACGATCGCGAGGCCAACCGCCGCCTGTTCCATCCCTCCCCGCCCGATGCCGCGGGCGGCGAGGGCTTCTATCGCAAGGCGGGCGCGGCGCCGTAGCCACGGCCGTCAGGCCGTGGGCCCATCTGTCACCAGATGGGCTACGCTT
>CAZYWZ010000063.1:13499-16255 GCA_964651705.1 uncultured Verrucomicrobiales bacterium
CCGTAGCCACGGCCGTCAGGCCGTGGGCCCATCTGTCACCAGATGGGCTACGCTTTTCGAACCCCGCTGCTTTTTCCCCGAGCCACAAGCCACCACCCCAGCAGCCCGAGCCAAACCGCGATCCCCAGCCACACCCCGCCGGCCGGCGCGGCATAGCGCATCACGACCGTCGCCTCACCCGCTGGCACGACGATGCCCCGCATGATGAAATCGGCGGGCACGATCACCGCATCCTGGCCATTCACGGTGGCCCGCCAGTTCGCGTCGAAGCGGTCGTTGATCATCAGCACCCCACCATCCTGCGTCTGGGTCACCACCTCGATGCGCCGCTTGCCATAGCGCCGCACCTCCGCGGTCCCCGCCCCCGCGAATGCCCTGCCCCCTTCGAGACCCAGGCGTTCCGCAGCGGCCTTATCCAACAGGACCGACGCCGCAGGTTCCCAGTCGGGCGCACCCAACCGGGCGAGGACCGCCTCCGGGTTCTCGAGGATCTCCACCCGGCCAAACACGCTTGCCTTGGGCAGGTACCCCTTCATCTCGATGACCGCGTGGCTCACCGGCTCGTTCTGTCCCGTCGACGACAGGATCGCGCCGGTCTCCGGCGCGCCCGAGGCGCGGAACCCGAAGGCGCGCGCGACATTGCCCGCGAAGCCGGCCATCCCCTGCTGGAGCTGGGGCACCAGTTGGGCGGGCGCGATCACGAATCGCACCCCGGCCAACTTCCAGAGCCGCACGGGCTCCTTCGCGAGCGCCTTGAAGAACGCATCGTAATCGTGCATCACCCGCGAGACCGCCGGGATATCGATCGAAGGGATCTCGTGGTAGGGCAAGAGCGTCGTCAGGAAATCATTCAACGCCGGATCCTGCTGGAACAGCTTCACGCGCGAGGGCGGGCCATCGGGCTTCAGCACGCGTACCAGCGCCGCGTTGCCGGAGAGATACTCGCGGAACCGGAAGGGCTCGACGTAATGGCTCGTGACCCAGAGCATCTGGGCAACGGTCAGGCCGCACACCACCGCGCACAGCCGATCCAACACCGGCGCGCCCTTCTCGCCCGCGCCCGCCTCGATGAACTTCTTCCCCATCAGGTGCAGCGCCGCGGCGAGCGCCAGCGTCAGCGCCAGCCCCACCCCGAGCCCCGATTGCGCCGCCGCGCGGATGGCCTCGATCTCCGCATCGCCATACCCCTGCGACCTGAGATCGCTACCCTCTGCCCCGAAATCCCCGAGGAACAGGAAGCCCGCCGCGATCCCGCCCGCCACCACCAAAAGAAAATCCCGCACCCGCTTCCTCGGCCCCGCCAGCGCCGCGCCGCCGCCCACGAGGTGCCGCAGCCAATCCAACCCCATGGCGGCCAGCGCGATCATGCAAAAATGCCCGGGACCCCGGAACTTCAGCGGGTTCCGCCACGTGTCCATGTAGGGCAATTCGTAGAAGAGGCGATGGAAGGGAGCGTATCTCCCAAAGCTCAGCAACAGGCACGCGACCGCCACCACCACCGCGAAAATGCCGACCGCCCGCTGCTCCGGAGTCCATTTCGGCACCGCGTCCCCCAGCGCCCGCCAGCGCACCAGCGCGAATCCACCCAAGAGGCACAACAGGAACGCCGCGGTCCCGAAGGTCTGGTTGTCCAACTGGAAATTCCGCATCCCCTGCTTGTGCTGCTCCCAGCCCACCGTCCGGCCCACCTCGCCCCAGTACGGCCCGCCCGCGTCCCCCGTCTTCCAGCCGAAAAATCCCGGCACCAGATAGACCATCGCCTCGCCCGGCGGGAGGCTCCACTGCGTCGCCCAGGCGTACCGCTGCTCGGGATCCTCCTGCCCCGGCGGCGCCGCCTGCTCGACATTCTGACGCAGCGCCCCGCCCACGGCCGACCAGCCCACCGCCGCGGCGACGACCACCACGCACACCAGTTTCCCCAAAATCCCGACCGCCCGTTCGCGCGCCCCCTCGCGCAACGCCCGCCCCGCAAGCAGCAGGCCGAAGCATCCCACCAAGAGGCTGAACAGCATCCCCAAGTCCTGCTGCAACGACAGGCTCATGCCCACGCACGCCCCGCACAGCGCGGCGGCAAACCATCCCCCGCCGCGCGCCACCCGCAGCAATGCCCACATCGCGCACGCCACCGCCGCCCACTGCCCCGCCGGCAGAAAATGCCCCGAAAACACATTCGTCAACAACGGCCCCTGCCACCCGTAGGCCACGCCCCCGAAAACCGCCACCCACCGCCCCAGCCCCAACTCCCGCAGAAAACCGTACATCGCCAGGATCGCCAGCGCCGCATACAGCGGATACGATACCGTGAAAAATGACCACGCCGGCAACCACGCCAGCACCGAACCCAGGTGCAGCGGGTTCGGGTCAAAGGCGATCCCCAGCCAGTAATCCTGAAAGAACATCCCCGTCGGCGGCAGCGCGAACCGGGCGTTGGTAAAATTGCCCAGGTTGACGTCGATCGTCCGCGGTATCGTGTCGCCAAAATCCGACGCCCGGAACAGCACCAAGAGCGCAAGCAGCGACAGACCCGCCGCCAGCCAAACAACCGGAACCCTCCGCCACATCCCGCGGAGGCTACGTGCGACCCGGCGATTGGGAAAGGAAATCTGGCGTTCCGTCTCTGCGACCCCTTCAGGGTCGTTGCGCTACCGCGAAAGTCCGGGGGTTTCGGTCGGCAAACGCCGACCTCAACCCCCGGCTAATTTCTTGGACCCCTCCGGGGTCCCCGCCGACCCCGCGGGGGTCGCAGAGATTAGCCG
>CAZYWZ010000063.1:16355-37275 GCA_964651705.1 uncultured Verrucomicrobiales bacterium
TCCGGGGGTGTCGGCCGCCGCACGGCGGCCTCGACCCCCGGCTAATGTCTTGGACCCCTCCGGGGTCCCCGCCGACCCCGCGGGGGTCGTAGATATTAGCCGGGGGTCCGGCGCGCGCAGCGCCCGGACCCCCGGAACACGCGAGCCATAGAATCGACCCTGGAGGGGTCGCAGAACCACGCACCGCCCCGATTCCGCAGTTGGACTGGGCCCGGAAATCGGTAAACCACGGATGGACACGGATGGACACGGATCAAAACCAATCGGCCGCCTCGCACTTCCCTTTCGGGGGCGTTCCACGGGAAGTCCGTTCCCATCCGTGTCCATCCGTGTCCATCCGTGGTTCCTCCCCCCGCGCCCAATGAAGGCCTCGATCATCATCCCGGTCCCCGAGATCAACGCCTACGTCCGCGAGGCGCTGCCCCACTACGCCGCCCTGACCCATCGCGATTTCGAGATCCTGATCCTCCCCGACGCCCTCCCCGCCGACGATATCCCCGGCGCGCGTATACTGCCCACCGGCCCCGTCGGCCCCGCCAAGAAGCGCGACCGGGGCGCGGCCGAAGCCACCGGAGAGATCCTCGCCTTCATCGACGACGACGCCTACCCCGCGCCCGATTGGCTTGACCATGCCCTGGCCCATTTCGCAGATCCCGCCATCGGCGCGGTTGGCGGCCCCGCCATCACCCCGAATTCCGACGCCTTCTGGCAGCGGGTCTCGGGCGCCACTTTCCTCTCGCGGCTCAGCGGCGGCTTCCCCGAGCGCTATTGGCCCGTCGGCCAGGCCCACGATATCGACGACTGGCCCACCGTGAATTTCCTCGTCCGCCGCGACCTGTTCCTGCAATTGGGCGGCTTCGAGACCCGCCACTGGCCCGGCGAGGACACCCTCCTCTGCCTCAAGATCATCGAATCCGGTTCCCGCATCGTCTACGAGCCGCGCGCCAAGGTCTGGCACCACCGCCGCGCCGATCTGCGAAAACACCTCCTACAGGTGGGCAACTATGGCCTCCACCGCGGCCACTTCGCGCGCGTCTATCCCCGCACCTCCCTGCGTCCCCTCTACCTCCTGCCTTCCCTCTGGTTGCTATTCATAGGTTTTAGCCTCGCCGCCTGGCCCCTTTTTCCCCCCGCGCGGCCTGCCATCGCCGCCGGATTCACCGCCTACGCGCTCGCGCTCGCGGCCGCCTCGTTTGACATCTGGCGCCGCCAACGCCAGCTTTCCGTCGCCCTGGGGGCGCTCCTGTTCATCGTCCCCACGCACTTGGCCTACGGGTTAGCATTTTTGATCGGGGCATTGGCGCCAAAGATCGACACGCACAGGGAAGACGAGGGATGAAGATCGCGATATCGTATCCGCCGCTGGAGTCACCCAAGGGGGTGCCGCTCCTCTCGCAGAACCGCCAATTCCAGTGGTTCAACGCCCCGACTTACATCTATCCCGTGATCCCCGCGACCGCCGCCACGCTCCTCCAGCGCGAGGGCCACGCCGTGGTCTGGGACGACGCCGTCGCCGAGGGCAAATCCTTCGCCGACTGGGAACGGTCCATCATCGACTCCGATGTCGAGGTCGTGGCGATGGAGAGCAAGACGCCGGTCATCAAGAAGCACTGGCGCATCATCCAACACCTCAAGGAGCGCAAGCCCTCGCTGGTCACGGTGCTCATGGGCGACCACCCCACCGCCCTCCCCCACGAGTCGATGGAGAACAGCCCCGTCGATTACCTGCTCTCCGGCGGCGACTACGACTTCTCCCTCCTCGCGCTCTGCAACCACCTCGGCGACCGATCGAAACCGATGCCCAAGGGGACGTTCTACCGCGACGGGTCCAAGGTCGCCGACACCGGCCCCTTCGCCCAGACCGGCGACCTCGCCAAGCTCCCCTGGATCGACCGGGACCTGACGAAATGGCAGCTCTACGCCTACAAGAACGGCAATTATAAATACACGCCCGGCACCTACACGATGGCCGGCCGCGATTGCTGGTGGCGCAAGGATGGCGGCTGCACCTTCTGCTCCTGGACCGTCATCTACCCCCAATTCCAGAAGCGCACGCCCGAAGACCTCCTCAACGAGGTCGAGATGCTGGTGGAAAAATACGGCATCCGCGAGATCTTCGACGACACCGGCACCTTCCCCTGCGGCAGCTTCCTCGGGGAATTCTGCGAGGGCATGATCGCCCGCGGCCTGAACAAGCGCGTGGTCATCGGCTGCAACATGAAGCCCGGCATCCTCAAGCCCAAGGATTACGCCCTCATGGGCCGCGCGAACTTCCGCTTCATCCTCTTTGGCGTCGAGTCCGGCGTCGATGAGACCCTCGTCCGCCTCAACAAGGGCAACACCGTCCAGGATATCCGCGACGCCATGAAGTGGGCCAAGGAGGGCGGCCTCGAGCCCCACGTCACCTGCATGGTCGGCTACCCCTGGGAATCGCTCGCCGACGCCAAGAAGACCATCGCCCTCACCAAGGACCTCTTCCAAAAGGGCTACATCGATACCCTCCAGGCCACCATCTGCATCCCCTACGCCGGCACCCGCCTCTGGAAGGAATGCCTGGAAAATGATTGGCTCCTCACCAAGGATTACGACGACTTCGACATGCGCAAGCAGGTCATGAAGAGCGAGTGCACCACCGAGCACGTCCGCCAGTTCGCCAGGGAACTGTATTGGTCCTTCCTCTCCGTGCCCTTCATCATCAACAAGCTGAAGAAGATCCGCTCCCTCGACGACATCACCTACCTCTTCCGCGCCGCCATCCAGCTCATCGGGCACGTCCTCGATTTCAAAAAATCCCAGGCGTAGGGAGTTCTGGGTTCTGGGTTCTTGGTTCTGGGTGCTGGGTTGGCGCCGGACGTGTCTGACACGGATGGCGCCAAGTTAATGGGGTTGTGAGGCGTCCGGCCAAAGTTGTGCCGTCATGCCGTCAATTGGGAGGGACGCCGGCCCCGGCGTCCGCGCACCACCAGCGACCGCGCCATGGACGCGCTCCCAAAATGGGCTAACCTCCGCGCCCCTGCGGGATTCCATCCGACCCACCAGCCAGCGCCGAAGCCTCGGCCGACCCGGCCCGCGAGGCCGCGGGCCCTCCCTAGCCTGGATGTTTCACGCGCGCGCGTGAAACATCCAGGCTAATCCAATGGATGCCGCCAGCGCAGGCCGGGAAACCGGGCGAAGCCGCGGTCGAGGGTGATCCACTCGCAACCCGTCTCCATGGCCAGGGCCGCGTGGTACGCATCGGGGATGAGGTTGCCCCTGGCTTCCACTCGACGGCACAGATCGATGAAGTGCTTCCAGTGATCGGCCCCGGGCGCGAGGATGTGGACAGCATCGCGGGACCGGAGATTTTCGACGAACTCGATCGCCAGCGCGACCGGCGTCGGCTCCTTAAAAACTCTCGGATGCGTAATCACCCGAAGACAGCCGCTGAGCGCCAGGTCGGACACCGCAATCCCAGCGGGATCGGACAGGGCCGACTCCATCCAGGCCTTCAGCTCTTCGTGGCGGTCGGTGTCTTCGCGGTGCACATGGACCAGAATGTTCACGTCGACCAGGATCATCGCCCCTCCATCAAGTCAAGCAGCGCGGAGGAAGCATCGAGATCCACCCCTGGCTGGAGGCCCGTCCCGCAAAAGGTCTTCATGGGCCGCGTCCGGGCCAACCGGCCGGATTTGGGCCGCGCCGTCAGGGAGGCGCGCAGCGCGTCCTCGACCACTTCGCTAAGCGAACAGTTGCGCTTAACCGATTCCTCCCTCGCCCTCCGAAGCAAGGCATCGCTGATTGCCAGGGTCGTTCTCATGCATCAAAGCATACGCAATATGCATCATGATGTCAAAACTGACCCTCCAGTTCGCGTAGGGGGGATGCCTCCCGCAGAGGCACAGGGAATACCCTTGGGCGTTGGCTGTTGAATGTTGGTTGTTGGGCGTTGGTGTTCCTGAGTTCCCCCTTGAAACCTGAATCGTGAAACTTGAAACTCGGCCCCGACCCCGCGAACGGAAAACAGAACACGGAAAACGGAACACGAACCCCATGCCCTCCCCCGTCGTCTCGGTCATCGTCCCCACCCTAAACTCGGCGCGCGTCCTCCCGCGCTGCCTCGAGGCCATCCGCGACCAGGATTTCGATGGCGCCACCGAGCTGATCATCCCCGACGGCGGTTCCTCGGACGGCACCCGCGCGATCGCCGCGCGCTTTGGCGCCGACGCGATCCTGGACAACCCGGGCCGCACCGGCGAGGCCGCCAAGGCCGTCGGCCTCCGCCACGCCCGGGGCGAGTTCGTCGCGTTCATCGATAGCGACAACTACCTCATCGGGCGCGACTGGCTCCGTCGCATGATCGCCCCCTTCCGCGAGGAGAAGGAACTCATCCTCACCGAACCGTTGTACTTCCATTGGAACCGCGCCGACCCGCCCATCATCCGCTACTGCGCGCTCATGGGCATCAACGACCCGCTCTGCTTCTACTGCGGCAACTTCGACCGCCACAACCACGCCACCGAGCGATGGACCGGACTCCCCGTACAAACCACGGACCGGGGCGACTGGATCGCCATCGGCCTCGTCCCAGGCCACCGCATCCCCACCCTCGGCGCCAACGGCACCGTCTACCGCCGCTCCGTTTTACAGGAACTCCCCCCCTCCGATTACTTCTTCGATGTCGATATCCCGCGCCAGCTCGCCGCCTCGCGCCCCCGCCTCGCTGCCAAGGTGAAATGCGATATCCTCCACTGGTATTGCCCCAGATTCTCTGACTTCACCCGCAAACAGCGCCGCCGCATCCGCGACTATTATGAATTCTCGCACCGCCGCGTCGGCGACGACTTCGCCGGCAGCTATTCCAGACGCGGCCTCGCCGCCTTCGTCGCCTCCACCTGCCTCGTCCTCCCCGCGCTCTGGACTTCCCTCCGCGGCTACCTGAAACGGCCTGACCCCGCCTGGTTCCTCCACTGGCCCCTCTGCCTCACCACCCTCTGGATCTACGCCACCGGGGTGTTGTTCCGTCGCAGACCCAAGTAACCCGGGATGGAAACCTCCCGCAGGGGCGCGGGGACGCGGAAACCCCCCGTAGCCGCCGAGGTAACGAGGCGGACCCGGCGAGTTTCGCTCAGAGACGTTTTGGACTGCGGCGTTGAAGCGCCGCTTTCGATCCCCCGCCACGCCTCGGCCGACAACCAGGGAGGTGACACACCGCACTATCCCGTCTACCCTTTTCCCGCTTGGAACACACACCGCCAGCCCAGCGAGCAGATCTCGCACCCGAAAGCACCCAACCAGCAGAGCCCCGCCGCTTCCTCGTCATCACCCACTACTTCACCGACGGCCCCGCGCAGGAACTGGTCGCCTACCTCCGTCGCCGCGGCGAAAACGTGACGTCCATCAGCCACCCCTTCCCCTATTGCCAGGACACCCGCTCCTGGATCGAGCGCCCCGCGCCGGACGGCGGGATCGAAACGCGCCGCTTCCTGCGCTGGCGTGGACCCGCCCCCGGTTTCTACATCAAGGATGTCCTGCTGACACTCGGGTGGGGCATCCGCCCGGGCCCGCCCTTCGACATCGCCATCGCCTGCGACCCCCTCAATGCGCTCCCGGCCATCCTGCTCCGGGCGCTCGGACGCGCCAAGAAGGTCATCTTCTATTCGATCGATTACACTGACCGCCGCTTCCCCTCGCGTATCCTCAACGGCATCTACCACGCCCTCGATTTCATCGCCTGCCGTTTCGCCGACCGCGTCTGGGCCCTCTCCCAGCGCATGACCGACCGCCGCGCCAAACGCTTCCGCGGCCATTGCCTCGCCCCCGCCGATACCGTCCCCACCGGCGGCGACTTCGAACACATCCAGCGCCAAGCCGACCGCGATGCCGACCCCCACCGCCTCGCCTACCTCGGCCACGTCCGCAAATTCCAGGGGCTCGAGCTCGCCCTCGACCTCGTCGCCAATTTGAAAGACGAGTTCCCCGCGCTCCGCCTCACGGTCCTCGGGCACGGCCCGATCCTCGATGACCTCAAGGCCAAGGCCAGCGCCCTCGGCATCGCCGACCGGGTCGATTTCCGCGGCTACATCGAATCCCACGCCGACGCCGAGCGCATCCTCGCCCAACAGGGCATCGGACTCGCCCTCTACGAGCCCGACCCCGCGAGCTTCACGTACTACGCCGACCCCAACAAACCCCAGATCTACATGGCCTGCGGCCTCCCCGTCCTCATCACCGACGTCCCCGCCTCCGCCCAAGACATCGCCCGCGCCAACGCCGGCCAATTGGTCGAATACACCCTCCCCTCCGCCACCGCCGCCCTCCGCCTCTGGCTCACCGACCGCAACGCCTTCCTCGCCGCCCGCAAAAACGCCATCGCCTTCGCCCAAGACCGATCGTGGACCAAGGTCTTCGATCGGGCGCTGCCCCGCCACGACTAACTCGAAAACTCCCATTGCCCGCAAAAAGCGGCCCGGGGACGGTCCGCACTCCAAAGGCCTTCGGCCGAAATGCGGCAACATCGTGGGACGATGCCGACACACAGTGGTACTGCCCCGTTTTGCGCGCAGCGCTTTGGAGCAAGTGCGGGGCATCCTCGCACCGCTTTGGCGCGACAAGAAGGGCCGGGATTTTCATCACCGGCGGTGCCGCCCACGGGCGGCATGAGATCCGTCTCGCGACTTCCGGACGTAGCCCATCTGGTCACAGATGGGCCGCGTGCGCTCAGGATTCCCCGCACCCCGGCCAGCGCGGTCCCCAACCGGTGACCCGATCGGCTACGTCGCTTCGGATCGCGGACTTCCGGAAAGTAGCCACGGTCGCCAGACCGTGGACGCGCCGGCCCTGCACCCGATCCCATCCGTGTCCAGATGGGCTACCTCCTCACCCCCGTCGGGCAGAGACGCGGCGCCCCCGTCAAGCCAAGGAACAGACTCCGGCCAGTCGCCACATAACCCTCGACGGGAAAAACCCCCGTGCCAGATTGGAACAACGCCCGACCACGCCCCCAAATCCATGCGGCACACATCACCCCACCCCTTCCTCCGCATCGCCTTCGCCTGGACCGAAGCCTTCGGTTTCAACCCGCTCTCGCTCCTCGCCGGTCTGCGAAACCTGCCGGGGTATCTGATCGATTGCGTCCGATTTCGATCGGCCCTCAGAATGGTTGTTTCCACGGTCCTGTTGGCGATTCTATTAGCATGCCGCGCCCGCTCCCGCCATCCCCATGGCTCGCCATACTAAACGCCATGGCCGAAACCCAAGCGCCATTGGGCCGGACCGCAAAAAAACGCGCGAGTCACGCTTTGATCCACTTGTACCGGGGCACATCTCCGGGCCCCTGATCGAACCAGATCGGCCGACTGCTCCTCACACGAATCCGCGCATCTTCACCAGGGCCTTTTCCAGCGCCAACCATTCGATCGGGAACTCGAATCGGCGCGTCCGCCACCGCAATATCGCGAGGTTTGCGAGAATGAAATACGCCACGTTGAAAGGAAACCGCGAAAACCGCGACGCCCCCAGCGCGCCCGACAAATCCGCCCACTTGAAACTCTCCTTGTAAAACGGAAACCGGGTGAGGATCGAGATCGCCTTGTATCTCGAAGCCTCGCCCCTGCTCAGCCATGTGCTCCCCACATTCCGGTAGATCCCGAAATCCGACCAGGCCTCTAGGCTTTTCGGCGGCTGATATCCATACTCCTCCTGCACCACACAGAACAACCGCGTCCCAGGATACGGCGTGTAAAGGAAGACGCCGTTCGGATAGATCTTCGGATTAATCCGAATTAATCGGTCCATCAAATCAAACGTCTCGGACATCTCATCCTGACCCACGCCAGGCAGACCCGAGATAAACGAGATAACTTGCTGGATATTCGTGCGACTCAACCGCTCGGTCGCCCGGACCACGCTCTCGATACCGATGTCTTTCTGCACTACCTCGTCCAGCACCCTCTGCGACCCAGATTCCCCACCAAAACTCAACCACTGGCATCCCGTTTTCTCCAGCAGTGCCAACAGGCCATCGTCGACCCGATCGAAACTATCGAAACGACAGAAGGAGGCCCATTTTACCGTCAGGCCTCGCTCCACGATTCCCTCGCAGATCGCCCGAACCCTCGGCACACTGATGAAAAACTCATCCTCGTGACCAAAACTGAAACTCGTCTGCCCGAATCGTTCCATGAGGTGCTCCATCTCGTCGAGCACCCGTACAGCGCTCTTGTAGCGCCATCGCCTCTTGTTGAAGGCGGTATTGTAACAGAAGCCGCATCGGTAGGGGCAACCGCGGCTGGAGCGCAACGGGAAGGCCCGGAAACTCGTACTTCTCCATCTCCAATAGATCGTACGGCAGCTCAATATCGATCTGGTCCATGTCCATGAATTCACGGTCGGGATTCGATCGGACGACGCCATCCTGCTTGTATGAGATGCCCCTCACCTTCGAAAGCGCGCCGCCGGCCGCCAAAGCCCCCGCAAGCTCCACGACCGTCAGTTCCCCCTCGCCTCGCACGACGATGTCCACCAGATCATTCTCAAGGGACTGCTCCGGCAGCAGCGTCACGTGGATGCCGCCCCAGACGATAGGTATCTTCGGGTTTCGTTCTCGCACGTGCCGCGCGAATCTCAGGCCATCGCGGATCATCGGCCCCGTCATGCTGCTGATCCCCACGAACAGGTAGTCGTCGCGGGACATCTGGTCGAACGAGTGGATCCGCGTATCCAGGATCTCGACTTCGTACGATGCCCGACGCAGGGCCCACGCCAGATAGACAAGCGGCAGCGGGATCTCAGGAAAGACACTATTGAACCCGCCGGGATAAACCAGGAGAACCGTTCCCTTATTCACATTCACCCTCCGCATATGGCCGAACGCGGTCGAACTGAAATCAGACTACCCGAAACGCGGATCCCTGTCGAGTCACATGGACCGGATTCACGTCCGCCCGCCTTCCATCTTTCTCTATGGCCCTCGAAATGCTTCGCCCCAACCGGGTCCCTGTTGAGCGAGATCGGCCATCGCAGGAGGACCAAGGAAGCGCCCCAGCATCGCCGTCCTGAGCAACTCGGTGCGATAATCCGTAAGACCCTGCTCGTGCGCATCGAGTAGGCGCCCCACGTAGCCACGATCCAAAAACCCGTTATCCCTGGCAACAAGATCCTCGAATGCGCCGCGCAACTCCCCACGAATCCATTCTGCCAACGGCACCACAAACCCCTTCTTGGGCCGGCGGACGACCTCCCGATCAACCCGCCGCTCCGCGAGATGTTTCAGCAGCGCCTTGGTCTCGCGGCCCTGGATCTTCAGGCGGCCGGGGATGGAGAAAGCGAATTCGGCCAGCGCCTTGTCGAGAAGGGGGTTTCTCATTTCCAGCGAGGTGGCCATGGTGGCGCGATCGCCTTTTACGAGGTACCAGTCGGGCAATTGCAGGCGGCAGTCGAGGTAGAGGGAACGGTTGATCGCATCCCCCCGCGGGAACTTGCGATCCCACGCGATCGCCTCCGCGAAGACCTCCTCGACGGAAAACCTGTAATTCGGCATCCACTTGGGCAGTTCGGACCACAGCGGTCCCCCGCTTTGGAAGAGGAACTGCCGGGCGGGGAAGGGCAGCGGCGCGGTATCCGCTAGCTTGGCCCAGCCCCGGTCGCCCCGGCGGAGCAGGGCACCGGCCCTGGCACCCAAGGCCCCGAAAGGTCCCGTGGCCTCAAGCAGGCGCTGCACGCGATGCTTTCCGTACCCGCCGAACAGCTCGTCGCCCCCGTCGCCGGAGAGCACCACGGTGATTCGCTCCCGCGCGAAGCGCGCGACGAAATGCAGCGGGATGATCGCGGGATCCGCGATCGGCTCATCCATGTAATCCACGATCGACCAAAACGCGCGCTCAACCTCGGCTCCGACCAGATCGCAGCAGTGCAGTTGGATCCCACAGCGTCTGGCGACGATCTCCGCCTGCCGGCGCTCGTCGTCGCCATCCGGCCCATAGCAGACCGTGAAGGCCTCGAGCGTGGGGTCTAGCTCCGCGACGTGGGATGCCACCAGGCTGCTGTCCACCCCGCCGCTCAGGAAGATGCCCACGGGCACGTCGCTCCTGAGTCGCTTCGCCACCCCCTCACGCAACCGCGCGTCGATCCCCTCCAGCGCCTCCGCCTCAGTCAGCGACGCGGACGTGACAAAATCCTCCAGCTTCCAATAGCACCCCTCCCCGCTCACCCGCCACCGACCTAAATCGAATGCCAGATAGGAGGAGGGCTGGAGTTTCTTCACCCCGCGGAAGATCGTGCCCGGCGACGGCACGTACCCATACATGAGGAACTTCGCCACCGAAAGCGGATCAACCTCCGGTTGCCACTCGCCGGCGAAATATGCCACCAGCGCCTTCAGTTCCGAGGCAAACGCCAGGCACTCGTCGGTGATCCGATAGTACAGCGGCTTCTTCCCGAAATGATCCCGCGCTAGGAGCACGCGTCGCTTCCGAAGATCGTGAATTCCGAATGCAAACATCCCCTCGATCCGATCCAACAACCCGTCGCCCCATGCCGCATAACCGTGTACAAGCGTTTCCGTATCCGTCCCCGTCGTGAAGTTGTGCCGACCCTGCAATTCCCCGCGCAACGCGAGATCGTTGTAGATCTCGCCATTGAAGATCACCCGGATGTCCCCTTCCGGCCGCCCCATCGGCTGCCGCCCCCGCTCGCTCAGGTCGAGGATCGACAACCGGCGATGGCCCAATCCCACGCCCGGCTCTAGGATGACGCCCTCCTGATCCGGGCCGCGCCGCTCCAGCGTGCGCAGCGCGCGAACAAACCGATCCCGGTCGATCGGCCGGCCGTCGCGATAGAATACCCCCAAGATCCCGCACATATTAGGCCCCGCAACGCTCCTTCACACGCCCCCAGTCGATCTTTGGCGCCGGGACCGGACCACGGCCCCCAGCCAGCAGATACCGCATCCCATCCGCGAATCCGCGCCAGTACAGACCGATCAGGTCCCAGCGACCGAAACGCGCCATCAGGAACGAATACAGCAGGGGCCAGAGCCACGAAAAGCACGTTCCGTAGATCACCCGCTGGTGGAGGCGCCCATGCCGCGCCACAAGGACGCTCCGATTCCGCATGAGGCAGTAGGCCTTCTGGGAAAATTCGCCGCCCAGTCCCCTCGGGGTCAGCGACGAACCCTCGGGGATGTCGTGATAGGTGACCGCCGATTTCACGATGCCGCAACCAAAACCCCGACCCCGCGCCGAAAAGGCGAAGTCCGGCTCGGTAAACGTCTGGATCAGCGACTCGTCAAAGTACCCGCAAGCCTCCAGGCACTCCCGGCGGATCATGAAAACGTTGGGCACCCCATCGCTTTCACGGATCGACCGCGCGGAGGCGTCCACGTGTCCGCGAGTCCTGCCGGTCGCCAAATCAACCGTCTGATAATCGAGGTATCGCCGGCGGCCCGAGAGCGTGAACATGGAGGGGCCCAGAATTCCGTACGAAGGGTTCGCCTCCGCCGCCGCGACCAGGGCTCCCACCATCTCCGGATCTAACACGTTGTCATCGTCGACAAACAGCACCAACGAACCCCGCGCCTTTCGGGCCCCGATGTTCCTCGCCCGCACCATCATGACCGGCTCGGGCAGACGGATCACCTCGCACCGATCAAATCCGAAATCCCCCGCTCCCAGCCCCCGCGTCCCGTCCGTCGACCCGTCGTCCACCACGATCAGCTCGTCGGGCCGCCGTGCCGACGCCCGCAAGGACGCCGCACATCGCAACAAAATCTCCCGGCGGTTCCGCGTCGTGATCACCCCGGACACGATAGGCGCCCGAGACACGTGTGATGCCATCGCCAAGCTAGGCTCCTACTCGGGGCTTGCGGCCGACCATTAGCGATTCCACCGGGCGATCCACCACCACATCGAAGCCAGCCGCCTGGATCATCCGGCGGACTTTCACTGGATTACTCAGCCAGACTGCGTCCCGATCATCCGCTTGGGCCGTCGAATCTGAAAGCTCCGGGTCAAGGTACGTGAGCCGAAACCTCGGTGAAATCCAGGAACATACCTCAAACAGAAAGGTCGCGGGATCCACCCTCAGAAGCAACTGAGGGTAGATCAGATACAGCACACCACCTGGCCGAAGGATCCGATGAATCTCCGAGACTAGCTTCTCAGGAAAGACCGAGTGCTCAATCACGAATCGATTGATCACCATGTCGAAGCGGCCATCCTCGAATGGGCTAGCCAGAGCATCGCCGCGATGGAACTCGATTCCCCGCGCACCCCTGCCAATCTTCCCTCCCGATGATTCCCCCAGATCGAGAGCGATCACCTCCTTATCTGGGAACCGCTCTTTCAACCCTACCGCTAGTCCACCGCTTCCGCACCCGAAATCCAAGATGCTCGACGCCTCCCCGCAAAACCGCAAGAAGTGCGAGCGACGCTTCGTGTCCTCCCAAATGTCAACCGAATCAAGTGTCTCAAAATATCCGGAGGATTCTATCGATTGATAGTATCGGCGGATCCGTTCGTCGAGTTCCGCGAGGCTGCCCCGAGCCAGACGTTTCAACCTCTTCGCCTTCAGCATCGGCAATGCCTTCGATACGAGATTGAATACCGAGTTCATAATTGCATTCTTAACGCGACAAACTAGATCTTTCGCCCCGTGAAATTTGCCGGTCGGGCCCCAGAATACCCAAATTTCACGCCGGTCGGTCGCACCGACTCACAACCGAAACCCCGCATCCAGAACTCTACCTCCTCGGGAGTATGGGTGGAAGCATATCGCGGCGTGATCGCATCAAACGTGTCCAGCATGCGCCAACGGCGATCGGGCGCGACGACGACAACCGCAAAAAAATAGGCCCAAAATCCCGCCAGCCACCGACCCAAGCCGGGCACCTTGTTGATCAGCCAAAACAAGGGATAAAACACAGACGCGCTCAGCCACGCGTATGCCATCGCCACCGATCGCGACCATCGGGGTCCGAGGAAAGATTCCATCTGGTTGATCAACTTCCGGGTCCAATACACGGAGGGAAACGAATAGAAGCCGCCTTCCGGATATACCGATATAGCGACACCCCCGCCCGGCCGCACCACTTCGATCAACGCCTTGGCGCCCTGACATGGGACCGGCGTGTGGTGGAGGACGCCGATCGTGAACCCAAAATCGAAGGCCCCCTTCCGAAATGGCGGCGAGAGCGCCGACCCTTGCACCAGAAACACACCCGGCCCATCGCCGAGGTTCTTCCGGGCGACATCTACCGCCGACGTCAGCTCCAGTCCAATCACCGTCGCCCCCATGCTCTTGGCAATGTCCAGGAAGCGCCCCGGCCCGCAACCGAACTCCACCACGGTCCTGCCACGTATGTTCTCTTCCGTGAAACCCGTCTGTTCCAAAAAAGCCACTCGCGTGGCATCCCGCATCCGACTCGCGCGGTTTTCCGACTCGAGTTGTGTCTGACCGAACCGCCCCCACTCGTACGCAAAGCTCTCCGCATATGCCCCATCCTCACAAAACCGGGGTATCCCATCCCGTATGGCGTACTGGCGCAATCCGTCAGGTGTTGCTAGCCCACCCGATTTCACTAACCCGTCCGGGTACCGCTCGTCCACCCGCAGGGCTAACGGACTTCCGGTCTCCGGGCAGGCCAATAGATCCAAGAAACGCTCATCCATGACTGTTTCAGGGGCAACGCCAAAAGGCCCCTGCCTTGAGCGCCTTATAGCAGGATGTGCCACGTTGCAATACAACACCGTTCGCTCTGTCCAAACTAACCTCGGGTTGGGATTTGGGGTCACATCTCAACATTCGACATTTAACGGATTCCGCTGTGCTGCGCTGGATCCGGTGCGGCTCTTTGGGCGGGTGGCCAGTTTGGGGGCCATTGCTGCGATGCGGCGTTGGGTCACATCTTCTGATTTTTACAAATCGCAATTCGCGCGGGGGCGCTGGGCGCGCAGGAACCCGCCTCGTCGATAGGGATCGCGGCGGGGCGCGCACACCAGGCCCGGCCTCGCAATAAGCAAAACTTTTGTTTTCTTGGTAACTTTTTGCGCTTGCCTAATGCGTCGTTGGCGGCTGAGATTTCGCGGAGGATGATTCGCCTCTCACATGATGCGAATATTTTGTGGGGACAGTGCACGAACCAGTGAAGGCCCGGAAACATCAAGCACTCGCCCCGCAATATCAAGGAGAGCACCATGAGTGTCGTCTGTCGTGCAATTCTACTCGGTCTGGCCGCGGCATCGATTTCGTCAGCCCAGGTCCCTCAAATGATCCACTATCAGGGGCGGGTCGCGGCCGGTGGCGCCAACTTTAACGGCACCGGGCAGTTCAAGTTCTCGCTGGTGGACGGCGGACCCACGACGTTCCTGACGCTCTGGAGCAACGACGGCACGGGGACCGATGGGGCGGCCCCCGACAACGCCGTTGTCCTCGAAGTGAACAAGGGCCTCTACTCGGTCCTTCTGGGAGACACCACCCTCTCCAACATGACCGCGATCCCCGCGACCGTCTTCACCAACGCCGACGTGCGGCTGCGGGTCTGGTTCGACGACGGGAGCCACGGCTGGCAGCAGCTTTCCCCCGACCAGCGCATCGCGTCCGTGGGCTACGCCATGGTGGCAGACATGGCACTAGGCGTCCCGGACGGGAGCATCACGTCGCAGAAACTCGCTCCCGGCGTGGTGCAGACCGCCGGTGGTGGCGTCACGGGCTGGCACACGGTCTCCGGGGGCACCGTCCAGGCGGAGCCCAACGCCGGCTACATCGCCACATCGGAAACCCGGGCGACCATCACCTTGCCCGACGTCGCGGAGATCGGCGACACCATCCGGATCACGGCGCCGGGTTCGGGCGGGTGGCGGTTGGCGCCCGATTCGGGGGCGCTGATTTCTATTTCCGAATTTTGGCCGATAGCAAGCATAACCCCACCGACTTTCGATCCCTCGTCCCCACAGACGAACCGCATTTGGTTCAGAGTGGCCTCCTCCGCGGATGGCACCAAGCTCGTCGCCGCGGTCTGGGACGGCCAGCTTTATACTTCCGCCGACTCCGGATTCACCTGGACAGCACACGAGACCAATCGCCACTGGTACGCAGTCGCCTCCTCCGCCGACGGCACCGGGTTGGCCGCGGTAGCCGACGGCGCCCAAGTCTACACCTCCACCAACTCTGGGCACACTTGGACGGCCCGGGACAGCGTGCGCAACTGGCGCGGCATCGCCTCCTCGGCCGATGGCACCAAGCTCGTGGCAACCGTCTACGGCGGACAGATCTACACCTCCACTAACTCGGGAATCTCCTGGACGGCCCGCGACAGCGTCCGCAATTGGCACTGGGTCGCCTCCTCGGGGGACGGCACCAAACTTGCCGCGAACGTCGACAACGGGCAGATATACACCTCCACCGACTCCGGCGTCACGTGGACACCGCGCGACAGCAGCCGGACCTGGCGCGGCATCGCTTCCTCCGCGGACGGCACGAACCTGGCCTCCGTCACCTCCTCACAAATCTTCACATCCACCAATTCCGGAATGACATGGATAGCCCGAACCAATCTCGCCGCGTGCTGGGGAATCGCCTCTTCGGATGACGGCATGAAGCTCATCACGGCCGTCAACGGCGGACGGATCTACACTTCGACCAACGCCGGGATCACTTGGACGGCGCGCGACAGCAACCGCGATTGGATCTGGGTCGCCTCCTCCGCGGACGGAACGAAGCTGGTTGCCGAGGTTTTCGCCGGATTGATCTACACGTCCTCGGACTCGGGAATCACCTGGGCGCCAGTCCCCGCCGCCGGCAAGTTTAGGGACTTGGCGGTTTCAGACGATGGATCTCGGATCTCGGCGGTTGCGGGATATGGCGAAGCCTTTTTCTCCGACGATGCCGGGGCCACGTGGACAAATCGGCACATCGCAGGCTATCTCAACGGCATCGCCTCTTCCTCAACCAGCGCCAAGTTGGCCACGGCAACCTCCGGGGGAAAACTCTATTCATCCACAGACTATGGCGAATCCTGGACCGCGCGGGCCGATGACCGCCAATGGCGCGCTATCGCCTCATCCTCAAACGGCGACAGGCTCGTGGCGGTTGTCTCGAACGGATATATCTATACGACTACCGACGCCGGCGCGTCGTGGACAGAAAGGGAAGAAATCCGAAACTGGCGAGCGGTGGCGTCGTCGGCCGATGGGATGAACCTTCTCGCCGCCGTCGATGGGGGGAAGATTTACAGCTCCACCGACGGGGGCGAATCCTGGGCACCGCGCGATGCCGACCGCGCGTGGCGTTCCGTGGCTTGTTCATCGGATGGATCCGTTGCCCTCGCGGCCGAATTTGGGGGCCGCATCTACGCATCATCCGACGGCGGCTCCACGTGGAATCCGACCGGCGCCTCGACCAACTGGACCTGCGTGGCATGCTCGAAAGACGGCGCCAAGCTCATGGCCGGGATCGATGGCGGCCAGTTGTTCGTCTCCGTCGATTCCGGCGCCAGTTGGGTCCCCCTGATCTCCCCGTCCAATTCAGATAACTGGGTGGCCCTGGCCCCGTCATCGGACGGAAACACGCTGTTTGCGGCAAGCCCCGAGGACCTCTTTTCCTTGTCCTTCGACATCCTTGGCGAGCAGAGGAGCATGCTGGAACTCCAATATGTCGGCGGCGGGCAATGGCAGGCCATCGACATATCGGGCAGTGTCACGAACGAGGTCGATTCCCGATGAGAAATTCGATAATTTCCCTCAGTATCTTCGTGACGGCGTTCGCAATGGGCACGGCCCGCTCCGAGACCCGGACCAGCCCCGACTACGCGCTGGTCACCGAGACCCACGACGCGGGGGGCGGACGGCTCGCCAGCGCGGATTACGCCGCCGACGCGAGCATCGGGGGCGTGGGCGGCGTTTCCACGGCGTCCGCGCCGCCCGAGACGCTCAAGGCCGGCTACATCGGCCAGCTGTACGACCCGGTGGGGCTATCCATTTCGGCGTCCCCGACCAACCTGAACGAGGGCACCACCCGACAGCTCGCCGCCGGCCAGGCGATGGACGACGGCACCTTCCTGACCATCGCCCCGGCCTCGGTCGCGTGGCATGTCGTTTCCGGCCCGATCAGTTCGATCTCCCCGGGCGGCGTCGCAACGGGCGGGTACGTTTACCGGGACACGCCCGCGTCGATTTCGGGGGCCCTGCAGGGATTCGACGCCTCGCTGGGCCTGACCGTCCTCAACGTCACCACCGATGACTGCGGTTCCTACGCCGGGGACGGGGTCGACGACGACTGGCAGGTTGGCCATTTCGGCGAAGACAACCCCGATGCCGGACCGGACCGGGATCCGGACCGCGACGGGCGCGACAACCTCTTCGAATCCCTGTGCCTGACAGTGCCCACCGACCGTTCGTCCGTCTTCGAGATCAAGCCGACACCCAAGCCATCAGAACCCGGAAAGGTGGTCTTCGTTTTCGGGCCAATACGCCCTGGACGCAGCTACACCGTGCTTTGCTCCAAAGACCTATTGCCCTCTGGCTGGGATGAATTGACTGGGGCCGCATGGCACGACGATGGCGACTACCGTATCGTGACCGATACGAACATATTCGGACCACAGAAGTTCTACCGCGTCCAGATCGGGCGCTGAGCGCACGGCGCGGTGCGGACTCGGGGTCACATCTCAACATTCGACATTCATCTCCCGGCGGCGGGCTCACGTCCTTATGATTTCTGCAAATCGACATCTCGCGGGCGGCCGGTCGGCCGAGTTCTGGGCGAGGTGCGGCGGGGCGGCGGGCCCGGGGGCGCCGAAGCCCGAAGGGGCTTCGCTACGAGGCGGGGGCGTGTGGGAATGGGGTCAACTCTCAACATTCGACATTCATCTCCCGGCGGCGGGCTCACGTCCTTATGATTTCTGCAAATCGACATCTCGCGGGCGGCCGGTCGGCCGAGTTCTGGGCGAGGTGTGGGAATGGGGTCAACTCTCGACTCTTGACATAGAGATACGATTGGCCATGGTGCCGGCATGGCGCGACCGATCCGTGTGGAATACGAGGGCGCGGCATACCACGTGGCGGCGCGGGGCAACGAGCGGCGGGAGATCTTTCGCGGCGATCTGGACCGCAAGATGTTCCTAAAGACGCTCGGGGAGGCCGTGGCCCGTTTTGGGCTGACGCTGAGGGCGTGGTGCCTGATGCCTAACCACTACCACCTGATCGTGGAGACCCCGATGGGCAACCTGAGCCGTGGGGTGGGCTGGCTGCAAACGACCTACACGATCCGCTTCAATCGTCGCCACCGCCGCAGCGGGCACCTGTTTCAAGGGCGGTTCAAGGCGCATCTGGTGGACGGCGAGGCATACGGCATGACGCTTCTGCGTTACGTCCACTTGAACCCGGTGCGGCCCCACGATAAGCGGCGGCAAGTGCCGGAGGAGAAGAGGGCGGAACTGGACAGCTATCCGTGGAGCAGCCACATGGATTACGCGGGACTGCGACGTGTGGCACCGGTGGCGACCGACCTGGGATGGCTGCAGTTTTTCGGCAGGGGGATCGCCCGGGGGCGGCGGGGCTACAGGAGGTTCATCGGCGAGGCGTTCGGTTCGGTAATCGACAGCCCATGGGACGACTTGCGCGCGGGCCTGGTCCTTGGTGGCGAGGCGCTCATGGAGAGGGTGAAGGCGACGCTGAAGGGTGCTGAGGGCCAGGAGGAGACGCGCTGGATGAGGGCGCGGTCGTCGGAAGTGCGGGCGCGCGCCCTCGCCGGGTTATTGGCGGGCGAGGAGGACGAGAGGGTACGAGTCTGGGCCCGCGTCCGCTCAGGCATGGAGAGGCCCGTGGACATCGCGCGGGAAAAGGGCCTCAAGGACGGGGGCAGCGTGCTGCAGATCCTGAAGCGAACCGAGGCCCGCGCCGCATCCGACCCGGAACTGCGCGCCCGGCTGGCACGGATCGAGGCCGCGATGTGGAGAGTCGAGAGTTGACCCCGTCGCGAGAGTTGACCCCGTCGCCCGGGGGCGCTCAGGGCAACCCGAGGGAGCGGCCGGAGTCATCGGCCTGGGGTTCGACGTGGACGAGGGCATCGGCGACCTCGGGGTGGTTGGCGCGGAGGGCGTCCTTGACGCGGTGGGCGATGCGATGTCCCTCGAGGACGGAGATGGCGCCGTCGACCCGGATGTGCAAGTCCACGTAATAATTGAGGCCGGTTTTTCGGACGCGGCATTTGTCTAGGGCATCGACGCCCGGGACGGCGGCGGCGGTGGCCTTCATGCCGTCCATGACGTCCTCGGGGGGTGCGGCGTCCATGATTTCTGCGAGCGCGGGCCGGAGGAGGCGGGCGCCATTCCAGGCGATGATGGCGCACGCCAGGAGGGCGGCCCAGTCATCGGCGGCCTCGAATCCCGGGCCACCGAAGACGGCGATGGAGATCCCGACGAAAGCGGCCACGGAGGTGATGGCGTCGCTGCGGTGGTGCCAGGCGTCGGCCTCGACGGCGATGCTGCCGATCTCCCGGCCCACCTTCCGCATGACGCGGTAAAGGATCTCCTTGATCAGGACCACGGAAAGCAGCACCGCGAGGGTGAAGGGCGCGGGGGCGTGGTGGGGCTCCAGGATCTCGCGGACGCTCATCGCGGCGAGGCCGACGGCCGCGCCGAGGAGCGCGATCGCCACCACGGCCCCGGCGAGGGGCTCGGCTTTCCCGTGGCCGTAGGGATGATCCGCATCCGGCGGCACCGCCGCCCACCGCAGGCCGCTCATCACCACCAGCGAACCGAAGATATCGAGGCACGATTCGATCCCGTCGGCGATCAGCGCATACGAATGACCGAGGACACCCCCGAGGATTTTGCCCCCGGCCAGGACAAGATTCACGCACAGGCCCACCACCGCCCAGCGGGCGCCGCGGTTCAACCGGCGTGTCACGCTCTGGTTCAAGCTCGGATCAGCCTATCAGGCCACCGCCCCATTTGCCATCCCGCAACAGAAAATCCCGAAAAAAGCCTTTGCCAGCCGCGGCTTTTTGCCAAAACTCCCGCCATGATGCAATGGAAGGGATGGCTGGGCGGCGGCCTTGCGGTGGCGCTACTTTTCGGGTGCGCCTCGGTGAGCGTCAAGGATCTGGAAGGTGGGCGGAAGGTGCGCCCGCGGGGCAAGCCGGCGAAGGTCTACGTAATGCCCTTCTCCACGGCGGGCGCGGAATTCAACGTCGATCGCGAGGGCGCCGAGTTGGAGTCCTTCAAGCACGACACCGCCGTGATGCTGGCAGACCTGACGGCCGAGCGCATCGGCGTCCAGTTGGTCCCCGCGGAGATCATGGGGATCAACGACTCCGTGCCCCGGACCGGCTGGCTGGTGAAGGGGCGCTTCTTGGTCGTCAATCAGGGCAGCCGGGCGCTGCGCTCCTTCGTGGGCCTCGGGGCGGGGGCCACCAAGATGCAGGTGGCGGTCGATGTCTACGATCTGGGGCGCTCTCGATCCACGCCATTCCTGTCGTTCCAGACCGAGGGCGGGAGCGGTTCGATGCCCGGCCTGATCACCAGCCCGGGGCCGGTGTCGGCCGGGCTATCCATGGTGGGTGGTTCGATCCGCGGGGTGACCGACGACGCGCAGCGCACCGCGCGCATGATCACCGCCCGGATCTCGCAGTACATGCTCGATCGCAAGTGGATCAATCCGGAGCAGGCCATCGCGGTCAAGACCCCGATGGCTGCCGCCACCAACGCGGCCCCCGCCGCGGCCAAGAAGCCCCCGGCGAGAAAGATGGGGCGGTAGGGGCAAGCGGCCGACCGGATGCCGGGCCGACGCTCAGATGCCCTCCTGCCGAAGGGCCCGCCATGGCGGGTAGACTCCGGCCCTTCGCTACCCGAGCGTGATGTCGTATTTTCGGATTAGATTCCATGCCCCGCGCGCGGGGCACCACCGGGGCGGAAAATGGTAGGCTGCGCCTTGGCGCACGCGGGCGG
>CAZYWZ010000064.1:0-37252 GCA_964651705.1 uncultured Verrucomicrobiales bacterium
TCGGCGGTCATTGGCCTCGGCCTCTCATCCCGCGGCTTCCTTCCCTACTCTACTGCGGGTGCCCTGTGTCTGGCTTTGGCTGGAGGGGCGTGGGGTGTGGACGTCATGGTGGATTCGTTCGATGTCGGTGGGGTCGCGACAAACTTCACGGCTGTGGCGAACTCGGGGAATATGGACGAGACGGGTCTGTCGGGGACGGATGTGCTTGGCGGCCAGCGGCGGTCTTATTTGGAACAATTGACCGCGTCGGGAACGACGGCGATTGAGATCAACATCGGGGCGAGCAGCAACCTAGTTTATACCTCGGGAGACAGTGGCGACGGCCTTTTCCGACTAGCTTACGGATTCTCAACGGATCTCAACGCCAATCTGTCGCAGAATGGCACAAATAACTCGTTCCGGTTCCTGTTTGATGTCGCGGATTTCGCCGGAACGATCCAGGTGATCGCGTCGACGACAGCCGGCGGTTCAAGCACGGGCACGGTCAACATCGCGGGCGGGCTCAATGCGCCAGACCCCGATCGCTGGGATTACCTCTTTTTCTCAAGCATGACGGGCGGCGCGGACTTCTCCGACGTCGACCGGCTGGATTTCCAATTCGAAACGGCCCAGAATTCCGATTGGACA
The DNA here is from genome assembly GCA_964651705.1 of uncultured Verrucomicrobiales bacterium. Lineage (GTDB taxonomy): Bacteria > Verrucomicrobiota > Verrucomicrobiia > JADLBR01 > JADLBR01 > JADLBR01. The sequence continues at coordinate 628 of CAZYWZ010000064.1, forward strand.
ATCAAAGAGATCATCGTCGGCTTCACCATCCCCGAGCCGGGCCTTGGCCTCTTGCTGGTGCCGGCGTTGGGCGGGATCCTGTACCTGCGCCGTCGGCTGTCGAAGAAGGCCTGAGCGCGGGCGGTCAATTTAGAAAGCGGGCCGGGGTAATCCCGGCCCGTTTTTTTTGGGGAGTGGCTTGGGGGTCGTAGCCCATCTGGCAACAGATGGGTTCGGTGCTCCGTCCGCGCGTCAATCCAAAGCGGCGCCTTCGACGCCGCAGTCCAAACATGGGCGCCTCCTCGCCCTCCACTCGGGCGGGCAGGCTCTCGGCTGCCTCCGGATTCGCAAGTCCCGCAATGATACAGAACTTATCTGCGGTATCCGCGGGTTGAAGATTCAGGTCTGGCTCAACGTCCCCGCGCCCCTGCGGGAGGTTTCCGAAATTGGCTCACTCCTCGTCCAGCGGATTGAGGGGGTTGGCCTCGTCGGCCTCGGTGCGTTTCATGAGGACGCGGGCGAGGGCGACGATGCCGATCAGGAAGGCGGTTGCGACGCCGATCTCGAAGTAGCGCATGGTGGGGTTGGACCAATCCATCGAGCCGAAGAGGGGCCATGCCTCGAGGAGGGGCTTGCGGTAGCGGAGGTACTCGTGGATGACGGCGCTGCGCGCGATGCGCTCGAAGAGGTCGAGGTAGCGACGGGCATCGGTTTCGCGGCAGTAGAAGTTGAACTGGATGCCGCCCTGCTGGGTGAGGACGAGGGCGGCGACGGCGCGAAGGGGTCCGGCCTCCGGGGTGGGACGGGAGAGGTTGAGCCAGACGATGTCGGCCTCCGGCTCGTAGATGAAAGTGCCGACGCGGGTGAGCGAGAAGACGCCGCGGCTGCCGTCCTCGCGGAAGGGGCCGCCGCCGGGCAGTATCTCCGCGGCCCGGGGCAGGGCGACGAGCTGCTCTCGGGTGATGCGGCCGCGGGTGTGGATGTCGACGAGGCAGTAGGGTGGCTGGAACCACGACTTGACGGGCCCCTCCTGAAAACCGTGCCGGTAATTTTGCGCGTAGGCCTGGTCGGACAGGAAGCTCTGGGCGGCCGCGCCGCCGACGAAGCGGGTCATGTTGAACTCGGGGATCTCGAGCCATTCGGGCGGGACGCGCACGGTGAACTGGTCGGCGTCGAAGCGGAGGACTTGCCAGTCGAGGCCGTAGGGTGGCGGGGGCTCGGGTTCCGGGGGTTTGGCGGTTCCCCGCCCCCCGCACGATGCGATCGCCCCGAGGGCGACTGCCAGCCTGAGCCAGCGGCCTTGCATGCCCAAGTGAAGCGCAAGGGTCGGGGCCTTGGGAAAGAGAAAATTTGGGTGGCGATGCACCGGGGCAGAAAATGAAGGGCGCGAAAATCCCTTCCGCGCTGCGGGGACAACCGGCAGGGCCATCGTGGCGCGGATGGGAATCCGCGCCTACGCGCCGATCCCGTGGCCTATTTTCGAGGCGGATCCCGTGCCACGCCTGCGGGGCACCACCGGGGAGGAAAATTGTAGGCTGCGCCTTGGCGCACGCTGCCGCATCGACCGTCCGCGTGCGCCAAGGCGCAGCCTACATCGCGACCCAATTTTCGATTCAGGGCGCCTCTGCGAGACGCCAACGCGGGCGAAATTTCAGGTCAGCCCCGCCGCCGGCTTCGTGGCCGCCAAGACAAAGCTCTGGAAGTGGGGCGGCTTCTCCTCGCGTTCCGCGGGCTGGAAGTCGATCTCCTGGAAACCGGCGGCGGAGGCCCAGCGGACCAATTCGGCCTCGCGGAAGCCGAGCCAGGTGTCGGAATACAATTCGCGTGCGGCGTCGAAGTGGTGCTGTTTGAGGTCGAGCACCACGAGGCGACCGCCGGGCCGGAGGATGCGGTAGGAGGCGCGGATGGCGGCCTCGGGGTCGGTGGCGTGGTGCAGGGCCTGGCTTAGGATCGCCACGTCCACCGCGGCGTCTTCGATCGGGGGGTCCTCGATGTCGCCGAGGCGGTACTCCAGATTCTTGAGGCCGGTGGCCTTCGCCTGCCGCCTGCCGAAGGCGACCATTTTCGCGGAGAGGTCCACGGCGATGACGCGCTCGCACCGCCGCGCCAGGAGCCGCGACAGGTCGCCCTCGCCGGCCCCGAGATCCGCCACGACGACACGCGGCACGAGGCCGAGGAACAGGTGCGCCACGCTGCGCCACGAGCGGCCCGGGCAGTAGCGCTTCCCCATCCGTCCCGCGACCGCGTTGAAGTACGCTTCCGTCTGCGCGCGGCGGCGCTTCAGGATCGCCGCCAGATTCTCCCGGTCGCGCCGCAGCTCCCCGGCCAGCCCCGCGTTCGAGAGGGTCGATTGGATCAGGGCCACCGTCGCCTCCGGCAGGTCCCCGGCCCACCCGTAAAAGATGTTCTTGCCGTCCCGCCGGTCGTGGAGGAGGCCCCCCTTCCGCAGCAGCCCCAGGTGCGTCGAGATCCTCGACTGCCCCATCCCCAGCGCCTCCTGCAATTCCGCCACCGAGAGCCGGTTGCGGCCCAGCACCGCCATCAGGCGCAGGCGCGTCGGGTCAGCCAGCAACCGCAGGGACTCCAGCCAGTCGGGCATGGCTGATACATATCATCCCATCATGATATTTCAATAATTCAGTTGCAAAGGGCCGGGCCGCTGGCAACATTCCCGCCGTGACATCGAAAGACTATATCTTCTCTTCGGAGTCGGTGGGCGAGGGCCATCCCGACAAGGTGTGCGACACGATATCGGACGCGGTGCTGGACGCGTGCCTGGCGGGGGACCCGGGGTCGCGGGTGGCGTGCGAGTGCCTGGTGAAGAGCAACATGGTGGTGGTGGCCGGCGAGATCACGACCAAGGCGAAGCCCGATTACGTGCAGATCGTGCGGGAGACGATCCGCGGCATCGGTTACGTGAACGACGACGACGTGTTTCACGCGGACCGGGTATTCGTGGTGAACGCGCTGACGGCGCAGAGCCCCGACATCGCGCAGGGGGTGGACGCGCGGGCGGCGGAGGGGAAGGGTTCGGCGGAGCAGGGGGCCGGCGACCAGGGGCTGATGTTTGGTTTCGCGTGCGACGAGACGCCCGAGCTGATGCCGGCGCCGATCATGTACGCGCACCGGCTGGGGCGCGAGCTGACCCGCATCCGGAAGGGCGGGAAGGTCCCCTGGCTGAGGCCCGACGCCAAGACGCAGGTCTCGGTGCGCTACGCGGGCGGCAAGCCCGTCGAGGTGACGGCGGTGGTGGTCTCGACGCAGCACGCGGCGAGCGCCACCCACAAGGAGATCGAGGCGTTCGTCATCGACGAATTGATCAAGAAGACGCTGCCGGCGGGCATGCTGACGGCGAAGACGGAGTTTCTGGTGAACCCGACGGGGAAGTTCGTGGTGGGCGGCCCGCAGGGCGATTGCGGGGTGACGGGCCGGAAGATCATCGTGGACACCTACGGTGGGATGGGGCGCCACGGCGGCGGGGCCTTCAGCGGGAAGGACCCGTCGAAGGTGGACCGCAGCGCGGCCTACATGGGGCGCTACGTGGCCAAGAACGTGGTCGCCGCCGGGTTGGCGGCCCGCTGCGAGGTGCAGTTTGCCTACGCCATCGGGCACCCGAAGCCGGTTTCGGTGTGCGTCGATACCTATGGGACCGGGACGGTGCCGGAGGATCGCCTTTTGGCAGCCATCAACGGGGTCTTCTCCTTCAAGCCGGCCGACATTGTCAAACAGCTGAACCTGCTGCGCCCGATCTTCAGCAAGACGACCAACTACGGGCACTTCGGGCACCCCGCCGACGACCCGGATATCCCATGGGAGCGGACGGATAGGGCGGCGGAGTTGAAGAAGGCGGCAGGGAGGTGAGTTTCAAGTTTCAGGTCTCAAGATTGAAGTTCTTGGTGTTCGGGATGGCCGGCGGGATTCCGGCCCGGGGGACGGCGGATGGCGTATCGATCATTCGAGGAACTAGAGGTATGGAAACGCGCGTGTCGGCTGGCGGTGGAGGTGTGCCAGACGGTTGCTGGATGGAAGGAGTTCTGGCTGAGGGACCAGTTGCAACGGGCAGCGGTGTCCGTTCCCTCCAACATCGCGGAGGGGGCCGAGCGGGATTCGCGAATGGAATATATTCGTTTCCTGCGCATCGCGAAAGGATCGGCGGCGGAACTCCGCACGCAATGCTACATCTCGGCCCGCCTGACCCTGCTCGATCGCGAGACGTCCGATCGGTTTGTGCGGGAATGTGTCGAGATCGGTCGGATGCTTCAGGGGCTGATCCGATCCCTCCGCGAGCAGTCCCCGCGATCTTCCCTTGAAACTTGAAACATCACACTTGAAACGAAAGCAGAAATGACCACGACCCTAAAGACATCGACGGAGAAGGACTTCAAGGTTGCCGACCTCTCGCTGGCCGAATGGGGCCGGAGGGAGATCGAGATCGCGGAGAAGGAGATGCCGGGCCTGATGGCGGTCCGGGATAAGTACGCCAAGGATCAGCCGCTGGCGGGTGCCCGGATCACGGGATCGTTGCACATGACGATCCAGACTGCGGTGCTCATCGAGACGCTGGCGAAGCTCGGCGCCTCGGTGCGGTGGGCGAGCTGCAACATCTTCTCGACCCAGGATCACGCGGCGGCGGCGGTCGCGAGGGCGGGCCACCCGGTATTCGCCTGGAAGGGCGAGACCCTCGAGGAGTACTGGTGGTGCACCTACCGGGCCCTCTGCCACCCGGGCGGCCAGGGGCCGCAGCTCATCGTCGACGACGGCGGGGACGCGACGCTGCTGATCCACAAGGGCTACGAGCTCGAGGAGGGCAGCGATTGGGTCAACACGCCCTCGGAATCCACCGAGGAGCAGGTGATCAAGGACCTGTTGAAGGAGATTCACCGCGAGGACCCGCTGCGATGGCACGGGATCGCGAAGGAGTGGCGCGGCGTTTCTGAGGAGACGACCACCGGCGTCCATCGCCTCTACAAGATGAAGGAGCAGGGCAAGCTGCTGGTCCCGGCGATCAACGTCAACGATTCCGTGACGAAGTCGAAATTCGACAACCTGTATGGCTGCCGGCACTCGCTGGTGGACGGGCTGAACCGGGCGCTGGACGTGATGATCGCGGGCAAGGTCGCGGTGGTCTGCGGCTATGGGGACGTCGGCAAGGGCTCGGCCCAGTCGCTCCGCGGGCAGGGCGCGCGGGTGGTGGTCACCGAGATCGACCCGATCAACGCGCTCCAGGCCGCCATGGAGGGCTACCAGGTGACCACGGTCGAGGACACCCTCGGCTGGGGCGACATCTACGTCACGACCACCGGCAACTGCGACGTCATCACCCTGGAGCACATGCTGGCGATGAAGGATCAGGCGGCGGTATGCAACATCGGGCACTTTGACAACGAGATCCAGGTCGATCGGCTCATGGGCCATCCCGGCGTCAAGCGGGTCAACATCAAGCCGCAGCTGGACCGGTTCGACCTGCCCAATGGGCGATCGATCTACCTCCTCGCGGAGGGGCGCCTGGTGAACCTCGGGTGCGCCACGGGCCACCCGAGCTTCGTGATGTCCAACTCCTTCACGAACCAGGTCCTCGCCCAGATGGATCTGTGGAAGAATCGGGACACGTACCAGCCCGGCGTGTACACGCTGTCGAAGTTGCTGGACGAAGAGGTCGCGCGCCTCCATCTGGGGAAGATCGGGGTGAAGCTCACGCGCCTGTCAGAGAAGCAGGCCGCCTACCTCGGCGTCTCCCCGGACGGGCCGTACAAGTCGGACCACTACCGGTACTGACTCGAAAATTCCAGATGTAGCCACGGCCGTCAGGCCGTGGACCCGCGCCACGCGGCCCCCCCGTGACCGGAGGTGCGACATTTCCCGCCCTGGCGGTGAGCCACCGTGATCATGGACCGAACCGCGGCCAGGACGCGGTCGGTTGTCACCCAGCGAGTGCGGGAGGCCGTCATGACGTTGACGCGGGGGCCCCGGGGCGCCCAGACGGCGGGGTCGGTGGGGCCGAAGATCGCGACCGTGGGGCAACCCACCGCCGCCGCCAGATGGGTGATCCCGCTGTCATTGCCGACGTAGACCGCCGCGTAAGAAAGGAGGCGGGCGACCTCCGTGAGCGGGGGCATCCGGGCGGCGCGATGGCCTGGCGGGATGTGGATTGTGCCCTCGGCCTCCCCGAGCAACCAGGTGACTTCCAGCCCCCGTGCCGCGCAGGCGGTCGCCACCGCGGCAAAACGTTCGATCGGCCAATTTTTCTCCTGGCTGCCGCTGCCGGGGTGGATCACGGCAATGCGTGAGGCGCGCGGGCGCTGTTCGGCAGGGTGGAATGACAGCACCGGGATGCGATCCGCACCGGTGACGTGATTGGGTGGGAGCAGCGATAGATGGTAATCCACGACGTGTTCTCGCCGGGCGGGGAATGGCGGCTGATGGAGGATGCGGGGCACCCCGGCGCGGGCCAGGTTGCCCAGCAGGGGGGAATCCTCCGCGGCGAAGATGAGCGCGGTGTCGAAGTGGGCCAGAGCGCGGAGATCCCCGGCATCGGCGCCGGGATCGAAGAGGGAGGCGTGGCGCGACGCCTCGATGGGCCAGAACCCATCGATGTACCCCGCGTGCGCCGCCAGTTTGCCGTGATTCTCCCTGCCGAGCAGAGCGAGGCGGTCGCGGGGATGCGCCCGGCGCCACACGCGCAACACCGGCAGGGTCGTGATGAAATCACCCAACGCCCCCGCGTGGTAGACCAGCGTTTGTGTCCCGGCCATGGATGGGGCCATCATGGCGCCAGCGAGATGCGTAGCCAAGCCCGTCGGGGCTTGGGGGGACGGCCCGGGTGCGCGCGCGGGCCCAGCCGTGACCGGCTGGGCTACGTGGGATGTAGCCAAGCCCGTCGGGGCTTGGGGGGACGGCCCGGGTGCGCGCGCGGGCCCAGCCGTGACCGGCTGGGCTACGTGGGATGTAGCCAAGCCCGTCGGGGCTTGGGGGGACGGCCCGGGTGCGCGCGCGGGCCCAGCCGTGACCGGCTGGGCTACGTGGGATGTAGCCAAGCCCGTCGGGGCTTGGGGGGACGGCCCGGGTGCGCGCGCGGGCCCAGCCGTGACCGGCTGGGCTACGTGGGATGTAGCCAAGCCCGTCGGGGCTTGGGGGGACGGCCCTGGGCGCACGGTGGTCCAGCCGTGACCGTCTGGCTTCAGTCCTCGCCACCCGCAGTAGCCCCGCTTTTCCCGGCGGCGGGGACGCCCCTGCATTTCTTGTGCTAACTCGGGCTTGCCCATCGGGCGAGAGGTGATTAAATGACCAGTTCAATGTGGATCCTGGGCCTATCGTTGAGCGCGGAACCGGTCGCCGGCCTCCCGTGGCTGACGAATTCGATGATCTATTCGGTCGTCGTCGCCTGCGCCATCGCGGTGTTCGTTCAGGTGGCGACGCGGCGGATCGCCTACGTCCCCTCGGGTCTCCAGAACTTCCTCGAGACCGTCATCGAGGGCATATACGGCATGCTCGAGGGCATCGTCGGCCACCACATGATCCGGAGGACTTTTCCCCTCCTCTGCACGCTATTCCTATACATTCTGGTGGCCAACTGGGCGAGCCTCGTGCCGGGGGTGGGTTCCATCGGCTGGGGGCATCCCGGCGAACACGGCTTCCACGTGGCGAAACCCATCCTGCGCCCGCCGAACGCGGACGTGAACATGACCCTCGCGATGACGATCGTCTTCTTCGTCCTCTGGGTCCGCTGGGTGGGCCAGGAGCAGGGCGCGGTCGGGTTCTGGAAGCACACGTTCGCGCCCAAGGGCGTCACCGGGCTCGTCGCCCTGCTGCTGGCCCCGATCTTTTTCGCGGTGGGCCTCATCGAGATCGTCTCGATCGCGCTGCGCGGCATCTCCCTCCCGATCCGGCTGTTCGGGAATAACTTCGCCGGCGAGAACCTGCTGCACGCCATGGGCTCGATCACGCCGTATTGGATCGTGAATTGCGGCATCCTGATCCTCTTCTATTTTCTGGAGTTGCTCATCGGGTTGGTCCAGGCGCTGGTTTTCATGTTGCTGTGCGCCGTCTACATCAACCTGAACACGTCGCACGAGGAGGGCGGGCACTAGCGGGAGGAACGATTTGGCCGCGTGACCATATACGCAAATGGGTGGGCGCGGCCGAGAAGACAAGAGGCAATCCGGGTGACTCCGGAGAACAAGGAGACGAAACGATGGAATGGATGATGTTGGCAGAGCTGGAATTCAACGCGAAGTTCGCGCTGGCGATCGCCGGCACGGGCGCGGCGATCGGCGTGGGCATGGTCGGCTCGAAGGCCGTCGAGGCCGTGGGGCGCAACCCCGGCGCGTTCGGCCAGATCCTGGTCATCGGGATCCTGGGCATGGCGCTCGCCGAGGCCATCGCCTTCTACGCCGCATTCTTGGGCTGAACGGTTCGGGACCGCCGGCCGCGCCGGGCATCGCCCGGCGCGGCGGCGGCAATCGGCAATGGAATTGGCAATATTGGACATGGTGCCCCTGGCGGCGTCCGGGGCCCACGGCGAGGGCGCGGGTGGGCTGATCGAGCAGTTCGGCATCAACTGGCAGAACCTGATCGCCCAGATCTTCGTCTTCCTGGCCGTCTTCTTCATCCTCAAGCGTTTTGCCTTCGGCCCGATCCTGGCGCAGCTGGAGGAGCGCAAGGAGCGGATCCGCGAGCAGCAGGAGAATTCGGAGAAGATCCGGAAGGAGCTGGCGGAGGCCGAGGAGACGAGGAAGCGCCTGGTGGCGCAGGCCAACGAGCGGGCGACGAAGATCGTCTCGGAGGCCGAGGCCTCGGCGGCGGCGGCCTCGGAGCGGAAGACCCAGGAGGCCGTGGCGCAGGCGGAGGCGCTGATCTCGAAGGCGCGCGACGCGGCCGAGAGGGATCGCGACCAGATGATGTCCGAACTCAAGCGCGAGGTCGGCCGGCTCGTGGTGCAGACCACGGCGAAGGTCGCCGGGAAGGTCCTGACCGCAGAGGACCAGAAACGTCTGCAGGAGGAGGCCGCGCGGGAACTGGCGGCGTGATGGGGCCATGAGGATCGGGCGCGAGGCGAGGCAGGCGGCCAAGGGGCTATTCCGCGCATGTTGCGTGGAGGGGCGGCTCGACGAGGGCCGCGTCCGCGAGGCCGTACGGCGGTTGGGCGCCGACAAGCCCCGCCGCTACGCGCAGATCCTGGCGCGCCTGCACAAGCTCGTGGCGCTGGAGGTGGCGCGGCACCGGGTCCGCGTCGAGACCGCCACGCCGCTGGCGCCAGCGGTGCGGGAGGCCATCGGGGCGCGGCTCGGCGAGCGCGGCGCCCGCATGGCGGAGGCGGAGTTCGGCGTCAACCCGGGATTGATTGGCGGCGCGCGGATCCAGGTGGGTTCCGACGTGTGGGACACCTCGGTGCGCGGCCGCCTGGCGGAACTGGAATCGAAACTGTGATGACTTATGGCAAGCATATTAGAAGACATTGAATCGGCGATCGCGGGCGTGAGGTCCGGGGCGGCGAAGAGCAACGTCGGCGTGGTCCGCGAGGCGGGCGACGGCGTGGTGAAGATCGAGGGGTTGGCGGACGCCATGCTCAACGAGATGATCGAGTTCCCGGGCGGGGTGTTCGGGCTGGCCCTGAACCTCGAGGAGACCGAGGTGGGCGCGATCCTTCTCAGCGAGAGCGAGGAGATCCGCGAGGGCACCGAGTGCAAGACCACCGGGCGGGTGCTGTCGGTGCCCGTCGGCAAGGAGCTGCTGGGCCGAGTCGTGGATGCCCTGGGAAACCCGCTGGACGGCAGGGGGCCGATCGGCGCCAAGGCATTTTACCCCGTCGAGAAGATCGCGCCCGGCATCATCAAGCGGCGCGGCGTCAACCAGCCGGTGCAGACCGGCATCATGCCGGTCGACGCGATGATCCCCATCGGCCGAGGCCAGCGCGAGCTGATCATCGGCGACCGCGCCACGGGCAAGACCGCGCTGGCCATCGACACGATCATCAACCAGGCCCGGATCAACAAGGCCAACGAGGGCAAGGCCGGGTTCCGCCCGCTCTATTCCATCTACGTCGCCGTGGGCCAGAAGAACTCCAGCATCGCGCGCGTCATCACGGTCCTCGAGAAGGAGGGCGCCATGCCCTACACGATCGTGATCTCGGCGGCCGCGTCCTCGGCGGCCTCGGGGCAGTACCTGGCGCCCTTCTCCGGCTGCGCGATGGGCGAGTGGTTCATGGACAACGGCATGGACGCGCTGATCGTCTACGACGACCTGTCCAAGCACGCCGTCGCCTACAGGCAGGTGTCGCTGGTGCTGAAGCGCCCATCGGGGCGGGAGGCGTACCCCGGCGACGTGTTCTACCTCCACAGCCGGCTGCTGGAGCGCGCGGCCCGGCTCAACGAGCAGAGCGGCAATGGCTCGCTGACCGCGCTGCCGATCATCGAGACCCAGGCCGGCGACGTCTCCGCGTACATCCCGACCAATGTCATCTCGATCACAGACGGCCAGATCTATCTGGAGAGCGACCTCTTCTATCAGGGCGTGAGGCCCGCGATCAACGTCGGGCTCTCCGTCTCGCGCGTGGGCTCGGCGGCGCAGCTCAAGGCGATCAAGCAGGTCGCCGGGAAGGTGAAGCTCGAGCTGGCGCAGTACCGGGAGCTTCAGGCCTTCGCGCAGTTCGGTTCCGACCTGGACGCGGCCACCCGGGCGCGCCTCGACCGGGGCGCTCGGATCGTCGAGCTGTTCAAGCAGCCGCAGTACCAGCCGGTGCCGGTGGAGATCCAGGCGGCGGTGATGTTCGCGGTGCAGAACAACTTCATGGACGACGTGCCGGTGGAGAAGATCAAGTCGTTCCAGGCGCAGCTTGCGGATTTCCTGACGCTCAGGCAGGGCAAGCTGCTGGAGAAGATCCGCGAGAAGGCGGCGCTGGATGACGAGATCACCGCGGCGCTGAAGGCGGCGATCGGGGAATTCAAGGAGGCGGCCTACAAGGCCTGACGGGGCAGACGGGGCGCTGGCCATGGGCAACAACACGCGCGATATCCGCCGCAGGATCCGGTCGGTCAAGAGCACCGCCCAGATCACCAAGGCCATGCAGATGGTCGCGGCGAGCAAGATGCGCAAGGCGCAGGACTCGGCCCTCAGGGCGAGGCCCTACGCGCAGATGGCGCTGCACCTCCTGCGCGACGCCATCGACCTCGACAACGACCTGCGCTCCCACCCGCTCATCGCGGGCCGCGACGGCGGGCGGACCTGCGCGCTCGTGGTCACCACCGACCGGGGCCTCTGCGGCTCGCTCAACACCAACCTCCTGCGCCTGGTCAACGCCCTGCCGGCCGACACGGAATTCGTCACCGTGGGCCGCAAGGGACGCGCCTTCCTCGCCAAGACAAAGCGGCGGCTCCTGGCGGATTTTCCCATCGCGGACCCGGTGCGCTTCACCGCGGCGCGCCAGGTCGGGCGGTTCCTGTTGAACCACTTCGCCCAGGGCAACTGCGACCGCGTGGACGTCATCTACACGAAATTCGTCAACACCGTCGTGCAGAAGCCCGCGACGGCGCGCCTGCTGCCGTTCACCGAGATGGGCGCGCTGATGGCGGCGGGCGGGGAGGGGGGAGAGGAGCGGCGTGACGGGATCGGCTTCAAGCTGGAGCCTAGCCCCCGGGCGGTGCTGGACCTGTTGCTGCCCCACGCGGTAAATTTCGAGGTCTTCCACGCCCTGCTCGAGGCGCGGGCGTCCGAGCACAGCGCCCGGATGGTGGCCATGAAGAACGCCACCGACAACGCCAGGCAGCTGATCAAGGACCTGACGCTGGAATACAACAAGGCCCGGCAGGCGGGCATCACGAACGAGATACTCGAGATCGCCGCGGCGGCGGCGGCGATGGGGTAGGCCAGGGCAAAGCGCAAAGGTCAAAGATCGAAACCACAGGTGAAAACTTCAAGGACGACATGAACCGATGTCTCTCGACTGACGAATGGTCCCAGGGCGAGACCCCGATGGAATGCGGCGTCTGCCTTGAGGATGCCGCAGCGTATGGGCCGAAACGCGAGCCCGATCTCAAGGTCAGGGCTTATCGATTTTGCGTGAGCCTGTTGAAGTGGGCCGGCACCGTCGAACGGGGGCAGATATCGGACGTGGTGATGCAGCAACTCATCCGCGCGGGCACGTCTGTCGGCGCGAACATCGTCGAGGCGAGGGCCGGCAGCTCGCGTCGCGATTTTACGAGGTATTTGGAGATTGCGCTCAAGTCGGCCAACGAGACGCTCTTCTGGTTATGCCTGGCCAGGGATGCGGGGATTGCCGAAAGGGACCATGTCGCGACGCTGGTGGTCGAAATGAAGGAAATAGCGAAGATGCTCGGCGCCAGTATCCTGACGTTGAAAGGGAAGAGATAGCGGTTTTCATCTGTGGTTTTGAACTTAGAACTTTGAGGTTTGAGATATGAGAGAAGGACGAATTGCCCAAGTCATCGGCGCCGTGGTGGACGTCGATTTCGGGGAACAGGAGCTGCCGAGGATCCACAATGCGCTCGAGGTGGCGTACGAGGTCGGGGGCGCGAAGGTGAAGCTGACGCTGGAGGTGCAGCAGCATCTCGGGGACGGCTGGGTCCGGACGATCGCGATGTCGTCGTCGGAGGGCCTGCGGCGCGGGATGCCGGTGGCGGACACCGGCGCCCCGATCAGCGTGCCGGTGGGCGAGTGCGTGCTGGGGCGGGTGTTCAACGTGCTGGGCGACCCGGTCGATGAGATGGAGCCGGTCAAGCCCGAGAAGCGGTACCCGATCCATCGCGCGGCGCCGTCGCTGCTGGACCAGGACACGGGCTCGAAGATCCTGGAGACCGGCATCAAGGTCATCGACCTGATCTGTCCCTTCGTGAAGGGGGGCAAGGTGGGCGCGTTCGGCGGCGCCGGGGTGGGCAAGACCGTCGTGATAATGGAATTGATCAACAACATCGCCAAGGGCCACGGCGGCTATTCGGTCTTCGCCGGGGTGGGGGAGCGGACCCGCGAGGGCAACGACCTCTACAATGAGATGTCGGAGGCGGGCGTCATCAACCTGAAGAACATCGCGGAGTCCAAGGTGGCGCTGGTCTACGGGCAGATGAACGAGCCGCCGGGCGCCCGGCTCCGGGTGGCGCTCTCGGCGCTGGCGATGGCGGAGTACTTCCGCGACGAGAAAAACCAGGACGTGCTGCTGTTCATCGACAACATCTTCCGTTTCTCGCAGGCGGGCTCCGAGGTATCGGCGCTGCTGGGCCGGACGCCGAGCGCGGTGGGCTATCAGCCCACGCTGGCGGCGGAGATGGGCGACCTGCAGGAGCGCATCACCTCGACGAAGAAGGGCTCGATCACATCGTTCCAGGCGGTCTACGTGCCGGCGGACGACCTGACCGACCCGGCGCCCGCGAACACCTTCGCGCACCTGGATTCGACGATCGTGCTGGAGCGCTCGATCGCGGAGCTGGGCATCTATCCCGCGGTCGATCCCCTGGCCTCGACCTCGAAGGCGCTCTCGCCGGACATCGTGGGCGAGGAGCACTATGCGGTGGCGCGGGGCGTGCAGCGGGTCTTGCAGCGCTACAAGGACCTGCAGGACATCATCGCGATCCTCGGCATGGACGAGCTGTCCGACGAGGACAAGCTCACGGTGCAGCGGGCGCGCAAGATCCAGCGGTTCCTGAGCCAGCCATTCCACGTGGCCGAGGTGTTCACCGGCACGGGGGGCCAATACGTGTCGATCGCCGACACCGTGCGCGGTTTCAAGGAGATCCTCGATGGCAAGCATGACGATGTGCCGGAGACGAGTTTCTACATGAAGGGCGGGATCGAGATGATCCGGGAGGGCTGAGATCCCACGCGCGCCGGGAGAGCCACGTCATGCCGAAGTTGAAGTTGCGGATCGTCACCCCGGAGGGGGAAGCCTTCTCCGGCGAGGCGGACTATGTCACGCTGCCGGGGACGGAGGGCGAGCTCGGCATCTACCCGAACCACGAGCGCGTGATGACGACGCTCGCGGCGGGCGAACTCGATGTGCGGAATGGGGAGGAGTCTGTCCATCTTGCTGTGGGGGAGGGATTTGCGGAGATTGGGCCCGGGTCGGTGCGCGTCATGACGGAGATCGCGCTCCGCGATTCCGAGATCGACGAGCGATCGGCGGAGGAGGCGATCGCTCGGGCGAAGGAGGCGCTGGCGCGGGCCGAGAAGATGACGGAGGAGGACGTGGCGGCGACCCGCGCGATGCTATCGCGCTCGCTGGCTCAGTTGCACGTGAAACGCAGGAAGCGGGTATAGGGACTTGGCCTTTTCCCCCAGAGCGCTGTCGGTGGAGTGGGTGCCCGAGGCATCGGGGAGGCCCTGGCCCGGGCGGGTGAGGATCTTGGACCAGACGAAATTGCCGGGCGGGGTCGATTTCATCGAGGCGACCACGACCGAGCAGGTCTGGGAGGCGATACGGTCCCTGCGGGTGCGCGGGGCCCCGGCGATCGGGATAGCCGCCGCGATGGGGGCGGCGATGGCGGCGGGGCAGGCCGCGGCGCGCGGGGCGGCGACCGAGGGGGTATTGGCGGCCCTGGCGAGCGCGGCGGACACGCTCTCGACGTCGCGGCCGACGGCGGTGAATCTCTCGTGGGCGTTGGACAGGATGCGCGCCGTGGCGCGCGAGGGGGCGGTCCTTTCGGCGGGGGATCTGGCGGCGAGGCTGGTGGCCGAGGCGCAGGCGATCCGGGACGAGGACGCCGCGATGTGCCGGGTGATCGGGGAGCACGGGGCGACGGTGCTGGAGGATGGGGATGCGGTGCTGACGCACTGCAACGCGGGGGGGCTTGCGACCGCGGAGTTCGGCACCGCGCTGGCCCCGATATACGTCGCCGCCGGGCAGGGGAAGAAGATCTTCGTCTATGCCGATGAGACGCGCCCGTTGCTCCAGGGGGCGCGCCTGACCGCGTGGGAACTCATGCACGCGGGAATCGATGTCACGCTGATCTGCGACAGCATGGCGGCCCAGGTCATGAAAGAGGGCCGCGTGGATGTGGTATTCGTCGGCGCCGACCGCATCGCCGCGAATGGCGATACCGCCAACAAGATCGGGACCTATGGCCTGGCGCTGCTGGCCAAGGCCCACGGCATCCCGTTCTACATCCTGGCACCGACCTCGACGTTTGACCCGGCGACCCCGACCGGCGCCGGTATCCCGATCGAGCAGCGCGCGCCCGAGGAGATCACCGAAGGGTTCGGCGTCCGCACCGCGCCAGAGGGGGTCCGCGTCTACTCCCCGGCCTTTGACGTGACGCCGGCGGAGCTGATCACCGCAATCATCTGCGAGAAGGGTATCTTTCCTGCCGATGAGGCGGTGGCGGCGACCGGGGAGGGCTGACCTGAAACTCCCCCCGGTGGCGTCACAGAGACGCCCTACAAATTTTGTAGGCCGCCTGTGCCAGGCGGCAGCGGGAATGATGGTTGCACACGAATGACGCGGCGCGTGCCCGCGCCGTTGGTGGGGCTGACTCGAAAATTGGGTCGCGATGTGGGTTGCGCCTTGGCGCGCGCGGGCGTTCGATTCGGCGGCGCGCGCCAAGGCGCGGCCTACAATTTTCTCTCCGGCGGTGCCGTGTTGCCGTGGGGATGAAGGGGGGTAATGTTTTTCCATGCTGAGCTGGCGGGATCTCTTTCGCGGGGCCGGCGCGCGCGAGTACTGGCTTTGTGAACGGTCGGGCGAGGTGCGGCTCTTCGAGGCCTCGGGACAATTGGCGGCATCGGCGATGTGCCCCGGGTTTCCATCGCGGCTGCCGAAGCGCCGATGAAAAAGGCCGTCTTCTGGTTCCGGCGCGACCTGAGGCTTTCGGATAACGTGGGCCTGCACGAGGCGGGCAGGGCGGCGAACTCGGTGGTGCCGGTTTTCGTGTTCGACACGAAGATCCTGTCGCGCGATGAGGTCGGGGGCGCGTGTGTGGCGTTCATGCTCGAGTGCCTCGAGTCCCTGGCGAGGAATCTCGAAGCGGTGGGATCGCGGCTGATCTTCCGCCACGGGGATCCGCTGATCGAGATACCAAAACTGGTCCGCGAGGTTGGGGCGGACGCCGTATTCTGGAATCGGGATTACGAGCCGGACGCCGTGGCGCGCGATCGGGCGATGGAGGCCAAGGGCAGGGAACTCGGGTTCGCGACGCGCCATTATAAGGACTCCGTGTTTCACGAATCCGGGGAGGTGCGGACGGGGGGGGGACGCCCTACGTCGTTTTCACGCCCTATTCGCGGGCGTGGCGCGCGCACCCGAAGGAGGCGGCGAGGCCGGCGTTCAAGGCGGCGAGCCCCGGCATCGGGGGCGTCCGGTCGTGGCCATTTCCCTCGCTCGGGAAGCTGGGATTCTCGTCATGCGCGGAGACGCCGCGCGGCGGGGAGAAGGTCGCTCGGGAGGTGCTCCGGAAATTCGTCGCGGGGGGGCTGGGCCGATATGGCGATCGGCGCGACTTCCCCGCGATCGAAGGGACTTCGCGGCTCTCGCCGCATCTCCGCTTCGGGACGATATCCGGTCGCACGGTGTACTGGGCGGCCGAAAGGGCGAGGTCCGGAGCGCCGCCGGGCGCCCGCAAGCACATCGACACCTTCGTCGGCGAACTCATCTGGCGCGAGTTCTATTTCCAGATCCTGGCGGAATTCCCGCACGTGGCGGGCGGGGCCTTCCGGCGGGAATACGATGGCCTGGAATGGGAGAACGACGCGCGCCTGTTTGCGGCGTGGCGCGACGGGCGGACCGGCTATCCGATCGTCGATGCCGCCATGAGGCAACTGAACCAGACGGGCTGGATGCACAATCGCCTCCGGATGATCGTGGCCATGTTCCTGACCAAGGACCTGCTCTGTGACTGGCGCTGGGGGGAACGCTATTTCATGCAAAGGCTTTGCGATGGCGACATGTCCGCAAACAACGGCGGCTGGCAATGGTCGGCCGGCACCGGCACCGACGCCGCGCCGTATTTCCGGATATTTGCACCCGTGAGCCAGAGCCAGAAATTCGACCCCGATGGGGCATTCATCCGGCGATTCGTGCCGGAGTTGGCGGGCCTCTCCCCGGATCAGATCCACGCCCCGTGGCAGACGGTGCCCCTAGGGCTCAAATCCCTCGGGTATCCCGAGCCGGTGGTGGATCACAAGGCCCGCCGCCTCCGCGCGCTGAAGATGTACAAAATCTGTAGGCCGCCTGTGCCAGGCGGCAGCGGGAATGGAGTTTCCACATGAATGATGCGGCGCGTCCCCGCGCCGGCGGCGGGGCTAGCCAGAAACTTCACGTTCCGACGGAGGCGAGATTTTTGGCTCACGCCTGATCAGGGTTCATGTTGGGCGACGCCGAAGCCCCGGTTTTGGGCTGCGCGCGCCGCAGCGCCGCTTTGGTTCCTCCGGGCGGCCCGCACAAGTCACACGCACCGCCATTAAAGGCGGGACTCCGAACAGGGGCCCGGCTCCACGGCTCGGATTACCGGCTTTAGCCGGAGCGACCCACCAGAAGGTTCATCCCGAATTATCCGGTGCGTGGTCGAACTTGGTCAGCCCCGCCCCCGCGCGCGCCGGGGGCGGGGCTGACTGACTCGAAAATTCCGGGTGTAGCCACGGCCGTGAGGCCGTGGATCTTCCCACGCGTGGCCCATCTGTTACCAGATGGGCTACATTTTCTGCTCCGGTGGTGCCTCGCGTGCGGGGCACGGGATCTAGCCTTAAAATTGGCCAAGGGTTCGGGGTGTCGATGGCCCTGCCGGTCAGTCGTGGCGCGAAAGGGATTTCGCGCCCTACAATTTCACTCCCGGTGGCGGTCCGGGTCCGCGGGTCTCGCGATCAGGTCATAATCGCTGGAGCCGACGATATCGACATGGGCGAAGTCACCGACGGGCAGGGGGCTTTCGAGGAGTACGGCGCCATCGATTTCTGGGGCGTCGGCCTCGGAGCGGGCGGACGTGGGGGAGTCGACGAGGACCTTGAGGCGGGATCCGACGCGGGAGGCCTGGATCTCCCGGGCGAGGCGCTGTTGGAGTTCCATGGCTTTTTCAAACCGCCGATGGCGGGTGCGGGCGGGCACGGCATCCGGGAGGGAGGCCGCGCGCGTGCCCTCTTCCTTGGAATAGGTGAACACGCCGAGCCGCTCGAATCGTGTCTCCTCGATGAACTCCATGAGCCGGGCGAAGTGGGAATCGGTCTCTCCCGGGAATCCCACGATGAACGTCGTGCGAAGGGCGACGCCGGGTATCCCTTGGCGTATGCGGCGGATGAGTCCCGCGATGTGGGCCTCGGTGGTCTCTCGCCGCATGGCGCGGAGCATGTCCCCGTGGATGTGCTGGATGGGGATGTCGATGTAGCGCGCGACCTTTCGCGACGCGGCGATCGCCTCGATCAGCGCGTCGCTCCAATGCGCGGGGTGGGTATATAGCAGGCGGACCCAGAAATCCCCCCCGATGGCATCGAGGCCCCTGACCAGCTGGATCAGCCCCGGGCCGCGGGCCGGATCCGCGCCCTGGCGGGGACCCGCCTTCTCTTTCCAGAGATCCATGCCGTAGAACGTCGTGTCCTGGGAGATCAGCAGGAGTTCCCGGGTGCCCGATGCGACCAGTTCGCGGGCCTCGGCAAGGATCGAGTCGATGGGCCTGCTGCGGTGGCGCCCGCGCATGCGCGGGATGGCGCAGAAGGAGCAGGGATGATTGCAGCCCTCGGCGATCTTCACGTAGGCGAAATGGCGGGGGGTGAGGCGGAGCCTCGGCGTGTCCCAGTCCGGGATGTAGCGCGGCTTCGGGGTGACGTACGAGCGCCCGCCGGCGCCCTCCCAGACATCGCCGACGATCCGGTCAATCTCCCCGACCTGATCGAGCCCGATGAAGGCGTCGGCCTCGGGCATCGAGGCGGGCAATTCCGCGGGGTATCGCTGCGCCAGACAGCCCGCGACGATCAGTTTCCGGTGGCTCCGGCCCCGGCGCCTCCCCAGTTGGCGGCGCGCCTCGAATATGGCCGCGACGCTCTCCTCCCGCGCGCTCTCGATGAAGCCGCAGGTGTTGACGATGAGGATGTCCGCGCCCTCCGGGTCCGCCGTGATCGGATAGCCGGAGCGGCGCAGGGTCCCGAGCATGACCTCGGCATCCGAGAGGTTCTTGGCGCAGCCGAGGGAAATCATCCCCACGGACGGACGGCCATCAGGCGGGCTATCGGGCATAGGAGGCAAAGCTTATCAGGGAAAGGCGGGTTGTCACGGGGGGCCGCACGGGCAATTTAAGATATTGACAGGGGGGTGGCAGTGCCTAGCGTGACCCTATGGCCGAGATGTCTAATTTGCCCCCGACGCAGCCGATTGGCTCGTCCGTGCCTCCGAGTTCCGTCCCGCAGCCCGGCGCTGTGGTTAAGCCGCCCTCTGGGCCAAAGATCCCCGGTCCGGCGCCTTCGGCGCCCCCGCCGGGGGCGATCAAGCCCGTGGGGGCCCCGGCCAATGCGCCCAAGAAAGAGACCGTGCGCATCAGCCTGCCGCCGCGCCCGGGACCCGGCGGTGCCGCCCCTCCGACGGCTGGCCCGCGGCCCGCGATCCCTTCCGCTCCGCCCAAGAAGGAGACCTCTCGAGTTCCCGCCTCCAGCTCGGTTGCCGTAAAGCCGGCGTCCAGCGGGGTGCCCGCGGCCCGTCCGGCCGTCGGTGCCACCGCGGTGAGGCCGGGCGCGGCGAGTTCCGCCAAGGCCGTCTCGGCGACCGCCATCCCGGCGGCTGCCCCATCGGGCGGCGGGGGCGACGGACTGGCGATCGCGCTGGGCCTGATCGCGGCCATTGGCTCGATCGCCTCGACGGTCATCCTGCTCGGCGTCAAGTGATCGGCGTTCCGGGCCTGGGATTTTAAGATGGCATCGCAGAACGTCGTCGATGTGACCGCCGCCAATTTCGAGGCGGTGGTGGGAAAGGCCACGACCCCCGTCCTTCTGGATTTCTGGGCGGAGTGGTGCGGCCCGTGCAAGATGCTCGCCCCGCTGATCGACAGTCTGGCCGATGACCTGGTTGGCCGCTGCGTGGTGGGCAAGGTGAACGTCGATAACGCGCCGGATCTCGGTCAGCGGTTCAACGTCCAGGCCATCCCGACGCTCATCTTGTTCAAGGGCGGCCAAGTCCGGGACCAGATGGTCGGGGTCGTCTCGAAGAAGGACGTCCTGGCGAAGATCGCTTCGCTGGAGTAGGGCGGGGCTGCGCCGGGGGTGAAAATGTAGCCCTCCGGCCACGGAGGGGCCGCGTGGCGCGGGTACACGGCCTGGCGGCCGTGGCTACATCTCGGATTTTCGAGTCAGATCCCACGCCGGCCGAGGGCGGAACCACCGGCGATGAAAATCCCGGCCCTTCTCGCCGCGCCAAAGCGGCGCGAGGACGCGCCGCACTCCAAAGCGCTGCGCGCAAAATGCCGCGGGATCCCAAGATTTTGCCACCGCCCTGAGTTGTTGCCGCATTTCGGCCGAAGGCCTTTGGAGTGCGGACCGTCCCCGGGCCGCTCTTCTCTGGCAATGGGAATTTTCGAGCTAGATCCCGTGCCCCGCCCGCGGGGCACCACCGGGGGTGAAAATGTAGGGCGCGAAATCCCTTTCGCGCCACGGGCAACCGGCAGGGCCCTCGTGGCGCGGATGGGAATCCGCGCCCTACAGGCCGATCCCGTGGCCAATTTTCGAGTCAGGCTGTCGGGCTTGGCAAAGCGCGCGGGGCTGCTAGGGAGAGAGCGATGGCGCAGTCATCGGAGTCCGGGGTGCTGGTCTACGCGTTTGGCACATCGAATCTGGCGGGGCAGATCATCGTCGTGCTGCTTCTCATGGCCTCGGTATTCAGCTGGGCGGTGATGATCTTCAAATTTGTCTCGCTGCGGCGCGCGAGGCGGAACGGGGGGCATTTCTTGCGTGAGTTCCGTCGGGTGGCGGATCCGATGGCGATGTTCTCGCGGAGGCGGCAGATGGGGGCATCGCCTTTGGCGACGGTGTATTCCGCGGGGTGCGTCGAGCTGGCGTTCCAGAAGACGGGCTCGACGGACGTGGATGACACCTTCGAGCTGCGGGTCAAGGAGTCGCCGAAGATTTCGCCGATGGCGATGAATTCGGTGAGGTCGGCGATGGAGAGTGCGGTGGGCGAGTGCGGGCTGGGGCTGGAGCGGCACCTGATTCTGCTGGCGACGGTGGTGAGCGGCTCGCCGTTTCTGGGGCTGCTGGGGACGGTGTGGGGCGTGATGGAGATGTTCGCGGGGCTGGCGCGCACGGGCTCGGCGACGATGTCGGCGATCGCGCCTGGGGTCTGCGCGGCGATGCTGACGACGGTGACGGGGCTCCTGGTGGCGATACCGGCCATGTTCGGGTACAATTTTCTGGTGACGAGCATCCGCGCGATGACCATCGAGATGGACAATTTTGCGGCGGAGCTGGCGGCGGCATTCGAGCACCGGTTTGTGGACACGCGGCGATGAGGCGGTATTCCGAGCTGGCGGCGGCGCGGTCCCTGGCCGAGCTGAACGTGACGCCGATGATCGATCTGGCATTCACGCTGCTGATCGTATTTGCGATCGCGACGCCGGCGATCGAACAGAGCATCGAGGTGGCGACGCCGGAGAGTGCCGTGGCGTCGAAGACGCCGGCGGCCGACAAGATCGCGATGGTGTCGATCGACGCGGACGGGCGGATCTATCTCGATGGGCGGGGGGTCAGCCTCATGGCGCTGGAGGCCGGGCTGGCGGAACGGGTGGCGGCAGACAAGGGGCTTTCGGTGGGGATCCGGGCCGACCGGGGCCTGTCCTATCAGGCGGTGGTGGATGTGATCGACGTGCTCCGGCGCGCGGGGGTGGTGAGGTTCGGGTTGATCACGCGGTCCCCGGAATGAGGCGGGGCGGATGAATCGGGCGCACGGTCGGAAGCGGGATGCCCGGGAAGGGGGGGAGCCGGTCCGTGTCGAACCGGTGGGGAGGCGGGGTTTTGGCTGGGCGCTGGCGGCGGCTTTGCTGGCCCATGCGGCCATCATCACGCTGGTGGTGGTTGGCATGCGGCGGCCCGTGGAAAGGCCCCTGGAGTGGGTGGAATTGATGCCGGAGGGGATGCTGGCGGGCGGGGATGTCGCCGAGGCGGCGATGGAACAGGACGCGCCACCCGTGCCAGAGCCTCCCCCGCCGATCCCGGAACCGGCGCCGATCGTGACGCCGAAGCCTGAGCCCCCCCCGGAACCGCCACCGGTCCCAGCGCCCAAGAAGACAGTGCCTAGGCCGCCAGAACCCGCGCCCATGCCGAAACCCGAGCCAACCCCAAAACCCAAAGCGAAATCGCCGGTCAAGGTGAATCTCGACGAGGTGACCCGTCCGCTGCCGGGGAAAATCGCGCCGGCGCCGAAGCGCACACCCCCGCCAACGGAACCCCGGCTTGAGGCTTCCGACGTGCGCGAGCGGTTGGAGAAACGGCTTGGCAAGATGGGCGTCAGGGCGGTGACCGATGGCCCGAGCGGGGTGGCGGGCGGGACGGCGACGGGCGAGATCGCCGCGTATTATGCCCTGATCCGCGACGTGTATTATAGGGCATGGCGGCAACCGGGCATCCCCGGGCGCGCAAGGCTCGACGCCATCGTCCGCGTGAAGATCGCCCGCGACGGCAAGATATTGGCCGCGTCGATCGAACGGGGATCCGGTGAGGCGACGATGGACGACTCGGTGCGCGCTGCGATTGCAGCCGTGTCGGGTATCGGGCGACCATTGCCGGAAGGCCTGGGCTCGCAATTTGCCGAAGTGACGATAACCTTTGAGTTTTAGCGGCGGCGGCGGCGTCCTGTGGCGATCCGTCGGCGCGAAGAAGGGAGACAGGATGAGGCGATTCGGGGTGTTGGGTTTGGTGCTTGCCCTCGTGGCGGGTCCCGCGGCGCGCGCGCAAGTCGTGGTGAAGAAGGGGAAGGTGCGCGTGGCGGTGCAGGCGTTCAACGGGCCGAGCGGAGCGGAAGCGGCGTCGGTTCTGAGAGGCGACCTGGGGCGGTCGGGCGTCATCGAGGTGGTCCCCGCCGAGCAGGCGGAGTACGTGGTGAGCGGCACTGCGGTCGTGGGCGCCATCTCGGCGATGGTCGCCTCGGCATCCGACCGCAAGGAGATCATCAACCAGACCTACTCGAAGGCGTGGCGCGCGGCGACGCACGAGCTGGCCGACGAGATCGTGCGGAAACTGACGGGGCAGATCGGGATCGCGACGACGCGGGTGGCATTCATCTCGAAGCGCACCGGGCACAAGGAGCTATACCTGATGGACATCGATGGGGGCAACGTCCAGCAGCTCACCAAGGATTCGAGCATCAGCGTCGCGCCCAATATCGCGGCGGACGGTTCGCGGCTCGCCTACACCTCGTACAAGGGGGGCTACCCCGACGTCTATGTGATCGAGCTCGCCTCGGGCAAGCGGACGCGCGTGGCGGCTTTCCCGGGCCTCAATTCGGACGCGGCGTTTTCTTCCGACGGGCGGCTGCTGGCGCTGACGCTCAGCAAGGACGGGAACCCGGAAATCTACCACATGCCGGCCGGGGGAGGGAGCCCCACCCGCCTGACCCGGACGCGCGGCACCGAGGCCTCGCCCTGTTTTTCGCCGGACGGACGACAGGTGGTCTATTCCAGCGACGACCGGGGAGCGCCCCAGCTGTATGTGCAGCCGTTGTCGGGCGGCGGGGCGGAGAGGCTGAACGCCGGTGTCCTGTACGCGACGGAGCCGTCCTGGTCGCCGGATGGCAAGCAGATCGCCTTCTGCGCTAGGGTGAGCGGCGTTTTTCAGGTCTACGCGTACGACGTGGCCTCGGGCAAGGCCCGGCAGCTGACCTCCGGCGGGGGCAATAGCGAGGACCCCTCTTGGTGCCGCGACTCAAGGCACCTCGTCATCGCCCGGAATGGCAAACTGGCGCTCCTTGACGCCGCCACCGGCGAAAGTTACGTTCTCGAAAATGGCTTCGCGGATAGCTCGGAGCCGAGTTGCACCCGATAAGGAGGAACATGACAAAGATGAGATTCGATCTGGCGTCGTTGGTCTGCGCGGGCGCCCTGTTGGCGCTTGCGGGCTGCAAGAGCGCCCAGCCCTATGCCGGCGTGGATGGCGCCGCCGGCGAGGTCGATTACACCGCGATGCAGTCGCTCCCGGAGAGGGGTGACTTCAATCCGGAGACGGACGTCGATTATGGCACGCTCCGGTCGCCCGACATGAATTGCGGTATCATCTATTTCGGGACCGACTCGAGCACCATACCCGCCGCGGAGCGAGCGAAGCTCGAGAAAGTGGCCTCCTGGATGGCCAAGCACCCGGAAAAGCAGATCCTTGTCGCGGGCCATGCCGACGAGCGCGGTTCGCTCGGCTACAACCGCGCGCTCGGGGAGCGACGTTCCCTGGCGGTCCGGGATTACCTCCTCGGTCTCGGCGCCGGCAGGGATCGTGTCTACACCTATTCCTACGGTGAGGAGCGTCCCGCCGCCCAAGGGGCCTCCGAGGCCGCATACGCCAAGAATCGCCGCGCCGAGATCGGCATCGTCGTCGCCAGGCGGTGAGTCCCGTCCGTTCTGCAGGACCCCAAATACTGGTGGCGTTGGCGCCCGTGGCCCGCAAGGCCACGAACGCTCCCCAGAACGCGCCGTAACCGGGCCAGCGCACGGGTCGCTCACGCTCCCCGCTACGACGCGAGATTCCGGCGTAGCCGCGAGCAGCCTGCCCGCCTCTGGCGGGTGAGCGAGCGGGGACCCTTCGACGCGTTCTATATTTGGCGTCATGCACCCCGTGGTCGGCGTGTTGCCTCAAGCAAAAGCGACACCGGGGGCTGATGCTTTAGGGGTCGGTCGGTGTCATGCGCGCGAGCTTTTTCTTGATGTGCCCGACCGGGAACGGCAGGCTAAATGCAAATCGAGCGAAAGGGATAGTCGCATATGGCATACGAATTAGAGGGAGCGTTGAAGGAAATCTTTGATACCAAGACCTTTGGGAAGGGGTTCACGAAGCGTGAATTCGTGGTGACGGTGAGTCGGGGCCCCGAGGACCGATACCCGCAACACATCAAGCTGTCGCTGGTCAAGGACAAGGTGGGGCTGATCGACCGGTTCAGCGTGGGGCAGCGGGTGAAGGTGACCTTTGATCTGCGGGGCAACGAGAGCAATGGTCGATATTTCACCGATCTGCAGGCATGGAAGATTGATGGCGCGGAGGGCGCGGGGGGACGCGCGCCGACGGAGGCCCCGGAAGACGAGCCGGCATTTGAAGAAGACGCCCCGTTCTGAGGTGGGCGCTGCTTTTTTGATGCCACGGGAGGCGTCGGCCGTCTTAAGTGGATAGACCTCAACGGCCCGGGTGTTCGCGCCCGATGGTGTCGGGAGGCCCGAGATGGAGTTGCTGGTCCGCAAGGCGAAGTTTTTTTTCGCGGGCGACGAGAAGTTCGTCGTGCGTGGCGTGGCGTATGGGCCATTCCGTCCGGGCCCGGGGGATCCCGCGGGGCATCTGCCGTCGCGGGAGGTGGCGCTGGGCGATCTGGATCAAATCGCTGCGCTGGGGGCGAATGCGGTGCGCCTGTATCATGTGCCGCCGGGGTGGTTTCTGGATGCGGCGGAAGAGCGGGGGATCCGGGCGCTGGTGTCGGTGCCATGGACACAGCATGTGGCATTCCTGCGGGAAGCGTCGGCGCGTGCGATGGCGAGGGATCGCGTGCGTGCGGCGGCGAGGGAATTGCGGGGGCGGGCGTGTGTCTTGGGGCTGTTGGTCGGGAACGAGGTGCCGGCGGACCTGGTGCGCTGGATGGGGCCAGATCGGGTCCGGGGCTTCCTCGACGAGCTGATCGACGAGGCGAGGCAGGAGGATGCCGCTCGGCTCATCTCCTACGCATCCTATCCCCCGACCGAATATCTGGTGCCCGAGGGGGCGGACTTCGTGACGTTCAACGTGTATCTGCATGGGGAACTGGAGTTCCGGAACTACCTCTCGCGCCTGCACAGCGTGGCCGGGGATCGGCCGTTGCTGCTGGCGGAGTTTGGGATGGACACGGTGCGGCACGGGGAGCGGGCACAGGCCGAATTGGTGGCGTGGCACATCGGGGCGTGCGAGCAGGGGGGTGCCGCGGGCACCGTGCTGTTCTCGTGGACGGACGAATGGCACACGGGAGGCATAGACGTCGAGGACTGGGCCTTCGGGCTGGTGACTAAGGACCGTCGGCCGAAGTTGGCGCACGAGGCGGTGCGGTCGCTGTGGCGCGAGGGGGGAGGGATCCCGGTCGGGTATCGGGCCCCGATGGTTTCGGTGGTGGTCTGCGCCTACAATGCCGCGGAGACTCTGATCCCGACGCTCCGCTCGCTCGACCGCCTCAACTACCCCGATTACGAGGTGATCTTGATCGATGACGGGTCGCGGGACGCGACCCAGGGATTGGTGGGTGAATTCGAGCGCGAGAGGGCCGCCTCGCCTGGGCCGAAGGTCCCGTTCCGCAACATCGTTGGGGAGAACCGCGGGCTGAGCGCCGCGCGCAACGCGGGCATCGCGGCGGCGCGCGGCGAGGTCGTCGCGTTCACCGATGCGGACTGCGTGGCCGATGCGGATTGGCTGAGGCACCTGTGTTGGACGCTGGCGTCGGGCGAGTTCGCGGCGGCGGGGGGGCCGAACCTTCCCCCGCCGGCCGAAGGTTGGGTCGAGGCGTGCGTGGCGGCCGCGCCGGGTGCGCCGAGCCACGTCTTGCTCTCCGACGTGGAGGCCGAGCATGTGCCGGGCTGCAACATGGCGTTCTGGAAGGGGCCGCTCCAAGGGATCGGCGGGTTTGATGCGAGCTATCGCGTGGCGGGCGACGATGTGGATGTCTGCTGGAGGCTGATGGCGCGCGGGCACCGCATCGGTTTTAGCCCGTCGGCGGTGGTGTGGCACAAGCGCCGGGGGACGGTGGGGGCGTACCTCGCCCAGCAGCGGGGCTATGGGGAGGCGGAGTCGCTGCTGCGCTTCAAACATGCGGTTTTCTTTGGGCCGACGGGAGGCGCGCGATGGCGGGGCATCGTCTACGGGCAACCGGACCTGTCGCTTTTGCCGTGGCGTCCGGTGATCTATCATGGGGCATTAGGCCTCGGCATGTTCCAGTGCGCCTATGCCCGGCGTGGGGGCGCATGGGCCCCGCTGGTCTCCAGCGTGGAGTGGGGACTCTTGGGCGCGTATGCCCTGTTGCTGGGACTGTGGTGGTCCGAGGCCCGTCTCGTCGGCGTTCTCATGCTCTGGTCGCTATTGGCCGCGGGCGCGCTCTGGGCCTGGCGCGCCAGGGTTGAGACGGCGCACGACACCGGCCGCTCCCGTCTCCTCCTTTGGTTCCTCGCGGTGGCCCAACCCCTCGTCCGCGGATGGGCCAGATACACGACGTGGATCCG
The DNA here is from genome assembly GCA_964651705.1 of uncultured Verrucomicrobiales bacterium. Lineage (GTDB taxonomy): Bacteria > Verrucomicrobiota > Verrucomicrobiia > JADLBR01 > JADLBR01 > JADLBR01. The sequence continues at coordinate 27,936 of CAZYWZ010000064.1, forward strand.
GAATAACCGGACGCCGGTCGCCGTCATCAGCGCGTGCGGCGAAGGGCGCCCGAGCGCCGCGCCACCGGAGCTGCTTTGGAGCGAGCGCGGCGCGGGCCGACTGGCCCTGCTCCGGGAGCTCGCCGATCGGTTGCGCGTTGAGGGCTGGCGGTATTCTATCGATCCGGGATGGATGCCGTGGGACGTCGAGGTCTTTGGCAGCCGCTGGTGGCGATGCCAGATCCGCACCGCGGATGAATACCACGGGGGCCCCAAGGTGCTCGTGCGGGTCGCCTATGACGTGCGACCGACCGTATTCCAATGGCTCATCCGCATCGGCCTGGTTGCCGCCATGCTCCCAGCGATCCGGTTGGGTGTCCCCCTCTGGATATTCGTGTGCGCCATCATCCTCCTTGTCGCGCTCCTGTTTTACCGCTCCGATCGGCTCCGGGCCCGCCTCGGTTCCGCTGTCGCCGAAGCCGCAGCGGCGGCCGGCCTCGAGCGCGTCGGGAGCCGGTGACGGGTTCATGCGCGTCTCGACCCGCGGTGCCCCGCCCACTACGCTTTTTCCATGGTGGGACGGCTTCAGGCGGGGATGGCAAGTCGCCGGATGGCGATGGCGGCCGGTTGGCCTCGCAGGGTTGCAGGAAGCAAATTCCTATCGGCCATTCTTGCCTCGTGCCTCGTTGCGGAAGGTGTCGCCGCGACGCTTTTCCATGTCCTGTCGTACTCCGAGATGTCGCCGTCCGAACGTTGCCTGGTCGGATCGTTGCAGGGTCTTGCCGCGGGCGGAGATTCCGGCATCTGGGTGCATAACCCGACCTACGATCTCTGGACGAATGAGTTCAGTCGAAACCACGGCGTCTCGTTCGTGCCGCTGAGCGATCGCTGCGGAACGACGAATACCCAGGCGGCGATAGCGTGGCTCCTGTCGAACTACACGGCCGCATTCGGCGGCCACATACGCTACGATTTCACGGCGAATCCGTCATCGAGGCATATCGCGGTCTCCATCGCCGGATACCACCGCGCGCTTCCCGCCGATGCGGAGATAGCCGGGAAGTACGGGGCGCTTCTGAAACCGGTCATCGCCGATACGACCGCGCGGGACAATGCGTGGCTCTGCGACGAATATCTCGCCACCGGCAGGCTCTCGAAGGACGGCATCATCGTGCTCTCTCCGCCCGACGGGAGTCGGCTTGGCGACACCCCGATGCTTGCCGATCTCGCCGCGCACAAAAAGTGGTCGGTGGTCTACCGTGATAGAGAGAAGACGCCGGAGGAAAACAAGGCGGTTATCGAGAGGTTTTTCCGGAACCTTGAGCCGGGGTCGCCGGCCGTCACCTGGTTTCACCCGTGGGATCCGAAGCAGGCATCCGAGGACGCCTTTGTCCGCTGCTACTCCGAGTATGGACTGGGCCTTCTCGTCTGCAACACGATGCGTCAGATGGTGCCATTCATGACCGTAGGGAGAAAGGCGTCGTTCTCTCAGGGACTGCCGGAGTCGCTGGAGGCCGATGCGTCGAAACATTGCGCGGCGTTCGTGATGAACAGCGGCGAGAACTACGGGATCATGATGAATGCCGGCGAGATGCCGTCGGAAAGATACTTTTCTGCGAGGTTTGATTTCCCGTTATCCTGGGACATCACACCGACGTTTGCCGATTTTGCGCCTGCCGTCCTCGCTTGGTATTATCGGAACAAGAGGCCAGGCGACAGCTTCGTCACCGGTTTCTCCGGGCACCTGTATTTCCACCCGTCCGCGTGCGGGGAGGGGGCCCGGGGGCGCTTCGGTGCCGATCTCGATGCGCTCCTCGCGCGGACGGATATGCGGGTCGTGCTTGTCAACGAATTGCGCGAGGTCACGTTCGATGACTGGATGGGGACGGCCGCCGGGATGTACACGAGGCTCCCGCATGTCGCGGGCGTCGTGCTCGGCAAAAGATACCGTGTTCCGATGACTTTCCACAACGGGAAGCCGGTCATCCCCGCCACCCACTTCCTGAAGGGACTTGTCTCCGGCGGCTCGAATGCGCGCGAGATCGCGGACTCGCTCAATCGGGCTCCGGCTCGCATCGATGCCCCCGAGGGATACTCGGTGATCTACTGCATGTGGAGTTCGATGAAGAATGCCAGGGTGTCGATGAGGGATGTCGCTGATCTGGTTTCGGGGATCGACCCTTCTCGGGTGAGGATAGTGAATCTCGACGAGCTCGTGCGGCAGGTGACGACGCACGTCCCGCACGCGGGGCGCTGAGACACCGGCCGGAACTGTTGATGCGCCGGGGGCATCCCTCGGATGCCCTCCGGCGGCTGTGCCCGAATGCTCATTGGTGACCCGGGCGGCCCGGCGGGGACGGTGCCGTAGCCCACCCGGGAGTGCGTGCGCGATGAACTGGAGACCGAAATTCCGCATTTAAATATGGCGATTTTGGGTGCAGTATGAGAACGGATGCGCAAAAGGAGGGCAGCTAAGGCCGGGAGCAAGGCGAAGCGCGCGCCGAAGGCGCGTCGGCTGGCGAAGAGGACCGCGGCGGTGAGGAAGCCCGCGTTGGTGAGCGCGGAGGCGCGGGCGGCGGTGCTGGTGGCGCTGCGGCGTGCGGGGGGACGCGGGCTGAGCCTGTCCAAGCTCGGGTGCAAGCGGTCTGGGGATTCGCGGCATCGCGCGCTGCACGCGCTAGTGGGGTCGGGGGAGGCGATCGTTTTTGGCGATGGGCGGGAGGCGGTGGCGGTGGTGGCCGACCGGGCGCCGACCGCGGAGGCCGTGGCCAAGAAGGTCGAGGCGCGGGCATCGATGCGGCGTGGGGCGGCGCTGGTTCGCGATGAGATGGTCGCCTGGTGCAGCGCGACCGAAGCGTTTCTCTTGGATGCGGCGCTCCGCGCGCTGGTGAAGTCGGGGCGCCTGGTGCCCCTGAGGAGCGGGGAGGGGACGCTGTACACGCACGTGGGGAGCGTGGCGGGAGTCCCCGCGGCCACGAGGCCCGTGGCCCCCGAGCCGGAGAAGTCGGCGGACCAGGAGAACCGGCTTCGCATCATCGAGGCGTATCGGCGGCTTGTGGAGCGGGAGGGTTTCGGCGATGTTGTGATCGCGGAGCTTCGCCGGGAGGCGGGGCTGCCGCAGGGCGATTTGGCGGCGTGGTTGTTGGAGCAGAGCCGTTGCGGCAGGGCGCACCTCGGTCGCGGCGATTGGTCGCTGGCCGATGAGGCGGCCCGCGGGGCGGCGGTCGTTGCGGCGGGCGAGCCGCACCTGAGGGTGAGGCTGGTGATTTGACCGACATGGCGGAAGGAGAATCAGCGCCGGTGGCGAAGAATCCGTTCGAGGACAACATCGTCTTCGAGCCGCGGCGCGTCGAGCGCCCGGTGAAGGGGTTGAACGACGCGGCGCTGGACGCGCTCGTGGCGCGGGTCAAACCGCTGCTGTCGGCACCCCGGCCCCGGATGGGATCGCGGTTGCCACATGCGGTGCTGGTGACGTCGGTGGAACCCGGTTTCGGGAAGAGCCATCTCATCGGGCGGCTGCTTTTCCGGCTGGGCGGCGAGGCCACCCTCGTGTACGTGCGGCCTTTTCAGAATCCGGCGACCTGCTGGCGCTCGATCCTATTGCGCACGGTCCAAGAGCTGGATTATCCCGAGGGCGGTCCCTCCGGGCCGACGCCGCTGGACGCGCTCGCGTGCCATGTCATGGGCGATCTGGTGGCCCGCGCGATACGGGCCGGTCTCGTCGAGGGGGCCGACCGCGAGGGCGCTGCCAGGCACGTGTTGTCCGATCCCATCCGGGTCCTGGGTGGGCAGGACGAGGTGTGGTCGGGTTGGCTGCGGCAGGAGTTCGGGAATCTGCTGCCCTTCATGGAGAGCGAGTTGCGGCGAGGCGGGCTAGAGCTGAGGGCGCTGTCGGGGTCGTGGCTGCGGGCATTCTTTCACTACATTTACTCCCGAGAGGATTTCCAGCGGCGAACGATGTGCGTGGACTGGATGAAAGGAGAGGCCCTGGACCCGGGAGAGATCGGGGAGCTGGGCATCCGGCCCTCGGACCTGCCGAAGCCGGGAGATTCCGTCGCGGACATCAACGAGGCGTGCAAGGGCAGGCTGGTCGACCTGTGCGCCCTGGCGGGATTCCATCGGCCGTTCGTGTTCTGTTTCGATCAGACCGAGCTATATGGCGACGACGCGGAGCTGGCGGCGGTCTTCGGCACGGTGGTCGCCGAGATGGTCCAGAACGGCACGAACCAGATGACCGTCGTGACCGCGAATCTGGACCCGTGGACGCGCCTGATCCTTCCCCGGCTCCAGCTGGCGTACCGCGATCGTTTTGCGATCCCGCCGGTCGAGCTGGAGGGGATGGACATCGAACAGGCGCGCGAGTTGGCGGGACGGCGCCTGGCCGAGGCGGGCGTGGACGAGGCGGCGGGGAAGCGCTTCCTCTCGGCGGAGTGGCTGGGGGGCGTCTTTTCCGAAAAGCAGCGGCACGGGGCGCGGCACTTCCTGCAGCTATGTCGGGCGCGCTGGGAGGCGCTGTCGGGGCGGCCTGGACAAGCGGCGGCGGCGGAGGGCCTATCGGATCTCTTCGGGCGGCTGGCGGCGGAAGTGGCGCGCAAACCGAAGCGGCTGCAGTACGAGCCGGACATCCTGCAATGGCTGGTGCAGGAGGTGGCGCGGGGCTGGCGGGGCGTGACGATATCGGCCAACCGGCACCCGAAGGGATATTTCTCCGTCCAGTGGGACTTGCCAGGCAGGAGGGTGGTCTTTGGATTCGAGAATGGCACGAACTGGCGGCGCTGGGAGGGGATCGCGCGGGAGTCGGGGGCGCTGGCCGACGAGGCGAGGGGTGCAGGCATTGCGGCCAAGTCGGTGTTTTTGCGCGTGCGGCGGCACCCGCGGGTGCCGGGCGACTGGAAGATCGCGCCGGAGATCGAGGCGGCGAAGAAGGCGCACCTGCACGTGTTTCGGCTGACAGATCTGCAATTGGCCCACCTGCATGCGGCGCACGAGCTCTACGCGAATGCGATCCAGGGGGATATCTCGGCCGGGGGCGTCGAGGTCATGCAATTTATCCGCGTCCGCCTGGAGTCGTTCTGGCGTCGCCTGACGGAGGCCCCTGGCGCGACGATGGTTGGGGATGCGTCGGACATCTTCGCCCGGGAGCCGGAGGAGGCGCTGATGGACGAGGTGCATGCCGTCGTCCAGAGCGCGCTTTTCATCGGCGTGGATCACCTCGCGGCCCGGCTCTCCCGGCCCTGGGGGGACGATGCGATCCTTGATGCGTGCCGCCACGATCCGGGGATCGAGATCGTTCGCGGCGAAGGGGTGGTGGTATTGCGATGGCGAACCTACGATTGAGTCTGGCGGAATTGAAGCGCTGCTGCGCGGACCCGCGCTGGCGATCCGAACTGGTGGCCGGTCGGCGCCCGCCTGTGCGGTCCGCGGGGGTCTCTTCGGGTGGCAGGCCCGTCGGCGCCCTCTTCCGCGATGGGATAGCGGCCCTGCAGGAGCGGTTGCTGGATCCGGCCGCGCCGCGCGCGATGCCCACGACGACATGGCCGGCGCTCTGGGGCGAGATGCATCGGTCTTGGGCCGGGCAGGTCTTGGACGAGCTCGTTGGCGCCAATCGGCTGGCGGCTGCGGCCCATCTGGCCGAGGCGTGGCGCCGGTGGTGTGCGGAGGCGGTGGGCTGGCGGGTGGGCCAGGGCCCCAGGCTGGACTGGAGAAGGGTTTTTCCGAGGCACGAGGTCACCTTCGACGCGGTTTCGTTGGGGGTGGGCGCCGCCACCGTCGATGTGGAAGGTCCGCTGGCGTGCGTCCGGAGGGTGGCGGGTCGTGGGCTGGATCTGTGCGATTGTCGGGGTGAGAAGGCGTCGGATCCCAAGGAGGACCTTCTGGATCTGGCGATCGAGTGGCGTATCCTGAAGGGCGCGCGACCCGATGAGGTGCCGGTGTTGTCGGTCGAATATTTCTTGCCGGATCGCGAAGTCGTGATCGTGAGCGGCGAAGAACTGGGGGCGATCGTCTCCGAGAGACTGGATCCGGTGCTGGCAGAACTCGCGGCGTTGCCGGGGGCGGCCGTGGGAACCGGGGCCGGCGGGTCCCGGGATGGGGGTGAGGCATGATCCGGTTCCTGATACTTGTCGGCGCCGTCGTCCTAGTGGTGTTGTGGGTCCGCCGGACCCTGAGGCGCATCGTGGGTCGTTCCGCGAGTTTTCAGAGGCGGCCCGCCGAGCGGTGCGTGCGGCTTGTCCCCTTCTACGATGCGGAGAACAAGAAGGTCGTCATGATACCGGAGGACGAACTCGAGCCCGGGATGCGCAAGGTCCGCATCCCCGGATTGGATACCGAGGCCTACGTCGCGACGAACGGACGCTGCGGGAAAGACTGACCTGAAACTTCAAAGTTCGGATCGGCTCGAGCGCACGGAGGACGCTCTGACGCGCAGGCTGGTGCGCGGATCAATCGGAGGGCCCATGTGGACTGCGGCGTGGCAGCGCCGCTTTGGATGAGCGCGTCGGGCCCTGTTGGAGAGTCTGGCGGCGGGAACACACCGGGCCGTTTGGGGCAATCCAAAGCGGCGCTGCCACGCCGCAGTCCAAAATGCGGGGGCCTCCAGGCCGCCGCGCGGGCGGGCGGGCTCTCGGTGGTTGCCCCCGAATTCGCAAATGCCAAAATTATGGCGAACTATTTGCGGCATCCGTTATCCGCGGTTTGAAGTTTCAGGTCGGAGACTTGTGGAAGTTCGGATAGATGTTAGAAAAACGCGTGGCTTTAAGAGCGAGAATCATGAGGTGTGGCGTGATGGTGCTGGGCTCCGTGGCGGCGATGTCTTGCCGCGGGGCGGAGGGCGACGCCAAGAAGGGAGGCGCTGTGGAAGGCGGCGGCAAGGTGGAGCCGATCTACCGGAAGTACGAGGGCAAGGTCACGCTGACCGAAGAGCAATGGAAGGTCAGGTTGGCCCCAGAGGCGTATCGGGTGCTCCGCCGGGCGGGGACCGAGCCGGCCTTTTGCGGGACGTACTGGGATTTTCACGCGAAGGGGATTTTCGTGTGTGCCGGATGTGGGGCGCCGCTATTCCGGTCGGGGACGAAGTTCGATTCGGGGACGGGATGGCCCAGCTTCACGGAACCGGTCGTAAAGGGGGCCGTTGAGGAGCGCCGGGATACGAGCCATGGGATGGTGAGGACCGAGGTGGTTTGCGCCCGGTGCGATGGCCACCTCGGGCACGTCTTTCCGGATGGTCCCCCGCCGAGCGGCCTGCGCTACTGCATGAATTCGGTCTCGATGGTTTTCGTGCCTGGGGAAAAGCTCAAAGAACTGGGGTATACCGAGGTCACGGCCGAGTGACGCGAAAGTTCCTGGCACTCACCCGCGTCCGGCGAAGTGGATTTGCCGGCGGAGGATGTCATGGAGGGTGAGGACGCCGAGGATGTTGTCCTTGGCATCCGGGCGGGTGATGACCAAGAGCTGGCTGGGGGACTCGATCAGGGCGAGTTCGGCCTCGCGCAACGTGGCCTCGGGTGAGATCGTGGCGAGCCGCTGGATGCGTGGGGTGGTGCCGCTGGCAAGAGCGGCCTCGACCGCGGCGCGGGAGACGATGCCCTCAAGGTGATCGTTTCGGAACAGGGGGAACTGGTGGTAGGGGGCCGTGGCAATGATGTGGCGGAGGTGATCGGGATCGAGGGATCGGAGGAGGACCGGGTTAAAGTTGGCGATGGCGGAGACGGGGGTGTCCTGCCACTCGCGGAGGTCCGGGGGCGGTTTCACGTGGGAGAGATCGTGGCCGTCTTGGAGGAGGACGGTCTCGTAAAAGTTATGGCGGGCGATGAGCCGACCGATCGGCTCGCTCAGGAGGGCGGCGAGCATCAGGATGGGAACGATGAAGAACTGCTGCGTCATCTCGAAGAGCATGAGGATGGCGGTGATGGGGGCGCGGACGACGGCGCTGAGGCAGGCGCACATTCCGACGGCGGCGAGGACGGTGTGGTCATCGCCCGTGAGGGGAATGAACTTGTCCGCGAGCGCCGCCATGGCGCAGCCGCACATGCCACCAAAGAACAGGGAGGGGGCAAAGATGCCCCCGCATCCCCCGGTGCCGTAGGCCGTCGCGGTGGCGAGCAGCTTGGCCACCAGCAGGAGGATCGCGGTGCCCAGGGCGAGGTTTCCCGCCAGTGCCTCGGTGAGGTCGCGGTAGCCAAGGCCGAAGACCCCCGTGTGACCGGTGAGCGCGAAGGCCCCGAACGCCAGCAGCCAACTGGCGGCTCCCCCCACTCCCGGAAACCACCATCTTTGGCCGACGTGGGAGGCCGAGGCCCTCTTCCGAAGCCCGAGCGCCAGACGTTGGAAGATGGCGCCGAATAAGCCGGAGATCGGTGCCACGAAAAGGATGGCGAGGTACGCCCCCGATGACGGCGCGTGGGCGAGGGCGATCCCAAATGCCGGTTGTTCTCCGACGATCGCGTGGACTACCAGTGCGCCCAGCACCGATGCCAGAATGACGCCGCCCAGATACCGGTTATTCAATCCGCCCAGGATCTCCTCGATCACAAACATGATCGCGGCCAGCGGGGTGTTGAAGGCGGCGGCCAGGCCCGCCGCCGCACCCGACGCGCACGCCGTCCGGCGACGCTGCTTCGGGTGACCCAGCAGCCCCGCGATGTTTGATGCGAGGCCCCCGGCCAGCCGCACGCTGGGACCCTCCCGGCCCAGGCTCACGCCGCAGCCGATCGATGTCGCCCCGGCGAGGAATTTCACCCATACCGTGCGCCATGGGATCCAACCCGTCTCCTTCCAAAAGGCCACCTTCACCTGCGGGACGCCGCTGCCCGTCGCCTCCGGGCATAGCTTCCGCAGAAGGAATCCCGACAGGAGACTCGCGCCCACGACAAATCCGAAACTGATCGCCGCGAAACCACCCATCGGCATTGCCGAAAAGCCCCCGATCGTCCCATCGAAGAGCGCGTTCACCGCCACCTGGAAGGCCACGGCCACCCCGCCCGCCGAAATGCCCATGACCGAAAGGCCAACGTAACCCCTCCACGGTTCCGGTATCCTCGAAAAAAGCGCCGTCAGGATGCCCGCTGGGGTCGCCCGGCTGCCCTCGTTGCCGCCAATCACCATCCCATTACTTCGCCACGAACCAGTTGCGAATGGAAGCTTTGGATCAATCGGAGGGGCATGTGGACCAGAGGGGGCAGACGACCTGCCCGCCTCCGGCGGGAGAGTGTCTGCCTTGCGGGCCGTCGGCGTAACCCATTCCCAACCAAAAGAATTCCAGCGGCATCCCGATATCCGTGCTTCCAAGTTTCAGGTCAGCCCCGCCCCCGGCGCGCGGGGGCGGGGCTGATGCAGTTCGT
>CAZYWZ010000065.1:0-37023 GCA_964651705.1 uncultured Verrucomicrobiales bacterium
CAAGTGGCTGGTTTTGATGTGACCGGTCCTGGCTGGTTTTGAGTGACCGGCGACAACCCGCCAAGTCCAATATTGGGCCGCCGATCCCGACTGTGTCCTGAAGGCCGCAGACTTCGACCGCCGCCCCCGATTCGGCCTCCAGAATATCCGTGAGTTTGTGATGTCACGGCAATTCAAAAGGAGAATACCGCACTCAGCATCCCGGTAACCCGATCACACCGAGAAAACCCAAATGAACCACCGCGCCTCACCCAACAAACACCACGCCGAAGCCACCGATGAGCGTGAACCCCAGCGCCGCAGCACGGCAAATCCACAGCCCTTGCGCGAACTGCGCGCGCCAAAACTCGCGCCGCGACCCAACGATCCCCCGGCACCGCTCCGCCCTCCGGTCCGTACCTGATCCCACCTTCGACTCGCAATCCATTCGACGAGAAGGAGAAACCAAGGAGACCAAAAGCATGAAGAAGAAGAACAAGCCATCGCCCACCGAGGGCCAGACGCAAGCCCACCTCGACAACCACTCCGACGCGCCCCCATCGCCGTCGACCGAACAGGCCCGAACCCAGGCCGATGGCTCGGATTCGTCAGCCCGCGTATCAAAACCCGCCAGCCCGCCCGATCACGAGATCCGCAGCGAATCCACCGAGTCCGACAGCGATCGCTCCGCGAAAACGCCCGACGGAAAACCCCGTCGCCATGTGGAAGAAAAGGCCGCAAAGAACGCCCCTGCGGGGACCGATCCGGAACCGAAGACGCCCACCGCCAAGACCGATCCGACCGTGTCGGTCCCGCCCAGCCCATCGGCGCCCGCTCCAACGAACGAGTCCTTCACCGATTCCTGCACCTTCACCCCCCAGGATGACGGCGAACAGGAAGCGGCCCACCGCGGCGAGGAAGACGAGCCCGAACCCGGTGAAGTTCCCCAGCCACCCGCGCCAAAGGCACCCACGCCGCGCCGCGAGCGCACCCAGTCCACAAAACCGAAGGTCGCACCCAAAGAGCACCCGGCGGACCGGATCGCCGAAATTGCCGAAAGGATACTCCGCGAGAAGGTCCTGTTGGACCAAGACATCGCCCAAGAGATCGCCAGGGCCCTGGCTATCCTGTTCCTCGACCTCGGTGTCCCCTTCACGCCCGCTCACTTCATCCGGTTTCTCTGGATCAACTACGGCCCCGAAGCGATCGAGGCCCTGGCGGAGGCGTTCAGGCCGATCAAGAAACGGAGGAAATAGCCGCCATGCCGACCATCGGACCAGACCCTATTGCCACGGCCATCGATCTCGGATACCAGAAGCTGGCAATCAGCAAGGAATTCCCTCGGCCCACCGCCGGTGCGCCGAGGGTCGCCCTGGGGATTTGCACTATCTATCCACAGCTTATTCCCATCGCCTTTCCATCGTCGACCGAGGCACACCCACGTTCCAACTTCCTCAACCTCCCTCACTTCCACTCTTGGCCGAACGCATTCTTGCTCGCCTCGCTTTGCCATGCGCCCCGTCTGGACTTCCGCACCGTCCCGGCGGACGGCGCCGAGCTTTTGGGGTGGCTCGCCGAACGACGGCGCCAAGACAACCCCGACCTGATCCTCGAAGTTGTCAAACTATCAACGGGTTACTGCGCCGCAAACGGCTTCAAAGACGGCTCAAGGAGGATAACCCAGACCCACCTCGAGCGCCTCCGGCTGTACCGCAAGCTCCTCGACGCCCAGGGGGTCACTGCCACGCCAAAGCGTGATCTGCTCGATGCCGCCAGAGTTTACGTCGAAGACAATCTCAGGAACCACGCGGGCAACCAGATCCGCTTCCCCGATCTCTGGCGAGACTTCCAGCGGCGGCGGCGAAATCCATGGACCGTGCTCGGGGCGCTTCGCCAACGGGGCGCTCCGACCCGTCCATTCCGCAATGCCATGCGGGGAACGGCACGCACCATCGCCCAGCCCGACCCAGAGGACACCGAGTCGCCGCAGGAATGGCTGCCGGACGAGCAGGGCGTGGAGATCGACAGCCTCTACCCGGGGCGGGCCGCAGCGGCATCCCTTCGGAAGCAGGCCTCGTTTCTGGTGACGGCCTGCCCCCTCCCACGCGCCTTGTCCCAAGCCGAGACGCTCTTCGCGATTCAAGTCGCTGTGCAAGAGGCAGAAAGCCATCCGTCCGCCGCGGCGGTCGCCGCCATGGCCCACGGCCTGGTGGGTTTCGAGACCCTCGGATCGGCCAAATGGACCAACGAGACAGACGGCATCCGCAGTTATCGGGTCGGCCTGGCCGCAATGCACCAAGGACCCCCGTCGATCTCGCGGGACCTCTATCGGCCATCCGTCCAAGAGATGCGGCGAGCCGTTCCCGCCAAGATCGGCGAACTCATTATGCCCAGGCTGACGACGCCCAGACGCCGAGAAGCATTCCGCGCGGACATCGAAGCCTGGTTTCGCGCTCGAATGCCATCGGCCACCCTCGCCAAATTCGCGCAGGCCCTGACCTACCAAGGCCCCTCATGGTGGGGCTATCCTTGGATCCTGGTCTACGCAGGCCACCGCGCCACCCTAACCCAGTGCCATGCCGCCCGATCCTATTGTCAGATCTCACCCGATATCAACGCCCAGGCGGCACGATTCTGTGCCAGAATGTTCCCGGATTGGCCCCGCTGGTGGGAAGCCGCCGGTCCTACCCCCGGCTCGGCCCTGGTCCCCACGGACGCTGCGGCCCACATGATCGCATCGAGAATCCGGACGCTGAGCGGCCAAGCTCCCGCCGCAGACCCGGACACCGCCTTCGCCCAACTCCTGACGCTCGGTGCGGCCATGCATTGGCTCACCCTCATATATACCGGCGTCCGGAACCGCCCCTTCCACGAACCCCTGCCCCGCGCGATCCTGCTTGCCCCGCCGCATTGGGCCCTCCTCGAACAGAAGGGCCAGAAATGCCCGATCTTCCTCCCGCGGCCCTGCCTGAAATGGATGATCCCCCTCAGATCGCGCTGGGCAACCGCCCTGGAACTGGTCGGGCAACGCCTCTGGCTCGGCGATCAGGCCCACCTCCCGCTCTATGGCATCCCTTCTGCCACGGCAGACGGTGGCCTCCGCATCGACCCGCCGACGCCGGATCTCATCGTCCAGGGCTTTGCCCTCGACGACGTCCTCCGCGAACTCGTGGGCCTGAATCCCAGGGCGTGGCGCCACTGGACCAACACGGTGCTCCGCGAGTCCGGCCTATTCTCGGAGCCCGAGATCCGGGCCCATCACCACCATCACCTCTCCGCGTTCCATCCCCTGACGAGACATCGGGCCGAGGACCCCCTAGGCATCCACGCTCGCGAGCGCATGGCGGCGCACATCGCCACCCGGCTCGGCCTGGAGTGACCCGTGGACACCATCGAGGTCTCCCTGAAGCGAACCGATGATGGCTGCCAATCCGAGCCCCCCGGACAGAGACTGGGCGCGGCTCTCCGCAGCATCCTTTTGAGGCGCGCGTTTCGCGCGCAATCGCCGGCCAGATGCCTGAAGGCCCTTCTCGCTTTGCCCCTCTCCCGAAGGGCCTTCGCCGCGATCGTTGCAACCCCTTCGGCGGCACTGACCAAGGAACCGTGGCTTCGCCTCAATTTGAAATGGCCGAACTGCAGGATCCTCGTCCCGAACGCCCTCACAGGAAACTGCTCCACCGCGGCCATCAAGGCCTTCGCGCGCCTCAAGACGAAGAGGGGCCTCGCCCGCCTCCGAGCCGACCTCGGCGCGCCATTCTCTCACATCACCGTAGCAGATATCGGGATCGCGTTCGAGGCCTGGTGCCCGGCCACGGCGTCCCCGCTGGAGACGGCCTACCTCTGCGGGCATCTGGGCGAGGTCATTCCCTCGAAAATCGACCTCTCCCAACGCCAACTTGAATCGCCACCATCCCGTCGCGGCGAACGCCGCCGCCCGACCGAGCTGGTGGCCAAGATCGCAGGGGATCTCCGCTCTTGCCGACGCACCCGAGACGGGCGTGATGCAGAAACCATCCTGATCGGCGGCTTGAAGAGAGCCCGCGACACCATCGAGCGGGCCACCCTCAGGGCGCTTGTGGTTCTTTACGGCCAACGCCTCCGCGGTGACAGGTTCGCCCAGATCGAACTCACCACGGCGGAACGCCAAGCCCGATCCCTGCCCAAGGCCGCCAGACTCCTCCGCGCACTCCTGGCGGGCGACGACCCGCCCGAAAACCGCTACTCCGGCCCCGACCTGACCGCGCTCTATCTGCTGCTTCGCGAGTTCGCCGCCGAATGCGGCGTCGATGCAATCGCTGCCGTCGATCAAGCTTCCAAGCGCCTCAAAGAACGCATGTTGCCGGTCCTCAGGCTCCCCAAGTTTGAAACTTTCGGGCTCCCTGCCCCGCCGAAAAGCGGCCAGCCGGAGCGCGTCGCCAGCCCGGAATCCGCCCCGCAATGCCTCAAGCTGTATGAGTGCATCGCCCAACTCGCCTCACCCACGGCCGATCCCGCCGTGCGGATTCGCCGGGACCGCCACAAGGCCGAATTCGCCCTCGTGCATCCCAACTCGCTTTTCGCCAGCGTGGGCCTCCTGACGCCACCGCCGCACCCAATCGCCGATCCGCCCGATGCCGCCTTTCGCCTCCTTGTTTCCCTCCTCCTCTACTGCGGTCGCCGACTGAGCTGCCTGGTCGGAGCTCGGCCTTCCGATTTCCGCATCGGGACCGACCCGGTGACGGGCGAGGCCCTCGTCGACCTTACCATTCCGAGTAGCAAGAGCGCTTCCGAGAACGGGATGCGCCTGCCCCTCCACCTCCTGATGCCCGATTCCGAGCTGACCCACACCATCGCCACGATAGGCCTCCTTTCCGAGCCCGATACCGACCGTACCCTCATCGAGATCGCCTCGGGAGCGCCGCTTCCCACCCAAGACGCCGACCTCGCCTACGAGGAGTTCAGCCGGATGGTTCGCGCCGCACGCCTGACGAGTATCGAGCGCGCCTACCACAACCCGAGGCGCATGTTCGCAACCTATTGGCCCGTCCGGGTGCTGTGCGCCTTCCGAAGGGAACTGCTGGACTCAGCCCCCGCCCTGCAGCCCCTAAAGGACTGCATCTGGTTCCAGGAGCCCATGTTGGACAAGGTCCAACGTCTGGTCGGCTCGGAAACCGATGACGCCGTCGAGGTCTGCCGGAGAATCCTCGGCCACTCCCATCATGTCGAGTTCTCCGAGACCTATTGCCGTAGCCTGGCGCTCGTCCTGTCCATCAAGACCATGCTCAAGGAATCAGCGGGAATCGCCAAATGCCACCATCGCTGGCTGGATGGTCCGGCAGCCATCCCATCGTAGTGGCACACTGCCCGCCTGATCGGTCGGACTATCCCCAGCGCCGCTTCGGACCCCTGCAACACACCCCCTGCCAGCCTGTTACGCCACATCACGCGGGGCGTGCGGCCGAGCGGAAGCCCCCGCATTGCCCCCGCAAAGGCCGAGAATCCACCCCGCCTATTCTTGCCCATGCAAAAGCATGGAAGCGACGAACCCACCCCAAAACCTCGCCCAAACCACCACCCTAAACCAGGATCGAATGCCCTTGAGCCACCCTATCGCCGGACTACCGACCTGTGCCTGGGATACATCGGCAACGTCGAATTGCGCGTGACGCAGGCCGCCTTCCGACCTCGCAACCTGATCCTCGGCGATTCGCCACGCGCACATGGCCTCTGGGCTGCCCTCGCGCTCCAAGAGGCCCGAATTCGTCCCGTCTTGCTCGTCGGCAACTCCCGTCGCATCCCCGATATCGTTGCGTGGGCGGTCGCCTGCGGAAGCCGTTGCCTTCCCGCAAAACTCGGCAATGCATCCACGACGGCGATTCTCTTGGCCCCGCCATCCTGCTCGCCTTCCCGTCGGCGGGAGGGTGCGGAGCGCCGCTCCAAGCGCCCCGGTTCCGTGTACGTTGCCGCGTCCAGCAACGGAGTTTTCGATCCTCCCAACACCCCCACTCGATGGCGCCAGGTCATCCTGACACCGACACCGCCCGAGCCGCTGGAGCCCTATACCGTCCTCGCGGATCTGCGCCCATCCGATTCCCAGACCGGGCTCAATACCGCCCACTGGCCCGCCGGTACCGACCCGATCACCCTTCCCAAGCGCTCCCTTCCGCCACGGCTAGAGGCGCGCTTGATGGCTCGTAAACCCCGCACCCTCGCGGCCCACCTTCGCCCCCCGGATCGATGTTCCGGTGACACAGCCTCCCCCAACACCTAGCCTTCCATGCCACAGGTGCCGTTGTTGCCCACCACAGACAACCCCTTGGCCTGATCACGGGCCACCCAATCGATACCGCTGTCGAGGGTCGGCAACGCGCTCCACCCACGTCGCTCCTCCCGAGAATTCCCGGAACCCGGCAGATTCAACCCCGACGCATTCCCTTGCACTATAGGGCAATACACGATCAGACCTTCCGATCTCACCTCCCCAACCCCAAAAATTGGCACCCTGAATTTCGCCCCCTTCAGATCCCAGCCAGACGGATTCCCGTCTTGGTGCGACCCACTCCGCCCAGATCCCCTTCGAAAGGGTGCCGCCTCCGCGTTTGCGCCGCAGGCGAGCGCGGTCTATCGGCGCAACACTCGAAGCCGGGCGAAGCGGGCTGTCGGGCCATCGGGACCCAGTGCCACATCAACGACCAAGGCGGCTCCGTCGTCTCTCACGGTGGTCAGCAGCGCCGGGTCAAACCTCCAGGCCATCAGATCCTCGGACACCTCCACCAGGTAATCCACGCCGTCATTGATCCCATTTCTCCGCACCGAGAATCGCAACACGGCTTCTCCGGAGTCCGCCGTCACCAATTCCCCGGCCGTCACCATCGCGCCGTCTCGCGCCAGCGGGTCCATGAACAACGCGAACTCCATCAGGTTCGGCAGCCGATCGCCGTCGGGGTCGTCGCCCTCCCGCGCCTCTGGCCCGAAAGGCCCGCCCGGGGCATCGCCGAGGTGCTCGACCCTCCATCGGAACCAGTCATCATACGGCTCCAACACCGAGAGGTCGTCGTAGTACCCCGACAGGTAGATGCGACTTCCATCCGATGATACCTTCCAGGCCGAGTGCAGCGCGTTGCCCCCAAGACCGACGGGCCGCAGGGGATCGGAGATGTCCACGGCAACCAACCCGTAGATCTCGTCCGACAGGTAGGCCACCGAGCCCACTATGGCGATGGACCGCGGGGAGTTTGCGACCTGAAGCCTTGCCACAGGTCGAGGGTGGTGAGGATCCGTGATTTCAACCACCATGAGCCCCTCGTAGGCGCAGGCCACAAAGGCATAGTCTCCCGCGACCGCCACGTCCCTGCCATCCCCGTTCAGCGGGCAAGCACCTATCACCCGAGGCGAGCTCGGCCCGGAGAGGTCGACCACCGCCAAACCCCCGCTCATGTCAGCTACCAGCATCAGGTTCCCGCCTGCAAGGGTCAAGTCATGGGCGAACCCTGCCGTGTCCAACTCCCCGGCCGACCGGGGCAATGTCGGATCACTGATGTCCACGATCGCGACGCCGGCCCAGCCGGCGGACACGAAGGCACGATCCCCCCATCGAGGCGCAGCCCGTTGGCCCAGTCGGGCAGCGGCATGAACGCCACCGTCCGTGGCTGCGTCGGGTCGGAGATGTCGGCGACGCGAAACCCCTCCTCCCCGTTTGCGATGAAGATCCAGTGGTCCCGCACCGCCATCGAGCCCACGGACGCGGTGCCCTCGACCCTCCCGGTCAGCCGCGGTTCCGCCGCGACCGACAGATCCAGCGAGCGCAGATCGTCACCTTCTCCCACCCAACCGCGGTTGCCGTCGAATGCCACCCGGTTGGGGTGTCCGTCGATCCCCAACCACCCCACGATCTGTGCCGGGGCGATTCGGGCGAAATCCAGCACCTGCACGCCCTCATCGGAGTACGGGACAAACCCGATGTCGCCCTCGACGACGATCTTCCCCCGGGCTCCACGGAGATCCGGATAGCGCCCGATGGCGCGCGGGGCCGAAGGATCCGACACGTCGAAGACCGTCACCCCGGCATCGTCGTCGGCCACGAGCAACCGCTCGCCCACCGCTGTAAGCGCGTAGCAGTCCTCAAACGTGCCCGAACCCCCCAGCCGCCTCGGCTGGGCGGGATCCGAGACGTCGAGAACCTCAAAGCCATCCTGCATCTCGCCAAGAAACAGGATATCGCCGGCGATCTCCAGCGACCAGACGCTGGGGCGGCCCAGGTGCGTCCCCCCGTATGCTCCAACGCGCCGGGGCACGGCAGGGTCTGCGACATCGACGACGTGGAGGCCTGTCGAGGAGTCACCGACGTAGGCGAGCGAGCCGGACACAATCACCGCCCGGACTTCACCCCCGGTGGGCAGGAATGAGACGGTGGCGGGACTCTCCGGATTCGAGATGTCGAGGACCTGAAGCCCCCCCTGTCCGTAGGCGGCGCTGCAGCCCACGAACGCAAACCCGCCATGGATCGCCACGGCGTCGGCGGATGAACCGTCAGGGGCCGCGCCCACCGCCAAGAGATCGGGCCGCGTCGGGTCGGCGATATCGACGATGGCCGCCCCCGCCTCGCCGCAAGCCAGCACCGCGATATCGCCCTCCATCGCCACGCCCAGCGCAGGCGCGGACAGTGCGCAGGAACCGATCTCGCGGGGTGCCCTCCGGTCGGACGCATCGAGCAGAACGAGCCCGCGGCGGTACGCGGCGATGCAGATCAGCGGCAATCGCGCCGCGCTCCCCACGGCATAGATGCCGGCCTGGGAACCGTAGGCACCGACCTGGGTTGGCGCCGTGGGCGCAGCCAGGCTCCAGACCGTCACGCCCCTGTCCGCCGCAATGTAAAGCCCCGAACCGGAAACCGCGAGCCCCGTTCCCGAACCAGAAGGGATGGCCGGGCCCGAGAGCGCCGGATTGGCCGGGTCCGACACATCGAAGACGTGCAGGCCGTTGTAGTATTCCGCAACATACGCGCACCCATTGCGCACGAGTATCCGCCGGGGCGACCACGGGTCCTCCATCGTTAGCGACGACGCCATCACCGGGTTCTCGGGATCGGCCACGTCGATGACCACCAGACGGATGCCCGTCTCATCATCGTTGGCCACGACAAAGGCGTGCTGACCATCCACGGCCACATCGCGGAACCAGAGTCCCCCGAGCGTGCCGCTGATGACCGGACCATCGGCATCCGAGATGTCCACGATGTCGAGCCCGCCCCTCGTCGCGACGTAGGCTAGGTCCCCCACGACGACCAGGTGCTCTGCCCAACCCGATGTCCCGACCCTCCCCCGCCATCGGGGCGAGACAGGTTCCGAGACGTCTATCACCTGCAGACCCCCGTTCCCCTCGGCGACATACGCCATCCCTCCCGCCACGACGACATCGTTGGCCCACCCGAGCGTGCCGCAGGACCCCAGCGTCCTCGGGTTGTCAGGATCTGAGATATCCACCACAAAGAACCCTTCGTCCCCGCATGCCGCGTAAGCAAGGGAACCGACCAGATCGACACCCGCGACCTGCCGGCTGCCCCTCCACCGGCCCATCAACCGCGGGTTGTCCGTGACGCTCACATCCAACACATCAAACCCACCACGGTCTTGCGCGAGTACCGCCACCCCTCCTAGAACCGCCACATCATGGGCCTCGGGTGTCTCGCCCACGGAACCTACGCGCTCGGGACTGATCTGGATCGGCCACGGAGCCGCCATCGGATGGCAGCCAAACGCCATCCAGAATACCGTGCCCAAGGCGCCGACAAGCGGCGTACGGCGGGCATCACAGCCCATGCGTAGCTGCCCCAAAACCAGCATCACGCCATGGTGCCTTCGAGTCACAGGCACTCAAGCCGATTGTCCACAACCGCCGTAACCCGCCCCAGGCTGCCCGCTACGACGCCCGTTCATCCGGCCAGCGAGCGCGCCATTCGCCGCCGCCCACACCTTGTCAGCAAGCGGTGCTGCCAGACGTAGCACTCAGAAATTTCCGGAACCCGGAACGCTCCTGCACCCCGCATCCCATTGCCCTGTATACAATTCCAGCACCACACCCCAAAATCGGCTACCCGCCGACCTCAAAAATCGGCACCCTCAATTTCACCAGCCCCGACACGATCCGACGTTCCCGATATCTGAATGCCAATTTCCTGTGCCGAAGCTCAGCATTCCGGCACAGTTCCACCCGCGGCCAAACCCCCACCCCACCCCGATGCCGTCCCCAGCCCACCCCACCAAGCTGCTCCCGTTTGCAGCCAAAATCGGCTCCGCAGCCCGACCGCCGGAAGATTGTTCGGGGGCTGGGCACGTTACCGCGCCCGTTCGGCCGGCACCAGCCCCGGAGCCCGGGTCGTCGTCACCGAGGGCCACATCGGTTGGGCCGACATCATCTTCTGCATGGAGAAGCGCCACCTCGCCCAGTTCCGGCAGAAATTCCCGGAGGCCATGTCCGGCAGGCGGGCCATCTGCCTCGGTATCCCGGACGAATTCGAATACATGGACCCCGACCTGATCGACCTGCTCCGCGACATGCTCGCCCCGCACGTCGATGTGCCCGGGTGAGGGCATTGGCCCGATGCCAATCCCGCCAGGAGTTCTGCTACACCCGCGTTATGGCAGGGGCCTCATGCGGATGGCCCGCTCCGTCACCACGCTGTAGTGCCCCTCCCAGTCCGACCGGGATCCGAGGGTCGCGCAGACCCGTTCCGCCACGGCCGCCGCGGAGGGTTGCGGGATGCGGAACAGCACGATGCCGACCGATGCTGCGGCACCATGCCGGAATACCAGTTCGCCGAAATCCTTGTCGAACGTGATCAGCAGCCGTCCCTCGGCACGGGAACGGTCCAGCACGTCCGAGTCGGGGCTACCGGGTGCCCCCTCGCGCACCCACAGCACGTCATGACCCTCCCCGCGCAAGCGCCGGACGCAGTCCTCGGGAATGTTCTCGTTGGCGCAGAGACGCACGGCTCAGGCGGCGGGGGCGTAGACCCGCTCCTCGCTCAGCCGCTCCTGGGCGTAGGCCACGCAGGCCCTCACCTGGTCGGCGGTGAGACGGTAATTGCGGAGGATCTCAGCCTCCGGCCACCCCTCGGCGATCAGGCCGAGTACGAACTCGACCGCCAGCCTCGTCCCGCGGATGACCGGCTTGCCCACCAACACGCCCGGGTCCGCGACAATGTGGTCCTGCCAATTCACGCCTTAACTATAGGCACAGCGCGCCGGGTTTCCACGGGTTTCTTTGCCCGGCGTCAACCGCTCCTAGGATCTCACCCTGCGGCCGGTCCTCCAGAGAACCCGCAGCCCGGCCGACGACCGCCCTCCTCATCAAACTGCCGCATGGACGACGCCATCCGGTTCGCCTACCCTCCGGGTGCCACCACCCCATGACGCGCAACGAGGCGCAGACCCGGTATGAGCTGATCGACCCCGCGCTTGAGGCACGTGCTGGCTGCGCTCGGACATCCGCATCGAGGAGACGCCCGCGCCCGTCGACATCGTGTACGGCAAGGGACTGCCGCGCCTGATATTGACTTGCATGTACAATATTGACTTGCAACTTTAATTTAGAAGTCGCAAGTTCATTTGTGGAAGGCGACCGTGACCACTGATGAATCGCACCGCAGGCGTCGAATCGAGGTCGACGCGGAGATGGGCCACCGCCTGATCGAGGTGAAATGTGGTGTGGCCGCCCTGCGAACGGTCCGCATGGCGTTGATGCAGTTGGCCTATTACATGGCTGCGCGCCCAGGCTCGGAGGGCATCCTTGTATTGCCCGACATTCGGGTGACCCGGCAGCGCCTGCAAGAGGAGTGGCGCGCAGCGAGTTCCGTGCTTCGACCCGAGATCGCGGAGCGAATCACGGTTTGCGTCATCGATGGTGATCGATTCCCCGGCATTCCCCGCGACCCCGACCCTGAAACCCAACGCATCCTGGCGCAGGTTGTCGCGGATGCTCGCCGGAGCGCGCAACCCCGGGTCTACCGACCGGATGCATCCTTCGTCGTCCTCAAGATCCTGCTCCATCATTGGCTCACCGACGGCGGTCCGATGACCACCGATTGCCTCTGCCAGACGGCCGGTCTCTCCTACCGTTCCGTGGCCAACGTCCTGCGCGGGCTCGGCGGCTTGATCGAGCGCAACTCCAATCGCCGCGTACGCCTGCGCTGGTTTCCCAAAGAAGAGTTCGCCCGAATGATCGCCACCTCGGACCGCTCCCGCTCCACCATCCGCTTTGCCGACCAATCCGGCCAGCCCCGCTCGCCGGAATCCCACCTCCGGCGCCTGACGAAACTGGACCTCTCCGGCGTCGCCATCGGCGGGGTCCTCGGCGCCAAGCACTACTTTCCCGACCTTGATCTCGTGGGCACTCCCCGCCTTGACCTCTCGGTCCATTGCCCCGGTCATCGCATGAACGCGGACTTCGTGGAAAAGGTGGACCCGGCCCTGGTGCCTGTATCCGACCCCCTCCAGCCCGCGCACCTCATTCTCCACGCCGTGCGCCACGCGGACGCGCTGTTCGCGCCCCGTGACGGCGGTCTCGCGTGGGCCGACCCGATCGAGTGCCTGCTGGATCTCCACGAAGCGCGGCTCGACATGCAAGCATCGCAATTCCTCGATGCCCTCCAACGCAATGGCCCCAGGTAGCCATGACCAGGGAAGTCTCGCCAACGAGGGTCTTGGAACAGGTCGCCGCCGCCGTGCCCGCCGACGTCCACCCCAATATCATCATCATCGGCAGCCTCGCGGCCGCCTATTGGCTCTTCCGGGACAATGACTCGATCGGCGTCCGCACCAAGGATATCGATTGCGTCCTTTCGCCCCACATCGCCGCCGTCGACAAGGGACGCGCCATCGCGGAGCAGCTCATCGCCGCCGGCTGGAAGCCGCGCGAACATGATAGATTCGGCGAGCCCGGCAACAGCCAGACGCCCACCGTCGAACTTCCCGCCGTCCGCCTCCACCCGCCCGGCACCAGCGACTGGTTCATCGAATTGCTCACCGAGCCAGGTTCCGAGAACCAAACGAGCCGGGAATGGACCCGCCTCCCGCTGTCCTCCGGCGACCATTACGCCCTGCCCAGCTTCCCATTCACCGGCATCGCCACGTTTGATGCGCAAGAGACCGAATTCGGCATCCGCTGCGCCCGGCCCGAAATGATGGCCCTAGCCAACCTGCTGGAACACCCATCCGTCAAGCCGGACATCATCGAGGGCACCGCAGAAAAGCGCAGCAACAAGGACCTCGGACGCGTCCTCGCCATCGCCCGCCTGAGCCCCGACGCCGCGGTCGAGTCCTGGTCCAAAAGCTGGGGCCACGCTGTACAAACCTGCTTTCCTCACCGGTGGCAACCGCTCGCCGCGCCTGCTGGCGATGGCATCCGCGCATTGCTCGACAGCCCGAAAGACCTCCAGCAGACCGCTGAAATCGCCAACCGCGGCTTGCTCCACTTGCATCCGGTAACGGCCGAAGAGCTCGGCGCCACCGCCCGACGCCTCCTCACTTTCGCCATCGAAGACTTCGAACGCGCCGCAGGGTAATGGCCGCCCCTGTCCACCCGACAGGCAGTCTAAACCAAACTGCCGCATGGACGGCGCCCGTCGGCTCGCCTACCCTCCGGGTGCCACCAACCCATGACCCGCAACGAGGCGCAGACCCGATACGAGCTGATCGATCCCGCGCTTGAGGCGCGGGGCTGGCCGCGCTCGGACGTCCGCATCGAGGAGACGCCCGCGCCCGTCGACATCGTGTACGGCAAGGGACAGCGCCGCGCTCGGGGCCGCACCGATTATGTCCTCCGTCGGCCCCTCGAACCGGGTGCCGAGCCGCTGCCGCTGGCGATCATCGAGGCCAAGCGCGAGGGCCTGCCACCCGAGCACGGGCTCCAGCAGGCCAAGGCCTACCGCGTCGGCAAGCTGCACCATGTGCCATTCGTGTTTTCCTCCAACGGCCACCTCTTCGTGGAGCACGACGAGGACTCCGGCGCCACCAGCGACCCCAAGCCGCTATCGGCCTTCCCGCGCCCCGAGGATCTCGTGGCACGCTATCTCAAGACCCGCCGCCTGACCGCGTCCGCCCCGGAGATGCGCCTGCTCCTGACCCCGTACAAGCAGGGCCGCGACCACCTCCGCTATTACCAGGACGCCGCCGTCCGCGCCGCGATCGAGCAAATCATCGCCCAACGCTCGCGCAAGAAGGCCCCCCGTGTCCTCCTCGCCCTCGGCACCGGTTCGGGCAAGACCCGCATCGCCGCCGCCCTGCTGCGCCGGATGTTCGACGCAGGCATCCTCGGCAAGGCCCTGTTCCTCTGCGATCGCACCGAACTCCGCGACAATGGCCTCGGCGATTTCCAGGCCGCCTTCGGCAACGACGCCGCCGAGGTCGACGCCCGCCATCCCCAGAAGAACGCCCGGGTCCTCATCGCCACCTACCAGACCCTCGACCAGGACCAGGGGGGCAAGGCCCCCACCTTCTTCACCAAGCACTACCCGCCCGGTTTCTTCGACGCCATCGTCATCGACGAATGCCACCGCTCCGCCTGGGGCAAGTGGTTCGCGATCCTCGCGCAGCACGCCGGCGCCATCCAGATCGGCCTGACCGCCACCCCGCGCCAGATCCGCCTGCCCAAGTCCAAGGACGACGCCACCCGCAAGCAGATCGAGGCCGACCGCCGCCTCCTGGCCGACAATCTCCGCTACTTCGGCGAGCCCGCCTACGAGTACACCTACCAGCAGGGCGTCGCCGATGGCTACCTCGCCCCCGCCGACCTCGAGACCTACGACCTGTTCCACGACGGCCACGAGCAGCCCGAGCGCGTCCGCGGGGTCAAGCGCGAGGACCTCAAGTACAAGCGGCTCACCAACGCCCTCACCGGCAAGCGCGTCCCCCTTCACGACGCACCCCAGGAAACCCAGCCGCCCTCGCTCGAACTACGCCTCGTCCTGCCCGACCGGGTCGAGGCCATGTCCCGCCACCTCTTCGGGCGCCTCCTGGCCACCGGCGACGGCGACCCCCACCAGAAGACCATCGTCTTCTGCGCCAGCGACCACCACGCCGACCTGGTCGCCAACCGCCTCAACGCGCTCTACGCCGCCTGGTGCAAGAAACACCGCCGCAAGCGCGCCCCGGCCTACGCCTTCAAATGCATGGCCTCCTCCGATGGCCAGTCCCTCATCCCCGACTTCCGCGGCCGGGCCCGCGCCCACTTCATCGCCACCACCAAGGAACTCCTGACCACCGGCGTCGACGTGCCCAATGCCCGCAACATCGTCTTCTTCCGGTACATCCAGTCCCCGATCCTCTTCCACCAGATGGTCGGCCGCGGCACGCGCCTCCCCACCGATTCCGACAAGCTGATCTTCCGGATCTTCGACTACACCGGCGCCACCGCCCTCTTCGGCAAGGACTTCATCTCCCCGCCCCCGCCGGAGCCCGACCCCGATGGACCGCGCCCCACCCCGGACCCGCCATCGCCCCTGAAAGCGACCGGCCTAAAACTCGATATCCAGGACAGCGGACGCTTCAAAGTCGTGACGAAAGACGGTCGCCTCACCCGCGTCACCCCACAGGAATACCGGCAGCGCCTCATCGAGGAACTCACCGCGACGGTCCCCACCGTCGCCGAATTCCGCCAGCGCTGGCTCGACCCCGAACGCCGCCACGAACTGCTCGAAAAACTCGAACAGCTCAACCTCCTGCCCGCCACCCTCCGCGAGGCCTCCCACATGGAGGACTACGACGAGTTCGATGTCCTCGCCGCCGTCGCCTACGGCATCCGCCCCCTCACCCGCGCCCAGCGCGCCGCCCAGTTCGGCGACTCTGGACCCCCATGGCTCATCCGACTCCCACAGCCCACCGCCAAGGTCATCCGCAAGATCGTCAAACAGTTCGAGCAGGCTGGCACCAACGCACTCGAAACCCCGCAGCTCTGGAAAACCATCGACGAGCCCAAGGCCATCGACTCCCTCGCCAAGGGCGGTGAACCCGCCCACCTACTGAGGAAGACTAAGGAGACGCTGTTCGCCGCGTGATGAGCCATAGCTGCCGCCGCTCGCCATGATGACCACCGCACTAACGTCTCGCTCGAAGACATGGCAGCGAATTCGGCTCGCCGATCTCGCCGAAACCGGTAGCGGAGCAACGCCATCGCGCAGTCGGGCCGACTATTACGGCGGGAGCATTCCATGGGCAAAGACAGGCGAGTTGCTCGACGCTGAAATCTTCGACACCGAAGAGCATATCACCGATGCAGCTGTAAGAGACACGAGCTTGCGCATTCTCCCAAAGGACACCCTGTTAATCGCGATGTACGGCCAAGGCCAAACTCGTGGACGAACGGCACTCCTAAAGTGCGAAGCTACCACCAACCAAGCCTGTTTCGCCATACTGCCGAATCCACGTTTCATCCCTGAATTTTTGCAGTTCTGGTTCCGATTCAGCTACTCGCGACTGCGCCAGCAGACCGACGGCCGTGGTGGCAGCCAACCAAATCTGAATGGCGAAGTCCTCCGGACGGAGTGGATTCCGCTGCCCACCATCCATACTCAAGAGGCAATAGCCTCCCGCCTCCGCGCGCAACTCGACGAGGTGGCGAAGGCTCGTGCCGCGGTGCAGGCACAGATCCATGGGCTCGACGCTCTCGTTCACGCCGTCTTGCGCGAGTCCCTTCGCTCAGGCAATCCTTCCCTGGTGCGCTTTGACGAGTGCCTCCGCGAAGTCACGGAGGGCATCGGCGACGCATGGCAAGAGTATCCGGTCCTCGGCGCTACCCGAGAGGGATTGGCTCCGGCCAAGGAGCCCGTCGGGAAGAACCCTGGGCGATACAAGCCCGTGCGACCGGGGACCATCTTCTACAACCCGATGCGCATTTTGCTTGGCTCGATCGCCATGCTCGACGATGGCGACGCGCCCGGTATCACGAGTCCTGACTACGTCGTCATGACGCCCGTGGAGGGCCTCCTGACCGCCCGGTGGTTTTATCACTGGTTTCGATCTCCGTTTGGGGCCGAGTTCATCCGCTCGATGGTCCGCGGCGCCGTGAGGGAGCGTCTCATGTTCAAACGACTGGCCCCGGCGAGCGTTGCCCTGCCCGATTGGGCCCACCAACAGGCGGCAGATCGTCAGTTCGCCGAAATCCGACTCACCAAAGCCAAACTGACCGACCGCCTTGCCGCCCTCGACCGCCTCCCGGCGGCCCTGTTGCGGGAGGCATTCTCCGGCCGTGTGTAGGCCCGAGCCGGTTGTCCGATCTGTTAACCCTCATGGTTGTCTCATGAAGAACGAGAAGAAAGCCCAGAAACCCAAGGCAAATGGCCGACGCCACGCGACGCAGCAGTCGCTGAACGCCGCCATCAAATCGATCTGCGACGTGATGCGCCGCTCGAATTGCGCGGGGGCGATGAAGTACGTGCCCGAGCTGACATGGATCCTATTCCTGCGGATCCTCGACGAGCGGGAGACGCACGAGGCTTCCGAGGCCGGGGCCCTCGGCCTATCGTTCGTCCCGTCGGTCAAGAAGCCCTACCGCTGGCGCGACTGGGCGGCCCCCGACTGCGCCCTCCGCCAGGACACGAGGGCAAGTGTCTGGGACTTCGTGCACGAAAAGCTCCTGCCCCATCTCAAGGGCCTGGAGAGACAGCCGGGCGCCACCCCGAGGCAGAAGGTCATCAGCGAGGTGATGTCCGGGGTCGAGCGCAGCCGCATCGACTCCGAGAAGAACTTCCTGGACGTCCTCGACAAGGTCCACGAGATCAGCAGCGAGGCCGTGGACACCACCCACGTCTTCACCCTCTCCCAGGTCTACGAGGGCCTGCTGCTCAAAATGGGCGAGAAGGGCAATGACGGCGGCCAGTTCTTCACCCCGCGCGAGATCATCCGCGTCATGGTCCGCGTGGTCGACCCCCGGATCGATGAGACAGTCTATGACCCCGGATGCGGCACCGGGGGCTTCCTCGCCCAGGCCTACGAGTACATGCGCGACAAGGCCAACCGCGCCGGAAAGCTCACCGGCCCCCGGCTCGAGACGCTGAAGCGCCGCACGTTCTACGCCCGCGAGAAGGACGACACGATCTACCCCATCGCCCTGGCCAACCTGATCCTCCATGGCGTGGACGAGCCCCACATCTGGCACGGCAATACCCTCTCCGGGGTCCCCGCCTACGCCGACCTGTTCAAGGGCGCCCCGCAGTTCTTCGACTGCGTCCTGATGAATCCGCCCTTCGGAGGCAAGGAGGGCAAGGAGGCCCAGACGCCGTTCGAGTACAAGACCGGCGCCACCCAGGTCCTCTTCCTCCAGCACGTCCTCAAGAGCCTCGCCGGCAAGGGCCGATGCGGCATCGTCCTCGACGAGGGCGTCCTGTTCCGCACGAACGAGACCGCCTTCGTCCAGACGAAGCGAAAGCTCCTCGAGGAGTGCGACGTCCATTGCATCGTCAGCCTGCCCGGCGGGGTGTTCTCCGCCGCCGGCGCGGGCGTGAAGACCAACCTCGTCTTCTTCGACAAGGGCCGCCCGACCGAGAATATCTGGTACCACGACCTCTCCGACGTGAAGGTCGGCAAGAAGAGCCCCCTCACCCAGACCCACTTCGAGGATTTCTTCAAACTCCTGCCCAAGCGCGCCGATGGCCCCCGAAGTTGGACGGTCGATTTCGCCGCCCGCCTCCAGAAGGCGCTCGACGACGCCAAACCCCATCGCGAAAAGGCCGCGGAGCACGCGGCGCTGGCCAAGAAGCTCGAAACCGAACTCCGCGACCGCCGCAGGGCCAAATCCCCCGACGCAGCCACCCTCGATGCGCTGGAGACACAACGCAGATCCGAGGAGCGCGACGCCCGCGAGTCCCTCGCCAAGGCCGAGTCCATCGAGGACGCCGCCTACGACCTCAAGGCCGTGAACCCCAACCGCGCCGACGACCAGGACAAGCGCTCCCCCGCCGAACTCCTCGACTTCATCGATCAGAAGGGCCTCGAGGCCGACGCCGCCCTCGCGCGGCTGCGACTCATGATTCAGAGCGGCACCGCCACATGAGGAGTTTAGGAAAATGTCCGGTTAAAGACGTATTCCACGGATCCCGTGCGTACTTCCCCAAGTTCACACGCTGCCACCTGAAGAGTTTTGGATTCCATTTTGGGGATCAGAAACAGGCCGAGGTGAAAGCTGGCGTCGGAGGATGGATATATCGGGCAAACCTCCCGTTTGAAAATCTGATCGAACTTGACGACCTAGTCTGGACATCGGCTCCGTTCATCGCCTACGTGTTTCACTGCTTCTGCGTTGAGAGTCGCAAGTTTCCTGCGGACGCCGACTTTGTTCCTTTGCTCGGTCAGCCCCCTTGGTCTTTGCGTGCACTGAGACTGCCTAAGGAGGTTTCCAACGAAGAGCAGGAGGAGTTGGTTAAGCTATTCAGGAAGTATGGCGTTGACGGTGTCCGTTACGTTAACGAATTCGAACTGGCGGGCGACGGTCGGACAGCCCATTTCGTGATCGACCCCACCCAAATTGAATTGCTCGGTGTACCCGAGGTCTGCGCGAAGCCCGCTGTCCGCGGAGACCTTCCCCCGACACCGGACCGCGTCACGAGAAACCAGGGGTAACCGCGATGCGCCGCTCCCGTTTCACTCTGAACGACGAGATCGTGCGCACGATGATCACCTGCGCCCTGCGCTTCGGCGGGTACCGATGGCTGGAGGCGACGCAGGGCCGCGGCGCCAATGACTTCTCGCCCTGGACGGTGCCGGTGACCCAGAGCCTGCGGCTGCATCTCACCGGCGAGGAGAACCTCGCCGCCTTCTTCGCCCTCCAGCGATGGCTGTTCAAGTGGGGCGGCGAGACACAGTCCCAGAGCGCCGCCGACCACACCGCGTTCCGATTCCTGTTCCTGCACCTGCATCACCTGCCCACCCCGCCCGATTTCGTGAACCCGGAGTACGAGCGGCAATGGCTGGGGATCGACATTGCGATCGTGGCCGAGCACGCGGCCGTGGTCCGCATGGCCCTGCTGGACCGCGTCCTGGCCAAGAAACTCGCCGAAGAAAGCGATCCGGCCCATCCGCCATGAGGCAGCGGCGACCCTCTACCCCTCAGTCTGCGGTGAACCGCTTGGGGACGGCATCCTCCAGCAAGACGCCGAGCGCATCCCTTTGTTGTCCAGACCGCAACCTCAGTGCCAGCGCACAAGAGAAGCCTTCTCCAAGAAATCTACCGCGTCGATTCCGATGCCCTCCGCACGACCAGCGCGGGCTCGACGATCACCGCGATGCCACGCAATAATCCCATCTCGATGGACCACGCTCACATCGTTCACGCCGGTGACCTTGATCGTTATGCCCCCACCCGAGAGAGCGAGG
Source organism: uncultured Verrucomicrobiales bacterium (assembly GCA_964651705.1). GTDB lineage: Bacteria > Verrucomicrobiota > Verrucomicrobiia > JADLBR01 > JADLBR01 > JADLBR01. Next base: position 20,322 of record CAZYWZ010000065.1, read on the forward strand.
TGGTAGTACCCGAGTTGGTTTACTGGCTTGTGAAACAGTCTGTGCGAAAGCTCACTCTTTGCCGCATTCCATACGGGGACGCGGTGAACCAACCCGGATGGGATGGGTCAGTTGACGCCGAAGAGGGCTTCCTCGAATTTGTACCAACTGGAAAGTCCTACTGGGAGATAGGAACAGGGGCTGATCCGAAAGCCAAGGCCACCAAGGACTTCAGGAAACGAACTGCACAGCTTACCGACACTGCGCGAGCCGAGCATTCCTTCATCTTTGTCACTCCCCGATCGTTTGGTCCCAGGGGATGGAAGGCACCTGATCAAATCAAATGGATCGAAGAGCGCAAGAACACCGGGTGGAAACTGATTCGCGTGATCGACGGCGTCAAACTTGCTGACTGGATACGAGAGTTCCCAGCGATTGGGCGGTGGATGGCGAAAAGAGTCCGTCTGGCATCGAGCCTCGCGGCACTTTCGACGCCAGCTGAGCACTGGGAGTTGATCGCGGAACAAGCGGGAGGCGCTGACCCCCCACTTCCACCAAAACTCTTTATCGTCGGACGCGAGTCAGCCTGTACTGCCGTACAAGCCCTGTTTGAGGGTCGGTCGGGCAGACTTCTCCTCTTCAGTGAGGGGAGGCAAGACGTTTTCGATTTCGTGGCGGGCTATCTCGCTAGCCTGGATCCAGAAATTCAGCGCGGGTTCTGCAATCGTTGCCTCTTCGTGAGCGAGCCGGAAGCTTGGCGTGCCGTCACCCACGCGCGGTCCCCTCATGTTCTCGTGGCCGATCCTGCCTTGGGCTTGGATTCCGACCATGCCGATCTCCAAACCATTGCACTGCGGAAGGGCCATGCCGTCATCGTTCCCCTATTCGCTGCGTGGGCCGGCGTTAGCCCTGACATCGGGAGACTGCGAAGCCCATCTCGCTCTCAGATCGAAATGGTCCTCAGCGAAGCCGGTTTCCCACGACCCCGCTCGAAAGAACTTGCGGCAATCGGCGGCGGTCGATTGGCCGCCCTTCGCAGACACTTCCTGGGTCTCGGCGCCGTGCCACCTTATGCAACTTGGGAGAATGCGCGCCTACTTGCGCAAGCCGGTCTTGCGGGGAAGTGGCATGGCCTGAATGCTGCCGACTTGGCCGCTCTGGAGAGCATCGCGGGAAAACCCCATGGGGAGTGGATCGAGATGCTTCGGGCAGACGCCCTCCGCTCGGACACTCCCCTGATCCAGCGTGACGAGAAGTGGGGCATCGTCCCGCGCGGCGAAGCTTGGGGCTCCCTCGGGCCGAGGCTGAACGATCACGACCTCGACCGCTTTAGGGAGACCGCCGTGTTGGTCCTCGCCGAACGCGATCCCAAGTTCGACCTACCCAAGGAGGAACGCTTTGCGGCGTCCTTGCACAAGAAACAATTGGCGCACTCTGGGCGGCTTCGCGAAGGCTTTGCGGAGAGCTTGGCCCTATTAGGGAGTCGGCCCGATGCTCTTTCGTCATGCACTCATGGAAAAGCCGAATCGGTCGCCGTCCTCGCGGTCCGGGATCTGCTCGAGGGAGCTGCGTGGGATCGCTGGGCAAGCCTCGATTCCCACCTGCCTCTTCTGGCCGAAGCCGCTCCCAACGAGTTCCTGGAGGCAGTGGAGGACTCGTTAAAGGACCTTTCGAGCACGCCGTTTCGCCAGGTCTTTTCGGAGGAAGGCAGTGACGGTCTCACCGGTTGGAGCTATGTCAGTGGGCTTTTGTGGGCTCTTGAAACCCTGGCATGGCATCCTGATTTTTTGGTGCGCGTGATCGCGATCCTTGGTGAGCTGGCGGCCATCGATCCTGGTGGCACATGGTCAAATCGGCCATCCAGCACGCTCGTAGACATACTGTTGCCATGGCATGCCCAAACCTGCGCACCAATGGAGAAGCGGAAGGTGGCTGTCGGAGTCCTGCTCAAGAACCACCCACCGGTGGCATGGAAGCTCCTGCTCGCCCTGCTCCCACACAATCAGGGATTCACCTCTGGCTGTCGCCGCCCGACCTGGCGCAACTACATTCCGCCCGACTGGACGGAATCGGTGACAGTCGGCGAGTATTGGCGGCAAGTCGAGGTCTACGCTGAGATGGCGGCGAACTTTGCAAAGGGTTCGCTTGCTCACCTCGGTGAACTGATCGACCGGCTTCCCGATCTTACCCCGACGATACGCAGCAGGGTCCTTGCCCACATCAGGTCCGAGTCGGTCTCCCGCCTGCCAGAGGAGGAGCGTCTTCCCATCTGGGAAGCCTTGGTGGAGCTCGTCCGCGAACACAGAAAGTTCTCTGATACAGATTGGGCCATGCCAGCAACCGAGCTGGCGGAGATCGAGGAAGCGGCGCACGCACTTGCGCCAACGGCTCCAGAGAACTTGTACCGCGAACTGTTCAGCGGTCGCGACTTCGACCTGTACGAGGAAAAGGGCAACTATGACGCCCAGAAAGCTCGGCTCGATCTAGCTCGTGACAAGGCCATCCAGGCGATCGTGGACTGTGGCGGCACCGCTAAACTCTTGGCATTTGCGGGCCGTGTTTCGGAGCCCTTCCAGGTCGGATGCGCCCTGGGCAGGACTGCGTCTGCCTGCATCGAGTCTGAGGTGTTGCCCTCTCTGCTGGCGGCTGATGAGGACGTGCCGAAACGCTTCATGGCTGGCTATATTTGGGCGAGGTTCTGGAAGCTTCAGTTTCCTTGGGTTGATGAGGCTCTTCGACGCGGATGGAGCGCCGAAATCAAAGGGGCCTTCATGGTCCTGCTGCCGTTTATCGAGGAGATCTGGGAACGCGTCGAAGCGCATCTGGGAGATCAGGGTGAAGCCCTGTATTGGCGGAACGCACTCGTGAATCCCTACGGGAATGTCGGCAACCTAACGGTCGCGATCAAAAAGCTTGTTCAGCACGGGCGTCCCGCCGAAGCGGTTCTCTGCGTGTCCCGCACGATCGACAACGAAGAACTGTTTAGACCGGATCTTGCAATAGCTGCCCTCCTGGGCGCTTTGGCTTCTGAGGGAGCCGCGAAACGTCTCGACCAACACGCTGCGATTGAAGTGATAAGCAAACTGCAAACGTCGTCGGCCGTGGAACCACATGTGCTGTTCCAGATCGAATGGAACTTCCTCCCATGGCTGAGTCGTTTCTCGTCGGGATCGCCGAAAACACTGGCACGTCAGCTCGCCACCGACCCGTCCTTTTTCTGCGAGGTCATTCGGCTCGTGTTCCGATCCGACAAGGAAGATAATCAGAATCAGGAACCGACAGAACACCATCGACAGGTCGCACGTAACGCATACCGGCTTCTCATGGAATGGAGGCGCTGCCCCGGCACCCAAGACTCCGGAGATTTTGATCCTGAAGATTTTTCGCGCTGGTTGAACGAGGCAAGGCGAATCGCTGAAGAAACGGGGCACTTGGAAATCGCCTTGAGCCAGATCGGCCATGTCCTTACCCACGCGCATCCGGATCCGAATGGCCTTTGGATTCATGGGCGGGTTGCGGAAGCACTCGATACCCGAGATGCCGATGCGATGAGATCTGGATTCACAACCGAACTGTTCAATCAACGTGGAGTGCATGGGTTCACGTCGGGCAGGGAGGAGCGGGAACTGGCGGCAAAGAATCGGGCGAAGGCCGAGTCCTTGGAAGCCGCCGGCTTCACTCGGTTCGCTACGGCCATGCGGGAATTTGCCCGAGGATACGAGCGGGATGCAGAGCGTGAGGAATCGCGAGATCCATTCGAGGATTGAGTGCGAACTGTCTTGAAGACACTCGGGTTTCGGATGCTCAAGTTCCTACTCCAGCATGCAGACTCAGGCGCTTCGGCGTGCGCGGTGGGGCAATCTCGGCAACAGAGCCGCCCGCCGACGCCCGCCGCGACCTATCCGCCCCTCACTAATCGAACGCCGCAGTAGACGACGCGACCCACTCGACATGCCGCTCGGCGCACATGTGCCAGAGCATTTCCCACATCGCGCGCTGGCGGACCGGATCGCCATTGCGGTTCCGCCAGCCATTGACCCTCCACTTCTTGATCCAGCCGGTCATGCCCAGGACCAGCGGATGCTCCGGGGCCACGATCCGCACGACCTCCCCTTCCCCGGTCCGGGACACCGCGTCGAGTGCCCCGCGCAACGCACACTCGAACAGGCCCAGGGGCCGGCTCATGGGCTCCATATCGTGCTCCTCCTCTCTGTGGCCGCGCGTCAGCCGATAGCGCCAGCGGTGCCCGCACCAGATCCCCCCATCCACGATCTCCAGCTCCACCCGCGTGACCCGCAGGTCCCCATCCTGTCGCTCATTCCTCGTTTCCATGGCGGAGGATAGGCCGCCGTCCCCTCCCCCCAACGGCCGCGCCAAGGAACCCATTCGCGCCGGCCTATCCTCGCCCATGACCACCGCATGGATGTATGCCAGCAGCACCGACGGGGAACGATGGATCCTTCAGGGCCTCCGCACCTGGGGCCTGTCAATCACCCGCGCCCTGCGCCGCGCGGGGGACGAGCCTCCCCGCATCGGGACGCTCTTGGACCGAGCCCATTCCCGAAGCGGGGTCTTCTGCCAGGCCGCCGAGGCGCTGTGGCTCCGCAGCCTCGGGAGCCATGACACCCGCCCCATCCTCAGCGCCCTGCGGCGCCTGGCCGAGGCCGTGGTGGCGCTGACCGGCCCCAAGGCCAAGATCACCGGCGCGATCCGGGAGATCGATATCGACCTCGGAGATGTCCCAACCGAGGAGCGCGAGTCCCTCGACGAGGTCCTCTTCCTCTGGCGCCGCCTCAGCATTGAGGGCACGAAGCCTCTCTCTCTGCGGCAGCCCCCGGCCCTCGGCCCACACCGGCGATCCGCCCATCCGCCCCTCGACCCCCGCGATCCGCTGTCCTGGTTGCGCGCCCTTCGCGTCGGCGACGGCGCCCGGATGCACGTCGAGTTCTCGGACGCCCCCGCGACCCCATCCTCCCCCAAACCACCACCGGACGAAGTGCCCATCATCGGTCCCCGCCTCACCACGAGTCAGGCCGTTGTGTTCACCTCCCTCACCCGCCTCTGGGAATCCCGCGGGCGCCCGGAGACCATCGCCGGGACCCGCCTGCGCCGCCACCCGCTGCTGATCGGCCCGAGCGGGACGGGAAAGAGCCTGCTGCCCCGCGAGCTGGCGAGAGTCACGGGGGCATCCTTCTATTCCACTAGCCCCGGCTCCTGGATCATCCACGGCGCCCGCCACCAGCCCTTTACCCTGGCCGCGATCGCCAGGCGCTTCCAGGACGCCGGCGCCATGGTCGTCTTCGTCGACGAGCTGGAAAAGCTCGGCACCCGGCACGCCAACACCTCCGATTGGACCCGGTGCGTGTATGACGAGCTATTCTGCCTCCTCGACGGGCGGCTCGACGGCATCGACGGATGGAACGCCGCCCTAGAGGCGCGCGCCAAGACCGACATGCTGGTCGTCTGCGCCGCCACGTTCCAGCACCTCTATCGCGAAAAGATCGGCGCCGCCGGCGACGCCCTCTTCGACGAGCAGTGGCAGGACGTCTCTATCCGCGACGCGATCGGGGGGCAGGACCTTCTGCCCGAAGAACTCATCTATCGCTTCGGCGCGATCCTCGAACTCGCCCACCCAACCGCCGACGAATTGCGCGAGCGGGTCGACGCCATGCACGCCGAGCTGGGCATCGGCGCCGATCCCGAGGCCGTCGCCCGAAGGCTCCTGCGCTCCGGCAAGGGCATGCGCGCCCTGGAGGAATACCTAACCGGTCTGGTGCTGATCCCTCCCCATGCGACATAGGCCATCGGCCATAAATATCGCCCGGTGATCATTAGCGCCGCGTTAATTCTGCCCGCGTCGGGTGGCGCCTCCCGCCGCCGCCGCTACCTTCCGTCCATGTCACGTTTTTTCCGTAGATGTTTCCCCGCACTCGCCCTGCTGGCGGCCCCCGCCCTGGGCCAAGCCACGATGGTGTCCATCTTCCAGAATGCGACCAACGAGGGCATCACGTTCGACGCGAACTTCAGCAGCCCGGCCCACGCGAAGTTCCGCAGCTCCGCGGCAAACTGGGACATGTCCCTGGGCTACACCACCGACACCGGCCAGCCGACCAACTACATGCAGCTCAATCTCGGCAATGTCGCCCAGCTCTCCTCCAGGACATACGCCATGACCCTGGCCAACGTCGCCGGTCAGGGCGTCTATTGGTCGCTGGTGGACGTCAATTCGGCCATCTCAAACCTCCTGGCGTGGGGGACGTTCAGCAACTCCCTGCCCCCCGCCACCACCAGCATCTCCCGCGAGGTGCTGGGCACCAACCAGGTCAGTTTCACCAACGTCTTCTACAACACCATCCGGATCGAGGCCCGCTCCAGCGCCACCAACGCCAGCGGCGCCCCCGAGGATTTCTTCACGGTGTACTCCAACCTGACCTTCAGCAGCCCGACCCTGGCGGTCGCCGCCGGCTCGCTGATGTCCGGGGTGATGACGCCCTTCACCAACGGCGCCGGCGACGCACTGGGCTTCAACTACCAGGACATCGTCGCCGACGATTTCAGCAACCTCGATCTCCACGACTGGACCCTCACCGGGTTCCTGCGCCTGTCGCGCGCCGGCGCCGGGGACGGCGAGTCCTGGCGCTTCCAGGTCACCTTCGCCAACGCCCTCATCCCCGAACCCGCCGCACCCCTGGCCGCCCTATGCGCCTGCGGCCTGCTGATCTTCTGGCTGCGGCGCGCCCGCCGGTGACCGGATGCCACCTTCGCCGCGCGCCGCACCGGCCCTCCTCGCGGCATGGCCACCGTGCAGCGGAAGAACAGGCGGCCGGGGGGCATCGGTCAGGCGAGCCGCACCTTGTCGCCCAGGCGGTCGCGGGCCAGTCCCCCGGGCGCGGGGTGATCCCAGTTGATCAGGTCGACGGACCACCCCTCACCCGCGATGACACCGGCATCTTCCGCGTCGGCACCGAAGCGGTAGATGATGCGCACCTCCGCACCGTGCGAGAGCGCAACCGCGAAGAATCGGCCATCGCCGGTGGCGTCGGCTGCCGCGAGCCCGACCGCCCAGCGGCTGAGGTTGTCGATCCCGCCGCCAAAAGGTCCCCGGACCCGATGCGGCGCAAGGCCGCCGTCTGACCCGCCATCCTGGACGAATTTGGGTCCATGGATACCCACCGGATCGAGCCGCATCCCGACGACGCCGCACCCGAATCTTGCCGGACCGCGATCCAAGGCCCATGATCACTCCCGTGCCCGACATGGAACATGGGATTCCCGACGTCTGCAGGGCGCCCGGACCGCCGGCGCCCCAATTCGCCGACTATCGCGACTCCTTCTCCGTCGGCCCGGTTCCAGATTGGATCTCGCCGGGGGACATCCCCTGGGATTTTCCCCGGGATCCCGACAGCCACGTCGAGGTCCTGCTCTCCGAGACCGTGCACGCGCCGCACCGGTCGGCCACCTTCAGCCGCAACGTCGAGCGGCTCAACACCGCGGACGCCGTCCAGAGCCTCTCCCAGGTCGTCATCGATTTCGATCCCGAGAAAGAAAGCCTGATCGTCCACGACGTGCTCCTGTGGCGCCAGGGGGTATCCCGCAGCTACCTAGACCCCCGCCGTTTCCTGTTTCGCCAGCGCGAGGACGGGCTGGAGGCCCAGGTCATCCACGGGAGGGTATCGGCGGTCCTGATACTCGACGACGTGAGGGCCGGCGACGCCATGGAGGTCTCCTTCTCCCGATGGACCCGGCGCCGCCTGCCCGGCGAAAAGACTGAGCTGGTCTTCGCCGTGGACAGGCCCCTCCGGACCGCCGCATGGCATGTCACGGTGCGCATCCCCAAAGGCCCGCTGCCCTATTTCAAGGCGATCGGCGAGGGCGCGGCCAAATACGAGGCCCGGGAAACAGGGACGGATTTTGTCTTCGCGTGGTCCGGGTCGCGCCACGAGAGGCTCCAACCGGAGGACGGCGTCCCCCCGTGGGAGCCCGTCCTGCCGCTCGCCAACCTGTCCGCCTATTCAAATTGGGAGGAGGTCGCCCGACTGGTCGACGAAAATTGGATGTCCGTCGCCCGGGGCTCGGTGGGCGCCGACGAGGCGGACCCCGGCGGCTCGGGAGAGGATCTGGCGCGGAGGGTCCTCAGGCTCCTGAGATTCGTCCAGGACGACATCCGCTACATGGCCATGGCCGGCGGACTCGGCGGCATCCTGCCATCCTCGCCCCGCGAGGTCATCGCGCGCCGCTACGGCGACTGCAAGGACAAGTCCCTGCTCCTATGCGTGCTGCTGAGGTCTCTCGGGGTCGATGCCCACCCCGTGCTCGTCAGCAACGAGCATCGCCACACGCTCACCGAGTTCCTGCCGTGCCTCGCTTGCTTCGACCACGCCATCGTCACCTACGTCCTGGACGGCAACCGGTTCTTCGCCGACGCCACCGCCCTGGGCGCCGGCGGCGACGCCTTCGGCCAGTGCCTGCCCGACTACGGGCTGGGACTTTGCGTCTCCGGGGAGACGCGGGATCTCATGCGGATCCCCCACGCGGCCGCGGCCATTTCGCGGTGGCACCTCCGGGAGGATTTCTACATCGACCCGCTCGCGCCGCAGCACCACGTGGACCTGTGTTTGGAGGCCACCGGCTCGGAGGCCGACCTGCTCCGGGCAACCTTGCTCCGGCTGGGCCGGGAGCAGTTTGCCGCAAATGAGGCGCGGGACCTGCAGAGATTCTTCAGGGAGGCCGAAAGGGACCCGAAGACCCCGCTTCGGGTGGAGGATGACCGGGACCATAACCACATGATGGTGGAGGGCCGATTCCTGTGCTCGGGAGTGGAGACGGACGCGCAGAACGGGGTGAAGGTGTTCCGCTACTGCGCCCGCTGGCTCAACAAATTCTTGGCCTGCCCCCCGACCACGCCGGCGCGGCGGCACCCCTTCCAGATCAAGTTTCCCCTGGCCTTCGACCACGAGGTCGTCATCCACGGCCCCGTGCTGCCCTGGGACAGCCAGGATCTCCAGGTGGACTGCGACTGGTTCCTGCTCCAGTCCCACCTCAAGAGCGCCAGGGACAGGTTCCTTTCGCTCGCCTTCTGCTATCGGGCCAAGCGGGCCGTGGTGCCGGCGGATAAGGCCCGGCATTTCACCGAGTGCTTCGATCGACTCCTTGGGCTGAGCGGCTGCCTGGCCCTGCTCCGGATGGCGCGCAGCCCGATCAGCTTCGCGGGGCCCCACCGGCCCCGCCGGCCGGCTCTCGGCCCGGGGGCACCGGCGGGACGGCACAGTTTCGCGACGGACAAGGCCTTCCACAAGTACCGGTCCGGCGCCGTCCCGGCGCGAGCCAGACCGGCGGGTGGGGCTCTGGCCGCGTGGGAGGATCTCCGGAAGCAGGCGGAGGCCGAGGGCAACGTCGGGTTCGTGCAGAAGTGCGACGCGATGATCCGCAGCCTCAGGCCGAAGAAGTGACCGCCTCGCCCCTCAAAACTCCAGGATCAGGCCCACGTCGGGGATGAAGCAGGCCAGGCGGCACTCCACCTTCCGGGTGCCTTTCTTGGCCACGAAGGACTGGCCGATGTTGACGCGCCGCAGCACCGCCCCGTCCGGGTCCCTCTTTCCGAGCAGGACTTCGGTGTTGCCCGCCTCGATGTCGAACTGCCACTCCCCGGTGTAGCTGACGGCCATTCTCACGTCTTGATCGCCCCCGCCGAAAAGCGCCGCGCCCGGGCCGTTCTTGGCCAGCACCGCCAGCCGGTCGGTCGGCGCCCGCGGCGCGAGCCTGATCGACTCGGACGCCGCCAGCCTGGTGTCCCGCTTGAGGTGGAGTTTGCACCCCTCGGCGTAGACCGCCAAGTCGTACTCGGGCTTGCGGTTGAGGTCGACGGCCAGCACCCCCGCCCCGTCGGTCTTGCCATGGGCGACCCGCGAGCGCATGCCCCTGGCATAGACAGCCACCGCCGCGCCCGATATCGGCGCGCCCCCTGTCCCGGTCACCGTGAACTTCACCTCCTCCGCCCCCGCCTGGGTCGCGGTCGCCGCGAGCCACGCTGCCGCGACAAGACGAATCAACGAATTTCCCATGCCAAGTTCCCTCTCCGTTCGCGCGATCCCCGGTCCTCCGTCGGGCGAGGGCCACCCCGCCCGTGCTCGCCCCGATGCTGGGAGACTCGGGCAGCGGTGTCAATCGCGGGTCCGGGGCCGCCCGCCCCGCAGACCCCTAGCCCAAAACCCGGCGAGCGTAACTCGCTCCGGTCACATCCCGAGATCGTCCCCCGATTCGCGGGACATCAACCGCATCGGGCACCGGCTCCCCGGCGAGCCGAATGCGGGGCGGGCGCCTCGCCCGCTCAGGCCGCCGACTTGCGCGGCCGGGCCTTGGTCGAGCCGGGCGCGTCCCCCGCCTCGCCAAAAGGGTTGAACTCGCCGCTCTCGAGCCTGCCGAGCCCGGCGCGGATGGCCATGCGCAGCACATCGGATTGCGCCAAGCCTGTGGACTTGGCCAGCGCCTCGATGCGCCCGGCCAGATCCTCGGGAAGACGGAGCTGACGGTTGCGGCCCTTGGCCATGCGGGCAGGGTACCGCCCCACCCCACCCCCAACAAGCCGGAAAATCTCCCCGATGGCGGCGGCCTAATCTCCCGCGCCGGGGCCGCATGGAGCGGATCCGGCCCGGCCGGGACCCCGGCGAGAGGAGGTTGACATTCGATACTGTTATAGTTACACTCAGTCACACCCCGTGGAATTGCCCATTCCCCCAGACCAGCTGCGCGCCCTGCGCCGCATCGCCCGCCGGACCGGGGTCGCGGTGGGGCGGGTGCTCGCCGGGGCGCTGGAGCTGGGCCTGCGGGGGGCGGAGGCGGCCCTGCGGGAGCGCGGCCCCGGCGGGGCACGCGAGTTCCTGGAGCGGAACGGCGGCGACAATGGGAACGGGGTGAAGCGATGAGGGCCGGGGTCGCCGAAAGGGCGAGGGCGTGGACGTATTGCGGCGCGGGGGCGGTGGTCGCCCTGGGAGTGATCGCGCCGGGCCTGCTGCTGGGCGGGCCGGAGAGCCTGCTGGAGCGCGGCACCGCGGCGGAGGCCTTCGCCGACGCCCTGCTGTCCAATCTCTGGGTCCTGGGGGTGGCGGCCCTCTCGGTGGCCGCATCTTCCCGGCTGGGCCGGTGGGCCGGTGCCGCGGCCCGGCTGCCGGCCGCGGCGGTCGTGGCGCTGTACGCCGCCGACGCGACCGCCGGGCTCCTCTTCGGGGTCCGGCTTTTCCTGCGCGATGCGGCCGCGTTCGCCGGCGACCCGGCGGACTGGGTCCGGTTCCTGTCGGTGGGCGCGGCGACCGGAGCGCCGCGGCTGGCCGTCGCGGGTTCCGTCGCCGCCGCGGGGCTGCTCGGCGCGGCGGGCCTGGTGCTCTGCCGCCCGCCGCGGTCCTCACCGTCCCTCGTGGCGGGCGCCGCCCTCGCCGTCGCCCTCGGCCTAGGGAGCCTCGCCCTCGACAGGCCCCGCCGCACGCGCGTGGCCCCCGCCATCGAGATCGCCCTGACCGACACCGCCGCCAGCCCGTACTCCGCCGCCCGCCGGGCGGCGCTGAGATCGGCGGCCGCCTCGGCGCGCCCTCGGCTCATCGCGCCCCGGGCCAATCCCGCCCCCCGCACCCCCGACATCGTCCTGCTCATCATCGAGAGCTGGTCCTGCTACCACTCCGCCTTCTTCGGCGGGGCCAACGACTGGACACCGGGCCTCGACGCCCTCGCGGTCGGCGGCCTCGCGTTCACCCACTTCTGCGCCAACGGGCTGACGACCGAGGACGGCATGGTCTCGCTCATCGCGGGGGAGGAGCCCATCCCCCCGGCGAGCGGACCCCGCCGGGGGTGGCTGGAGTGCTTCTCCGGCTTCATGGGCGCGGGACGGGCGCTGCCGCGATTGTTGGCCCCGGCCGACTACCTGTCCTGCTGGCTCACCACCGGCCCGATCCGCTTCTCCTGCAAACACCAGTTTCTGGATACCGCCGGCTTCGACCTGCTCTCGGATGGCTCAGACCCATTCTACAGGGACGGCAAAGACGGCCGCCCCTGGCCGCAGGCCATGTTCGGCCCGCCGGACCGGGCGCTCTACCGTCGCGCGCTGTCGCTCATCGCCAACCCCGGCCCGGCGGCGGACTCCGCCCGCCGCCCGCTGCTGCTGGTTCTGGAGACGACCTCGTCCCATCTGCCCCTGTGCAACCCCGACGGCCCGCCCCACGACGAGGCCTCGGTGATGCGCTACGTCGACCGCGAGGCCTCCGCGTTCATCGGCCAATTGGAGGCGGGGGGCTTCTTTCGCGGCGGTGGCCTGCTGATCGTCACCTCCGACCACCGCGCCATGACCGCGCCCCGGCCCGAGGAAGGGCGGCTTTTCGGGGAATGGGCGCCATGGCGGGTGCCGCTTTTCTTCGTCGCTGACTGGTTGCCCCGCGGGACCATCGACCCCCGCCCTGGCGCGCAGACCGACATCGGCCCCACCCTCGAGTGGCTCGTGGCGGGCCGCTGCCCCGTCGCCGGGCGCAGGTGCATCCTTCTGGATCCCGCCTGCCCCCCGGCGCGGTTCTTCGCCGCCCGCGAGCGCGACGCCCGCCACGTCATCCGCGTGGCCGACCGGGCCACCGGCGCCTCCGGCCGCGTCGCGCTGGCCGGGGACCGCACCCGGCGCGCGGCGGGATTGGCCGAGGCGACCGACTGGCTGGAATGGGAACGACTGGCCCGGGAGCCCAGGGCAGCCCTCCGGCCCGACATCCGATACGAGCCGCGCCACGCCATGATCATCTCCGGCCTGGCTGGCCCCTTGCCGCCGGCGATGGCCGTGCGGGGGCAAGGCAAATGAGCCCCCCGCGCCATCCCGCCCGGTTGAGAAAGGTCGCGCGCAAATCCGCGGCGCGGGCCATCGAGGCGATGCTGCTGGTGGCACTGCTCTGCTGGACGGGATCCCTGGCAGCGCGCGTCGCCCGCGGGGGACTGCCGGGGACCATCCGCGCCGCCGGCCCCGCCGGGGCCACGGGCCGCATGGTGTTCTCCGATCGCGCGGAGGCCGCCGTCGAGGCCCGGGGCCGGGGACTCGTCCTCTGGTGGAAGGAGAGCCCCGTGCCCCTGACCCAGGAACAGGCGCGGGAACTCGCCGGGTTCCTCCTCGCCCCACCCTCACCCGCCGCCGCCGCGACCCTCGTCGCCGGGGAGTGGTCCTTCCAAGCCACCGACTCCCCCGGCACAACGGGCGAATTCCGCCTCGCAAGGCGCGCCGGCGATGCCGCCGAGATCGGCTACGCGATAACGGGGGCCGATGCCGCCGAGATCGCCCGGCTCCTCTACCTCGCGCTGGGGGGGCGGTGAGCGGCGCCGGCCCATCGTCGGCCCGGCCCCGCCCCCGACCGGGCTGTCAAGCGCACACTACCTCTGAGTTCCCACATGGTCCTCAGCCGTCGCCCCGATCTGGTGATCTGCGCCCACAACCACGAGGCGCCTTTCGAAAAGCATCTCGCCCCGGCAATTCGCCTGCCCCGGACCAATATCGGTCTCCGGAAACATCGATGCCATGCCCCCGCGCCCGCGGAAACGCAGATCATCAAGCACAGCACCAGGCGTGACTTCCGGGCCGAGACCCGCAGGCGGTGAACGGAATGCCGCCTGCCGCCCCGCAGGCGGAGGGCAGGGCCGGACTACGGCGCCGCCTGACCGGTGGCAGCGCAGACACGGTACGGTGAGGATCAGGGGAACCTTGCGGGCGCAAACCGCTGGGGCCCAACGACCGCCATCCTGGCGCCTTGACCCGACCGGGGGGTCCTACCCGCCCCAGTTGTTCAGGGCCGTCGCGAACGCCTTGGCGGGGTCAACGACGAGGCCGAAGAGGTTCACGAAGCAGTTCTTCACCGCGACGTCGATCGCCTGGGCGACGGCGGTGGCCACCGAGTAGGTCCCGGTGGACGCCGAGGTCAACTCCAGCCGCTCGCCGGTGGCCGAGTCGATGAGGGCCACCCTGACCAGCACCTCCATGCGGCGCGTGTGGCCGTGGCGGTCGGGATCCCCCGGCTTCCAGTCCGCGATCTCGGCGACCACCAGCACGCCGCGACGCGCCAGGGCGTTGCGGACCCCGGCCATCAGGGCGTCCGGGTGGACGAACCGCTTGTCCCGCGCCATCTCGGTGCGGGTGCGGTCAAACGCCCGGCTGACCGAGGCCAGCTTGGCGAGGAGGTTGGTGTTCGGGTGGGCATTGGTGTTGGTGTCTTTCATGGCTGAGGATAGGCCACCGCGCCGGAGCTTGCCGGGATGCCCCTGGCGGGTTAGGGTTGCTCATGAGCACAACCCTCAGTCTCGAAATACCGGGCGATGTGCTGCAGTCCGCTCGCATGACGGTACCGGAGGCGAAACTGGAGCTGGCAATAGCGCTCTTTGCGGCCGGTCGCCTATCCCTTGGCAAGGCCGCGGAATTGGCCGACCTTCCCGTGGCCGAGTTCCAGATGCACCTCGGGACGCGCCACATCGGGCCGCACTATGATGTCGCCGACGCGCGGGCGGATCACGAAACGTTGGGGGCCTTGCGGGGCTAATGACCGTCGTCGCCGACGCGTCCCCATTGATCGCGCTGGCCCGCATCGGCCGGCTCGATCTGCTCCGGGGGTCGTTCGGCACCCTGCTTGTGCCGGACGCGGTGTGGAACGAGGTGGCGGTCGCGGGACTCCACAAGGCCGGCGCGGGGGATATCTGGCTTGCGGATTGGATAGAACGCCGTTCCGTTCAAGACGCGGGCCTCGTGGCCCTGCTTCGGCAAGACCTCGGCGCCGGCGAAGCGGAGGCGATTGTTCTGGCGCGGGAGACGAACGCCGACGTGCTGCTGATGGATGAACGCCTCGGGCGGACGGCGGCCCGGAGGCTCGGGCTCCGCGTGACTGGACTGGTCGGGATTCTCGTCGACGCGCGGGAGCGCGGTCTATTGACCAACCCCGAAGCGGTTGTCGCCGACCTCCACAAACGGGCGGGCTTCTGGCTCACCGAGGAATTGCGGCGCCTCGTGGTGGGCCAGTGAGCGCCGCCGACCCCTTCGCCATCCGCCGGGACCACCGGTCAAGCCGCCTTCGATAGGTCGGCGTGTCTGGCACCCGCCTTGGGTGACTCCACGAAGCCCCGCAGGTCGTCCGTCGGCACGTCGTAGTAGTACTGGAGGGAGCCCACGTGCCCCTGGCCCGAGAAGCGCAGCACGCGCAAGGGGTCCCGGCCCAGTTCGGTCCGGCAGATGGCGGTCAGCCTGCGGTGGCGCAGCAGGTGGGGCCGGAGTTGGCCCATGCCGATGCCCCGCGCGAGCCCCTTGAAGAGCTCGTAGAGCGTCGCCGGGGTCAGCCGCTGGCCCCGCGCCCCGACCCACGGGGTCGCCGGATGCCGCCGGCGCAGCCACCCCAACACCCGCACCATCCTTCCCGGCAGCGGCAGGGTCCGCGCCCCGGTCTTGCCGGTGACGGTGATCTCGGCGCAATCGAGATCGATCTGGTGCCACGACACGTCCGACTCCGACCGCCGCAAGCCCAGCGCATCGACCAGAGAGATCCAGACCCGCATGGTGTGGCCGGTCTCGGTCGGCAACGAGCGCTTGGCCGCCAGCCGCAGCGCGCGCAGGGCGTCGTCGCCGGGAGCGTGCGGCCGGGGTCGGGAGGCGGCGGGCAGCCGAGAAGGGACGCCGAGATCGACCTCCCGCCCGAGGATCTCCCGCGAGAACCGCGCGTACGCCCGGCACGCGTAGCCCGTCAGCCGCTTGACCTGCGGCGGCGCATCCCACGCCAGCCAGAGCGCTGCCGGGGTCTGGCGCTTGCCGCCCTCCTTCAGACGCTCCATCCATGCCCTCGCCAACCTGGAGTACGTCCGCACCGTCACCGGGCTCGATCCCAGCCCCTCCAGATACGCCGCGAACGACGGATCCCCTTCCCTACTTGTGTTAAATGCAGTTAATACAAGTTCCCCGCCGCCCAATCCCCACCCCGGATCGCTGATGCTCATGGCCGAGAATAGGCCGCCGCAGAAGCCACAGCATTCAGACCCGAACGAACACGGAGCTTCGCGGTCGGCGGCATTTGGCACCCCAGGTGGTACCCCACCGATCAACGCATTCGATCCCTGGCACGAAGACTCGTGTCCAGCCCCATCTGCAGCTTGACGCACTCCCTAGATTTAGGTGTCTTCCCGACCATCGGAAACCGCGAATGGTTAGACAAAGCGGTACCGGATCGGCGTCCCGCCGCTCGATGCCCCGCGCGCTCACTGGTACGCGCCCCCCACCGGAAGACACACGATAGTGACGGGGCCTACCTTCACCGCCGTAGAGGGCAGAACCTTCGCGCAGGCCATGCAGATCCTCGCCGGCTAAGTCGTACGGCACGACATCAATTCGGAAAACCCGGCACTCCCCGCCGGTTCCCATACCAAACGCCCGCATCACCCGACGACAATTCGGCAAGAACCCGCCCTCACCACCCTCCCGCGCACACGACCCGATCTCAGATCGGCAAACTCGCCGCCGGACACCACTCACCCCCGAGCCATACGACATCAATTCGGCAAACTCCCCCCTGGAAACCTGCCAATCCCCTCCAAAATACAACCTCAGCCCGGCAAACCCCGCAAAATCCTACGACCTCACTTCGGTGTTACGGGCCGCAGTGCCGTCGTAGAAAGTGCCATCACTCTGCCGATCTGAGGTAGTGGTTTTTCATGAGATTACGGTCTGAGCGTGGCCAAAGTG
>CAZYWZ010000066.1:0-29697 GCA_964651705.1 uncultured Verrucomicrobiales bacterium
CGTCCGCGTGCGCCAAGGCGCAGCCTACATCGCAACCCTATTTTCAAGTCAGCGCCGCAGGCGGCGTCGGGCGAGGAGGAGCAGGAGCGGGATGAGCGCCGCGGCGATGAGGGTCGGGGGTTCGGGGACGACGTAGAGGTCGGAGATGCCAATCTTCTGGGAGCCGGGGTCTCGCTCGGCGTCGTCGGTGGAGAAGAAGCGGATCCTGATGGTGTTGACCCCGATGCCATTGAAATTCAGGTCGATATTGCCGTAGTTCTGGTTGGTGGCCGCGGCGCCTTCGATTCCCTCCCATCCGGTGAAGCCAGACTCGTTGTCGGTGTCAACCGTGCGAAGGCTCGAATTGGACTGGCCGTACGACCAGACGGCAGGAGTGGAGCGGACGTTCGTGGTGCCATTGTATAGGATTTCGACCCCGTCGTCCCAGGAGCCGGTATCGATGTCGAGCACGCTGAAGGCCAGGTTGGTCTGGGTTGTCGAAAAGGTCAGCGTGAGTTCGATCCAGTCGTCGGGGTCGTCGTTGGAATTGTCGAACCCGAGCAGGACGTGTCCCATGTGGCCGCCCTCCATGCCGGCCTGATAGGAGACGTAGTTGCTGCCATAGGCATAGGCGAAGGTGCCGCCGTCGGTGTTGGTGGACCAGGTGAGGGTGACGGTCGCGCCGTTGTAGTTATAGGTGGAGCCGCTGCTGATGCCGAAGGTGTCGGTCAGGCCCTGGTTCTCCCAGATGAGGTTCTGGGCCTGGGCGGCGAGGGGCAGGGCGAGCGCGGCGGCCAACAGGGCGAGGGCTGGCCGGGCGCGGCGCCGGGGATTGGGGTTCCTGGGGGTCATCTATTGGACTTGGTCTTTTGGCAGGCGCTCGATGACGGCGCGGTACAGGGCCATCTCTTCGGGGAGGCGGAGGAATTTTCCGCTGGCTTCGGCGAGGGCGCGGGAGCGGGCGGGGTCGGCAAATTCGAGCACGAGGGCGCCGAGGAGGGATTGCGGGCGCTCTTGCAGGGCGACGAGGTCGGCTTGGGCGAGCGCCCGCGTGGCGGCATCGCGGTCGCCCTCGCGCAGGAATCCGAAGGCGAGCAGCGCGGCGGTGGCCGGGCTATCGGGTTGGTCGGCGTGCAACGCCCTCGCCTCGTCCAGAAGATGCCCGGAATCTTGTCCGAGCAGGAAGCCGAGATAGACATGCGTGAATCGGGCGGCGGCGTCCTCGGGCCGCTTGTCCGCGAGTGCCGCGCACAGCCGCAGCAGCAGCGGCGTGCGGCCCGTCCGCATCGCCAGTTGGGTGACGTGGGCACGGGCGTACTCCCGGGCGGGATGATCCGACGCGGCGACGAGAATCCAGATCTCGGCGGCGATCTCGGGGAATCCCCAACTCTCGAGCAGGGCGCCCACGAAGATCCGGGATTCGGGTTCGGTCTCGGCCTCGCGCACGATGGCGGACCCCAGCCGATCGCGGGCCCCGGGGTCGTCGTCGGCCAACCAGAAACGGTAGGCGGCGGCCGCGGCACGCATCCCCGCCCAGCCCGGCTTCTCCAGGCACCGCCGCAGGGCCAATGGATCGTTCCAAGCGCGCCGGATTTCGGCCTCGAGCAGCACGAAATCGGCGCGGCCGTCGCTGCGGTTGCCGATCTCCTTCAGGGCGGCTTCGACCAGCGCGTGATCGCCGCGGGCCCATGCCTGCCGCAGGCGTTTCAAGGCGGTGGTCGCGACGTCGTCGGCCCGCGTGGGGGCCGCTTCAATTTCGACATCTCCCAGAAATGCCCGCATCCATTCGGGTGTGGAGGTGGGGGCGGCGAGGGCCGAGGCCTCGATGGGGAGTTCGAGCGAGCGCTTGACCCTCTGGTCTAAAGGGAGATCGGTCACCTCGGGCGCGCCGGCCAAGGCAATGGGCGCGCCGGATGCTGCCGCGGCAAGGGCCGCGCATCGAATCCATCCGCCGAAGACCGGCACTTGTCTTGCTTTGCGCATAGGGCTCACGCAGTGGTTCCCGAGGGACAACTGCTCGACCAATGATTGTTTCATAAACAAGCAAACCGGCGCACATAAGAGGTTCGCGGGCTGTATTAAGAAATGATTTTGACGCGATGGCGAAACCCGAGGATGTGCGGGCGATGATCCGCTCGTTTCGGGGCGGACCGACTCGAAAATACGCCGTAACTATCTAGTGGCGAAGGGCCTTCGCCCTTCGGCGGGGGATAGGCCGAAGCCGGAAGCGGCTTCGCTACAATTTTCCGCTTCGGTGGTGCCTGCTGCGGCGGGTGAGGGGGCGGATGCGCGCCATTTTGGAGCACCGCCTCCTTACCTCGACGGCTACCGAAGTTCCCGACAATGATTAGGCGTGCTATTTGGCGGGGAGGGCACAGGCTGCGCGGCCATGCCATTTCGAGCGCTAGGGTTGAGCGACCATATATTGAGGGCGATCGGCGACGCCGGGTACACGGAGCCGACGCCGATCCAGGCCGCGGCGATCCCGCAGATCCTGTCGGGGCACGACCTGATCGGGATCGCGCAGACGGGCACGGGCAAGACGGCGGCGTTCGTGCTGCCGATGCTGGCGAAGCTGGAAGCGGGTGGGGGCAGGCGCGGGACGCGGGCGCTGGTGCTCGCGCCGACGCGGGAGCTGGTGGTGCAGATCGAGGAGAACGCGCGGGTGTACGGGAAGCACGTCCCGATGCGGATGGCGACGGTGTACGGGGGCGTGGGCGAGCGCCCGCAGATCGAGGCGCTGCGGGCGGGGGCGGACGTCGTGATCGCCACGCCGGGGCGGCTGCTGGACCTGACCGGGCGGCGGTTCGGGGATTTTTCCCGGATCGAATTTCTGGTGCTGGACGAGGCCGACCGGATGCTGGACATGGGATTCCTGCCGCAGATCCGGCAGGTGGTGCGGGGGTTGCCGCGGGAGCGGCAGACGATGCTATTTTCCGCGACGCTGTCGCCGGAGATCGAGGCGATCACGCGCGAGTTCCTGAGGCAGCCGAAGATCGTGCAGATCGGCCGGAGGGCGAACCCGGCCGAGACGGTGACGCAGTTTGTCTACGAGGTGCCGAGGCACCTGAAGCCCGCGCTGCTCGCGCATCTGCTGCGGGACGAGGGCCTGGACACGGTGCTGGTGTTCACCCGGACCAAGCACGGGGCGGATCGCGTGGCGAGAAAGCTGACGCAGTTGCGCGTGCCTTCGGCGACGCTGCATTCGAACAAGTCGCAGGCGCAGCGGCTGCGGGCGCTGAAGGATTTCAAGTCGGGCGCGGCGCGGGTGCTGGTGGCGACGGACATCGCGGCGCGCGGGATCGACGTGGACGGGATTTCGCACGTGGTAAATTTTGATTTTCCGCCGCATCCGGAGGATTACGTGCACCGGATCGGGCGGACGGGTCGGGCTCACGCGGTGGGCGACGCGATCAGTTTTGTGACCCCGGAGGACCACGGGGCGCTGCGGTCGCTGGAGCGGTTCATCGGGCGCGGGATCGTGCGCAAGAGGGCGGAGGGATTCGATTACGGGGCGGCCGCGCCGCCCCGGGAACCTGGCGACGGTGGGCGTCGAGATTTCCGTCGCGGAGGACAGGGAGGACAGGGCGGTCAGCGCGGGCGGGGGGGCCAGGGAGGCCGCGGGGGGCAGGGGCAACGCGGGCCGGTCCGGGGCGGCGGGAGGTCGCCGCATGGAGAGAAGGCATCAGGCGGCGGGGGTGGGGGATCCCGGCGCCGCCGGCGGGGCTCGGGAAGGCAAGGCGGGGGCGCGGGGTCCGCAGTGTCGACAAAGCCCCCGAAGGCCAAGGGCTGGTGGCCGTGGTCGAAATAGGGCGAGGGCGGTTGGCCGATGTGGCTTGCCCCGCCATCCGAGGTTTGAAGTTCAGAATTTCACGGACAGCTCGAGGGTGGCCGGGAGGGGCTGATCTGGGCCGACCAATAGATTCTTGACCGCGTAGGGTAGGGCCAGCCGTCTCTCGCCCGCGGGAGCGGCACCGGTGCCCCTAACCTCGAGGATCACGGTCTTGCCCGCGGGGAGCGTGATCTCCTTTGGGAAAGTGACCTCGGCGAGTTCTCCGGTGCGCCCGAGGTGGAAATCGATGCCCGAGTCATTGGCGATCTGGACCATGGCGCGGCCCTTGCCCTTGATGGCGAAGCCGGGATTCGTGACCCGGATGGATTTCTCGAAGATGGGGCGGAGGAATGTCTCGTCACCGACGACGAAGCCGCCGGCGAATGCGGCGGAGCGGCGCTCGCGGAGGGCCTCGTGGATGGCGTCGGGGGTGCGTTCCTTGGCAAAGACGAGCGTCATGGGACGGTGGTCGCCGTCGCGGAGGTGGTAATCCATATGCATGGGGGCGTGGATGTCGGAGTTGGAGACGATGGCCAGTTTCTTCTCGATGGCCCAGCGGTGGGCCTCGGGGTAGTAGGAGCGGCCGTTGACGACCTCGATGCCGTGGAGCATGCCCTCGGCAAGGATCTGCGAGTGCTCGGGGTACCAGACCGCGATGCCGTTGGTCGCCTGCGACTCCCAGCCGGGATGGTTCCAGAAGATGAAGGCGCCCTGATCGTGGGCGGCCTTGATCGCGTCGTGCCATGCGTCCACCTCGAGGAGGGAGCAGTTGGTGAGGAATATGCCGTTGAGGTGGCCGGGGGGCATCGAGCGGGTGATCTCCGAGCCGCGGATGACGATCAGGCCGAGGGACTGCCCGGCGCCCCGCGCGATGTCGGTCGCCCGGTCGTGTTTCGTCGGCAGGTCGTCCTTGTGGGGCTGGTACTCGATGTGGTCGGTGATCGCGATGGCATCGAGTCCCTCGCGCCATGCCTCCTCCGCCCGGACGCTGGGCCAGACCAGGCCATCGGAAAAGACGGTGTGGATATGCAGGTCGCACTTGAGCGTGATCAGGCCCGGGGGATCCGGGATGCGGATCTCGGTGCGCGCGCGGGTCGCGGGGGCGGGCAAGCGGCGGTCCAGGGTGGGGGAGTGTGCGGGCGCGAGCATCGGGAGGATCAGCAGAAGCGGCAGGGCGCGGTTCATGAGTCAAAAGTGAAAAGGCAAATGACAAAATCGCAAGCCAAAGGTTATCCGGGGCGGCGGCCTTGCGATTTCGGCGGTGGGGTGGATAGATTTGGCGATGGGATTCGCGGAATATTTTCGCTCGGGCGAATGGCGCGGGTCGGCGCGGGTGCGGCGGCTGGAGGGGCTGCTGCGCGAGGTCGATGGCGCGGGGCTCGAGGCGATGGCGCGGGAGGCGCGGGCGCTGACCGAGCGGCACTTTGGCCGGACGATGCGGCTGTTTGCGCCGCTGTATCTCTCCAACGAGTGCGTGAACGCGTGCCAGTACTGCGGGTTTTCGCGGGACAACGCGATATTGCGCGTGACGCTGACGGTGGACCAGGTCGAGGCGGAGGCGCGCCATCTGGCGGAGAAGGGTTTCCGCTCGATCCTTCTGGTGGCGGGGGAGCATCCGCGATTCGTCTCGGAGGGGTATCTGGAGGCATGCGTGCGGCGGGTGCACGGGCTGGTGCCCGCGGTGGCCCTGGAGGTGGGCCCGATGGAGGAGGTGGCGTATCGGGCCATGGTGGAGGCCGGCGCGGAGGGGCTGGTGGTGTATCAGGAGACCTATGACCGGGAGCGGTATGGCGTCCTGCACACCGCCGGGCCGAAGAAAGATTTCGACTGGCGCCTGGATTGCCCGGAGCGGGCGGCGGCGGCCGGGTTCAAGCGGGTGGGGATCGGGGCACTGCTGGGCCTGGCCGACTGGCGGCAGGAGGCGCTGCGCCTCGCGGCGCACGCGGACTACCAGCTGCGGGTGTGCTGGCGCGCGTTCCTGACGGTGTCGTTTCCGCGCCTGCGGCCCGCGGCGGGCGAGTTCCAGCCGGAGTCCCTGGTGGGGGATAGGGATTTCGTCCAGCTGATGTGCGCCTTCCGGATCGCGTTTCCTCGGATCGGTCTGGTGCTATCGACGCGGGAACCGGAGGGGCTGAGGAATCATCTCGCCCGGATCGGCATCACGCACATGAGCGCGGGATCGCACACCGAGCCGGGCGGCTATACGGGGGCGGGGCAGAGGTCGGCGCATCTCACGGTGCGGGGCCGTCCCGTGCCCGTCATCGCCTCCGAGGGGGAGCATCGTTGCGCGACGGAGCAATTTGCGATCGCCGACGAGCGCCCGGCGGCCGACGTGGCGATGCGGTTGCTGGAGATGGGATTCGATCCGGTGTGGAAGGACTGGGACCGGGCGCTGGCGGGGGCGCGGGAGGAGCGGGGGTGAGCGGGTCAGTCCAGGTGTGGCTCAATGGCGAGGCGCGCCCCGTGGTTTCCGGCACGACGCTGGGGCAACTGGTGGCAGCATTGGGGCTGGAGCCCAAGACCCTGCTGGTGGAGTGCAATGGCGAGGTCCTCCCCCGCGAGACGTGGGGGAGGACGGGCGTGGCCGACGGGGACCGGATCGAGCTGTTTCGCGTGTCGGCCGGGGGATGACCCAAGAACTTTCCCCGCTTGACTGGGGGGCATTTGGGCCGACAAGTTAATTGATTTAACCCGCGATCCCTAAATGCGTTTTGTTGTTCAGGTTGTCCTGGTGGCTGCGGCGGTTGCGCTGGCGGCGCCGGTGTCGGCGCAGTCGCCGGAGGACCGGTACGTCGAGTTTTTTTTCAAATTGCGCGAGGCGGAGGGGCTCGAGCGGCAGGGGGATGTGTTGGGGGCGTACAACTCGTACGGGGCGGCGCTGGGGTTGCTGGAGGACATCGTGCGCTCGGCGCCGGGGTGGAAGCAGGACGTGGTGGATTTCCGGCTCCAGTTTTGTCGTGGGAAGCTGAAGGAACTGGAGCCGCTGGTCCGGCGGCAGCGGAGTGATTTTCCGGAGTCGGTGCCGGCGCCCTCGACCCCCGCCCCACCGATGTTTGGCAACCTCCCGCCGCCGGAGCCGCTGCCGGGCACCCCGCCATCGGCCACCCCGCCGGCGGCGGCGCCCGCGCCGGGCCTGGGCTCGTTGCCGACGCCCCGCAACGAGGCGGAGTTGGCGCAGGTGCGGCAGTATGCGGAGGGCCTGAAGCGGGAGCTGGAGCTCACGAAGAGCGAGCTGGATCTGGCGAAGGCCCAATTGGACGAGGTGCGCAAGGAGCGGGCCGACATGGAGAACCGGATCGTCGAGTTGGACCGGATGGCGCGGCAGTCGCAGGGCGCGAGCGATCCGGCCCAGATGGAGGCGATGGCGGCCGAGAACCGGGTGCTGCAGGATAAGCTGAGGGGGTTGGAGGCGCAGATCAACGAGAGGCAGGCGTCCAACTCGCAGATGGAGCAGGCCTTTGCGGAGATGCGGGCCAAGGTGGAGGAGACGAGGCAGCAACTGGAGGCGGCGCGGCAGGAGAAAGAGGGGTATGCGGTGCAGGTGGCGCAACTCCAGTCGCAGATCAAGGACCTCCAGAAGCAATCGGTGCGCATGGAGGGGGCGACGAATCCCGACGCCTTGCGCCAGGAGAACACGATGCTGCGCTCCATCGCCCAGAGGCAGCTGGCCGAGCACAGCCGGCGCGCCGACATCGGCAAGCAGCTCCTGGACGCCATCCGCCAGATGGAGGTCAAGCCGGCCGGGCTCGAGGAGACGATCGCTTTGCTGGCGGACGCCTCGCTGTCCCTGACGCCGGAGGAAACGGCGGCGATCGGACAGGTGGCGGGAGCGGCAAGCCCGCCGCCACAAGGGGCGGAGCCAGTCCCCCCCGTGCCCGACGCGGTGCCCGATGCGCGGGGTGGCGCCCGCATCGAGATGGCCGCCATCCCGGTGCCTTCGGAGGCGATGCCGACCGAGGCGTTGCCCGCCATCCCGACGGAGACCCCGCCGCCCATGGCCGAGACGCCCGCGCCGGTGCCGGTGCCCGATGCCCCGCCGCCCGCGGCCGAGACGCCCGCGCCCGCGCCGGTGCCCGCCGCGCCGCCGCCCGCGCCAATGGCAGAAGCGGGCGCGATCGATCCCACCGCGCTTCCGGTGCCGGAGCCCGCGGCGACCGTGCCGCTGGTGCCGCCCGTCACGGGAGAGGCGATGCCCGTCGTCTCCGGCAAACCGTTTCCGGAGATTCCCTCGGTCTACATCCCCGAGACTCCCGTGGCAGAGCCGATGTCCCAGGCCGGCACGTCCACCGCGATGCCTGCGGCGGAGGCCCAGCCCGCCCCATCCGAGCCGGGGCCTCCGGCGACGCCGCCTGCCGCGCTGCCGGCACAACCCGTCGAACCGGCCCGGGTTCCGGGGGATGAGGCGTTGCCCATGCCGGCGCCCGAGCCGGCGCCGCCGCCGGTCGAGGCGATGCCGGCCGCCCCGGCGGTTTTGACCCCCGAGCCCGCGACCCCCGCCCCCGCCCCGGAGACGATGGCGGGGCCGACGCCGCCCGCCGCGGCGCCGCCCGAGCCGCAGGGAGGTGTCGCGGATGCCGGCAAGAAGGCCGACGCCGGGGGCGGGGCGCCCACGGCAATCCCGCCCGACATGCAGCCGCTCGTCGATGAGGCCGGCAGGCTCTTCGCGAGGGGCATGTATGACGAGGCGGCCGCCAAATACGAGCAGGTGCTGGAGCGGTATCCCAAGAACGTGTACGCGCTCTCGAATCTGGCGGTCGTCCGCTTCCAGCAGCGCAAGCTCAACGAGGCCGAAATCTATCTCAAGCAGGCCATCGAGATCTTGCCGGATGACGACTTTTCGCACTCGATCCTCGGGATCGTGTATTTCATCGACGAGCGTTTTGACGAGGCGCTCGCGGTGCTGCAGAGGGCGGAGCAGATCAACCCGAATGATGCGCGAACCCAGAAATATCTGGGGCTGACCTATAAGGCGAAGGGATTGGCCGCCGAGTCGGAGCGCGCCCTGGCCAGGGCCAGGGCGCTGGATCCCAACCTGTGACGGGGAGCGGCCTCCGGTTGCATTCTGCCGCGCGATCCCATAGAATCTCTCGTTAGGGCATGATGTTGCGATATTTTCGACAGATCCTGTTGGGGGCCATCTTTTTTGCCGCGGCCGGGGCGCACGGCCAGATGGAACCCGCCGAGCAGTACCTCCAGTGTTATTTTCAGATACAGGAGGCCGACAAGCTGCGCGCCGAGGGGAAGGTCGTCGAGGCGTACGACAAGTATCAGGAGGCCCTGGACAGGCTGCAATCCATCTCGCGCGAGCATCCCGACTGGCGCCAGGATCTGGTCCGGTATCGGGTCCGGTACTGCTCGGATCAGGTGGCGAATCTCAAGGGCGAGGCCGAGGCGAAACGTGCGGGTGGGGGCGGGGCGGCCCCTGCGGCGCCTTCCGCGCCGGCCCCGGCGCGCCTGCCCAGGCCCGGTGAAGAGCCGCTGCCGACCCAGGATGTCCCTGCCGTGCCCGTGCCCGTCCCGGCGCCGCCCCAGCCGATGATCGACACGGCGCCCCCGGCGGCCGGACCGCAGCCCAGGCCCGCCGTGCCAACTCCGGCGCCGCAGCCAGAACCCGAACCTGCACCGCCGCCCATGCCCCAGCCAGAACCGCCGCCCCAGATCGTGGCGCCGCTGCCCCAGGTCACCCTGCCGGCCGCCGCCACCGGCACGGCCGACCTGGGCCAGAAGGTCGCGGAACTCTCCAGCCAACTCCAGCGCACCCAGGGCGACCTCGATCGCGCCAAGGCAGAGCTGGGCGAGACCCACAAGCAGCTCAAGGCGGCGCTCTCCGAGCGCGATGGCCTTCGCGAGCGCCTGGACAAGGCCACCGCCGAGTTGCAGGCGGCCAAGGATGGCGAGGACAAGCGCGTCGCCGGACTCATGCAGGAGAACGCCGACCTGAAGTCCAAGCTCCAGCAGGCGGAGACCCAGATCACGGCCCTGAAGAGCTCCGACGCCCAGAACGCGGTCAAGTCGCTGCAGGCGCAACTGGATTCCACCAAGGAGCAGCTCACCCGCGTGCAGCAGGAGAACAAGGTTTACGAGGAGACGACGCGGGGCCTGAAGCAGCAGCTCGAGGCGATGCAGGCCAAGCTCGCGGACGCCGAGGCCAAGGCCAAGGCCGGCGGCGCCTCGCCCGAGACCGCCCGCCTGGCCGAGGAGAACGAGGTCTTGCGGGCCGTGGTGGACCGCCAGCTCAAGGAGCAGGCCCGCCGGGAGGCCGCCAAGAAGCTGGCCATGGAAGAACTCAAGGGTCTCGAGATCCAATCCGATGTCCTGGCGAAGCAGATCGAGATCCTCGCCTCCCCGCTGGTCGAGCTCTCCGCCAACGAGATCGCGATGCTGCGGCTCACGGTGCCGCCGTCCGTCGCCGACGCGACCGCGATCGCCGAGCCGCTCGATGGCTCCGCCCCGCAGCCGGAGAAACCGAAGGTCGCCGACTCGGTGCCGCCGGACATGGCGCCGATCGCCAAGCAGGCGCGGCTCTTCTTTGACAAGGGGAATTACGATGCCGCGGCCGAGCAGTACCGGCAGATCCTCGCCCGGTACCCCGAGAATCTCTACGCCCTATCGAACCTGGGTGTCGTCCGGTTCCAGCAGGGCAAGTTCAAGGATGCGGAAGAGGCGCTCGGGAAGGCCATCAAGGTGGCTCCCAACGACGGATTCTCGCACTCGATCCTGGGCATCGTGTATTACATGACCGCCCGCTTCGACGATGCGGTCAACACGCTGACCCGCGCCGCCACGCTGGACCCGAACGACCCGCAGACCCACAACTACCTCGGGATCGCGTGCTCCCGGAAGGGCTGGCAGCAGGTCGCCGAGCAGGAGGTCCGCAAGGCGATCGAGCTGAACCCGAACTACGGGGATGCCCATTTCAATCTGGCGGTCATCTACGCGACGCAGACGCCGCCGGCCAAGGAGATGGCGCGCCGCCACTACAAGACCGCCACCCAGCTCGGCCTGCCGCCGGACCCGGAGCTGGAGAAACTGCTGCAGTAGAAGGTGCGATGCTGACGAGGCGCGAGTTGCTGGGCGGCGCGGCGGGGGGGATCGTGGCGGCATCGGGGATCTCGGGGTGCGGTGGGCGAAAGGGATTTCTGGCGGGGGCGGCGGTGGTGGACGTGTCGCCGGCGTCGTTGCCCGCGATCCGGAACGGCGGCATCACGGAGGGCTCATGCGATCGGGTGCTGGATCCGCTGAAGGCCCGCGCGCTGGTGATGTCCCGCGGCGGGGAGGCGGTGGCGATCGCGGTGGTGGATAACTGCATGATCCCGCTGGACGTGTGCGACGAGGCCAAGGCCGAGATCGCGCGGCGGTGCGGGATCCCGTCCGGGCGGGTGCTGATCGCGGTGACTCACGCGCACAGCGCGCCGAGCGTGATGGATTTCTGCCTGGGCTCGCGCAAGCAGGCGGACTACGCGGCGCTGCTGCCGGGGCGGATCGCGGAGGCGGTGGCCGCGGCGCACGCGCGCATGGAGCCGGCGGTGGCGGGGTCTGGGGCCTGCGAGGCGCCGGGGCATACGTTCAACCGTCGGTGGATCGCCAAGCCCGGCAAGGAAGTCACCGATCCCTTTGGCGAGCGGACGGGGATCGCTCACATGAATCCCGGCTACCGGCACCCGGATTTCATCGGGCCCTCCGGGCCGGTGGATGCCGGGCTGACCTTCCTGGCGGTGCAGGCGCGAGGCGGGAGACCGATCGCCCTCTTGGCGAATTTTGGGAATCATTACTTCGGCGTGAGCGGCGGGTTTTCGGCGGACTACTTCGGGGTGTTTGCGCGGATGATGGCGGAGCGGTTGTGCGGCACCTCCGGCCCAGGGGAGGGGCGATTCGTCGCGATGATGTCCCAGGGGACGAGCGGCGACCTGAACCGATTTGATTTCCGGTTGGCCGAGAGGCCGGACGTGACGATCGAGGGGTACACGGCCGGTCTGGCCGATCTGGTCGAGGCGGCCTATCGGAAGGTGGAATTCGACGGGGACGTGGCTCTGGCGATGGCGGAGATGCGGCTGACGCTGGGGAGGCGGTTGCCCGACGAGCGCAGGCTCGCGTGGGCGCGGGAGATCGATGCCCGCCGCGGCGACCGGCGTCCCAAAGATCGCACCGAGGTGTATGCGGAACAGGCCGGGTGGCTCGCGCAGAACCCGTCGGAGGTCGTGGTCCTCCAGGCCGCGAGGGTCGGCGGTTTGGGCATCACCGCGTGCCCGAACGAGGTGTATGCCGCCACGGGCCTGAAGCTGAAGGCGCAGAGTCCCCTGGCCACGACCATGAACGTCACCCTGGCCAATGGGGCCTCGGGTTACATCCCGCCGCCCGAGCAGTTCTCGCTGGGCGGATACACGACATGGCCCGCGCGGACCGCGGGACTGGAGGTTGGCGCGGAGCCCAAGATCCTCGACGGCCTCCTCTCGCTTTTGGAGGATGTCTCGGGGGCTTCCCGTCGGCCCGCGATCGATCCCTATCCGCCAGAGGTCCGCGAGCGCATCCGAGTCGCGCTCGCCGCCGCCGGGAATACTTGAGGGGAGGGCGCGCATCCCCGCGCGCCATCGTCGGACGTGGCATGCAGGGATGCATGCCCTCCGGTGGGCGGCATGCAGGGTCCTGTCGGTTAGCCGTGGCGCGAAAGGGATTTCGCGCCCTACATCCCCAAGCATTTCGCCCTCGGGGACTGCCTTGCGCGAGTATCAAGGCGGGCAACCGGCCCTTGGCGCGCGCCCGGCGACTTGCTAGGCTTCCCCAATGGGTCAAAAGCGCAAGCGCGATGCGGGCGACGCCGACGGTCCGGTCTCCGGCGTGCGAAAACTCTCCGAGGTCCTGATGGAGTTCGTGGGGGAGATCGTGCCGGAGGACGCGTCGGAGGAGGAGTTCGGCCAGTCCGTGGAGCTGGCGGTGGTCCTGTGGAATCTGGCGCTGCTGCCGGAGGATGCCCGGGGCGAGATGCTATGGCGCATGGGGCAGCGCGCGAGCCGCGCGGACGACCCCTTCTTCACCGGCAGGTTACACGAGCTCGTGGACCTCCGGCGCCGGCGCTATGGGGATGACCGGCGCCTCGTGGTCGATTTTCGCATCGAGAATGGCAAGCGGGGGAGGATGCTCTGGGTGACCTCGACCGACGCGTCCGAGCCGAAAGAGGCGTCCGGCTGATGGGATCCGGGCCCGATCGCCCACGCCCGGTATCCGATTTGAAAAACCTGCCGTGGGCTGCAATCTGCTTTTCCCGATGAAGGCGCCAACGACAGCCTCCGGTTCCGCCGATGGTCGGCCCAGCCAAGTCTTCTTGGTGGGCAATCCCAACACCGGCAAGTCGACGCTGTTCAATCGGCTGACGGGCCTCCGCCAGCGGGTGGGCAATTATCCCGGGGTCACGGTGGAACGAAAGACGGGGATGCTGCGGCTCGGGGACCGCGACGTGGAGGTCGTGGATTTGCCGGGCTCTTATAGTCTGGCGGCGGCGTCCCCGGACGAGCGGGTGGTGATCGACGCCCTTTCGGGGCGGATTTCCGGGCTGCGGCGACCGGATCTGGTGGTCTGCGTGGTGGACGCGACCAATATCCAGCGCAATCTGTTTCTGGCGTCGCAGATCGCGGATGCGGGGCTGCCGCTCATCATCGCCCTGAATCTGGTGGATGCCGCCCGGCGCGAGGGGTTGCGGATCGATAGCGAGCTGCTCTCCAGGCGCCTGGGGGTTCCGGTGGTGCCGACGGTGGCGGTGACGGGCGAGGGGGTCGAGGCCCTGCGGGCGGCGGTCGGCTGGGCGCTGGAATTCCCGCCGCGGATGACGGCGATCGCCTGGCCCGCCTGCATCGGTGAGGCGATGGGGCGAGTGCGGGCGTCCCTAGGCGACGCGGTGCGGGAGGGGGTTTCCGACGCCGAGTTGAGGCGGGTGCTGTTCGATTCGGAGCCGGTGGTCTTGGAGAGGTTGGGCGTCGCGCGGGAGAATGCCGCGGCGGTGGTGGGGCCGGCGCGGGACATCGTGCGGCACGCGGGCTTCAACCCGCTTGCCGCGGAGGCGCTGCTCCAATACGAGCACATCGGGGCGCTCCTGGAGGGCGTGGTCCGGGCGCCGGAGAAACCCCGCGCGTCGAAGTCCGAGTCCGTGGACCGGATGCTGACCCACCGCTGGTGGGGGCTGGCGGTGTTCGGCGCGCTGATGTATCTGGTTTTCCAGTCGATATACACGTGGGCCGCGCCGGCGATGGACGCGGTCGAGGCCGGGAAGGGTTGGTTGCAGGAGAGGGTTGCCGCCGCGCTCGATGGGGCGCCCATGGTGCAGAGCCTCGTGGCGGACGGCATCGTCGAGGGCGTCGGCGCGATGCTCATTTTCCTCCCCCAGATCCTCGTCCTATTCTTCTTCATCGCCCTGCTGGAGGACACCGGCTACATGGCGCGGGCGGCGTTTCTCATGGACCGGCTCTTCGGGTGGTGCGGCCTGAACGGCAAGAGCTTCGTGCCGCTGCTCTCCAGCTATGCCTGCGCGGTGCCCGGGGTTCTCTCCGCGCGGGTGATCGAGGATCCCAAGGCGCGGCTGGCGACGATCCTGATCGCGCCTCTGATGAGTTGCTCGGCGCGGTTGCCGGTGTACACGCTGATGATCGGCGCGTTTGTCGAGCCGCGGCACGGTCCCTTCTGGGCGGGGGTGGCGTTGTTCGCGATGCACTTCGTGGGCCTGCTGGTGGCGCTGCCGGTCGCCGCGGTCCTGAATCGGTTTTTCCTGCGCACCAAGACCCAGCCCTTTCTGTTGGAGATGCCGCCGTATCGCGTGCCGCGGTTGCGGGATGTCCTGTGGCGGATGGGCGAGCGCGGGTGGGAGTTCGTCTGGAGGGCCGGGACCGTGATCCTGGCGATCACGGTGATCATCTGGGCGCTGCTCTACTTCCCGCGCCCCGCGGAAGTCGAGGAGGACGTGCGGCGGGCGTTTGTCGCGGAGGTGGCCGCGGAGCGCGGCGTGCCCGAGGCCGAGGTGCTGGGGATGCTCTCCGTCGGCGATGGCGCGCTGGCCTCGCGCCTCGGGGCCAGGACGGCCTCGGCCTACATCGAGCAGAGCGCGATGGGGCGACTGGGGCGCGCCGTCCAGCCGATATTCGATCTCGCGGGCTTCGACTGGAAGATCACGGTGGGCGTGGTCGCGAGCTTCCCGGCGCGCGAGGTCATCATCGCGACGCTCGGGGTGATCTATAGCCTCGGGGGCGAGGTGGACGAGGCGTCGGGCGACCTGCGCTCCGCGATGGCGGCGGAGCGGTGGGGGGAGGGCCCTCGCGCGGGGACGCCGGTGTATACCTTGGCGGTGGCCTTCGCGATCATGGTTTTCTTTGCGCTTTGCCAGCAATGCGGCGCCACCGTGGCCGTCGTCGCCCAGGAGACCAATTGGCGGTGGGCCGCCTTCTCGTTTTGCTACATGACCGCGCTGGCGTGGCTCGGTGCGGTCGCCGTCTATCAGATCGGAAGCCGACTGGGGTGGGGCTGATGGGGGCCTTCGAAATCGTCGTGGTGGCGGGCGCGATCGTGGCGGCGGTCTGGTTCTTGACGGTCTGGCGGTGGCGCCGCCGGAAGATCGGCAAGCCCGGCTGTGGCTGCGGCACGAAAGATTGCCCCGCCGGGCGGCGGTAGCTCGGAAATGCGGCGCAACTCTCTAGTAGCGAAGGGCCTTCGCCCTTCGTCGGGGGATAGGCCGAAGCCGGAAGCGGCTTCGCTACGGAGAGCGCGTCTGGTAGCGAAGGGCCTTCGCCCTTCGGCGGGATCGCGGGCCGGCGCTACTGTGATAGCGCGACGCAGAGGCGACCGAGGAGGGCGATGCGCCAGAAGAACCGGAGGGCATCGAGCCGGTCGGAGTCCTCTCCGCTATCGCGAAGCCACGCGGCTTTCTCGTGGAGGAGGGAGAGGATGGAGGGATCGACGCGGGCCTTGCCGGCGAGGTTTATCCCGGCGAGGGCGCGCGCCTCGGCGAGCTTGAGCAATTCGGCGAGGGTGCCCGGGTCGTGGGTCTTCCACTCGCGATCCTTGTCGAGGGTGCCGCCGAGGCCGACATATTTCTGTTGGAGGACGGCGGCCTCGCAATAGGCATTGGCCCAGAGCAGGCAACCGCCGAGCTCGTCGTAACCCTGTTGCCCCAGGGCCGCCGCGCCGCCGGAGTCTAGGGCCTCCCATTTTTCAGACGCGAGGCGCGTCAGTTCCAGAAAGGCGGCGACGCGCTGGTCGACGAGCATCTGCTGGCGGATCTCGGGGGACAGTAGGGCGGATCCGACGGTGAAATACTGTGCATTGGCGAGGTGGGCCTGGAGAAGGACGGGCAGCCAGTGGCGCGCCGCGGCCGGGTCGGCGCGGTCCCTGCCGGTGCGGGTGGCCTTGAGCACGCCATCGAAGAACGACTGGAATCCGATGTGGTATTCGCCGTAGAGGGTGGCGTATATGAGCAGGATCGCGAAATAGTCCTGTTCCTGGAGGAGCGAGCCGCGGGCGCGGCCGGGGCCGGCGGCGGCGATGCGGCGCTGGGCGTCCTGGAGGTTGAGTGTGGCGCGGCTGATGCGGGCGCTGGCGGAGAAGATCCAGTCGGCCTCCTCGGCGAAGACCAGGCCGGTGGTCAGGGAGCCGGAACCCTCGCGCTTGCGGAAGAGCGTCTCGGTCATTTTCTGCTGGGTGACCTCCCCCTGCTGCTGCCAGGCGGCGCGCGCGGCGTCGGTGAGCTCGCCGGTCTTGGAGAGCGTCTCGAGCACGGGGAATGCGGCGTTGGCGTCCTTGAGGTAGCCGAGCGCGGCATAGGGGCGGCCCGCGTCGAAGGCCCTGCGCCCGGCATCGAAATCGGCGCGGACCTTGGCGAGCAACGTCTTGGCCGCGGGGCGGAGGTTTCTCTGCTTCAGGAAGCGCTCGATGACCTCGCGGCGTTTCTCAAAGAGGGAGATCTGCTCCTCGCAGGCGCGGCGGAGAAAATCGGCCAGGGGCTTGCCGTAGGCGGGCTGTGCCGCGGGCGGGTCGGGCGGGCGCACCCGGCGTCCCGTGGCGAGCTCGTAGGCTTGGTGCACGTCGGTGGCAAAGAGGAGGCCGATGCCCAGCTCGTGGGCGCGCTCGGCCAGATTGACATCCTTGCCGCGCTCGTCCCGCGCGATGGGCTGACACGCGGGCACGATGACGCGCCGGAGACCGGCGGCCTTGGCGGCGGCGAGCTTCTGCGGGATGCCGTCCACGGGGCCGATCGAGCCGTCGGGGGCGAGTGAGCCGGTGAGGGCGAGGTCCGGCGGGAACCTGGAGCCCTGCAGCAAGCAGATGAGGCCGGTGGCAAAGGCCGAGCCCGCGCTGGGGCCATCGATTCTCCCTCGCGCCTCGATCTCGAAGGTGCCATCGGCGAGCGGGATATTGAGTTCGAGCGATGCGACCATCGCGGCCATCCAGGCGCTGGAGCGCAGGAGGTTGCCGCCGCCTCCCGGGATATTTTCCGAGACCGAGACGCGGAGGGGGGTGGCCTGGGCGGCAATTCGGGGGGTCCATCGGATGACGGTGGGAACCGCCAGGCCGAGGTTGTCCTTCGATCCCGTCGTCAGGATGGGGATGGTCGCCTCGGACGGTGGCCGCGCCGGTTGTGTGGGCTTTGGCTTCTGTGGCGCCCGGAGGTCGAGCGTGGGGATGGGCGGGGGCTCCGCCTTTGGTTGCGGGGCCGGCTCTCCCGTGGCGGCAGTGCCCTGGGGCGCGGGGGCGATCGTTCCGGGGTCAGGCGCCTGGGGATCGGGCGCGTTGGTGGCGGGCGATGCCGCCCCCGTCGCTGGCGGCGGCGCGCCGAAAGGCGACAGAGAGAAACCGGGCATCGGGGTTGGTTCCTGGGCGCAGACGACAGCGCGTCCCGCCAGCCACGCGGCGGCCAGCACAAGCGCCGTGGGGACCCCAGATTGGTTCACAATCCCCATTAAATCAAAATGTCGCACGCTGGGCAAGCGGCGCCATTTCAGGGGGTTGGCGACCCCGGATCGTGGCCACGGTCGTTAGACCGGGCCCATCTGTCACCAGATGGGCTACGATCGAGGCGGGGGACATTTTCTGCGGCGCGACTGGGAGGAGAGCGTCGGTTCCAGGCTTGCGGGCGCGGTGGCGGGCGCCCAAGATGGCGCGAACATCGATCACAGGAGGTCATCATGGCTGCGTCAGAGGCGACGGGTTCGAGGAGGCAATTTATCAGGTCGGCGGCGGGGGCCGCGGTTTCTTACGCCGCGTGGGCCGGCGCGCCGCCCTTTGTCCATGCCGCGGGTTCCGATGAGATCAAGGTGGGCCTGATCGGTTGCGGCGGGCGGGGCACGGGCGCGGCCAGCCAGTTCCTGCTCTCCACCGACACGCCCGTGAAACTCTGGGCCATGGGCGACATCTTCCGCGACCAGCTCGACGCCTCCTACAAGCTCCTGAGCGAGGGGGCCGAGGCGCGCTACGACAGGGAGAAATTTGGTTCGCTCAGCGCGAAGATGGACGTGCCCGAGGAGAGGAAATTTGTCGGGTTCGACGCGTACAAGGGCGTCCTCGCCAGCGGCGTGGACGTGGTGATCCTGGCGACCTCGCCGCATTTCCGTCCGGAACACTTCGAGGCGGCGGTGGCGGCCGGGAAGCACGTGTTCATGGAGAAGCCGGCGGCCGTGGATCCGGCCGGTATCCGGCGGGTGATCGCGGCGGCGCAGCAGGCCAGGGAGAAGGGCCTTTCGGTGGTGGCCGGGACGCAGCGCCGGCACCAGAATCACTATCGCGAGATCATCAGGCGGGTGCAGGACGGCGCGATCGGCGAGATCGTCTCGGCGCAGTGCTACTGGAACATGGGCGAGCTCTGGCTCGAGGAGGCGAAGGCCAACTGGGAGGCGCGGCAGGCCAAGGGTTGGTCCGACATGGAATACCAGTGCCGCAACTGGCTCTTCTTCACCTGGCTATCGGGCGACCACATCTGCGAGCAGCACGTCCACAATCTCGACATCATCCAGTGGGCGCTCGGTGCCAACCCGATCCAGGCGATGGGCGTCGGCGGTCGGGCCGCGAGGACCGAGCCGCAGTACGGCAACATTTTCGATCACTTTGCCGTCGAGTACGAGTACCCCAACGGGGTCCGCCTCAGCAGCATGTGCAAGCAGATGAAGGGCTCGGCCTTCGTCGTGGCGGAGCGCCTCGTCGGGACCAACGGGCAGACCTATACCGACGGCTCGGGTGGCTACATCACCGGCCCCGCGGCCTACAAGTACGAAGGGCCAAACCCGAACCCCTATTACCAAGAACACGCCGACCTGATCCGCAGCATCCGCGAGGGCAAGCCGCTGGCGGAGGGCGTGGCCGTCGCCGAGAGCACGATGGTGGCGATCGTCGGGCGTATGAGCGCCTACACCGGCCGGCAGGTCAAATGGGACTGGGCCATGCAAGCCTCGAAGCTCGACCTTCGCCCGCCGAAGTATGAGTTCGGACCGCTGCCGGAGCAGGTGGTGGCGGTGCCGGGCAAGACGCCATTGGTGTGAGATGAAGACCAAGGGCGCGCTGTATTTCCTGCTGGGCCTGCTCGCGGGATCGGGCGTGCTCTTCTACCAGATCCTCCAGCCGTTCATTGATCCGCTGATCACCGCGGCGGTGTTGGCCGTGGCGCTGTTGCCGCTGCACCGCATGCTGACGCGGTTCTTTCATGGGCGCACGCTGGCGGCGGCGGTGTCCACGCTGATGGGCGTCGCGCTGATCGTGATCCCGCTTGGATTCCTCGCGTATTCTCTCTCGGGCGAGGTCTCGGGCCTTTACAAGACCATGAAGGTCAAGAGCGCCGAGGAGGGGGGGTGGGGCCCGTTCTTCACACGTATCATCGAGCCGCCGCTGGATGCGGTCTCGGGCAGGCTGCCGGTATCCAAGGAAAACCTCCGCACGGAGATCGTCCAGCGGGTGGGCGAGGTCAGCGGGTGGATGGTCTCCAAGACCAGTTCCGCGCTGGGTGGGTTCACGGCGACGACG
This sequence comes from uncultured Verrucomicrobiales bacterium, assembly GCA_964651705.1. Lineage (GTDB taxonomy): Bacteria > Verrucomicrobiota > Verrucomicrobiia > JADLBR01 > JADLBR01 > JADLBR01. The sequence continues at coordinate 19,796 of CAZYWZ010000066.1, forward strand.
ATCAACATGGGTCTGGCGGTGGTGATCCTGTTCTTCTTTTTGCGCGACGGCGAGGCCCTGATCCGGCATGTCACCGGCCTGTTGCCTTTGACGCTGCAGCAGTCGGACCGATTGGTGCTGGCCGTCGCGCAGACGATCGTGGCTAACGTGCACGGCGTGCTGGCGGTCGCGGTGGTTCAGGGGACGCTGCTTTTTCTCGGTTTCTGGATGTTTGGCGTGGCCTCGCCCCTGCTGTGGGCGATGATGGGGGCGTTCCTGTCGATGATCCCGCTCATCGGTGCCGCGGCGGTCTGGGTGCCCGTTTGCCTGACCCTGTTATTTTCTGGCGACACGGGCAAGGCGGTGGGGCTGACCCTGTGGAGCATGATCATCGTCGCCAACTCCGACAACATCGTGCGGCCGCTGGTCGTGGGTTCGCGGGTCCGCCAGCACCCCATGCTGGTGTTCTTTGCCATGATCGGCGGCATCCGCGCCTTCGGGATCCTCGGCCTGCTCTTGGGACCCATCGTGCTGGCGATCACCATGGCGACGATCGATCTGTTGCGCGAGGAGCTGGGCCTGAAGGCCGGCGGGGATCCCGCCGCCACGGTCGGCAGCCCGCCGGCGGTGCCGGCGCCCGCGGTGGCCGTCGCCCCCGATGCGGCGGCGCCCGTGGCCGAGATCGCCGAGACGGGTCCCGCGCCGCCTGCAGGGGGCGCCGGACAGAGTCCCACAGGCTGACCTGAAACTTGGAACCGCGGATATCGGGCATGCCGCGGAAATTTTGTTTGTTGGGAATGGGTTGCGCCGACGGCCCGTATTGCAGGCACTCTTGTCTGCCCCCGCTGGTCCGCTGCGCTTTGCCACCGCAGTCCAAAAGTGGGTCGCCTCCTGCGCTGCCCTTGAGAGTCGGCGCGGAACCGCAACCAACATGAAGTTTCTGGCCAGTTTCCCGCGGCTGGCGTTCGTTGCGTCGGGCCGTATGCTATTGCTCGAGTCCTTTATGGCGGAGGCGGCATCTGAGAGGCGCGCGTGGGTGGTGACGGTGGACATGGGGTACGGTCACCAGCGGGCGGCCTACCCTCTGCGTGACATCGCACACGAGAGGGTCATCACCGCCAACAGTGACAAGGTGGTGGAGCCCGGCGAGCGGCAGCGGTGGCGGCGATTCCAGTTCTGGTACGAGTTGCTTTCGCGGCTCAGCGGGATCCCGTGGATCGGAGGGTTTCTCTGGAGGGCATATGACCGATTTCAGCGGATATCGCCGATCTATCCCTTCCGCGACCTTTCGAAGCCCACCTTCGGTTCCCTGTTCCTGCACCGGATGATCCGGCATAATTTCGCGCGGAGCCTGCCGGAGTATGCTCGGGGCAGGGACATTCCCTTCGTGACGACGTTTTTCGTGCCGGCGCTCGCGGCGGACCACGCCGGGTTAAAGAACATCTTCTGCGTCGTCACGGATGCGGACATCAATCGGATCTGGGTCGCGGAGAGGCCCCGGGGGAGCGGCATCGTGTATCTGACGCCCACGGAACAGAGCCGGCGGCGTCTTTTCCAGTATGGCGTGCCGGCGGACAACCTGTTTTTGACGGGGTTCCCTCTGCCGCAGGAGAACGTCGATGCGGCGCGGGAGGATCTCGCGGCGCGGCTGGGGAGACTCGACCCGAGGGGGGTGTTCTATCGCAGGTTCCGCGAGACGGTGGACCGCGAGGTCGGTCCGCCCCGGGAGTCGAAAGATCCGGTCGAGGTGACCTACGCGGTGGGGGGCGCCGGGGCGCAAAAGGACGTGGCCGAGCGGATACTCGGGAGCCTCAAGCCCCTGATACTCGACGGCCGGTTCCGCCTGAATCTCGTGGCCGGCACCCGGTTTGAGGTGAGGAACTACTTCATGGACCTGTTGCGGGTGTTCGAACTGGAGGGCCAGTTGGATCGGGGGATCCGGATCCTGTTTTGCCTGGACAAGCCGGGGTATTTCGAGCGCTTCAACGCCCTGCTGCGGAGGACCGACCTCCTGTGGACCAAGCCCAGCGAACTGGTCTTTTATGCCGCGCTGGGGATGCCGATCCTCATGACGGACCCCCTGGGTTCGCACGAGAGTTTTAATCGCGATTGGATCCTGAAGATGGGGGCTGGCTTCATGCAGGATGACCCGGCGCACGCGGCGGAGTGGCTCTGGGAGTGGCGCGAGACGGGCATGTTGGCCGAGGCCGCCTTCCACGGGTTCCTTAAGGCACCGCGGCATGGCACGGAGAACGTCAAGCGGATCATCTTCGCGGAGGACCGGGATCGGGTGCAACTGCTGCGGTGACTGGCGGTCCGCCGGGCCCGCCTCCTCACGTCGGCGGCTACGAGGTCGGCGGCTACGAGGTCGGCAGCTGCGAGGTCGGCGGCTGCGAGGGAAGCGGGTCTGGGGCGATGCCATCTTTAGCCGGGCTTGGCAAAGTCCGGCGGCCTGCTAGCGAGGGGGCGGATATGAGCGCGGAACAATTTTTTGGGACCGGGGCGATGGTGCTCGGGGTGCTGGGCGGTTGCATCGGGTTGCCGGTGCAACTGTACAAGAATTGGCAACGGAAGTCGTGCGAGGGGCTCTCGCTCACGTTCTGGCTGATCCTCTACACGAACGTGTGGTTCTGGGTGATGTATGCTTTTTCTAAGGTGCAGACGGACTGGTACCTGTTCGTGGCGAACGTGCCCGGCCTCGTGTTCATATCGGTGTTGCTGTGGCAGTTCGGTTGGTATGGCGGGCTGAGGGGTAGGTTGTCTGCCGGTCACGTGGCGGGGCAGCGCCGGGGTCCAAGTGCGTAGCCCATCTGGTCACAGATGGGCGATCGCGATGGCTCGGCCGGAGGGATTCCATGCCCATGCGGCCCAGCCGTGACCGGCTGGGCTACGTCTGCGGCTTTCGGGGTGGGGTGCGGCGCGTGTGGAGTGCCTCGTCTGCCGCGGCGAGGTAGGCATCGACCATCGCTTCGACGGAGTAGTGGGCGACGCGGCGGGCGCGCGCGTCGCGCGACATGGGCGCCCGCGGCGTCCGCATCGCACGCGCGAGGGCCTCGGCGAGGGCCGGGGGAGATTCGGGGTCGACGAGTTCGCCGGCGCCCGTGGTGGAGAGGATTTCGACATTGCCCCCGGTGCGGGTCGCCACGACGGGGCAACCGGCGGCGATCGCCTCCAGCAGCGCGTTGGAGAATGGTTCCCGCCGGGCGCTGCTGACATAGACGCGGCACGATGCCAGCAGGCGGTCTTTCGCGGCGCCGCGGGCATTGCCGGTCAGATCGATGCGGCCCGCGAGGCCGATGGCGCCGATCTTCGCCCGGAGGGCGGCCTCGTCCGGGCCGTGTCCGGCGATGACCAGGCGCGCGTCGGGGCAGGCGGTGGCGACGATGGCCCATGCCTCGATCAAGAGGTCGAGGCCTTTCTTCGGGTAGAGGTTGCTGAGCGTGAAGGCAAACGGATGGCCGGGTTCGGCGAAGGCGGCGAGATCGATTTCGGGCACACCCACACCATTGGGGATGCGGTGGACGCGCCTGGGATGGCCGCTGAGTTCCCCGAGGAGTCGGCCGAGTTCCTCGTTCTGGGCGATCAGGGCATCGGCCGCCCGCAGGGCGACCCGCGTCCGCCACCGCAGCCAGGCGGAGCGCTGGATCGCTTCGCCGGGCAAGATGTCGCCGCCATGGGCGCGGACGATCAGCGGGATGTCATGGCGTCGGGCGAAAGGCGCCGCCATGTAGGCGGCGGGGTAGGCGCCGTGCGCATGGGCGATGTCAAATGGGCGCTCCCGGTGCAGGCGGTCCAGGAAGCGCGCGTGCCAGCGGAGGCCAAACCGCTTGCTCCGAAGCCGGGGAAAACGGTGCACCGCATACGGCGCGTCCACCCGGTTGTCCCGGCCCCTGACCTGTGGGGCGATCACGAGCGCCTCGTGCCCCCGATCGACCAGGCCCCGAGCCAATAGATCGAGCTGTTTCTCGGCACCGCCGAGGATCGGGTAGAACGTCGTGGTCAACAGCGCGAAACGCACGGGCCACACTAACCCGCCCCGGCCTCAATCGGAACAGAAAACTGTTTTGAAGGTTCCGGACGTAGCCACGGGCGTTAGACCGTGGACGCGCTGGCCCATCTGTTACCAGATGGGCTACGGCCGGGAGGGCCCAGCTGTGACCAACTGGGCTACGGCCGGGAGGGCCCAGCTGTGACCAACTGGGCTACGGCCGGGAGGGCCCAGCTGTGACCAACTGGGCTACGGAAGGCGCATGGGATCGCGCTCGAAATCTGAGGGTTGAGCCGGTAGGATGCACTGGATGCAACGGAGGCGTGTCTTGTGGGTCGCCGCGTCGGCTTTTGTGACGGCGGCGTGCGGGTGGCGGCTATCGGCCAAGGAGCCGGCCGCCGCCGATGCGAAATGGGAGCCCGAGATCCAGAAGTTCGAGGCGGCGGACCGCGCCTCGCCGCCGCCAAAGGGGGCCGTGCTTTTTGTGGGAAGCTCGTCGTTCCGCCTATGGGCCACGCTGGCGGAGGATTTTTCCGGGATCCCCGTGATCAATCGGGGGTTTGGCGGTTCGGAGATGGAGTATCTGGTGCGTTACGCGGATCGCATCATCTTGCCCTACGGACCGCGCGCCGTGGTGGTGTACGCCGGCGATAATGACCTGGCGAAAGGGAAGGCGCCGGAGCGCGTGCTGGCCGAATACCGGGCGCTGGTGGAAAAGATACGCGCGGCGATGCCCGATGTGCCGATCGGTTTCGTTGCCGTGAAAGCCAGCATCAAGCGGTGGCCCATGGCGGACAAGATCCGCTCGCTCAACGCGGCCGTCGCCGAGTATTCCGCGGGACAGAAGGGGCTTTTTTTCGTGGACGTTTTCACGCCGATGCTGGGGGCCGACGGCACGCCGAGGAAAGAGCTGTTCGTCAAGGACGGCCTGCACCTGAGCCGGGAGGGGTACGCGCTCTGGGCCGCTTTGATCCGGCCCGAGATGATGGGGTTCCTGTGCGTCGGGCAGATGGGCCTCGGCGCCGAGGATATCTCGGGCTTGCTCTCGCCGATCCGGGAGAAGCACGGCATGCCGGGGATGGCGGGGGCCATTGTGACGAGCGGCGGCCTGGAGGCGGTCGGGTGGTGTGGGGTGCGGAAGCGAGGCGCGGCGGTGCCGGTGACCGGCGAAGATCTCTGGCATCTCGGTTCCTGCACGAAGGCGATGACCGCGATCCTCTTGGGCCTGCTCGTGGAAAAGGGGAAGGTGCGGTGGGATTCGACGGTGTCCGAGATCTTTCCGCGCATGGCGGGAGATTTCCACGAGGGATTCCGGCCCGTGACGGTGGCGCAGGTGCTCTCGCATCGCGCGGGGCTGCCAGAGAATCTCAAGTGGGGTCGATTTTCGGGCGAGGATGGCATCCCGAAGAAACGCGAGGCGGTGGTGCGTGAGGCCTTCGGTTCGGCGCCATCCTATGGCCCGGGCAGCAAGGCGCAGTACTCGAACGTGGGATACGTCATCGCCGGGGCCGCGATCGAGAATGTGACGGGCGATGCGTGGGAGAAGATCATCCGCGAATGGCTGTTTGTGCCGCTGGGGATGGGCAGCGCGGGTTTTGGCGGGGTGGGGACGCCGGGCGAGATCGACCAGCCGTGGGGACATCGCGCGGATGGCGCGCCGGTGCCGAAGAACGGTTCGGCGAACGACAACGTTCCCGTCATGGGACCGGCCGGCCGGGTGCATTGCACCATCCAGGACTGGGCGAAGTTCGTGGCGGACCAGTTGCGCGGGGCTCGGGGTCGAGATGGCGTGCTCAAGGCCGCGACCTATCGCGAGTTGCAGGAGCCGGGGCGGACCGACGACAAGGCGAAGGGATGGCTCGTGTTGGAGCGACCTTGGGGCGGGGGCCGCGTGCTGCATCACGCCGGCAGCAATACGATGAATTATGCCAACGTCTGGATCGCGCCGGCGAGAGATTTTGCCGTCATGGCCTGCGTGAACCAGGGGGGCGACGCGGCGTTCAAGGCGACCGACGAGGCCGTCGGGGCGATGATCGGGTGGATAGGTCAAAGAGCGAAGGTCAAAGGTCAAAACCACAGGTGATAGGTCGAGGGGTCGCCCGGTGCCACGATCGACTTTGCCCGCATTCCGCGCGATGTCGCCGGCACGCTTTTGAGATTTGACCTGTGGTTTTGCCCTTTGAGTTTTGACCTTTGAGATGCCTTCGCCACGATGCGGTCAATGGCGCCGGAGCCCGTATTGGAGGTGGCAGGCATCAGCAAGCGCTTTCCCGGGGTGCGCGCGCTGGATGGGGTGCGGCTGACGGTCCGGCGCGGCACGGTGCACGCGCTGATGGGGGAGAACGGCGCGGGCAAATCGACGCTGATGCGAATCCTGGCTGGGCTCGATTCGGCGGATTCTGGGACGATCCGTTTTCGGGGGAGGGCCTTCGCGCCGCGGCACCCGCACGACGCGCTGCGGATGGGTATCTCGATGATCCATCAGGAACTGTTGCCGTTTCCCGGGATGACGGTGGCAGAGAACATCTTCATGGGCCGGGAGCCGACGCGGGGCTGGCCTGGCTGGATCGATCGCGGGCGCATGGCGAGGGATGGGGCCGCGCTGCTGGCGCGCGTGGGCGCGACGTTCGGGCCCTCGCGGCGGATGGGCGAACTCGGTGTGGCGGACATGCAACTGGTGGAGATCGCCAAGGCACTGGGTCACCGCGCCGAGCTCCTCATCATGGACGAGCCGACCTCCGCGCTCTCCGCACGGGAGGTGGCCGCGCTCTTCGCCCTCGTCTCCGAGCTGAAGGCTTCCGGGGTGGCGATCATCTATATCTCGCATCGTCTGGAGGAGGTCTTCCGGATCGCGGATGAGGTGACGGTATTGCGCGATGGCCGATTTGTCGGGTCGGGGGCGATCGGTTCGATGGATGAGGCGAGGCTCATCTCGATGATGGTGGGTCGGGAGTTGGGGGAAGGGGTGTCGGGGGGGCGCGCCGCCGCCGGGGAGACCCTGCTGGAAGTGAGGGGGTTGACGCGCGCCGGCGCCTTTCGCGACGTGAGCTTCGTGGCCCGCGCGGGGGAGATCGTTGGCATCGCCGGGCTGATGGGTGCCGGGAGGACCGACGTGCTGCGGGCGATCTACGGGCTGGCGCCGGCGGGTTCCGGAGAGATCCGCGTGCGCGGTCGGCGGGCGCGGATCGTTTCGCCGCGGGATGCGCTGGCGCAGGGCATCGCGATGGTGGGCGAGGACAGGAAGGGGGAGGGGATCGTGGCGGGGATGTCGGTGAAGCACAATCTGACGCTGTCTTCTCTGGGGCGCTGCTGCCGCGGGCCGTTTGTCGACGCGGGTGCCGAGAATCGCATGGCGGACGGGCAGATGGCAGCCCTCGGCATCCGCGCTCCGGACCGCGACGCGCCGGTGGCAACCCTCAGCGGGGGCAACCAGCAGAAAGTCGTCTTCGGGCGGGCGCTCCTTGTCGGGCCGGCCATCCTGCTGCTCGATGAGCCGACGCGCGGCATCGATGTGGCGGCGAAGGCCGAGGTCCATGGCATCATCCGTGATCTCGCCCGGGAGGGGAAGGCCGTGGTGATGGTCTCCTCCGAGTTGCCGGAGATCTTCGCGGTGAGCGACCGGATCCTGGTGATGGGAGGCGGGGAGTTGCGCGGGGAGCTGGATCCGCTGCGGACGAACCAGGAGGACGTCTTGCGGCTGGCGATGGGAGCGACTCTCCAGTAGCGAAGGGCCTTCGCCCTTCCGCCGGGGGGTAGGCCGAAGCCGGAAGCGGCTTCGCTACGGGGAGCGCGTCCGGTAGCGAAGGGCCTTCGCCCTTCGGCGGGGGGGAAGCGGTTTCGCTACGGGCCGCAAGCGGTGCTTTTCCCTCGGCTTGTGAACCATGCGGGTTAGGATGACGAGATGGAAGGGAGCATCGATCGATTCCGGTGGCTGCGGCGCTTCGGGTTGCCTCTGGCGCTGCTGTTGATTTGCGGCGGCCTTTCGCTGGCGACGCCGAATTTCCTGACGGCGCAGAATCTGATCATCGTGTTGCGGCAGATCTCGATCAACGGGATGCTCGCGGTGGGTGTGACCTTCGTGTTGCTGACGGGCGGCGTGGACTTGTCGCTGGGTTCGGTGCTGGCCCTCTCGGGCGTCATGGCGGCACACTTCGCGCATCCCGGCGATGGGCCGCTATTTGTGCCGGTGCTGGTGGGCGTGCTGGTGGGGGGCGCCTGTGGCGGGACGAACGCGCTGGTGGTCACGCGGGGCGGGGTGCCGCCATTCATCGCGACCCTGGGGATGATGACGGTGGCGCGGGGCCTGGCCCTGGTGGCCAGCGGTGGCAAACCGGTCTCCAACCTGTCAAAACCATTCTGTTTTCTGGGCGGTGGCGAGGTGCTGGGGATCCCGGTTCCGGTGGCGATCCTCGTGGCGGTGGCTGCGGTGACCTGCGTGATGCTGCGGCACATGCGGGTCGGGCGACACCTGTACGCCGTTGGCGGCAACGAGGCGGCCGCGCGGGCCTCGGGGCTGCACGTCGGGCGCATCAAATGCTTCGCCTACGTGGCGTGCGGCGCGTTGGCCGGCCTGGCGGGGGTGGTGCTTGCGGCGCGGATCACGACGGGGCAGCCCAACGCCGGCATCGCGTACGAATTGGACGCGATCGCGGCGGCGGTGATCGGAGGGACCAGTCTGGCGGGGGGCGTCGGGGGCGTCGGGGGGACGGTGCTCGGGGCGCTGCTCATGGGCGTCATAAACAACGGCCTCGACCTGCTCAACGTGCCCTCCTATTACCAGCAGATCGTGAAAGGGCTGATCATCGTCGGGGCCGTCTGGATCGACCGCGGGGGCAGGCGATGAAGCGCGCGACCGCCATCGTCTTCGGCGCCATCGCGGTCGCCGCTGCGGTCGCCTCGTGCGGCCGGTCGGGCGCCAAGGGAGGCGAGCGTGCCGCGGACGGGAGGCCCGTGGTCGGGGTGTCGCTGATGAACGTGTCCTCGGAATTCATCGTGATGCTGAAGGGAGCGATGGAGGAGAAGGCCGGGGAGATGGGGGTTCGGCTGATCCTCAACGATGCCGAGCGCAGCGCGGAGAAGCAGGTGCGGCAGGCCGAGAGTTTCGTGGCGCAGGATGTCGACGCCATCATCCTCAACCCCTGCGAGGTCGAGGCCAGTTCACCCGCGGTGGACCGCGCGATCGACGCGGGCATCCCCGTGGTCAATGTGAATTCCGAGACGCGCTCGGCGCCCAGTGCGTTCGTGGGCTCGCGGGACGAGGAGTCGGGCCGGATCGCGATGGAGTTTATCGCGCAGAGGATCGGCGGCCGCGGCAATGTCGTGATGATGCACGGCTTCCTGGGCCAGGCCGCCCAGATCAAGCGGGACGCCGGCGCGCGGGAGGTCCTGGCGAAATATCCCGAGATCAAGCTGCTCGCCGAACAGACCGCGGAGTGGGACCGCGCCAAGGCCATGAGCCTCATGGAGAATTGGATCCAATCGCACGGGAAGAAGATCAACGCCGTTTTCGCCCAGAACGACGAGATGGCCATGGGCGCCCTGATCGCGCTGGAGGCCGCGGGAATGAAGGACGGCATCGTCGTGGCGGGGGTGGACGCCATCGCCGACGCGCTCCAGGCCGTGCGGGATGGGCGCCTCGATGCCACGGTATTCCAAGACGCGAAGGGGCAGGGCACCACCGCGGTGGAGGTCGCCCGCAAGCTGATCCGCGGCGAGCCCGTCGCGCGCGAGACATATATCCCCTTCCGCCTTGTGACGCGGGAAAATGTCGGGGAGTTCGGCGCGCCGCCGCCGTAGCCGAGCTCGTCAGAGCTTGGCCCGTGGGCCGGGGTGCGCGCTGGCCCAGCCGTGACCGGCTGGGCTACGGGGGGACGGCGGCCCGGGTGCGCGGGAATCGCGTAGCCGAGCTCGTCAGAGCTTGGCCCGTGGGCCGGGG
>CAZYWZ010000066.1:29797-36721 GCA_964651705.1 uncultured Verrucomicrobiales bacterium
GGGTGCGCGGGAATCGCGTAGCCGAGCTCGTCAGAGCTTGGCCCGTGGGCCGGGGCGCGCGCTGGCCCAGCCGTGACCGGCTGGGCTACGGGGTGCGCTGGGCTACGGGGGAGGTTTCGGCATCGCCCCTTGCGTTCTCCGGCATCTTGGCCCATGGTGATTCCCCCATGGCCATCCGACGACCGCCCGGGTTCGAGACGATCGACATCCACCAGTTCGGCAATCTGCGCCTGCCGTGGAAATTGATCCTGGTCGTGGTCGTGGCCTTCTCCCTGCTTGGGATGGCGGGGACGTGCGTGTTCACGGTCGAGCCGGAGGAGATCGCGGTGGTGCTGCGCTTCGGGAAATACGTCCGGGACGCGGATCCCGGCCTGCATTTCAAGCTGCCCTCGCCGGTCGAGCAGATAACCAAGGTGCAGGTGGAGCGCCAGCACAAGGAGGAATTCGGGTTCCGCACGCTGGAGGCCGGCGTCAGGTCCCGATATTCGCGGGAGAATTTCGATGCCGAGTCGCTGATGCTCACGGGCGACCTGAACGTGGCGGTGGTGGAGTGGACGACGCAGTACCGGATCGCCGAGGCCTACAAGTACCTGTTCCGGGTCCGCAACGTGGTGCAGACCTTCCGCGACCTCAACGAGGCGGTGATGCGCACCGTGGTGGGCGACCGCAGCGTCAACGAGGTCCTCACCGTGGGGCGCCAGGAGGTCCAGGAGGAGGTCGAGAGGCGCCTCCAAGAACTGTGCGACCAATACGAGACCGGCATCAAGGTCGAGCAGATCGTGCTGCAGGACGTCGAGCCCCCCGAGACGGTGAAGCCCTCGTTCAACGAGGTCAACCAGGCCGAGCAGGAGAGGGAGCGGGCGATCAACGAGGCCCGCGCGGAATATAACAAGGTGGTGCCGCGCGCGCGGGGCGAGGCGCTCCAGATGATCCAGCAGGCCGAGGGGTATGCGGTGGACCGGGTCAACCGGGCCCATGGCGACGCATCGCTCTTCGAGCAAATGCTGGGTGCCTACGCCCGGGCGCCGGACGTGACCCGCCGCCGGCTCTACCTCGAGACCATGGAGGCGATCTACCCCGCGGTGCAGCGGAAGATCCTCTTGGATGAGGACATCAAGGGAATGCTGCCGGTGTTGCCGCTGGGGCCGGATCCGGGAGGGGGCCTCGCCGCCCCGCCCCCGTCGCAGCCACCGCAGCCCCAGCCCACGGCACGGCCGCAGGCGAAGGGGGTGGCGCGATGAGGGCCTTCATCCAGTTGGCGGGAATCGCCGTGCTCCTGGTGGCGCTCATCGTCGGGCGCGACGCGTGCTATGTCGTCACCGAGAGCGACCAGGTCATCCTCACGCAGTTCGGGGCGCCGGTCGGCGAGCCGGTCGCCGCGCCGGGCCTCCATTTCAAACTGCCGGTGCTCCAGAAGGCAAACTACTTCGATAAACGGTTCCTGGAGTGGGACGGCGACCCGAACCAGATCACCACCGAGGACAAGCGGTTCATCTGGGCCGACGCCTTCGCCCGGTGGCGCATCAGCGAGCCGTTGCTCTTCTTCCAGCGATTGCGCGACGAGCGCGGGGCCCAATCCCGGCTGGATGACCTGCTGGACGGGGCCACGCGGTCCACAATCGCGAAGCACGAGCTCATCGAGGTCGTCCGCAGCTCGAACCGGGCGTTTGCGGTGTCCTCCGACTCTCCCGAGGCCGAGGAGAAACCCAAGAAGGTGGAATTCGGGCGAACCAAGCTCGAGGCCGAGGTCCTCGCCAACGCGCGCGCGCGTTCCGCGGGTCTCGGGATCGAGATCCTCGACTTCCGATTCAAGCGCATCGATTACGAGGAGCGCGTGCGCCAGGAGGTCTACACCCGCATGATCTCCGAGCGGCAGCGCATCGCCGAGGAATATCGCTCCGAGGGCGCGGGCGAGGCGGCCCGCATCTCCGGCGACAAGGAGCGCGAATTGAAAACCATCGAGTCTGACGCCTACCGCAAATCCCAGGAGATCCGCGGCAAGGCCGACGCCGAGGCCGCCGACATCTTCGCCAAGGCCTATAACAAGGACCCCGAGTTCTACTCGTTCCTAAAGACCCTCGATGTCTATAAGACTTCCATCGGCCCGGACACGACCCTGATCCTCGGCACCGATGGCGAGTTCCTCCGCTACATCGAGCGGGATCGCATCGGGCCGTAGCGGCACCTCCCGTAGTCAAGCCCGCCAGGGCATGAGGCGCTGGCCCAGCCGTTACCGGCTGTGCTACTTGAGGGATGTGGGATGTAGCCAAGCCCGTCAGGGCTTGGGGCGACGGCCCTGTGGCGCGCGGGACACCGCGGGATAATCGATACCAATGAATCGCGGCGGATGGCGCGGGGATTTGGTTTTGCCAATCAATATTTTTGGTCGATGCGCATGCCGGGTTTACGGTGGTGGGCATGGCGAGGCAAAACGAGGTGCGCTGGCTGGCTCGGCTCGCGGTTTTCGCGCTGGCCGGGTCCGGGGCGGTGGGGCAGACGATCTATTCCAACGCGGTGCAGAACAACACCACGCCCGAGGATTGGGGCGAGAGCGCGAACTGGGATCCGGCGGGCGTGCCGGGGTTTGACGTGCTGGCGGGGTTGGGGGATTCCAACGACATCGCGTTCGTGGAATTCCTGCGCACCGCGACGGGGACCTCCGGCATGGACCTGAATCTCCAGGGCTCGAATTACGTGCTGCAGACGCTGTTGTTGCGGGAGGACACGCGATCGAACCGCAACGCGGATGGCAACATCATCTCGACCGGCGCGGCGTCGCTGACGCTGCAGGGTATCACATACGTGCAGGGCGGCCGCGAGCTGGATTTCTATGCCGATGTCACGGTCAGGGATTGGGACGACGGGGTCGCCTTCCTCCTGGACACGACGTCGGGCAACAGCCTGGATTTCGCCGGGGCGTTTCAGGGGAATGACGGGCTGCGGATCGACAGCAACAACAACAATTATTTCCGCAACTACCAGATGTCCTACGGCGTGGGGCCCTCCAACGGGCTGATCCTGGCGTCGGGGAGCACCGGCGGCACGAAGAATTTCTGGATCGAGGCGGCGGCGGGCGACGTGACGCACACGATCCCGGACCTGGTGATCGAGAGCAACGGGAACGTGAACATCGACTTCGGGCGCAGCGCGGGCACGAACAACCTGACGGTCAACATCAGCAACGTGCATTTCAGCGCGGCGACCGACCGCTTCTTCATCGGCGGCGGCTCGGAGCCGAACGGGGAGCCCTCGACCACGGTGAACGTGCTCGGGCAGGTGGATTTCGGGCAGAACGCGGATGCCAACATCAACATCAAGATCGACTCGGTCTACGACGGCATCGTCAATTTCCACAGCAACATCATCCAGAATCACGACGGGGCGGCGACCTTCGGGCAGTTCACGGGGAACGGCGTGGCGCGCATCCTGGCTGACATGCAGGACACCAACGGGAACCTCCGCACGCTTACGACCCGGATCGACGGGGGGCGCAGCCTCGTGGTCGCGGTGGACGCGCAGACGCGCCTGGGCATGGGCACCGTGGACCTGCGCAACGGCAGCGTGCTGAAGCTGAACTACGATGCCTACAGCAACGCGCTGGCGACGGGCTTCGGATTCCCCGGCTCGAATTTCGTGTTCGGCGGCGGCGTGGACGACCAGAACGACAAGTTCTTCGACTTCGGGGTGGCGCAGTCCGGGTTCTTCGATCCGTTCACGGGGGACACGAACGCGCCGCTCACTGTGACCGCGTTCAACGGCATCGCGGGCGACCTCTCCGGGGCGGTCTACTCGGGGGTGGGTCAGAACGTCATCATCCAGACCAATGCGATCATCGGGGAGAACGCGATCAACAAGCCGACCTTTGCGGACGTGGGACAGTCGGTCTGGGCGGGCATCCGGGATGGCGGCGGCACGTACACCAACATCGGGATCGCCGACGGCACGAACATATTCCGGGGCGTGGCGCTGAGCGCGCTGGCCCCGCTGGGCAACGGCGAGTTGCCGAACACCTCCCAGGGCAATATCGAGACGGGTCCCTTCCTCAGCGGCTTCCATGGCACGCTCGATGCCGCGCCGGGGATCGACCTCGAGGTCCTGCTCAGCGGCGAGGTCATCATCACCCCGCGCACCAACGACCTCGTGGCCTCCTTCAACGCGGACACCGGCGTTGCCAACATCCGTGGCCCGGGCAACATGATCCTCCAGCAGCGGCAGGGCGTCACGGCGATCACGGGCAACGTGACCCAGTTCAACCGCATCGGGCGCAGCGGCGTCGTCTCCGACCTGAATCCCCTGGGGCTCAACGACCAGAACGACTTCGTGGTCGATTTCATCGGGGATGGCGCCTTCGAGGATGGCGACACGATGGTCGTCACCGACGGCATGATCCGGATGCGCAGCAACGGGGTGCTGGGCACGGGCAACAACACGACCAATACGGTCCTGATCGTCGGCAGCGGGGCGACCCTGACGCCGGACAACGCGAACAACAGCGACGCGGCCACGATCTCCCAGAACCGCGGCAAAGTCATTTTCAGGGACGACGGCGCGTTCTACACCTTGAACCAGCCCGACAGGTACAACCCGAACGCGGCGGTCATCAACGCCATGGAGTTTAGCGACGACGCGATGTTCATCCTGAACGACAGCTCGGGCGGCGGGGGCAACGCGACGCCGGGCGCGATCCGTCTCGACACCGCGGGATACAATCACCTGTTCACCAACATGCACATTGTCCTCGGCGACAATAACATGAACGATTTCCTCGTCGGTAGCGCGGAGACCTTCGCGATCGGCCAGGGAAAACGGCTGACGGGTCCCGGCAATGAGGACGCCACCATCCGGGCCATCTACACCAGCATCGATGTCGGCGCGATCACCAACATCCTCGATGCCGGCGCGACGACCAACATCGTCAATGTGACGAACGCCGTCCCGCTGATCGCGGCCTCGAGCGCCACGGAGGTCTCGATCGTGGCGGCGAGCGAGGGCAACACCCGTCGCTCCGTGAACATCGATGCCGACGTGCTCATCACCAACGCGACGCTGACCGTCGGCGCGACGAATTCCTTTATCACGGTCACGGGAGATCAGGCGACGCGTCGCACGGTCGATGGCTCGGGGAACGTCCGCATCCGGGGTTCGAACAACCAGCTGGCGAACGTCAACGTCATCGGCGGGGCGCAGCTGATCTTCGGCGACGAGGTCACCGACGTGACCACGATCAGCGGTAGCGTGATCGCCGATGAACCGAACCCGATCCCCGGTTCCAACGGCCGCACGCTGGTCCAGCTCCTGAACGGCACCACGACCATCGACGGGGACCTGGTCCACAACGCGACGATCAACCAGAGCACGAACGGGACGACCGACCTCCTCAACCGGATCGAGATCCTCGGCGACACGAACATCATCAGCGGCAGCGTGATCGCAGGGCCTTTGGGCCAGGGCGCCGGCGCGGCCCGGTTGCTGATCCACACCAGCGGGGCCAACACCAACTCCGTGACGCAGATCGGCGGGGACATCATCATCGACACGCCGTTCCAGCCCGAGGGCGGGGCGCACAACTTCGCGCGGGGCGACATCACGGTGGCCAGCAACGTGATCATCAATGCATCGGGCATCGCGGCGCAGACCGATTCCAACGCGGCCTTCAACGCCACGTACCTGCGGCTGGACGCGGACTTCGACGAAACCCTTGGCGACAATTTCGGGTTGGCGGATCGCCTGATCGATGGCGACTTTGCCCAGGGACCCCAGGGCATCGTGGTCCGCGACTACGCCCTGCTGATCCTGGATTTCCGCACCAATGACTTGGCCGGGGTCGGGGGCACGAGGGACCTGCCCATTGGCCAGAAGATCACCATCGACAACACCGGTCCCAATTATCCCGGCAACGGCGCCAACGATGGCCTGATCAGCCTGAACCGCACGGGCGGCGGCACGCTGGTGTATCAGCTGACGAACATCTGGATGAGCGACGGCTCCTACCTCCGGATCAACGAGGCCGGGGGCACGCGCGCGCTCGCGGGGCTGACGCTCCTGGGCACCGGCACGATCAGCCTCGGGAGCACGGCCGAGAACGAGCCCTTCGAGTTGACCGACGTGCGCTCCGACGCCCCGGGTCAGGCTCGCGTGCTCCAGATCGGCGCCACCAACGGCCCGAATTTTACCGCTTTTCCGACCACGCTCCTGGGGACCTCGACGGTCGACGTGACGCTCGATGTGTTTAACGGAAGCCTGACGGTGACTAATGGCTCGGGCGACGTGCAGGGCGGCGTCAAGGTCTGGGAGGGATCGACCTTCGAGATCGTCGGTGGCGGCAGCGAGGAGATCCTCAATCTCGCCGGAAACGGGCTTGTCCTCGGCAATGTCACCGTCTCGAATATCCTCTCGCCGGGCCTCAGCCCGGGCACGCTCACGGTCACGGGGTCGATGGCGTTCCTGCCCACCTCGATCCTCCAATTCGAGCTGGACGGGTCCTCCACGAACGCCGGCGCGGGCATCAACGACCTGCTG
The DNA here is from genome assembly GCA_964651705.1 of uncultured Verrucomicrobiales bacterium. GTDB lineage: Bacteria > Verrucomicrobiota > Verrucomicrobiia > JADLBR01 > JADLBR01 > JADLBR01. Next base: position 36,317 of record CAZYWZ010000066.1, read on the forward strand.
GTGCTGGCCGGGGGCGGGGGAAACCTCACGCTCGATGGCACGCTCGACGTCACCGAGCTCAACACCTTCACCAACCAGGGGTGGGGCGTCGGCGACTACTGGACCCTCATCACCTACGAGGGCGGGATCTTCAACAACAATGGCCTCGACCTCGGCTCGTTGCCCGAGCTGGATCCCGGCCTGGCGTGGGCGTTGGATGCGGGCATCGATGGCGAGATCCGCCTCGCCATCGTCATCCCGGAGCCCAGCACCTGGGCGCTACTGGTCGCCGGACTCGGCCTCGTGGGGTGGGTCGCGCGCCGGCGCCGCTGACTGACTCAAAAATTGGGTCGCGATGTAGGCTGCGCCTTGGCGCGCGCGGACATTCGATTCTGCGGCGTGCGCCAAGGCGCAGCCTACCATTTT
>CAZYWZ010000067.1:0-36674 GCA_964651705.1 uncultured Verrucomicrobiales bacterium
TACGATGGATTATCCCCAACTTCCCCGTCATCTGCGGTCTGAAGTTTCTGGCTAGTCGCGCCTGCCGAGGAGCAGCGGAAGCAGATAGTACAGCATGTAGAGCAGCGAGGTGATGAACGCGGCGACGTAGGTGAGTGCGGCGGCGTCGAGGACCTTATTGACGGCGACGGCCTCCTGGGCGTTCACGTAGCCGGCCTTTTGGAGGATCATCTTGGCTCGGCGCGAGGCATCGAACTCGACGGGGAGGGTGATCATGTTGAATAGCATGATGACGCCCCAGCCGACGGCGAGGATGGTCATGACGGTGTGCGGGGCGAGGCCGATGCCGAGGCCCAGGATGGGCAACCACGTGACCACGGGGTTGACGAAGCTGACGAGGCCGACGGCCGCCATGCGCCAGTTGAGGGGGGCGTAGGCGATCTTGTGCTGGATCGCGTGACCGCACTCGTGCGCCGCGATTCCCAGGGCGGCCGGGGAATCCCCGAGGAAGTTGGCCCGGGACAGCACCAGACGCTTGTGGATGGGGTCGTAGTGGTCCCCGAGGAACGACTCGGTGGCCAGGATCTCGACGTCATCGATCCCCGCCGAGGCGAGGATGCGCTGCGCCACCTCCGCCCCGGTGATGCCGGACTGCGTGCGCATCTTGCTGTAGCGGGCATAGTTGCCCTTCACGCGGGCGGCGGCCCAGAGCGAGAGGCCCATCGTCACCAGAAAGATCAGCCATATCATAGTATCGTCTCCCTATCTTAATTTGGTGTGGAGTATAGCGCGTTGGTTCGGGCGCGCAAGTGGCCGTCCCGAGGCGCGACTTGTGCGGGGTTGGCCGGGGCCGTATGGTGTCGCCGGATGGACGGGCCGAGGCCAGAGCGGGTGACCAAGCAGCTGGAGAGCGGTTTTCGGTTGAAGCATTTCGAGGTGTTGGAGCATCTCGCCACCGGGGGGATGGGGATGGTGTATCGGGCGATGGACCACGCCGCGAAGCGGGTGGTGGCCCTGAAAGTCTTGCGGGCGGAGTTCGCGACGCACGAGGAATACGTGCGGATGTTCGAGGACGAGGTGTACTCGCTGGGGCGCCTCCATCACCCGAACATCGTGCCGGTGTATTATTTCGGGCGGGAGGGGGAATGGCTCTTTTTCGCGATGCCGCTGATCGTGGGGAAGGACTGCCTGCGGATTTTGGCCGACGGCGGCCCGTGCGAGCCGAGGCGGGTGAAGATCTGGGCGCTGCAGTCGGTGTCCGCTCTGGGGGCGGCGTGGAGGCGTGGCATCATGCACCGGGACATCAAGCCGGCGAACATCCTGATCGAGGAGAATACCGGGAATGCCCTGCTGATGGATTTCGGCCTTGCCCTCATCTGTGGGGTCGAGCCGGCGCGGGTCGCGGAGGACTGGGGTTCCCCGGGATATCTGGCGCCGGAGCAGGTCCTGAAAGAGAGGTTGGATTTTCGGGCCGACATGTATTCGTTGGGCGCGAGCCTATTTCACATCATGGCGGGGGAAACGCCGTTTGCGTCGGAGGACTGGCGCGATGAGATCCAGGGGCATCTGGAAAAGCCGTTCCCATTCCACCGGGCGCAGCTCCGGGGGGTGCCACAGGGCTGGGCATCGATCTTGGCGCGGATGATGGAGAAGCGCCCGGAGGATCGTTATCCGAGCTACGAGGCGCTGGAGGCGGCACTGGCGGCGGTGGATCGGCCGGCCTCGGCGCGGCCGAAGGGGGGTGCGGGCCATCTGGCGGTGCCGTCCCGGGCCGAGTGGCCGAGGGAGAGGCTCAACGGCCTGATGCGGCCGGGGGTCGCTTTTTGGACGGAGATCGATCCAGGTCAGGTGGAGCGGTTGGGTTCGGGTGTGCCTTCGGTCGAGGAGTGGCCGCCGCTGCAGTCGCTGATCCCGTGGGAGTGGCACGTGCGGCAGCTGTGCGAGGGGGGGGAGGGAGATCCGGTCCACCTGCGGGAATTTGCGACCATCATGCCGGAGTATGCGGAATTCGTGGGGCGGATCGCGTCCATGGGTTGGTACGGCGCGGCCGACGAGGGTTTCGAGGGGGCGATGGGGTGCCTGGGCCTGGCCCGCTGCCGGACGCTGGCGGTGGCGACGGTCCTGGCCTACGAGAGTTCCAAGGTCTCGCAGTATTTCGATTGGCTGCCCCTGTGGAGGCATTCGCTGAGTTGCGGGTTGATCTCGGAACTGTTGCTGGGTTTTTTCGAGTGCCCGGAGGAGCCGGTGGCGCTGGCGGCGGGGATCCTGCACGACGTGGGCAAGGTCATCCTGGGCGACGTCGCGGGAATGGGTCTGATGGCGGCCTTCCGGCGGTCGTTGCTCGAGGTGGTGCCTCTCGACGAGTGCGAGAAGGAGGTTCTGCCCTATGGGCACGCCCGGGCGGGGGAGGCTTGGGCGAGGCATCTCAAGCTGCCGGAGGGCGTGGTGCAGGTGATCGCGCAGCACCATGGGCAGATCCCGCGCAAGGAGGGGCATCTGGTCGCCGCGGTACAGGTGGCCAACGACCTGTGCAAGCGGCAGGCGCTGGGCTACAGCGGCGAGGGCGCGCTGGCGGCCGCTCACGCCGAGGATCTCGACGCGCTGCAGTGGCTGGTCGAACACTCGGGGCGTGAGGACGATCCGCTGGTCGCGTTTCGGGCGCAGTTCCTGCCCCGCCTCGCGGGGTTCCCTCTGATCGGATCGCAGCAGGTCGATCCCCGCAAGCTGCTCATGGGGGAGGAAGAGGAGATCCCATTCTGGCGGATGGAGTGAGGGGGGAATCTGTCGGGCAAAGTCCGACAGATTCCCTGGCGTCAAGATCCGGCGCTGTCCTTGGTGGAACGGCGCGGTGGCGAGGCGGCCGAGGCGGGGGCCGTCGTCACCCCGGAGCGGGCGAAGCCGTAGTCGAAGAGGATCCGGGAATCCGACCACTTGTCGGGGCTGTTGAGGAGGGTGAGTCGGAGCTCGACGCCGCCGCGGTTTGCGGCGGCGGCGTAGGTGTGGCGCGAGGCGATGGTCCAGCCGGTCTTGGCGGGACCCATGCCGGCGTATTGGCCGAGGAGACGGTTGTGGTTTTTGACCCACTGTTTGCCGGCGCTCGTGTTGAGGTAGAATCCGCGCATCTGGCAGATCTCTCGCAGGGCGGGGATCGCGAGCACGCGGTCGAAGATGCGCATCAGGTCCTGGCATGTGGTGTACTGGCCCGCCGCGGGGAGGCCATTGGGGTTCTTGAAGCGGGAGGCCGAGCAGCCGAGCTGTAGGGCCCGGGTGTTCATGAGGTTGATGAAGCGCGGGGCGGAGCCGCCGACGTGGCGGGCGAGGGCCATGGCGGTGTCATTGTCGGAACCGATGAGCAGCGAGCGGACCATGTCGCGCACCGCGACGGTCTCCCCCGGCCGGAGCGGCACATGGCTTGGCTCGACCCGGGTGTCCGCCTCGGCGATCGTGAAACTGCCCCGCAACCCCACCCGCTCGTAGACGAGCAGTGCGGTGAGCAGCTTGGTCGTGCTCGCGGGCGGATACTTCGCGTCGGGCATTCGCGAGAAGAGCACCTGCCCGGAATTCGCGTTAACCAGCAGGACGGCCTTGGCCTGGATGCGCGAGGCGATATCGGGCGTGGCGGCGAAGGACTGCCCGAGGGCGGCGGCGGCCACGAGCGCGCGCAACAGGGCTGGGAGCACCACGCGGGACACGGCGAGTTCCGGTCCGGCCGCGGCTCAGTCGTCGGAGGAGTCCGCGAACCGTCGCGCCTTGGAGCCCTCGCCCTTGCTCAGGCGGGAGAAAATATTCGCGAAATCCGGGGCGGGGCGGTCGGGTTGCGTGGTGCTGATCTTGCCCTCGACGATGGCCCCCTCCTCGACGACGATGACGCCGGCCTTGACGTCGCCGTAGATCATGGCTTCGGGGCGGAGGTGCACGCGGCCCGAGGTGACCACGTCACCCTGGATCTTTCCCGCGATGTCCGCGGTCTCGACGTTGACGGTGCCCTTGATCACGGCGGATTCGCCGACGATCAACTCGCCGCCCGAGTCGAGGTTCCCCTCGAAGCGCCCGTTGAATTCCAGCCGGCCCGAAAACGTGATCTCGCCGCGTATCTCGACATCCTCGGTGATCACGGGGTGCTCGGCGCGGCTTGCCGATGGGTAGGAGGATGTCGCCGGGATGTCGGAGGACTCGGAGGTGTCACTCGAACCGAATCGATTCCCGACCAGATTGCCGATTCCGAAAGACTTCGCTTCAGCCATGGGGAGAGTCTACGGTCGGCGCACCCGATGTCCAACGGATTCCGACACGGAAAGGCAACTTTTGTGTGACGGGGTGTGGGCCGGGAGCGGGTGCGGCGGCCACGCCGTTACCGGCGTGGCTTCTCCATCATAAGCGTGGCTACGTGGATCGGGCGACCGCGATCTCGGCGGCGCGGGCGGTGTTGGCCATGAGCATGGCGATGGTCATGGGGCCGACGCCGCCGGGGTTGGGGGTGATCTTGCCGGCCACGGACCGGACATTCTCGAAATCGACATCGCCGGCGAGGCGGTAGCCGCGGGGGGAGTTGGGGTCGGCGACGCGGTTGACGCCGACATCGATGACGCAGGCGCCGGGTTTGACCATGTCGGCGGTGACGAAGTGGGCCTTGCCGAGGGCGGCGATGAGGATATCGGCGCGGCGGGTGTGGGCGGGGATATCGCGGCTGCGGGAGTGGAGGAGGGTGACCGTGGCATCGCAGTGGGGTGCCTTCTGGAGGAGGATGGCCGCCATGGGTTTGCCCACGATATTGCCCCGGCCGACGATGGCCACCTCCGCGCCGCGGGTCTCGACGCCCGAACGGATGAGGAGGTGGTGGACGCCGGCCGGCGTGCAGGGGCGGAAGCCGGAGTCGTCGCCGAGGAGGAGTTTGCCGGCGTTGACGGGGTGGAAGCCATCGACATCCTTTTCGGGCAAGACCGTGGCGAAGACGGTCTGCTCGCGGATGTGGGCGGGGAGCGGGGCCTGGATCAGGATGCCGTGGACGGCGGGGTCGGCGTTGAGGCGGCCAATGAGGGCGAGGAGTTCGGTCTCGGGGGTCATCTCCTCCAACACGATGGTGTCGGAGCGAATGCCCAGCTCCTCGGCCTTCTTGTGTTTGCGGGTCACGTAGGCCCGGGAGGCGGGATCCTCGCCGACCCGGAGGAACGTCACGGCGGGCTGGATGCCGCGGGCCCGCAGCGCCGCCACGCGGGCGGCGGTCTCCCGGTGCACCTCTTCGGCGATCGCGGCCCCGTCGATGATCTCGGCTGGCATGGCAAGGTTGTGCCGCGAGGCGGGGCGCGCGTCACGCGGGATTTTTGCCTCACGGCATCAAGAAATCCACCCTGGCGCTGGCCTCTGGGGTGAGGAACCGGTCGGGGTTTTCGATCTGGACCTTGATCTGGAGGGTGCCTTTTTCGCGGCTGGCCTCCGGGGCGATCTCGGCGACGCGGCCGCCGTATTTCTTGTCGGGATAGGCCTCGGGCGAGACCCGGCAACGCTGATCCAGCGACACCTTGGCGACGTCGCTCTCGTTGAGATCGATCTCGACCTGGAGGTCGTTGGGGTCGGCGATCGCGAGCAAGGCGGTGCTGGGGCCGCGGGAGCCGCCGAAACTCTGTGGGGTGACCAGCTCGTTGTCATCGACGAGCTTTTCGAGGATGACGCCGTCGATGGGGGAGCGGATGACGGTCCATTCCACCTGGGCCGCGGCATAGTCGCGGGCGCCCTGGGCCTCGCGCACGGCGGCGCGGGCGGCCTCGGTGGCGAGGCGGGCGTCGTCGCCGGTCTCGGGGGGGACGACTTTGTCGGCGAGGAGTTTTTGGACTCGGTCGAGGCGGAGTTCGGCCTGTTCGAGTTCGGCCCTGGCGCGGGCGAGGCGGCCGTCGGCCTGCGCGAGCAGGGCCCGCTGGTCGGTGTCGTCGAGGACGGCGAGGATCTGGCCTCTCTTGATCCTGTCGCCCTTGCGGACGTTGACGGTCTTGACGGTGCCGACGAATCGCGGGGAAAGCTCGATGCGCTCGCGGTTGATGATGTATCCGGTGACGGTGAGGGCCACGTCGTCGGATGGGGCGGCGGGGTCTGCCGGGGCGCTTGGGGTGGGGCCGGTGGCGACGGCGGCCTCGCGCGTGGTGTCGCCGATGACGCGCACCGAGTCGGTCTTTCGCGGCCAGGCGAAGAAGATGGCCGCGCCGGTGGCGGTGGCGACGGCGACGTAGATGAGCCACATCGTGCCGGTGGACCGGCGGCGGTCGGCGGGATCGATCTTCAGGCGCTGGAGTCTCTCGTCGTCCATGGGGGTATCATATGGCCTTCACGGCGGCGATCACGGGCAGGCGCGACACGCGGAGGGCGGGCAGGAAGCTTCCCGCCACGCCGATGGCGAAGGAGAACGCGAGCGCCTGTGCGATCAGCCATGGGGTGATCTGGAATTGAAACACGATTTCGCTGAACGTGTCGAAGGAGATCGTGCTGGTCGTGACCCAATTGACGGGGAGCGCCAGGAGGCAACCGATCGCCCCGCCTGCCAGCGCGAGGAGGCCGCCCTCGATGAGGAATCCAAGCATGATGACGCGGCGCGGGTAGCCGAGGATCCGCAGGGTGCCGACCTCGCGGGTGCGGCGACCGACGATGGCATACATGGCGTTCATGGCGGCAAAGACTGCGCCGACCGAAAGGGTGGCGGCCAGAAAATAGCCGAGGAACCGGATGGGGCCGGCCGAGGTGGTGAGTTTCGCGTAATATTCCGGCTCGGGGAGGGCGAGGAGGCGCAGCTGTTTGTCGGCCTCGAGGGCGCCCTTGAGAGCGAGTTGATCCGCGGGGTCGGGTACGCGGACGATCACGCTGGAGAAAGGGTCTCGGTCGAAGAGGGAGCGCGCCTCGTCGGCATCGAGCCAGATCTCCGAGTCGAAGGCGGTGCCCCGGGCATCGAAGATCCCGACCACCTTGAGTTCGTGTGGGCCGCTCTGGAAGGTCCCGCCGAGGCCCAGGCCCTCGAAACGCGGCGCGAGGCTCGCCGAGACGACGACCTGCCGCTTGCCCGGGGCGAACCAATCTCCCGCCACCAATCGGACCTGGGGCCGCAGGGCGCGTCCGGCCGGGCCGATCCCGCGAAAGGAGACGTTGGCCTCGCCCTTGCCGCCGGCGCGGCGGAGGTTGGACAGGACGACGACCTCGGCCGAGGCGACGGGCTCGCCCGCGGCGTCGCGCCGGACCTGGGGCAAAAAGCGGATCCGCTGCGCCTGCGGCCGCGTCACGATGCTGCTGGATTCCGCGGTGGATCCCTTGCGCACCACGATGACGTTGGCGGGGTCGCCCGTGGCCGCGGTCGAGCTGACGATGCCCTGCGCCATGGCCTGGAGCACGAGGCAGGCCGCCACCACCAGGGCGATGATCAGGACCGTGGCCGCCGATGACCGCCAGCGTACCACGACGTTGCGCGCGTTGTAGGAGAAGGGGAGTGCCATCGTCAGTCCAAAGTCCTCAGGCCATCGACGACCGTGAGCCGGGCGATCTGGTACGCGGGCGCGAGGCTCGCGACGATGCCGAGGCCGGCGGCCACGCCCGCGGCCCGTGCCATGATCCTGGGGCTGATCTCGAATACCGGCAGGTAGACCGCCATCGCGGACACCACCGGGGGGCTATTGTAGAACGCCAGCGCGCCGGCGATGCCCAGCGCGGCGCCGAGGCCCGCCAGCAGGAAGCTCTCCGCGAGGATGAATGCCCATAGCTCGCGGGAGCGGAAGCCCATGGCCTTGAGGATCGCCAGTTCCGGGAAGCGCTCGCGCACGGCCATGCTCATCGTGCTGGCGGTGACGATCGCGAGGGTGAAGACCACGACGGTGCAGATCGAGCCGATGAGCGCGGCGATGTCCCCGAGCATCGAGACGAAGCCCATGCGGAACGCGTTCTCGGTCTCCGCGCGCACCTCGGCGGAGGTGTTGGCGAACGCCGCGTTGATGCGCTCGATGACGCCGGGGACGGCCGCGGCACTCTCGGCCAGCACCCACCACGCGCCGACGTAGCCGGTCTTTCCCGAGGCCTCGTCCAGATACGCGTGGTTGAAAAACAGCGTGGTCGAATCGATCTCGTAATCGTAGATCCCGCACACGATGAGCTCGAGGTCGCAGGGCCACACCGAGCCCCGGAGCGTGATGCGGCTCCCGACGCGGAAGTCCTTCTTCTCCGCGAGGTCCTTGCCGATGATGCAACCGGTGCGCGTCGCGGTCCACGCGGCGAGCTGTTCCCCGGGCAGCCGCATGTCGGGAAACATCACGGCGAAGACGGCGGGATCGACGCCGAATTGCGCGAAGGGCGTGCCCTCCTCGTTGCCGAACTGCCCGCCGAACCAGGAGAAGGGCGTGACCGCCGCGACGCCCGGGATGCGTGCGATCACCGGGCCCTGCCGCGCCGGGAGCTGGACCGTCAGGGAGACCTTGTTGCGGACGGCGATGCGGAGTGATGCCCCGACGTCCTCGGGAGGGACCGTCAGTTCGCGAAGGCAGACCAGGAGCGAGATGAGCAGGAACAGGCAGATCGCGACGCTGAGCACGCAGAGCAGCGCGCGCCGGACGTTGCGCGTGGCATTTTTAAGGATGAAGGTGGCGAGGTTCATCGCGCGGGGGCGACCTCCGGAGGGGCGGGCGATGGGTCGCGGATCAGTTCGCCTTTTTCGAGATGGATGAGGCGCGAGCCGAAAGAGGCCGCCCGCGGGTCGTGCGTGACCATCACGATCGTCTTTCCGGCCGAGCGGTTCAGCGAGCGGAGCGTCTCCATCACCGCGGTCGCGGAGTGGGCGTCGAGATTTCCCGTCGGTTCGTCGGCCACGAGGATCGTCGGGTCGGTGACGATGGCCCGGGCGATCGCGACCCGCTGCTCCTGCCCGCCCGACATCTGGCGCGGCAGGTGGTGGCTGCGGTCGGCGAGGCCAACGATATCCAGCGCGGTGTTGACGCGCTCCCGCCGCCGGGCCGTGGGCAGGCCGCTCAGGAGCAGCGGCAGTTCCACGTTCTCGAAGGCCGTGAGCACCGGGATCAGGTTAAAGGTCTGGAAGATGAAACCGATGTGCCGGTTGCGCCATCCCGCCAACTCCGACTCGTTCAGCCGCGATACCTCGACGCCGCCCACCCAGCACTCGCCCTCGGTCGGGCGGTCGATGCCCGCCACGATGTGCAGCAGCGTGGATTTCCCGGATCCCGATGGCCCCATGAGCGCGACGAATTCGCCCGCCGCGATATCCAGGTCCACCCCGTCCAGCGCCGTCACCCGGATCTCCCCCTGCTGGTAGAGTTTCGTCAGTCCCTTGAGGCGGATGATGGGTTCGGGCGAGGGCACGAGAACCAATCTAGGGCGCTCCCGGCCGCGCACAACCCCGGGTTCGGGGAATGAGGCCGATGCGACTTCTCGCGGCGCCGCAGAGTCGCCGAGGTGTGTCTTGGAGCCGAGAATCGGGATGGTGGCTGGGGCCGGGATCGAACCGGCGACACACGGATTTTCAGTCCGTTGCTCTACCAACTGAGCTACCCAGCCGGGCGGGCCCAGAATGATCATTATGACCTTGGGCGGATCGATCGCAAGCGGGAACTTGGGGCCGGCGAAGTGGCCACGGGGTTCGAAGGCGGCGGAGGGGGCATCCGTTTTTTATTGCAACTGGCCGTGGGCGTGGGATTTTCACCGTCCCCGTGGGGCGAGTCCCCGCGGGGGCCGATCGCGGTATGGCATACATAAACTATGCGCACCGTCTGGTGCAGTTGAAGATCGTGTACTGCGGCTGCGGGCTGTGCGGGAAGACCACCAACCTGCAGGTGGTGCACGCCTCGCTGCGCAACACGCAGAAGAGCGAGCTGGTGTCCCTGGCGACCCGGGAGGACCGCACCCTGCTGTTCGATTTCATGTCGCTGGAGACGAAGTTGCTGAACGGATTCTCGGTGCGTTTCCAATTGTACACGGTGCCCGGGCAGGCGATCTACACGAGCACGAGGCGGCTGGTGCTCAACGGGGCCGACGGCGTGGTATTCGTGGCAGATTCCCAGCCGGGGCGATTTCAGGAGAACGTGAGCGCGTTCCGGGACATGGAGGCCAATCTGGAAGAGAATCGGCTCTCCCTGGCGCAGGTGCCGTACGTGCTGCAATATAACAAGCGGGACATGCCGAACGCGGTCCCGCTGGAGTATCTGGAGGAGGCGCTGAACAGCCGCTATCCGCGGGTGCAGGCCTTCCAGTCGGTGGCGACGACGGGATTCGGGGTGATGGAGACCCTCAATTGCGCGGCGGGCCTCGTGGTCCAGCGGTTCAGCGCCGCCGCGGCCTCGTCGGCATGAGGCGCGGACGGGAGATAAAATAACGCTTGCGCGGGTCGGGTAGGTTGGCTAATAAGGCCGGAAAGGAAGGAAACGAATGAAGAGACTGATTGCGATTTTCGTGTTGGGGTTGGCCGCTGGAGGGTGGTCGACGTCGGCGCTGGTGGCGGGCGACTATGGGCTGGGCAGCCCGATGATCGAGCAGGACATCCCCCACGGCCCGTGGGACCAGGAAGGGTTTGAGTTCACGTTCATCACGGGGCCGTTCTTCGGCCCGGCCTTCGGGGTCGAGGGTGGGCGCGAGACGCTCAACTACTGGGGCAACAGCTTCCGGCTGGGCTACAACCTGACGGGCATCATCGGCAGCAGCTGGTATCGCGGGTGTTTCCAGTTCGTGGGCGAGATGTTCATCGCGGAGATCTTCGAGTCGGGCGGCGATGGCGGCGGCTCGATCGTGGTGGGCCCGAACGCGCTGTTCCGCTACAACTTCATCCAGGAGAACTGCCCGGTGATCCCGTACCTGCAACTGGGCCCCGGGCTGGTTTACACGGACACGGAGAATAACGCGATCGGCTCGAACTACTGTTTCCAGCTGAACATCGGCGCGGGCCTGCGGTACATGATCAACGACAAGTGGGCGATCTCGGGCGAGTTCGACTGGCACCACATGTCGAATGCGGGTTTCGCGAAACACAATGCGGGCAGCAACGAGGCGGGCGGCCAGATCGGCATCTCCTACTTCTTCTTCTGAGCGGGACTCCCGGGTCTGGCGATTGGACATCGCCTACGACGGCCGCGGATTTGTGGGATGGCAACGCCAGGATAATGGCGTTGCCATTCAGTTTTTGGTGGAGGGGGCGGTGGCGTCGGTTCTGGGCGCGTCGGCGGGGGTGCACGGGGCGAGCCGCACGGATTCCGGGGTGCACGCGCTGGGGCAGGTGGCCCATTTCGCGCAGCCGGAGGGGAGCCGGGATTTTTCCGCGAAGGAGTTGCGCGGCGCGCTGAACGCGCATCTTCCTCCGGCGGTGCGGGTGATGCGGGCGCGCCGGGTGGCGGGTTCGTTTCACGCGCGTTTCTCGGCGCGGTGGAAGCGGTATCGCTATCGGATCCTCAATGCGGCGGTGATGCCGCCGCACGAGCTGGGGCGGGCGTGGCAGGTGCCGTTGCCATTGGACCTCCGGGCGATGCGTGCCGGGGGCAAGGGGCTGGAGGGGTGGCACGATTTCGCGCCGTACAGCGTGAATTCGAAGACGGTGCGCGAGGACACGGTGCGGCGGGTGCGCCGCATCGCGGTGTCTGCCCGGGGGCCGGTGATCGAGGTGACGGTGGATGGCGACGGGTTCTTGTATCGGATGGTGAGGGGCATCGTCGGGGCGATGGTGCATGTCGGGCTCGGCAGGCGGGAGCCGGGTTGGATGGCGGAGCGGCTTCGCGCGGGACGCCGGGAACCGGGGGTGGTGACGGCGCCGGCAGAGGGACTCTATCTGGTGAGGGTGGTGTATTGAGCGCTGGGGGGCAAAGGGGGGATGCGGGGCCGAATTTCCACGTGGTATTGGTGGAGCCGGAGATCCCGCCGAACACCGGTAACGTGGCGAGGCTTTGCGCCGCGACGCGGTGCCGGCTGCACCTCGTGGGGCCCCTGGGTTTTCGGATGGATGACGCGAGTCTCAAGCGCGCCGGAATGGACTATTGGGAGTTGGTGGATTGGCGGTACCACGAGTCTTTTGCCGGGGTGATGGCGGCGAAGGACCCCGAGAGCGCGGTCTATTGCTTGGAGACCACCGGGGACGCGTGCTACGCCGACGTCAGGTATCGGCCCGGGGATTATCTGGTGTTCGGGAGGGAGACGCGGGGGCTCCGGCGGTCGGTCATCGAGGCGGCCGGGGGGAGGTGCGTCCGGATCCCTATCGCGGAGCCCCGGGCGCGCAGCCTGAATCTGGCCAATGCGGTGGCCGTGGTGGTGTTCGAGGCGCAGCGGCAGAACGGGTTTTGCATTGGCTGAGGTATCCATCTAAAGCGGCGCTTCAACGCCGCACTCCGAAATGCCAGCGGCCGTGTCTTGGGCCAAGACACACGAGAGAGGGGCCTATCGTTCGGGCGGGGCCGGGAGTTCGGAAGCGTGGGGTTGGCCATTGGCCGAGGGCTCGTCGAGGAAACCGTAGAGGAGCCTGGATCCTGCCGCCGGGAGGCGTTTCCTGGATTCGGCGGCCAGTTGGCCGAGGCCCATCAGGGCGGTGTCGTTGGGGTGTTGTCGCTGGACATGCTCCATGACGTCTAATGCGGCGGGCGTGTTGCAGGGGCAGGCAAGTCTGTAGATCTTGGCGGGGATGCGGCGCATCGCCGCGAGGCGCGCCTCGATCTCGTCGGCGGAGAGTTCGTGATCGAAGTTCTGTGCCGAGAGCACCAGGACCGCCCCCCGGGCCACGGGCTGGGGTGCGCCGGCCTGGTTGGCCGGCAGCAGCGAAGACTCGCAGTCGATGGCGGTTCCCGAGCGACTGAGGCGGGCGAGCACATCGATGCGGCGACGGTCGCCCGCGGGGCCGGTGTCGCCGTCCGCCGGCGTGGCAAAGGTCAGCAGCAGGGGTGCGGCGGCGTCCTTGATGATCGGTTCGAGGTCGCGTTCGTCGAGTCCCGCGGACAACAGCGAATCGATGTGGAGGGCCACGACATCGCAGCAGGCCGGGGGGTTGGCGACGTGCGCGAGTCCGGCGGGCGTCCTGACGGCGCCGACGCGCAACCAACGTTTTCGCCATGGGATGGGTGCTGCCATGGGTCGACCCTCGTGCCGGATTGGTGAGGAAGCCCTCTGGGATCAGATTGCCACGGTTGGCGGCCGGGTGCCAACCGGATTTGGAAAAGGCCTTTGACGGGTGGGGGGCCTCTGCCAGAGTGACGGCAGGTTTGCGCCCGTCCCGCCGGGCCGCCGCGAGTTTGCGGCGGCGGCGGTGTCCGGCGCACGGAGGGCCATGAAGATTGTCGTACTTGCGGCGGGCACGGGCAGCTACTATTGCGGTTCGTGCCTTCGGGATAACGTCCTGGTGAAGGAGTTGAGGGCGCTGGGCCACGATGCGGTGATGGTGCCGATGTACCTTCCGCCGAAGGTCGATGGTCCCGACATGTCGCGTGGGCGACCGATATTTTTTGGGGGGATCAACGTGGCGCTGGAACAGGCATTTCCCGTGATGGGGAAACTGCCGCGGTGGCTGGACGCGCCGCTGAGCTGGAGGCCCGTGCTGCATGTGGCGGCTCTGATATCCGGGATGACGGGGGCGAAGGGGCACGGGGCGATGGCGGTGTCGATGCTGAAGGGGGAAGAAGGGCGGCAGGCCAAGGAGATCGAGCGGCTCGTGGATTGGCTCGATCGGCGGGAGCGGCCGGAGGTCGTGGTGTTATCCAACGCGATGCTGGTTGGCATGGCGCGCCGCCTGCGGGATCGGCTGGGCGCGGCGGTGGTCTGCTGCATGCAGGGGGAAGATGGGTTTCTGGATGCGCTGGAGGAGCCGAGCTCGAAGGAGGCGTGGTCGCTGATCGGCCGACAGGCGGCGCACGTGGACAGATTTGTCGCGGTGAGCCAATACTGCGCGGCGGTGATGAGGCGCCGGGCTGGGTTGCCGGACTCGAAGGTGTGCGTGGTGCGCAACGGGATCGATCTCGGGGGATACGACCGGGTGCGGATGCCGGTCGCGGAACCCTCGATCGGTTACCTGGCGCGGATGAGTGAGGCGAAAGGCCTGGAGACCCTGGTGGACGCCTTCATCGAGATCAAGCGCACCGATCGGATCGCCAACCTGCGGCTGCGTCTGGCGGGGACGATGACGGGGGCGGATCACCGATTCGTGGGCAAGATGAAAGCGCGGTTGGCGGCGCGCGGGCTGTCCGCCTGGGTGGATTTCTTGCCGAATCTCGACCAGAGGCAGAAGCAGGAATTTCTGAGGTCGCTGACGGTATTTTCCGTGCCGGCGGCATCGGGCGAGTCGTTTGGGCTGTACGTGCTCGAGGCGCTGGCGACGGGGGTGCCGGTGGTGCAGCCGCGGGACGGGGCGTTTCCGGAGATCATCGAGGCGACGGGGGGGGGGATTCTGGTGGAGCCGGGCAACGCGAAGGCGCTGGCGCAGGGTTTGGAGGAGATCTTGATCGATCCTCGCAAGGGGCGCATGCTGGGACAGCGGGGCCGGGAGGCGGTGTTTCGGGAGTTCTCGGTCCGCCACATGGCGGAGGGGATGCTGGACGTGTTTCGGGGAGTGTTGGCGACCGGGCGCAAGTGAGGGGGTGCTTGATGTCAGGCAGGGCGGCGCTTTGGGGTCCATCGGTCTGTGGCCGCGAGCGTAAGCGAGCGGTGCTTGGGCTTGCTCGCGCTCGGCGCCCCTCGCCCATCCGGTCGCGGGTGCCGATGCTGGCGGGTGCGCTGGCACTCGGTCTCATGGCCGGATGGGCGAGGGGCGCTGTGCCGATGCTATTCGAGGCAGAGAATTTTCCTGCGCAGGGGGCGTGGCAGGGGGAATCGGATCGGGATTGCCTCGGCAACGGGTGCCTGCGCGGGGGGACGGGGCAGGCGGTTCCGGGCGGGGAGGCGCTGACGGTATTCCAACTGGGGGCGGACGCGTCCGTGGAGGCGTGGGTTCGGTCCAAGAACTATTTGGAGAACTTGTCGGGGAAGCGGCGGTTCGCGCTGGCGGTCGACGGGGTGCGCGCGGAGCGAGAGGGCGGATTGCACGGGCGCGAGGGTTGGGCGTGGGAGCGATTGGGGACGTTTCACCTGAAGGCCGGGCCGCACGTGCTGTCGCTGCTGGATACGTCGCAGAGCTATGCGCGATGCGATGCGATCGTGCTGGCGCCCGCCGGCTTCGATCCGGCAAAGCTGGGGCATTCGGCGCTGACGCGGTTGCGCGTGCCCCTGGATTGCGGGCTGGTGGCCCCCCCGGGGCTGCGCCCCGCAAGGGAGGCGCAGCCGAAGGAATTTCGGCCAGGGGCGGGAATTCGCGGCGAGGGAGTCCGGGTGGATTTTTCTGTCGCCGGCGATGTGGGCGGGCGGAAGGTGCTGGCCCGGCGTGTCGAGATGAGGTCGGGCGATGGCTGGGCGACGTTGCCCGTGCTGACACGGGAGATGCTGTTCGTCACGAGGGCGGCTCCGGACGGGGTGGATGTGCAGGCCCTCGCGAGGCCCGATCATCCGAGGTGGCGCGCGGGCGGGGCGCTGGCGCTGCCGGATGGGCGGTCGGTGCCTCTCAAGGGGTTGACAAAGAATCCATTCATGGCGGAGGGGGTGGTGCGCCTGGATCCCGTGGGGCTGAGGCAGGCGGGGGACATGGCGGTGGATGTCTCATACGCGGCGGCGGACGGCTTGCGTGCGGAAGGGCGATGGAGCGTCGGCGATGCGGGCGAGGCGAGGCTGGAGGTGCGGTTGACCGCGCCATCGGACGGATTTTATTCCATCGGGTTTTGCGCATTTGATGGCGTGGACAGGGGCCAGGTCGAGTCGATCCAGTTGCCGCCGCTGTATCAGTATCAGCGCCTCCCTGACGGGCCGTGCCTATTGACCAGCTCGGTCACCCCGAATCCGTTGGCGCTCGTGCAGCGGAAGTCGGGTGGTGCCGGGACCGTGACGTGGGGCATCACGGCGGAGCCCGAGGCCCTGCCATTCCGCTGGTCGGGCCGAACGAATGCGGTGTACGCCTTCGGCCTGTTGAATGCCGTCGGCGGAGTCCAGCCGGTGGCGGTTTCGCCGGTGCTGGGATTCGAGGGTTCGGCGCGCCGCGCGGGCGAGGAGGTGCGCGCGGGATTCCGCCTCCTCGCGGTGGCCGGGGATTGGAAAGTGGCGCTGGATCGCGCCTGCCTTGGCATTTTCGGGGTGCGGGATTACCGGGCGCCGGTCAACGTCTCGCTGACCGCGGCCGTCAGGAACATGAAGCGCCTGATGGAGGACGACGGCGCCTCGGGCTGGGACGCGGCGAAGCGCGGGTTCTACGACATCGAGACCGCGGCGATGAGCAAGCATGCAGCGCCGCTGGTGCTGCCCTCCCTCGCGAGACTCTTTTGCGACGAGACGTTCTGGTGGAAACGGGCCCTGCCGACGATCGAGTTTACGCTGAGCCGCCGGACGGCCCATTGCATCCACGCCGAAAAGGATCGGAAGGGCAATCCCGTGCGGGACCAGTTGAAGGTGCCGACGGATTTCTACGGGACATCGTATTGGCAGGGGATCGATTGGCTGACGGATGGGTTGAATCCATGGCTCCGGGAGTTCACCCTGCCGGGGGGCGAGCCCAAGGTGAGCCGTGGCTACAACACGGCGCCGCCCTGGACCGAGGATCTGGCCGCCTGGCGGTACACGCGCGATCCGGAGTGGCTCCGGAGGGCGCGCGATGGGGCGGACAAGTTCGTGGCGGATGCGGTGTTCGGCCAGAGCCGCGACGTCGTGCCATTTGACGCGTTCTACAATATCCACTTCTACCCCTATTGGTGGGAACTGGTGGATCTCTTCGAGGTCACGGGGGAGAGGCGGTATCTGGATGCGGCCCGCGAGGGGGCGTATCACACGCTGGCGGGATTGTGGTCGCACCCGCGGGTGCCGCCGGGGGCGGTCACGGTGCATCCGGGCGGGCAGCAGGGCACTCCCCAGCGCGTCTGGTGGCGCGACGGGAAACCTTTTCGCCTCGGGTGGCCCCGGCAACCCAACGACACACCCGAGCACGACGCGCCCGCGTGGCAAATCGCGCAGGTCGGACTGGGCCTGGAGCAGCCGTCCACCCTGACGGCCTTCCCCGGCGAGATGATGAATATCATGATGAGTTGCTGGGCGCCGCACCAGCTGCGCGTCCATCAGCACGAGGGCGGTGAGCTGTTGCTCGCGCAGGCGCGCAATGGCGTGATCGGGCGCTTCGCGAATTACCCGGGCTATTACCTGACGGCATTCACCGACTTGGTCCACGACCCGCGATACCCCTATCGCGGGCCGGATGTCACCAGCATCTATTATCACCACATCCCCGTGCAGGCCGGCTGGGCCATGGATTATCTTGTCGCCCAGCTGGCGCAGCGATCCGGGGGCCGGGTGACGTTTCCGCACGCGGTGCAGAAGAACTACGCGTGGTTCACGTTCCGGGTGTACGGCGGGGACCCGGGGCTGGCATTTGACGATGCGACGGCGCGATTGACCTTCGACCCGGAGGATGCCGTGCGCGTCGATGGGCCGATGGTGGATTGGCTGACCGCGAGGGGGAAGGAAAGGTATTGGGTTTTCCTGATGAGCCAGGATGGGCGCGATCTGCGCGCGAGGATGCACGTTGGGATGGGGGCCCTGGGGGTTAAGGCGGATGTGCCGTGGGGCGTTCGGGACGAGGCGGGACGGGTTCAGGAGATGCCGGGTGCCGCGGAGGTCGAAGTGGCGTTGCCCGCGAAGGGTTTCCGCGCCATCGAGATCCCGTGCGAGGCGGTGCCCGACAGCCCGGTGTTGGAGCCGCTCGCGGATGGGCACGCCAAGGCGCCATTGCCCGGGGCGTGGCGGGAAGTCCACGCCTTTCGCATCCGGTCGCCTTTCGGGCGCGATGGCGTGTACGCCGTGGTCCTCCCCAAGGATGAGGCCCGGGGCTCAGTGGAATTCGAGATCGTGGGCGATGGCGCGCGCGCGGAGACGGACTCCGGGGCGCCGTTCGAGTTCTCGGCCTATCCGGTCGATCCATCGCGCGACGTTACAGTCAGGGTGCGCGTCAGCGATGCGGCGGGAGCCGCGGTCGGCTCGGCCGAACTGGTGCTCCGGCGGTAGCCAAATGCTTATCGGATCCGAAATGAAGCACATTCGGGCTATTTGCCTTGCGGCGGCCGGCCTTCTGCTGGCATGGCATCCGGGGTGGGCTCACGAGGGCAATGGAGTTTCCCCCGTGCGTATCGAGCGGAACCGCTTCGTGCTCAAAGCCACCGGCCAGGTCTTCGTGCCGCGCGGCTTCAATCTGGTGCGCCTCGATCTGGAGGGTGGTGGCGGTCATGCGACGTTCTCCCCGTTCGTCTACAGCCGCGAGAAGACGGGCGAGACGCTGAAGCACATGAGCGCGAACGGTTTCAACGTCGTGCGCGTATTCATCAACGGCTTCTGGGGCAAGCGCGGCACGCTGCTGGAAAGAGCCGATGCCGAGGGTTTGAGCGCCGCCTATCTGGACCGCCTGGTCGATTTTCTGCTCCAGGCGCGCGAGATTGGGATGCTCGTCATCCCCTGCTTCGAATGGTTTCCGCACGCCGGGACCGGCCCTTACGGCAAGTTCCTGGGCATCGAGGTGGAACGAGTCGAAGGCTTTCCGATGAACAACTACCTGAATCCCGGGCACATCGCGGCAAAAAGGGCATATCTGCAGGATGTCATCCGGGGCCTTCGCCAACGCGATCCGACCGCGCTGCAATCCGTTTTCTGCTGGGATGTGATGAACGAGGTCAACTTCGAACTGGGCCGCCCGCCGTTTTCGCTGTGCGAGGGAAGCGTCACGCCCGCCAACGGCGTGACCTACGATCTGGCCACACAGAAAGAGCGTCTGGCCGACGAGATGGCCGTCTATTGGATCGACCGGATGGCCGAGGCGATCCGGGCCGAGATCCCCGACGCGCTCATCAACGCGAACATCTTCACCTACCATGCGGTCGGGCGCAGGGGTCCGGGCGACTTCCATCAGGACAAAGCCGACTGGAAGAACCGCTACCCCTTCCGGCCAACTGCGCTGCTGCGGTCGGAGGCCGACGTGATCGATATCCACTTCTATTCAGACAGCGAAGAGGACTGGAAGAAGGACCTGGCCTCGATCGAGCACGAGAAGCTGCTGGCCTGTCTGAAGGAACAGCCCGGCAAGGCGCTGCTGGTGGGCGAGTTCGGGGCGTTCAAGCGCCGCTTCGGGACGGTGCCCGAGGCCGCGCGGTGGATGTCGACGCTGGCGAAGAAATTTCCGGAGGCCGGCTTCCAAGGCTGGATCTACTGGACGTATGACACGGAGGAGCAGAAAGAACTCTGGAACGGGATGTCCGACGGTGCGCGGATCCTGAAGGCGTTGCCTTGACGTGGGAGGTGTCGGTCTTTGTCCGACATGGCGCGCGTGGGGGATGGCCGGACCCGGCTATTCGAGGGCGAGCTCGATGCCGGACAGCGCGGGCCCGAGCGCCGATGCCGGGGCTCTCTGGAGTTGCAGGAGGAGATCGCCGTCGATGGCGACGCCCTTGAACTCTTTGATGACGCCGTGATTTGGGGAGCGCGCCGACTTGACGATATCGAAACCGGTGAGCGCGGGGCGGCCTTGGATCAGCACATCGAACACGCGCTGGCCGGGGTTGACGGGATCGGGCTCGAGGAAATACAAGCGGACCGTGTATCGGGCTGGTGGGAGCGGGGCGTGGTTGCTCTTTGGGGAGACCTTGGCTGTGGCTGTCGATTCCTTCTTCGGGCTTTTGGTGCCTCCATCCTCGTCGTCGCCGTCGGGCGTGGCCAGCTGTTGTGCATCGGGGGCGAGGGTCTGCGGCGAGATCCGGACAGATTCGATATCGCGCAGACCGGATGCGAAGACCCAGGCAGGGCCCGCGCCGGACGCGGCACTGGAGTGGCGGCGAAAGGGCGCTGCATTGGCCGGCGTGATGGTCACGGGCAGGCCGGGTGAGATACCGGGGCCCGGGGGATATTCGAGCCAGAGCGTGCCGGCATCATCGAGGCGGTCGCCGGGCGCGCCGAAGTTCAGCCCGACGCGGATGATGCGGCGTCCGGGGGGCGTATCGAGTCCGGACAGGTTGTAGGTCCAGACCTCGGCATCGGGCATCGAGACGAGGGCGAGCGATGTCTGGTTCTGATACGGGCAACTGCAAGTGCGCGTGTAGTCGGGGGCGTTCAGCACGCCGTTGGCGACGATCAGATTGGCGCTGCAGCCGGACTTGAAACCGCCGACGTTGCCCGTGCCGCCGTGCTTGGCCAGATCGTAGAACCCGGCGGCGCCCGATCGGAATGTCATGAGGTGCTCTGAGGCCACGGGGGTATTGCAGCCGTAGGTGCGGTAGACGCGCCAGGGCTGAAGCTCGCCGGTGAGGGGATTGGTGATGCTATGCTGTCCGCCATCGAGCAGGCGATAGGCCCCGGCGGACTGCCGGTAGGAGCCCGGTGTGGTCAGGATCAGGTCGTGATATAAAATACAAGGGCCATTATATTTAATGGACATATCCTTCCAGACGCAGGTGCCGTCCTTTGCGCGGAGCACCGCCATGCCCTGGCCGACCTCATCCTTGAGGCGGTCGGTGGCGCTGGCGCCGGCCTGGAGCACGAGGTCGTGTCCTTTGGCGTAGCTGAGCCATGTGCCGAAGACCCCATCGGCCTGTTCCCAGAGCCTGTTGCCAGACCGCAGGTCGAGCGCGATGATGCGGTAGGTTCCCGGAGGCTTGCCGAGCCGGGCGGCCTTGGCCTCGGCGCTCTTGGGCAAACGGTCTAGGCAAAAGACGCGCCCGCCGCCCGCGGCGATGCCGTTGTGGAGGAAGGCATGGCGGGCCTCGGTGCGCCACAGTGTCCGGCCGGTGCGCCTGTCGAAGGCGGCGAGGCCGGCGCTTGCGGCATAATCGCCGATGCCCGTCAGGGATCCGAGGGCGGGTTGCGGGAAGCGGCGATTGAAGTGCGCGAAACCGGTGCCGCCGATGAGCACGTCATCGCAGACGGCCAGGAACGCCCATTCCGGGGTGGGTTTCCCGGCGTGCGGGGGGAGCGTGATCGTCATCCCGATGCGGCCCGTGGTGGCATCCAGAGCGACGCAACGGTTGCTGACGGCGACATAGACGGTATCGGCGGTTGCCACGAAATTGGCGCCGCGGGCATTGGCGCCTGGGATGTGGCGTTGGCTGTAGAGCGTGGTCAGGGGATCGGCGATGTAGGTGTCGTCATGATAGATGCCGCGAGTGTCTAGGCCGGGGACGAGGGTTTTCCAGAGGCGGCGTCCGGTATAGACATCCCGGGCGCTCAAGCCATCCATGCCCTCGAGGAAGAGGCGTCCGCCGACGACCTGCTCCGAGGGGCCGTGGCCGTGGCGGGGAAGGACGTCCATGTGGGAGTTGCCGCCGAACCAGAGAAGGCCGAGGGGCAACCGGAGTAAGCGGTCGTCGGACTTCAGTGAGTTTGCGGCATCGCCGTACTGGTGTGTCCAGTCGGCGGCGCCCGGGAGTGGGCCCTCGCGGACGATGCGGAGATGGGAGCCGGCGAGCTGGATCATGGCGCCTGGGAGCCCGGCGGCGCGCGCTCTGGCGGGGAGGCCGGCGATGTCGGGTGGCGAGGCGAACCAGAGGGAGCCACCGTAGGGTCGGACGGATTCGTAGATCTTACGCAGGGCGGCGGATTCGGAAAGGCGCGTGGCGAACTGCTTTCCGACGATCACGAGGCTGGCGATGTACGGGGGGGCGCCGAAGGCGTGGGGTTCGGCGGCCAGCAGCGCGACGCGGGTGCCGTAGAGTCCGGCCGCGTCCAGCTCGCGGCGGAGGCGGTCGATCTTTGCCGAGTCGGGATCGACGCCGACGATGTGGAGGGCGGAGGATGCGGCGAGCGCGGTGATCGGGGTGTCATCATCGAGGCCGAGGCAAAGGGCGTATCCCTCGGGCTCTCCCGTGCTCGCGCGGATCTCGCTTCCGAGCCGCGCCGCCGCTGGCGGCGACGGCAGCGGTGGCCGGCGTTGCTCGCGGGCGGGGATTGGCCCAGGACTTGGCCTATTGGCGAGTGCCACGAGTCGCCCTTCTCGCGTAATGACGAAGAGCATCTCCCTGGCGGCCAGGAGACGGCCGACGTGACCATCGATGGGCAGCGACCACGCGACCGAAGGGCTGTCCCCGGGGCTCGGGACGTTGAGTGCCGAGATGGTGCCGTTGCCGCCGGCGTAGAGTCGGGATCCCGCTCGGATGAGGTCACCCGATGCGTCGGCCTCGATCTCCCACTGGAGCGACTGGCCGGGATTCCAAGCCTGGACGACTTGCCGCAGTTGGTCTTGCGACAGGCCTTGGCGGGCGCGGGCGACAACCTCCTCGGCCTGCGAGACCTTCTTTGCCGCGGCGGCGAGCGCTGCGGTGGCGCGCTTGACGGCCGCTTCGTCGCCGGAGTCGCGTGCGTCGTCGAGGACGCCCCGGGCCTTGAGTTCCCCGTAGCGGGCGGCCTCAAGTTTTGACTCGGCATCCGAGAGGGGGCCGCGCTCGCTGGGGTGGTCCGCGCCGCTATAATAGTGACCTTGGGCGAGGACGGGTTCCTCGATCGCAAAGGTGGTCTTAGTGCCCGTGGCCAATTCGTGAGCGCGCGTGCCCCGGCCCCGGGTATGGACGAAAAAGAGCCTCTCGTCCGCCATCACGGTGGAGCCTCCCGTGCCCTTGCCGGATTCGGCGATGCGGAAGTAGAGGAGGCGCCCGGACTCCCGATCGAACGCGGCGGGAATCGATCGGCCTCCGGGCACGAGGAGGTACTTCTCCGTGGCGACCAGCGCGCCCTGCGGGGCGACGCCCGCGAAGGCAGGGGCGTTGTGCGGCTGTTTGATAAAATCGGCGCCGGTGCCGTCGTTGGTCCAAATGACTTTGCCGGTGGCGGCGTCAAGCGCATGGATGAACGTGCCCATGAAGGGCCAGATGCTGGCGGCGAAGTACACGATGCCATCGCGGATGACGGGACCGCCGCGGGCAGGCCACGCCGAGATGAGGCGCCCGTTGCCGAGGACCTTGCGGTCGGATGGGGCGCCGCGAAATTTCCAATCCAGTCCGCCATCCTCCGCCCGCAGGCAGTACAGGCTGGCGTCGTCGCTGACAAAATACCCGCGGTCGCGCCAGGCGGCTGGCGCGAGCCGCACGGGGGCGTCGGCATAGTACGTCCAGAGTTCGTGCCCGGTGCGGATGTCCAGTGCGACCAGTTTGTCGCGGTCATTGAGTGGGACGAACATCCGGTCGCCGAGCACGACGGGTTCGAGGAGGGCGTCGAATGGCATGAGGTCCTGGTTGAGGGGATCCTCCCATGCGGGCGTCCGGGGCGGATACTCGCGCGCCCAGAGTGGCGACAGCGCGCCGGGGAGATCCTCTGGCGAGGAGGCGGTGCGGTTGGCGTCGTAACGCCACATGGGCCAATCGGCGGCGCAGGGCGATGGCGGCGGATCGGCGAGGATCAATACGGCCCAGAGGCCGATGGGGCGGCACCATTGCGTGAGGAGGCCGACGGGAGTCATGCCGATCATTCGACCCGGAATCGCGTGGCGCCCGTGGCGGGGTCGCGGTCGAGACCGTACTCGCGGAACAGTTTCTTCCCCGTGCCGCGGTACATGCGCACGGTGACGTCGGGGCCGTCGACTGCGACCAGGAAGTAGCCGGAAAGGCCGGGCGTCTGCTCGTGATGGATGATCCCGGACTGATAGAGCGCGACCAGATCGCGCCCCCACTGGTCCCATTTTCCCCGGAGTTTTGGCACCACGGTTTCGGCGGAGTAGGGTGGCCGCTGGGTCTCTTTGGGCGGCACATCGGTGGCGTCGATGTGGCTGTTGGGGATCATCTGCACGAGCTGGCGGCCGTCCTCCTCGTAGACGGTGGCGCTGTTCATGTGTTTGTGTCCCGCGAATACCGCGCGGACATTGTATTTGAGCAAGAGGCTCACCAGCGCCCTGTGCCGGTGCGGTTCGCCGCCATAGAGGCCGTCGCCATTGCCGAGGGGCCAGAGCGTCGCGTGAGTGAAAACGAAAATGTGGTCCTTGGCCTTGTTGGCCTCGAGGTCTGCCTCGAGCCAGGCCCACTGGGGATCCCCCAGCGCCCAGACGCGAGCCTCGTGATCGCCGCCATCGCGTCCCGGCGGGAGACCGTCGAGCAAGATGAAGTGCGAATTTCCAAGGTCGGTGCTGTAGTGGCGCGCCCCCAGCGGGCGGCCCAGCTGCCGCGATAGGAATGGCAGGAAGTTCGTGTCATAGGCCTCCTCCATGCCCGCTTCGGCCATCTCGTGGTTGCCGTTTGCATTGAAGAGAGGCATCGGGATCCCGGCCGACTCAAACCGTTGGATAAGGTTGCGGCAGTGCAGGTCGGCGCGCACGGCGGGCCCACCGTGGACGAGGTCACCACAGCTGAAAATTGCGGCGGGCTTGGGCGCCGCCGTCTCGGCCTGTTCCTTCAACTCGCGGAGGAGGGGGAGGAACGTCTGCCGGGAGCGGTCCGCATTGCGCCGGACCCGCTTGGCCTCGGCCTCATGCGATTGCTCGATCTGTTGCCAATCGTATTCCTCGCCCGCCGCATAGTGGACGTCGTCGAGCACGATGAAGGAGAATGGCGCCGCCCCGAGTTTGCCGACCGCGAGGGGCGCGACGAGGCATGCCAGGAGCGTCGCGTGCCGGCGCGCGATGGGCCTTGGCCTGTGGCGACGGGGGGTGGGGGGCGCCTGTCCCGGGGCGAGGGCTTCGAGCCAAGAGCCGGCCCGCCGGATCGCTCTGATCATGGCGCCAGCATGCGTGAATCGGCAGTCAGGTACCAGACCTATTGCCAGGCCCGTTTGTTGGGCAATCTGGAACTCGGGAAGTCTGGGAGGCAGATTGTGCCACAGGGGTCACGCATGACGCCAAGTTAAGCGATATTTGGGAGGGCCCGCGACCTCGCGGGCCGGGTCGGCCGGGACCCCCCACATGCGGGTGGTTCGCGGACGCCTGGGTCGGCGTTCCTTCCGACTGAAGGCATAACTGCCCAGCTTTGGCCGAACGTCCCAAAATCCCCAGAGGAATTTGTCGGACAATGTCCGACAGATTCCTCCGCGGGCGTGGGTTCCCGGAGCCTATGGTTCGGGCGAGAGCAATCGCACGGGGCCGAGGAGGCCGGAGGGGATGAGGGGTGTGTCGGCGGTGAGCTTGCGGATGTTGGTCTTGGTGCGGCGTTGGGATTCCGGGAGGGATGCGTCGCCGATGATGCGGTTGGGCCAGAAGTTGACGACCTCGATCTCTAGGGTGTTGTCGCCGGCGCGCAGCGCGTCTGCCGTTTCGGCGCGGAACGGGAGGGACCAGGTGATGCCGAGGGGCTTGCCATTGAGGCGGACTTCGGCGATCTCGCGGACGTCGCCGAGGTCGATCGCCGAAGGGAGATTGCCGCTGGAAGATTGTAGTTGGAACGTGGTGCGATAGGTGGCGGTGCCGGAATAGAAGCGGATGCCGTCCTCGGGCCGGGTGGTCCAGCTGACGAGGGTGGGGAATTCAACCTCGCCTGGGCCGCGGCTGGCGGCATCAAAGGTGACGCGCCAGGGGCCGGGGATCTCCATGGCGACTTTCCAATCGGGGAAATTTTTGGCGGGTGGGGATTCCGGGGCGCCTGCCGGTGTGCGGAAGACGATGAAGGCGGAGCCGAAGGGGTCGAAGTGGAGGGGGATTTGGGTTCGGCCATCGCGTGACGACCATTGGGGCAGGTGGCGGCGGGTGCCGTGGATGGGGTCCCAGAGTTCGGGGGCCTTGCCGCCGACGCGGAAGAGGCATCTTGCCTCGATGGGATTTTCGGCGGGGCTGGCGACGAAGTAGATTTCGGCATCGCCGTCGCGGCGATGGATGTAGTCGAGCGCTGGGGCGTCCGGGCATTCGAAGTCGGGGGGTACGCCGTCGGCGGCGAGGATCTCGCGGGCGGTCTTTCCGGTGAACACGCGGCCTTTGCCGTGCCGATTTTCGGCGGCTGCTTGGCCGGGGTTTCCCCAAAGTGCGGATGCGATGCGGGCCGCCTCGGTGTCGGCGTCCGGCTGGCCCGTCAGGCTATTGGCGCGCTCGGGCCGGGGGCCGACGATCGTGGCCCCTGAGGCGACCAGTTCTTGAAGCTTTCTCAGCACGGGGAGGGAGATCGTGGTGAGGTCGGGCAGCACCATGAGCCGATACGACATGCCATCGGGCAGGACGAGACGTCCGCCTTGGGAGGACATGCGGGTGAGGATGACCTCTTCGGTCACGACGTCGTAGTCGTAGCCGGGCAGGACCGTGGCGGGATCGGAGGCCTTGAGTTGGGTGAAATTGGGGACGTGGTCGCCGTAATAGTAGCATGCGTCGGCGACGAATAGGCCGCGCTGGGCCATGGCATGGCAGCGGTTGAGGTACGCGATGAACGGCGTGCATTTTGGCCACCACGTGGCGTTCGGGTTGAAGTGCGTGCCCGCGAAATACTCTTGGCCGGGGAGGCCCATCTCGGCGGGCGAGCAGGTGAACGCGTGCCAGACGAGCAGGCCGAGCCCCTCGCAGATCGCCCGGTCAAATGAGGGCTTCAGGTTGTTGGAGGGAACCTCCTGCCAGTGGGGGCCGATCGTGGTGAAACCCTCGGCGGCCACGATGCGGCGGCCGTAGGCGTGGGCGGCCGAGGCCGGCTGTTTGACGAAGAAGCGATCTCTGTCGGCGGTGCGGTGTCGCCACGATTTCGCCCAGAACTCGGACATGGGCACATCGTTGACCCCCAGGCAGCGCAGCGAGTCGATCGGCACGGCGTGCGGGCCGCCGGATTCCGGGTGGATCGATAGCCCGCGGGCCCTGGCCCATTCGGAGAAGGGGCGGAAGTGGTTGTCCACGACGAGGTCTCCCAGGGTCTTTCGGAAATCGTGGAGGAAACGGTTGCTGGCGTCGCGGGAGTCGAGGATGCGACCGGCGAGCACGGGGAAATGTGGGAGCATGCTATAGCCGCGGCGCTTTTGGAATTCAACCTGGAGTGCGGGGGTCCAGTTGAAGGGCTCGATCTCCCAGCTGTCGGTGTGGAGGTACTTCAGCGCTTTGCCCGCGAGGGGGCCGGCGTCGTCGATGAGTGGGGCGACGATGGCATCCCAATAGCTTCGGAACAGATCGCGATCGAGGGGATCGATGGCGTAGCCCTGCCAGGTGTCGCTGGAGGTCGAGACGCGGCAGTGCTCGCTCAGCGTGCAGCCGAAACGAAGGATCTCCCATTCGCCCTGAGGCACGTCCCAGGCGAGGCGGCCATCGGGGGAGAGCTTGCCCGTCAGGTCGATCACGTCTTTGGAAGCGGCGGCCTCTTCGCCGGGCTCGGCGGGGAGGTCCTGCATCAGTGGGAGGCAGTCCGGCGCGGACCAGCCGGCGCTCTTGTGCTGCGCCTTTTGCGGGAATAGCTGGAGCGAGCCGCGCGTCGTGAACAGGGGCTTTCCTTCGGGATCGAGGAATTCGATCTCGGCGATCTGGACATTGCGCGGGGTTTCGGGGAATCGGGGGTCGAAGGCGCGGAAGGCGATGATGCGGTAGTGGCTGGCGTCACCTTTCAGGGGGACGCGGATCTCGGCCTTTGGTTCTGTCGCCTTGAACGGGATACGTGCGTGCCAGTTTTTGCCGTCGTCGGAGGCGCGGATCTCGCCCTCGCTTGGGCCGTAGCCAAGTCGTGGGCGGATGATGGC
Source organism: uncultured Verrucomicrobiales bacterium (assembly GCA_964651705.1). Taxonomy (GTDB): domain Bacteria; phylum Verrucomicrobiota; class Verrucomicrobiia; order JADLBR01; family JADLBR01; genus JADLBR01. The sequence continues at coordinate 27,622 of CAZYWZ010000067.1, forward strand.
GGCGGCCGGGGCGACGGGGCGGTCGAATTCGAGTTGGAGCCACTGGGGTTTCTCTCGGGTCGGTCCCTCGCCGACCCCGCCGCCGGCGGAGACCCAGAAGGTGTCGGCGTTGCCGTCGAGGGTGTTCTTGGCGGGGTGTGAGGGTTGCTCGGAACTGGGGCGGATCGCGGGAGGCGGGATTTGGCCGCCGTCGCCACGGATGGGATAGGCCACGACCGCGATGTCGCGGTAGAACTCGGGGGCGCGAGCGGGTTCCGGGAGGATCGAATCAAATTTCGCGGGGCCCTTGGCCCGCGCCTCTGACCAGACGATCTTCTTTGGGGCCTGCTCGGCGCGGATCATCGGGCCACCGAGGTTCCAGCCGCTCTGGATGTTGAGCGACATCTCCAGCCCGAGTCGGTCGGCCTCGCGGAGCGTGTGTCTGTACAGCTCGCGCCACTCCGGGCTGAAGAACATCGGTCCGGCGGGAACGGGGTCGTTTCCGTCCTGCGCATAGCCGCCGGCGTCGCAGATGAGTGCGCCGCCGAAGCCCTTGGACGCCATCTGCTCCAGGTCGCGGGTGATCGCGGCCTTCGTGACGTTGCCGTTGAGCCACCACCAATAGGCCCGGGTTCGCGCATCCCGCGGGGGGTTGGAGAAGTCGTCTTCGAGGGTGGTGGCCTGGCTGGGGCCCAAAGCGCAGAGTAGCAGTAATCCGGTGGCAAGGAGATGGTGGGCGACCCCGGCGCAACGCGGGCGGGAAGATATTCGCATGGCAAGAGGGTAGGCGCGTTTCGTGGCGTTATCCAGTCCCGCGTGGGAAGTGAGCCGCCGCGCGGGCGATGGGTCTGTGTAACGTAGCCCCTCCGGTCACGGGGGGGCCGCGCGGCGGGGGCCCACGGCCTCACGGCCGTGGCTACATCTGGAACTCTCGTGTCAGCCGCGATGTCGGCGCGCGGCGGGGCTAGATGGTTTCCGGAACGCGCCGCAGGATTCACGTGGGAACATTGCGCCGCAAGGCGGAGGCTCCTGTCTGGCAACTCGAAGTGGCGCGCTCAGCCGACGTGGCGGACAGGAGTGTCCGCCTTACGGGGTTCTCGGCCTGGCCGTGTGAGGGTTTGGTTCATTGGTGTTCGAGGATGGCGGTGCACAGCTGGAGCGGGTCATCGGATGGCGTGATCGTCAATTCGGCGCGACCGTTGGTGCCGATGGAGATGGGGACCTCGATTTGGGTCGGGAGGGGCTTGCCGGTGACTGATGGAGGCAGTTCGATGTTCGCCGGCGCGGTGTCCGGAGACGTGATTTCCGCGGCGAGTGACCGTGGGGCCGATGCCAAAAAGGTCAGGCGGAGCCGATAGGTTCCGGGACGGAGTCTTGGGGGTGGCCCGAGATCTTTCTTGCCGATCGCCATCATGGGTTGGAGGACGAACCGCGTTGGGCTCATGACCCGGATTCCCGTCCTGCAGGTCTCGGGGAACTCGGGTGGGACGTCTGGGGTTGGCCCGAAGGTGGGCGCGCCGGTTTCCTCGGTGCCGAGGCATTCCCAGATGCGGCGATCGGTGTCGAGATAGAAGGTGAATTTGCCAGCGGCCTGCGCGAGGGGATCGTGCTGGGTGGGGGCGAAGTTGACGCGCACGGGCTCAAGTCCGAGGGCCTGGCGGTGGCCGATGATGTGGGTGAGCCAGCGCAGGTTGTACGCGACGACGAGGCCCTGTTCACCGCGCGTGATGCCGCCGATGGAGCTGAATTTTGCAAACATCTCTATCACGGGTTCGGGATGGCACAGGGCGATGAGGCGCCTGGCCTCGGCGGGATCTCCCTTGGCCAGGGCGTCGCGGGAGCGCTGATAGAGGTCGTGTGCCTCGTGGAATGCGGCGATGAATGATTCGAGTCCCTGGAAGTAGAGCGCGTGATCGCGTTGGGATGGGCTCATCCGGGGGTGGTCCAATCCCGCCAGCAACTTGGCCCGGTCGGCGCAATCTCGGACGATGGTGTCGATGCCCTCGAGTCGTCGGTCGATGACCCAGTCGCTGGTCTCCCGGGAGAAACGGGGGGCCCCGTTGATCCACTGTTCGAGATATCTTGAGCCCATGGCGCCCGGATCGGGGCCAAATAGGCGGGAGGCCATGTGGGCGCAGGTTGAGGCGAGGGGCTCGTCGCGGGAGGAGGCCCATGTCTGTCTCGACAGGCTTTCGAAATAGAGGTCCAGGGGCCGGGTGGTCCAATGGATGATGCCGAAGCCGGATGCCTTCGCATCGGCGAGTTTGGAGTGGAAGGCCTCGAAGGGCGTGTAGGGGCGACCGTTGTAGTGGCCGTCGTCGTGGTGCGCCCACGCGACGGGCATCATGGGCCTGTGGGCCCCGGCCTCGCGGATGACCGCGCGGGATTCCGCGTCGCGCAGTTGGGATTTCTCGTGCAGCACCTCATAATCCAATGGGATCAGCGCGATGTCCTGGGGCATGAAGCGGTCGGCGGCGGGGACGAAGTCGAATCGCCAGCCCCCCGTTGCCAAGCGGACGTTGCCGTGGCCTCCTTGGTCGAGCGCGCGGCGGAAGGCGCGGACGATCTTAGCGATGGCGAATTGGTTGTGGGACCATTTCAGGTCCTTGGCCCCTGGGGTTTTCGCGATCTCCGCGTCGTATTCTCGCTGCCATGGCCCGGGCATCTCCTCGCGCTTCAATTCGGTCCATGGCGTGCCGCCGGCGCGGAACCAGGCGACGAGGCAGTCGATCTGCGGATAGTTCTCCATCAGCGCATCGACCTGGGCCTTCCAGTAGGCGTAGCCATCGGGGGTATCGGGATTCGGAAGCCAGAGGGTCATTTTCGGTTGTTTGGGGTCCTTGTTTCTCGGGAACTCGATGGGGAAGCGGGCCGATTTGGGGAGGAGTCCGACCAGTTCGGGCGGGTTGGCGGTGGGGGTATCGACGTCGACGGCGAAGTAGACATCGATGCCGCGCTCCTCGGCGGCGGCGAAGGCATCGCGCATCAGTGCGCGCGCGGCGGCGACCCGTTGGTCGTCAGGGACCATGCCGGCATCGGGGCCGAAGACGGGCGAATCGAATACCTCGCCGCCCCAGAGGCGACGGACGTCGTTCACGTGCGGGGTGGACCAGTCGCGGCCCTTGACGGTCGTGGAGAGATAACCGACCGGTTTCTCTTTTTCGCGAAAGGAGAAGGCGGCCATGGGGTTGTTGCCATAGGCGTGGACCATGACGCCGTTGAAGCCGCCGAACCCGGCCGCCCGGATCCAGGAGCGCCAGTGATTGGTGTTCCACGTCGAGCAACCGCTCAAGAAATTGTGCCAGTTAAAGACGAACCTTTCTCGGGCCAGCGGTCGATCGGACAGGTCCCAGCCATCGAACGTCAGGGGACCGCGCCGTGGCGGGGGCATGGCATCGCCGGAGATGTAGAATCCGCAGCCGAGTCTTCTCAGAAGCGCTGAGGTTGCAAACACTGTGCCGCGTGGATCGGCTCCTGCGATGACGCAGAGCTCGCGGGTGCCGTCGCTCATCGTGGTCACGGCGAAGCTCTCGGGGGCGGTCGGCGGGGAATGGCCCAGAAAGTCCTTTGCGCGCTGGTTGCTGCCCACAACGATGCACCGGCCGCTTTGCGGGAGCGCGTCGGCAACCGTGAACGTCTCGCCGGGATAGATCCGTCGGAGGGCCGCTGCGAGGTCCGTTGCCGCGATGCGCTCTGCTGCGGGGGCTTCCGGGGGCAGCACGATCGCCACATCGGCGCGTGTCGTAACGGCCGCGAAGGTAGCCGCCGACATGAGGAGGCGAAGCGTCTTGATGGCCATTGCGGGGCCATCGGCCCGCCTCGTTACCTCGGGGGCCACGGGGCTCTCGATGCGGTTGCATGGGTTTTTGGGTCGTGTCATGGGTTTCTCCTAAGCGAGTTCCTTCCACGCGTCGCGGAACCAGAGGATGACCTCCCATGGCGTGCGCGTGGACGTATTGCAGGAGGCGGATAGCATGAAGCGGTGCCGGTACGGTCGGAGGCGATCGAGGAGACGGGCGAGATAGTCGCGCGTTTCCCCGAAGGAGCGGAAGTGTTCGGTCTCCGCGGCGCTGATGCCGCCGGTGATGATGAGGCGGTCGCCGGAGAGTCGCATGGCCTCATCCAGCGCGACATCGCCGAGGGGAGGGAAGGCGACACCCTCGAGGCCATCGACGCCGAGGGAGGCGATCAGGGGAAGGAGCGCGCGCTGGCGGCCGCAGGCGTGGATGAAGAAGGCCGCGCCCCGCTCGTGGCACATGCGGGATGCCCTCTCGTAGAATGAGGCGGAATAGCGCTCCACGTACGCGGGCGGGTGGAACGCGGCATCGAGGTTGTCCATGGACATGACGGCATCGACCCCGGAATCGAGCATCTGGCGCAGCAGGTCCAACTGTGCCCGCTCGTGAGCCGCCATCCACTCGGCGCACCGCCCTGGGTGGTCCTCGAGCAGATAGACGGAGTCCGCCGCGCCGGCCGCGAGGTGCAGCATCTTCAGCGGGCTGAAGAGTTCCCCGGCGACGACGACGGCGTCCGGCCCCGCCCGATCCCGCCAGTGACGCCACCGGTCGGCGTCGAAGCGCCAGCGCCTGGCGAGGATCATCTTTTCAAAAGCGTCGAGATCGGGTGCCTCTGTGGTCAGCGGGTGCGTCTCTTGGACGAGGGTGGAATCCGCGAAGACATACCTGAGCCGTTCCCGCACCGGACCGGAAGGCGTGTGGTGGGTCCTTTCCGTGAGCGTATCCCTTCCGGACGCGAATCGCCGGATCTCGGTTTCCGAGCCTTGCCGTGTCGCGTGGCTGAGGCCGCCAAACCAATATTCGGTGGGGTCGCAGTAGATGTTGCGGCTGAAGACGTCGAGGCCGAGATGGCGGATGAGATCCATCTGCGATTCGCAATGGGCGATCTCCGGGGGCAGGAGCCCGTGGTTGCGATGGTGGGTGAACCACTGCCAATAGTTGGGGGCATAGACGAAGCGCCCGGGGTCTTCGCGCCGGAGGACGCGGCGGATGGCGTCGCGCGGGGTGCTGGGCGCGGATTCTCTCATGGGTCAATGGCCGGGGCCGATGGGGGCGGGCTCGAGGCGCGGGCTCAGGGCGTGCATCAGGGCGAGAGCGACGACGTATGCGACTGCGGCGAAGGCGAAGAGCGGCCAATACGAACCGGAGGTCTGGAGGATCCATCCGGCGGTCTGGGAGAAGGCCATGGAGGAGAGGGAGCCGGCCATGACGCCGAGCGCGACAGCGGAGGCGACGGCGCGTTTTGGGAACAGGTCGGCGACGACGGCGAACAGGTTCGCGGCCCAGCCCTGGTGTGCGGCGGCGGCCAGGCCGATGAGGCAGGTGGCGGTCCAGAGGCCCTGCACGATGGGGGCCAGGCAGACCGGGAGGACGCCGCAGGCGCAGGCGAGCATGGCGAGTTTTCGGGCGACATTGGTGGGGTGGCCGCGGCGGAGGAGGGCCGAGGAGAGCCAACCGCCGGCGACGCTGCCGGCGCATGTCATCGTGTAGACAACGATGAGCGGCGGACCGAGGTCGGCGAGTTCGAGGCCGTGGCGCGCGCTGAGGAACTTGGGGAGCCAGTATAGGTAGAACCACCAGACGGGGGCGGAGAGGGCGAAGGGGAAGATGCAGGCCCACGTCTGGCGGTGGGCGAGGAGGCGGCGCCAAGGGACGGGGGGAAAGGCTTCTGGCGTTCCCGGGCTGCCGTCCGGCTCATCGTCGGAAGGCGTGGAGTAGAGCCACCACCAGAGGGCCAGCCAGGCGAAGCCGATGGCGCCGAGCGCGACGAAGGCGGCCCGCCAACCCCAGAGGCTGACCATCCATGGGACGAGGGCCGGGGCCAGGATGGCGCCGACGTTGGCGCCCGAGTTGAAGATCCCATTGGCGAGTGCCCGTTCGCGCGGGGGGAACCATTCGCCGACGGCCTTGACGGCGGCTGGGAAGTTTCCCGCCTCGCCGAGCCCGAGGGCGAAGCGCGCCGCGCCAAAGCCGAAGGTCGATGACGCGATCGCGTGGGCCATCGCGGCCAGGCTCCAGAAGCCAACCGAGATCGCGTACCCGATCCGCGTGCCCCATGCGTCCAGCAGGCGACCGAAGCCGAGGAGGCCGATCGCATAGGCCGCCTGAAAGGCCGTCACGATGTGGCCGTAGGCGATCTCGTCCCAGCCAATCTCGCGCTCGAGGGTCGGGGCGAGGATGCCGAGGATCTGGCGATCCATGTAATTGATGGCGGTCGCCGCGAACAGGAGGCCGCAGATGACCCAGCGCATGCCAGATCGGGGCGGCGAGGCATTAGGCGGACTCATGGCCCGCCATCATACACATTAGGCGCTTGCGCGATAGAGCCTATTTGCGCAGGGTAAGGACTGTTTTGCGCAAGAGGCCGACACGCGCTGTTGGGCGGCGGGAGAGGCGGGTGGCGCTTTCATTCCCGGTGGGCAATCCCGTGCTGGAGCGCGTGGTGGAGGGGGTGCTGGACTTTGCGCGGGTGCGGGGCGGATGGCTGGTGAGCCGGGCGCCGGAGCGGCTGGATCTGTCGGTGGAGTGGTTGCGGCACTGGGATGGGGATGGGGCGCTGGTCGTGCTGACGAATCGGCGGCAGGCGGCGCTGGCGAGGCGGCTGCGGATGCCGGTGGTGAATCTCGGCGGATATCTGGAGCATCCGGGCGTGGCGACCGTGGCGGCCGACGATCTGGCGATAGGTCGGATGGCGGCGGAGCACCTGCTGGAGCGGCGGTTCATCCGGTTTGGGTATTTTGGTCCGCGCGGCGTGTGGTACAGCGAGCGGAGGCATGAAGGTTTTCTGGGTCGGGCGGTGGAGGGGGGCGGCCGGGTGGAGGCGCTGTGGGCGGCGGGGCCGTTTGAGTCGCCGCGCGGATGGGTGGATGAGCGCGAGGAGTTGGTGCGGTGGCTGGGCCGGCTGAGGCCACCGGTCGGCATCATGGCGGGCAACGACCAGCGGGCGCTGATGGTGCTGGAGGCGTGCGCGAGGGCGGGGCATCGGGTGCCGGAGGACGTGGCGGTGGTGGGCGTGGACAATGATCTGGTGGCGTGCGAGTTCAGTCGGCCGGGCCTGTCGAGCGTGGATCGCGATGACCGGTCGCACGGACGGAGGGCGGCCGAGGTGCTGGATCGCCTGATGTCCGGGCGACGGCTCGGGGGCGAGGTGATCCTGGTGCCACCGGGGGGCGTGGTGGCGAGGGGCTCGACCGATGCGATGGCCATCGAGGACCCGGATGTCGCGCTGGTCGTGGCTAGGTTGCGGGAGGAACTCGGCGAGCGATTCGGCGTCGAGAGGTTGTTGGGTTGGACCGGGCTATCGAGGCGCGCGCTGGAGATGCGGTTTCGGTCGAGCCTCGGGTGCGCGCCGTACGAATTCCTCAATCGGATGCGGGTGGGGCGGGCCAAGGCCATGCTTGCCGCACCGGGCAGGGTGACGCTGGCCGAAGTGGCGAAGGCGTGCGGCTTTGGCGAGGCGCGGCGGTTGAGGGAGGTGTTTCGGCGCGTGGCCGGGATAGGGCCGCTGGAATTCCGGCGGCGGCGGGGTGGCGTGGGTTGAGCGATGGTGCTGGAAGGCCGGGCGCGCCGGTCCCACGATCGTGGCATGCGGGAGGTTCGCGATCGATCGCGGTCCGGGTGTCTGAGGGTCATGGCGGTGGTCGCGTCGGTGGCGTGCGCGCCGTCGCCTGGGACAGGGCGAGCAGCCGATATCTTCCGTGGCGTGGCGCTGGTGCATCAGGGGGATTGGCCCGAGGAGGTGTGGCGGGCGTTCCGGGAGACGCCGTGGCTGGATGCGGCATCGGTGCGGGTCAAGTGGTCGGAGCTGGAGCCGCGGGATCAGGCGTTCGAGTGGGGGCCGTTCGATCGGGTGATCGAGGGGGTGCGGGGGTACAACGCGGCTCATCCGGGGGCGGACCGCAAGGTGCACCTGCGCCCGCTGGGGGGCGTGCACGGGCCGAAGTGGTTCGAGGCCGCCGGGGTTTGGTTCTACGACACCGAGCAGCGGTCGCACGTGTACCACCGGGACAGGCCGGCGACGATCCAGGTGACGCCCATCCGCCCGCCGATGCCGTACGACAATCCGGAATTCCTGAAGCAGTTGCGGGAGCTGTATCGCGCGATGCGGGAGCGATACGCGAAGGAACCGCTGGTCGTGGTGTATCATGGGACGTGGTCGGCGGGGCCATGGGACGAGATCTTTCACCCGCTGCCGCCCGCGCCGATGCCGCCGGGATACACCAAGGAGAAATTCGTGGCGGGGATGCTCGAGCAGTTGGACGTGCTGATCGGCGAATGGTGCGAACATGGTCTGGTGGCGGAATTGCCCTTTTCGGGCAAGTATCCGCCCAAGGGGCAGATCGACATCACGGGGCCCATCCTGGATCGGATCGTGGGACGGCTGGGTGCCATGAGCCCGCGGCTGGTGATCCAGTCCAACGGCTGGGGGACGACGAGCGAGGGAAGAACCACGGTGTCGTGGGGACACGAGGAGGATATCCGGTCGGCCAAGGGCAAGGTGCGCCTGGCGTTTCAGGCGCTGGGCACCAATGCGGGCGGCGGCTGGCACCGGCAGGGCGATTGGGTGGATCTGGTGCGCTTGGCGCAGGAATTCGACGCGCAATACGTCGAGATCTACCCGCCCGACCTGATGCCCCTGGACAGGAAGCATCGCATCGTCGAGGCGTTCACCCATGATCCGACGACGGGCGGCCAGCCCCCGGGTCTGGAGGGTTTCACAGGATTTTGCCCGTGGCTGAAGGCGCGGCGGTGAGGCGCGGGAGGCCGTCGGCGTGACGGGGAGGTCCATGAGACCCTGCGCGGCCGCGGTGGACGAGAGGCGGGCAGGTCGCCTGCGTCGGCGGCCCAGAGCCAACGGGGGCAGACAAGAATGTCTGCCGCACGGCCCATCCGCGCGACAGCCTGCGCGTCAGAGGATTCTCCGTGCGATCGGCCCGATCCGAACTTTGAAGTTTCTGGATAGACGTCATGCCCCGCACGCGGGGCACCATCGGCGGGGAAAATTTGTAGATGCGCCTTGGCGCACGCTGCCGAATCGACCGTCCGCGTGCGCCAAGG
>CAZYWZ010000068.1:0-35729 GCA_964651705.1 uncultured Verrucomicrobiales bacterium
GCCCTGACGGGCATTTGTGAATAATTCTCACGACTTGAATCCTACAAGTCCAAAGGGCTGCCGGGTGGGTCGTTTTCTACCACGGAGTGAAGTTCCTGGCCGCACTCGATGACCATCCGGGCCGTGTGGCCGGCCTTTGGCAACTTGAGCCGCTCGTGGCCACCAGGCACGAGATTGCCTCCATCGGATCCGGCGGCTCATCTTGTAACGCCCGCCTTCAGGTACGCGACCAGGGCCCGGGCGATGTCGCGGCCGAAAGCGCGCGCGGAATCCGGTGTCACGGGGACGTCCCCCACGAGGGCGTAGGGGACCTCGAACCCGGCGTTCACCGCGCCATCGCGGGTCCCCGGGGCCTTGTCGCCAGGCGTCTCGCCCTGACCCACCGCGGTCTCGGACTTTCCGGCCATGCGCGCGGCGAAGTCGACCGAGTCTTGGAGGCGGAATTTCAATGGGCCCCGCTGAACGGCCTCGAGCGTCTCCAAAAATTTTCTTTCCGGGGCGCGTGCCTCGGGTCCCTGGCCGGGCGGGGTGCGCAACGCGTGGGTATATATCTTGCTGTGGTTGATGCCGGGGTTGTGCAGGTCGATCACGATGTCGGGTCGGCAGCCCGCCCAACCCTCAAGAAATTTTCTCAGGGCCGCCACCTCCGGATAGATGCTCGTGCCCCGGTAGTCCGCCTTGTGGTCGTGCGGTTGTCGGTTCTTCCCCTGGTCGCCGTCCTCGACGCCATCGAGGTCCACCATCGGGATCGCCGTGCAATCCACGTGCTCCTGCAACCATCGCCCGGTCTCGGAATCCGCGAGGAACGCATCGATCAACCCCTCCGCGACATAGCTCGCCATCATCTCGCAGGCGTGGTGGCGCGCGGTGACAAGCACCTTGTGCTTCGCCCTTGCGCCGGGACGTCCGATCCGCAGGAGGTCGACAGGCCTGCCCTTCCGCGTCTCGCCCAACACCTCGCGTTTCAGGCACGGGTCCTTCGCGTGCCTTTCTAAAAAGCGCATCAGGTCCGCATGCTGGTAGGGCATGCCGAAGCTGAACCGCGCCTCGGTCTCGTCAGGGCCGAAGCTGTACCTGAACGACGCGGGCGAACCGCTTGGGCCGAGCCACGCCCAGCTTTTGCCCCCATCGCGGCTGACGCCGGGCCCGAGTGGGCCGATCGCGCGGCTCCTCGTGAAATGGAAGGTCGACTCGCGACCCTGGGCGCCCCGAACGGCGAAGTACCAATAGAACCAGTCGCCCCTGGTGTCGCGGAGATCCTGGTGCACGAATACGTCATTCCCCTCGATCTTTTCGAGCACGATATTGCCGCCCGGGAAATCGCTGGCGACTTGGACGTCCGCGCCCATCGCGATTCCGGATGCCAGCAATAGGGCGAGGGGCATGAGACGCTTCATTTTGTTGTCTCGGTCCGCATCCATGTCTTCGCGGCTATCTTGTCCGCGGCCGCGAGAAAATCGAGGTAAGAGGTTTGCGCGGCAGCCGCCCTTGCGTTTGCGTTCGACTCCCGACATGGCCCTGCTTGGATGAGCGGATGCGCGGCAGCGTCTGGTTCGCACTCCTGTCCCTCGCGCTATTCCCGGCGCTATCGGCTGCCGGCTCGGCCGGCGCTGGCCTCATCATCGATCAGGCCGATGGCAGCGGGCCGGCGCGATTCGCCGCAGAGGAGATCCGTCGGGAGGCCGTGGCGCGCGGCCTGCCGGTCGTCTCGGGTTCGGCTCCATCCGGGGATGCGATCCGCATTTCCTTGGAACTCGGAACCCTTGCGGGTTCTGCCCCCGTGCCCCAGGGTTACGCCATCCGGGTGCGGCGCGACGGCGGTGCCGCGGTCATCCGTGTTATCGGCACCGACGCCGCCGGCCTGATGTACGGGGGCCTGGACGTCGCCGAGGCGATCCGCACCGGCACGCTCGATGGCATGGGGGACTCCGATCACCGGCCGCACATCGCCCGGCGCGGCATCAAATTCAACATCCCCCTCGACCTGCGCGCGCCGTCCTACTCCGATCCGGCCGACGCGGCCCAGGCGAACATCCCGGAGATGTGGAGCATCGGATTCTGGCGCGAGATGTTCGACGACATGGCGCGCCACCGATACAACCTGATATCGCTCTGGTCGCTCCATCCCTTCCCCAGCATCGTCAGGGTGCCCGAGTTCCCAAGCGTTGCCCTCGATGATGTCTGGCGGACGCGGGCAACGCTTGACGGAAACTTCAGCAACGCCGGGCTGGACTTCGTGCGGCCCGAGATGCTCGCCGATCACGAGGTCGTCAAGAGGATCACCATCGACGAGAAGATCGCCTTCTGGCGCGAGGTAATGCGTCTGGCCAAGGACCGCGGCGTGGATGTCTACTGGTTCACCTGGAACATCTTTCTGTATGGCGCCGAGGGGAAGGATGGCATCACGGACGACAAGCGGGCGCCCCGCACTATCGCGTATTTCCGCGCGAGCGTGCGCGAGACCGTTTCCTCCTATCCTCTGCTGGCGGGCATGGGGATCACCGCCGGCGAGGGTTTCCCCAAGGAGATGAGCGCGCGGGATAAGGAGGAATGGCTCTGGCAGACCTATGGCGAGGGCATCCGCGACGCGTTGAAGGCGAGCCCGGGGCGCGAATTCCGGCTGATCCATCGATTCCACATGACGGGGCTGGGCGACATCCGGCAGGCCTTCGCCGAGTTGCCCTGCCAGCTCGACCTGAGTTTCAAGTACGCCATCGCCCACATGTATTCCGTGCCCGATCCCGGCATGATCCTGCCGGTGCTGCCGCTCCTCTCGCCCGAGCTCCGCAGCTGGCTGACGGTGCGCAATGACGACATCTATAGCTTCCGCTGGGCCGACGTGGATTACGCCCGCGCCTTTATCAGGGCCATCCCCGGCGATGACAAGATCGCCGGATTCTACATGGGACCCGACGGCTACACCTGGGGCAGGGATTTCCTGTCCAAAGATCCGGGAAACTCGCGGCAGACGGTGATGGAGAAACAGTGGCTGTCGTTCGCGCTATGGGGGCGGCTGGCCTATGACCCGGAATTGCCAGCCGCGACGTTCGGGCGGCTCGTGGGGGCCCGGTTCCCCGGGGCCGATGTCGGCGCCCTCACTTCCGCGTGGGCCAGCGCCTCGAAGACCTTCCCGTACATCACCCGATTCTTCTGGGGTGACATCGACATCAAATGGTTCCCGGAGGCCTGCCGTAGGAAGAGCGGCTTCTACACGGTCCGCGATTTCATCGAGGGCGGCACCATGCCTGGGGCGGGGGTGCTCAACATCATCGAGTGGCGGACCCGGCATCTCTCGGGCCGGAAACCCGAGGGCGTCACGCCTTTGGAGATCGCCGGGACCCTGGAGGCCAACGCGTTGAAGGCGCTCGATGCGTTGCCGGAACTCTCGGGGACCGACATCGCGTCGGCCGATGGCGCGAGAGAGTACGCCGCGACGCTGGGCGACATCGAGGCCATGGCGCACCTGGGCCGATACTACGCGGCGAAGATCCGCGGCGCCTGCGACCTCGCCCTTTTCGACAAGACCGGCGACGAAGCCCAGAAGACCTCCGCGATCCACCATCTCGAGGCGGCCGTGGGTCACTGGAAGGACTACGCCATGGCATACACCCGACAGTACATCCAGCCGGTCCTCTACAACCGCACCGGCATCGTCGATATCCCTGGCCAGACCGCGAACGTCCTCGACGACGTGACGATGGCCCAGCGCTGGAAACCGGGGGACATCGATGAGTCCAAGATCCGGCGCTCGGGTACGGAGTCGGGATTCAAACGGTAGCGCGAGGCTCCGGCGGCCAGAGTGCGGCACGCCTATCCGGGGCGATGAAACCGAAGGACCATCGCCGGCCCCTTCTTGTTCGCCGCATAGATGTGGTAGCCTGCGCCGGGATCGGGCCCGGCGCGCCGCACCCCGAGCTGGAATGCGGGGCATCTGAAATATCCCACCTCGGCGGGCTGGGCCGGGTCCCGCACATCGAACACGCGGATGCCATCGCGGCACGCCACGAACGCGAGCCCATCCATCGCGACCACGTCTGTCGTGGGCATATCGAGGGGCACGACCGTCGCCAACTTCGGGTTGGCTGGATCTGCGACATTGACGATGACGAGGCCATTCGCCGCGGTGCAGTAGGCAACGCCAGTGTCAACGGCCATCTCGCCCTGGTTGAACATCTTCGGGTCATGCTGGAAGACCCCGACCTGGCGGGGGTTGGCGGGATCGCTGATGTCGGCAAAGACGAGGCGGCTCTCCCAATGCCCGTAGAGGACCGCGCAGTTCCCCGATAGCGCGATCGCGTCACAGTCGATCTTTGGGTTCAGGTTGCCCACGATCGTCGGCCTCGACGGCGACGAGATGTCCACCATGGTGAGGCCGGCCGTGTGGTTGGCGATGTAGGCGAGGTTGCCCCGGATGATGATGTTTTCCGTCTGGGAGGGCATCGGTAGCTTGGCCATCTGGCGCCACCCATTCTCGCGCATCTCGTGGACCGTTAGAAACTTCGTGTAGTCGCAGACGAACGCGTGGTCCCCCGCGACAGCGATCTGCCAGGCGGCGGGCAGGGATGCGGGCACCAGCGATGGCGCGGCAGGGTCTTTCCCAATATCAAACCAGTAGCCCGGCTGCTGGGCATTCGTATTCACACCGCTGGTCACGAACAGGTTCCGTCCCTCCAGTGAGGCGAAAACCCCGTTGGCATCCAGTGTCTTGAGCGCCGCGATGCTCTGGTTCCCGCCTTCGGCGACCGCTTGTGCCAGCGTGCCGTTCATTAGGGCTGTCAGGAGCACTGCCGAGAATCGGAGGATCGGCTTCGGGATATGCCGGGATTGCTTCATCAGAAGTTCCTTTTCTCGAATTGTAACGCGGCGCCTGAAAATGATGCTGCTGCGCCTGCGACCGGCCTTTCAAGCGGAAAACCGCGAGGCGACCTGTTCCGCCGTCCGTGCCGTCCCGTCCGCGGGCTGGCATCTTCGCCCGCAAGGGCCTCGGATGCATTCAACTCTCCATCGCCGCTCAATCGGGCGTGGGTCGAGTCCATGATCGCCGAAGCCACGCGCCCGAGGCAGCCCCCCGCATACCCCGCGCCCCTGCGGGAGAAATCCCGAACGCGTGCCGCCGATCTCACGGACTATCCCATCAGATACCGGAATCCTGCCTCGGCCTGCTGCCGCCTCGACGGATCGTCGATGAAACGCGAGAGGATGCTGAACCCGTAAAGCGTTTTGATGCGGTGCGTGAGCCAAGCGGACCACTGAGAGGATTCCTTGAGATGCCAGTACTCGGGCGTGCGGGGATCGATCTCGGCCGGTTTTAGTTCGCCCAGTTCTTCCCTCAGGTCCGGCAGCGTGTCCCAGAGGCGCGCGTGCCGGTGGTGCGCCGGCCAGCCCTGCCGCGCCAGATCGGGAAAGCCGAAATGCGACAGCTCCACCAGCGCCGCCGCGTGATTGATCACGTGGAATAGGCCGCCGAAACCCTGCCGGCGCTTCGCCCCATCGCGGATCAGGCGATCGATCACCGCATCCGCCATCGCGCGCTCCGAGTCATACGCCGGGAAGTCGGTCGCCTCCGGGAGCGGTACGTTTTCCCCCTCCAGCCACCCGCGCTCCTTCCCGTAGTAACCGCGGCCCGGGCCCTCGGCGTCGAATAGGGCCTCCAGCTTCTGGATTCCCTCCACGATGGGTGCGGACGCGAGAGCCGGATGGCCATGGAGCGCCCGTATCGCGAGCGACGCGAAGATCACGTTGTGGCCCGACTGCCGCGTCTCGCCGATGTTCTTGGCCAGCGCCCCGGCGATCACCCGCACCCCATCCTCCCGCCGCTCCGAGCGCGGCAAGGCGGCGAACAATTCCGAAATCGGGATCCCGGCCCTCTTGGGATCATACCAGATCGGCTCTTCTCCGGCGATGATCCGATCCAGTTCCCCTTCGACCGCCCGGTGCGTGGCGGCCTCCAGCCCGAAGAGTTCCTCGCCCACGAAGTAGCCGGCGACCACCGCCGCCCCCAGATGACCCGCCATCGCGTTCGCGCGATGCGCCCTCGCCATCGCGGACAAGCCCTTCTCCAGATACGCGAACGCCACCATGGGATTACCTCAATCCACAGAATCTACATGATCGGGCCGAGAACTCCAAAGAACGTCGCGCGGGTCACTTTGGCGCCTTCTTCGCCTCGGCCTCGCGCATGCGGTGGACCTTGCCCTTGTAGCCCTCCCCGAAATTCACCTGCGTCGAGCGCAGGTGCGTGAGGAGTCTCTGCCGCATCTGATTCAGGGTGCCCTGGTGCCCCGGTTCGGTGGCGAGGTTGTGCATCTCCAGGGGATCGGCCCGAACATCGAATAGGTATTCGTCATCTGCGTCGGCCCAATACTTGAAGCGCCCGTCGCGGGCCATGATGTCCAGCGGCGCGGCCGTGCCGATTTCGCCGATGACGAGATCGCGGACGGACGTGCGCTCGCCCGTCGCGACCGGGAGGAGCGATTTCGCGAAACGGCCGGGCGTCATCTCGCCGCCGATGGCCTCCACGATGGTTGGGTACACGTCCATCATTTGCGCGAGCGCCGGGGTGCGACCGCATTTCACGCGCCCGGGCCAGCGCACCACGAGGGGCACCCTCCCCGACTCCTCGTAGAAGCGCCCCTTGGCCAGCGCGCCGTGGGCACCCATCATCTCGCCGTGGTCGGAGGTGAAGATCATCAGGGCCTCCTCCCACGTCCCGCGCTCCCGCATCGCGTCGACCAGCCTTCCGATGCACTGGTCCACCAGCGCGATCTTGCCGAGATAGTTGGCCAGGAGCTTCTTCACCCCGGCGCGATCCAGCGTCCTCTTCTCGCGCTTGAAGCTCTCCGGCACGTTCGCGGGCAGGGTGAGCTTTTCGGGGTCGTACATCGTCGCGAACTCTCCCGGCGCATCGAGCGGCGGGTGAGGCGAGTGCAGGCTCACGACGAGGCACATGGGCTTGTCCTTCGGTTGCTCGCGGATGAAGTCCGCGGCAAGGCCGGTGACAAAGCTGTCGTGATATTCCTCGGGTTTCACGACGCTGGCGCGCGGCTCGAACTCCCAATTCAGGTAGCGCTGCTTCAGGTCGGACGCCACTGCGCCGAGGAGGCCGAGTTCCCGCATGTGTTGGGAATAGGGATCTTTCCCGTTCTCCGAATCGGGCGGCCCGGAGATGTCGATCACGCGGTCTAGCCCGAGCGCCCCGTAATACGCGTCGGCGTTTTCGAATTCGCCCTTCCATGCCGGGCCCGAGTTCCAGTGCAGTTTCCCGATCTGCGCCGTCGTGTACCCGGCGCGCCGGATGTCGCGGAACATCGGGGCGGCCTCGGGTTTCAAGTAATAGCCGGTGGCGTTGTTCCACAGCGCGTGGCCCTGATTGTGCGGGTAGAGTCCGGTGACGAGCGAGACGCGCGCCGGCATGCAGACCGGCGACGTGGTGTAGCAGGCATCGAAGATCATGCCCTCGCCCGCGATGCGATCCAGGTTGGGCGTGCGCACCTCCGGGTTGTCCCAGCCCAGGTAGCGCGGGCTCCACTGGTCGGTGAGGACAACGAGGACGTCCGGTCCATCCGTGGCGGGCCAGGCGCAACAGGCGGCAGAGAGGAGACAGGCGAAGGCGAACGACGTTCTCATGGGCGGGCGATCTCAACGGGAGGCTTCTGGGTCGTGGGGACGGTCGTGGTCCCGTCCCGGGCCCTCTTCTTCTTTCGCTTGCCCTGTATCGGTGGCGCATCCCGCTGCAGCGAGGCGTACCCGCCGAGAATGAGCCGGTGGTGCTGTTCGACGGTCGCCTCCTGGCCGGGATCCTCGGCTATGTTCTTGATTTCGTGCCCGCCGGAGACGAGGTCATACAGCTCGCGGCACACGAGCCGATTCTGCTGCGTGCGGTCGCGCCATTCGACATAGCGATACTCGGGCGTCCTCAGGGAGTACGCCATGAGGTGGCCATTGGCCTGGAGTCCGGCCACCTGGCTGCGAGCATAGTCTTTCACCCTGTCGACCTCCCCGTGGATCAAGGGCAGGAGGCTCGTGCCCTCCAGGTGAGGCGGGGCGGAGAGGCCCGCGATGGCCGCGATGGTGGGATAGATGTCCACGCTCTCGACGAGCGCGTCCGTCCCGAGGCTTGGCGCGGATTTTCCCGGCAGGCGGATGATGAGCGGGGACCGCATGTCGGCCTCGAACTGCGTCCACTTGGCCCAGCGCGCTTGATCCCCGAGGTGGAAGCCGTGGTCGGACCAGATCACGACGGCGGTATTCTCGCGCAGGCCCAGCTCGTCGATCTTGGCGAGGAGGCGACCCACGTGCGAGTCGGTGAAGCTCGTGGCGGCGTAGTAGGCGTGGATCAGATCGAGCGTTTGCCCCGCGGTGGGCATGGCGTCCGGTGTGAACATCTTGCCGCCGCTGTCGCCATAGGAGCATATCTCCCGGAAAGCGTATCCGTAGTCGGCCGCGCCCTCGGCGCGACGGGCGGGCTCGAGCGCCCGGATCTCATCTGGGCCGTAGAGATCCCAAAATCGTTTCGGCGCCACGAAGGGGAGGTGCGGTTTATAGAAACCGGCCGCGATAAAGAAATGGCCGTCGCGGTGCGCCTCCAATGCCGCGATCGCGCGGTCGGCCGTCTGGTAATCGCCGTGGAGCGCATCGGGGCCGTCGTAGATCTCCGTGGCGGGCCGCCAGTCGCCCCCGTCCTTCTTCTTGCGCTCCCGCTCGTCAAAATTGACGTAGCAGGTCCAGTTCGGGGGATGCCACGGGGGCTCGGACCACCCGCAGCCGGGGTTTGCGCCCTTGCTGTGATACACCTTGCCGAAGCTGAGCGTCGCATAGCCTTGCTGCTTGAATAACATCGGGAGGGTCGGGGCGTGCTCCGGGTCTTGCGCGACGATGTCGGTGCCGCTGTTGCCGTAGACGCCCAGCGAATCCGGCCGCCGCCCGCCGAGCATGCTGGCGCGCGATGGGCCGCAGGAGGGGAACTGGACGTAGTGGCGGCGGAAGACGGCGGATTCCCCGGCGAACTTGTCCATGTGCGGCGTCTTCGCGGCGCCGCCATAGCAACCGAGGACGGGCCGCAGGTCATCGATGCAGATCAGGAGAACATTGGGTCTCTCCAGCGTGGCCGCGGGCGAAAAGCCAGCCGGCGCCACGAGTAACGGCAATAGCCATGCGGCGACCGTCGGGCGTCGGAGGAAGGGACTTCGCCGGGGAGACCCCATAGGGTTGCCACGCATTAGCGAATCCTCCTTAACCTCAGACACACGGCGCCCCCCGGCGGTGCGGTGACGGCCATCTTGCGCATGCCGTCGAGCCTGCCGCGCATCTCGCCCGCGAGCAAGTCGGTGGCTTCGTAGGCGATCCCGTCGATGGCGACCGTGAGGCGCGCCGAGGCCGGTGCGGCGAGGTCGCTGTTGATGAGCAGGGCGAAGCAATCGCCCTCGGGTAGCGCGCGGATCCGGAGGTGGAGGCGTTTCGATGGCTCGGCCAACGCGATGCCGGTTGCGGCGGCCTCCTCGGGCGAGGGGATCCTCGCGCCGCGAATGCACCCGGCGAGCTTCTGGGAAGCGGCGGCGATCTCCCCGACGGCATCGAAGCGACCGTCGGGCAACGGCTGGAGGTCCCAGCCCAGGAGGCCGCGGAATGAGAAGTGGGTGTATAGGCAGGCGGTCTCCACGTAGAAGCCGGTCGCGCCGCCGGCCAGCGCCCACCAGAACTGGTTGCGCACCTCGGCCGCGGTCGGGACCGCGGGATTCAGAAACGGCACGTGTGCCTGAAGGACCGCCTCCGCGGGCAGCCCAAACGGCCGGAGGTTCAGGAAGCGCCCCTCCCATCGGCTGAGATCGGCGTCCTTCGTCCACCCGCCGATGGGCGCGTAGTCGCTGGCGATGACGCCCATGCCCCAGGCCTTGCAATCGCGGATGAGTTGCGCCTTGTCGTCTGGGATATCGGCCGTGTTGTGGCCCCAGACGATCTCGTGGCCAACGGGTTTCTCCGTGAGGTCGCTGAGCCAGCGCGTCTGGTCCTCGACGAGTTTGCGTTGCTCCGGCGTGAGTTTCGATGACAGCTGGTTGTAGATGTGCCAGCCGAGAAGCCCCGGATGGCCATCGCAGGCGGCGACGATGGCCCGGTGGTTATCCGTCAAGGGCGCGGGCAGGTGCGCCTCCATCTCGTTTCCCGCATACAGCACCGTGAAGATGCCCTCGCGGTAGGCGATATCCAGGGCCTTCCGGCAGCGCTCCGCCGCGTCCGGCAGGTCCGGCCAGCCACCGGGCTGCACGACGATGGTATTGATCCCGAGGGGCTTTAGCGCGCGGATCAGCCGCTGATAGGAATCCAGCGTCGGCATCGGGCTCCCCCAGAGGCGCACGCCGAAGGGAACCCGCGGCCCCTGTGGTTCAGGCGATGGGATCGGCGGCAGTTCCACGGCATCGCGCCGACCGATGTAATTGGCCTCGAAGGGCGCCCAGCACATGCCCTCGGGCAACTTCACTGGGAAGCGCCGCACCGCGCCGAGCCGGTCCTTCTCCGGTCGCACCGAAAACGCCATGATTCCGGCCGCCGCCCACGCGCCATCCATGTCGGCACCCAGGGCGAGGATCGCGTGGCGACCCTTGTCATACGGGCTTGGGCGCGTCCCGATGCGATAGCCGCCGGCGGGAATGCCGCGCATATAGTCTCGGGCCGCCGGGCCGAGGACATCGCGCGCCACCGGATTCGTGTCGAGCGTGCCCAGCAAGAGGAGCTGCCTTGCGCGATGTTCGGGGCCGATGGCGCCGGCGTTCACGGTGATGGTGTTCCGCCCCTTGTCGTGCACGAGGAGCCCGGCCATGGCGCGCAAGGCCCTGCCCGCGTAGTCGTCGCCAAGTCCATCCGGCAGCACGATGCAGAGTTCCTTGCCGAATTTGCCAAACTCGATCGCCGGTCCCGCCTCCAGGGTCTCCGGCACTGCCGGTCGCATCGAAGTTGGGAAAGGCAGCGGCCCGCACCGCCACAGGATCCAGCGCGAAGGATCGCCGCGGTCCACGATCGCATCCGCCGCCGCCGATGGCGCCCACCTCCCGATCGAAAGCGCGAGGCAGGCGACGAGACAGCGCGCGAAAAATGGGCTCTCTGTGCGCATGATGCCGTTTGTGCCCCATGCTCGAGCATGGGCGGCCTCTTGGCCAGTTCGTATGGGTCGAGGGTCACTCGCCCATCGGCCGGGGCACCAGCGCGATGATTGCGATCTCGCGCGGCCGCAACGAGAGGGTCACCTCCCCGTCGCGGCCCAGGCGGCCGAGGTTGCCATTCGCAGGGAAAACTCGCACGAGGTCGACCGCGTCGGCGCGGATACCGGCGTCGGAGAAATCGACGCCGACGGCAAAATCGAGGGGTTCGCCGTGGACGCTGGTCAGGACCAGCGCGACCCGACCGTCGTCGGCGCGGAACGTGCCCGCGAGCACCGAAGGGAGCGTGACCTCGTGCGGCGGGACCTTGAATGCCGAGGTGGTGATGTCGGGCGCGCCGGAAAGGTAGGGGGGGCGCAGCAGTTCCCCGAGGCACAGGTACTGGGGAAAACGACGGCGCGCTTCCGCCGCCTGTCGCAGGTAGGCCAGGTTGGCTTGCATGACGGGACTCTCCTTGATGCGGTCCTCGCTCGTGAGCCAGATCCGGCCCAGCTGGTTCCCGCACACCAGTTGCCACGCGATGCCCATTTGCGGGTACGGGTCGGCCTCTTTCCCCCCGATGGCCAGCGGCACGGTGCGGCCATAGTAGGTGATGTAGTCATGGTAGACCCGCCCGAAGAGCGGCACGTAGCCCGGCCAGAGTTCATAGTGGATCAATTTCACGGGCGTGAGGCCGACCAGGGTCTCGTCCGTCCCCTCCCCGCACACGGGGAACTGTTGGCCGCCCTCGGATAGCGCGTCAACGATCCGCCTGACGTTGTCCAACTGGGCCCGGATGAACGACCGGTTCATGCCCATCGGGTGGCCGTGCGAGCAGGTAGTCGTCCTCGCCCGATTCCCCGATCAAGCCGCATTCCAGCACGGGAAACACCGGCCGGTAGATGCCGGTGCCCTTGCCGCGATTGCACACGTCCATGCGCCATTCGGCCAACCCGCCGGCGCCTTTCGGGTCGATCGTCACGCGGACGTCCAACACGCCCATGCCCTGGTCTGGGCTCGCGAGCCGGATGGACAGATGGCGCGTCTCGATCTGGATCGGCGCGCCCGGGTCCAGCGCGCGCCCGGCCAGTGGGCTCAGCAGGCAGGCGAGAATCAGGGACCACCGTCCCGGCGGCTTTGCCCCCCTGGCCTGATGCCGTCCACCGCCAGACGCCATCGATCCTGCGACCATCAAAGGAGGTTGCGGGCGATCATCAAATTATTCAATACCAATTATCTTTTTGCGAGTCTTCGGCGTTCTCCCCGCGGGACCGGGCCGCCCTACTCGACCCGTATCGAATCGAGCTTCAATCTGACGTCGCTGGCCCACTGCGTGCCGATCGGCCACTGCGGCGCGACGTACAGACCGCCGAAACAGACCTTGCGCAGCAGGCTCCGCTTCACCGGCACGGGTGGCGAATCGTTGATGGCGACGGAGAGGCCGTCCCCCGCGATCTCCATCTCCACGCGATTCCATTCCTTCATCCGGAATGGCGCCACGTCGGCCCACTTGTTGCCTCCTACGGCCACCTGGAACACGTCGGCCTTGCGCTCCTCGCTGAAGATTGCGCGCAGGGTGGTTCCGTTCCGCGTCTTGCCGCCGAGGGTGAGCACGGGCCAGTCGAGGCCATTGTAGCGGTGGACGCTGACGTCGAAGGCGAGCCGGAGCTTGGCCGCTCGGGTCAGGGCCTCGGTGAGGACCAGGCCGAGGCCCGATTGCCGCTGTTTGAAGTGGGCGATGCCGTCCTTGATCTCGAGCCCGGGCCTGCCGCCGCGCGGCAGGAGAAAGGGTTGCGAGAAATCCGGCAACGGTTCGATCACGCTGCAGTGGATGCCGCGAGGGTAGGTGTAGGCGACATAGAGTTTGCCATCGTCAACGAAGCCGTTCGGGTAGAAGGCCGTCCCGCCCTCGGGCTGGATGACGGGCCCGGGCAGCAGCAGGTCCGGGTCGCAGACCGGGGAGCAGTACAGCGCGAGGAAATAGCGGTCGCGGCTGATGCGCTCGGGCACGCGCACGTTGTTGTCGTTCATCACCATCAGCAGGCTGTCCGGCGTCCCGGCGCCCGCGATCGCGTAATTCCGCGAGCAGATCGTGTCGACCTCGACAGGGCGGGCCCTCGTCCAGGTCCGCCCGCCGTCGGCGCTGGTGCAATAGAGCAGCATGCGGTGGGGTTTCTCCGCGCGCTCGGGGTTGTCCTGCGCGGTGGAGTTGCGGATCAGCAGCCCGATCTTGCCGTCGGCCTGCTCGAAGAGCATCGGCTCCCAGATCGTGACCAGCTCCCCGCCGAACTCCTCGGGCTTCTCGCCCATCTGCGACCAGGACACCGCCTCGATCGGATCGCTCCACGACCACGACTTGCCCGCGTCCCCGCTGATCAGCACCCCGGCGTAACGGGTGTGGCCCACGATGCATTTCTCCTCCGCCATCGGCAGGCTACAGGGGAACAGCATCGTCCCCTTGCGCGTGAGCAGGCCGTGGTTCGTCGGGAACCCCACCACCTTTCCCTCGAGCGATGGCGGCGCGGTGGGCACCTCGCGGTTGTTCCATTTGAAACCATCGGCCGAGGTCGCGATGTAGGTCTTGCGCGCGTTGTAATCGCACCACGCGCAGAACAGCACCCCGTCCCGGTAGTTGATGAAGATAGGCTGCCACTGGTTGTCGGTCTCGACCGGGTTCTCCGCCCCCGCGTCCCGCGTGAAGAGCCGCACCGGTGCCGACCAGCGCTCGAAGTCGTCGCTGTGGCTCAGGAAGTTGTACTGGCCCGGCACGTCTTCGCCGCTTGCCTCGTTCGCGTTCCATGCGGCGAAGAACTTCCCCCTGAACCTCACGATGTCGACGTCGTGGTTGTACTTCAGCGCCGGCCGCGCGCCGGGGTGGTGGAAATAGATGTCCGCCGTCTTCACCCGCGGCTGGTAGACGGGCAACGATTCGGCCGCGAGCCCGCCTCCCACCAGGAGGCCGGCGATGGCACAGAGGGGGCGGCGCAGGGATCGCATCATGCTGTCGGACTTTCTGTTCGGTTGCGTCCGGGCTTCGCCCGCCCGGTTGGCCTCCTGTGGCAGAATGCCGCGGGCCGTTCCCGGCGACAGGCAGAAAGGCGGTTGACGAGAAAAGCCATTTTTATTACCATTTCACCATGACGACTACCATTGACCGCGCTGGCCGGCTGGTCGTCCCCAAGGACATCCGGGACCGACTCAATCTGGTGCCGGGCATGGAGCTCGATATTGAGGTGGAGGGCGACGGGGTGCGCCTTTCTGTGCCGGGGGCGGGGTCTTCGCTCGTCGACAAGGGGGGGATCCTGGTGCATCACGGCGCGGCCAAGGCGCAGATCGATGTGGCGGAATTCATCCGGGGCGAGCGCGAATCCCGCGCCAGGCGGATCGTGCCGGGAGAACGCGGGAAGTGAGGGTCCTGTTCGACACCTCCGTCCTGGTGACGGCCGTCGTCGACCAATTGTCTAACCATGAGGCGTCGCTGGCGTGTCTTGCCCGGTTCATCAATGGGCCGCGCGAGGGGTGCTGTGCGGCGCATGCGTTGGCCGAGGCCTATGCCACCCTGACGGCGCTCCCGCTGCCCAGGCGCATCCAACCCGCGGACGCGAGGCGGCTCATCGAGGAGAACTTCGCCGGCCGTCTGCGGGTGATCGGCCTGACCCAGGCCGACTATGCCGCGGCGGTCCGGCGCGTCAGCGACATGGGCCTGGGCAGCGGCGCGGTCTATGACGCCCTGCACGCCGTGGCCGCAGAGAAGGCGTCTTGCCGGCGGATCTACACTTACAACCTCTCCCACTTCCAAAGGCTGGGGTCCCGGGGCATCACCGTCACCGCGCCATGAGGGCCCGGCCTGGCGCGCGACGGCTACACTGACATATCAGTTTAACGTTGACGGGCCGGGCGGACCGGGGCAGTGTCTCCGCGTGGTCCCGAAGACATCCCGACCCGTCCCCGTCCCGCGCGCCGCGGCGGTGGGCACCCTCTCGTCGCGTGCGTACGGGAGGATCCGGGAGGCCATCCTGAGCGGGGAGTTGCCGCTGGGCGCGCCGATCTCGGGGCGGCGGCTGGCGGCGCGATTTCGGATGAGCCTGTTGCCGGTGGCGCAGGCGCTAAGGCAGCTGGAGAACGACGGCCTGGTGGAGAGTCGGCCGCGGGCGGGGACGGTGGTTCGGGTGCCGACGTGGGAGGACGTCCGCGGGCACTACGTGGTGCGGGAGGCGCTGGAGACGCAGTCGGCGCGACTGTTTGCGGAGCGGGCGACGATGGCGGAGCGGCGGGAGCTGCGGGCGATGGCGGCGGCGCTGGACGCGCTGTACGCGGGGACGGGCGGTGGGAGGCAGGACGCGAACCGGGTCCACGCGGCGTTCCACCACCGGATCGCGGAATGCGCGGGCTGCCCGGAGCTCTTGCGCGCGATCGAGAAGAGCCACGTGCTGGTCCTGAACTGGCTGTACAACAGCGCGGCGGAGTTCCACCCGCCGCCGCGGCGATGGCACCGGGATCTGGCGGACGTCCTGACGCGCGACGACCCGGAGGCCGCCGACCGGAAGATGCGCGAGCACGTGCGATTCGGCATGGAGACCGTGCTGCGGCGGCTCGCGGCGGGCAAGCGCCTGGCGGATGCCGCGCCGCGGGTCTTCGTCCGGCAGCGGCGCCGGGTTTCCCCCAGAACCTCGATCCAGGCCAAGAGAACGAAAGCGAAATCCCCATGAGAGACCACCGACATGCCCTGATCCTTGCCGCGGCGATGGCCGCGGCCCCCGCGTTGTCCGCGGAGGCGCCGAAGTCCGACGACGGGGCGGGAATCCCCGACCCGCGGCACATCAGCAACGGATGGAACATCCCGAGCCGGGGTTACGCGGACCAGCCCTATATCGTGAAGACCGACGACGGCGCGTGGCTCTGCGTCATGACCACCGGCAGTGGCAAGGAGGGCGACCCCGGACAGACCGTGGTGTCCATGCGCAGTATGGATCAGGGACGGAACTGGGATTCGATCGTTCCCCTTGAGCCGGTGGATGGCCCGGAGGCGAGCTACGCGGTGCTGCTGAAGGTGCCGTACGGGAGGATCTACTGCTTTTACAACCACAACACCGATCGCGTGAGCGAGGTCAAGCGCGAGGACAAGGGCGTCTACAAGCGCGTGGACTCGCTGGGGCACTATGTGTTCAAGTACAGCGACGACGGCGGCCGCACGTGGTCGGCGAAGCGATACGAGGTCCCGATCCGGGAGTTCGAGTGCGACAGGAACAACGTGTATGGCGGGAAGCTGCGGTTTTTTTGGAACGTCGGGCGGCCGCTGATCTTGGGCGACGCGGCGATCATGGTCATCCACAAGGTCGGCGCCATGGGCGACGGCTTCTTCGCGCAATCGGAGGGGGCATTCTTCAAGAGCAAGAACATCCTCACCGAGCGCGACCCGGAGAAGATCACCTTCGAGACCCTGCCGGATGGGGAGGTGGGCCTGCGCACCCCGGCCGGCGGGGGGCGCGTGGCGGAGGAGCAGAGCCTCGTGTCGCTGAGCGACGGCTCCCTGTACTGCGTCTACCGGACCATCGATGGATGGCCGACGGGCGCGTACAGCGCCGACGGCGGGCGCACGTGGACGGCGCCCGCCTACAAGACGTACGCGCCTGGCGGCCGCCGCGTGAAGCACCCGCGCGCGGCGAATTTCGCTTGGAACTGCTCGAACGGGAAGTTCCTCTATTGGTTCCACAACCACGGCGGCCGATTCATCGGGGCCCTGGGGGCGGCGGGCAAGGACGGGCGCAGTCCCTACGACGATCGGAATCCCGCGTGGCTCATGGCCGGGCGCGAGGTGGACACGCCGCAAGGCAGGCGGATCGAGTGGTCCCAGCCGGAGATCCTGCTCTATGACGATGACCCGTACATCCGCATGAGCTATCCCGACCTCGTCGAAGAGGGGGGCAAATTTTACATCACCGAGACTCAGAAGAACGTCGGGCGCCTGCACGAGATCCCGAAGGCGCTGGTGGAGGGCCTGTTCAACCAGTGGGATAACGCCGCCGTCTGCACCAACGGGCTGGTGTTGAACCTATCCGGAGGAAAACCTGTTCCGGCGGAGGCGGCGATGCCCAAGCTGCCGGCGCTCAACGCCCGCGACAACAAGCGCCCGGATCACGGATGCAAGGACCTGCGCGCCGGTTTCAGCCTCGACCTGTGGGTCCAGCTGGATTCGCTCACGGCCGGCCAGGCCCTGCTCGATAGCAGGGACGAGACGGGCGCGGGCATCCTGGTGGCGACCACCGCAGAGGGGACGATCGGGATCACGCTCAATGACGGGCGCAGCGAATGCGCTTGGGACTGCGATCGTGGCGCCATCCGGGCAGGGAAACCGCAGCATGTCGTGGTCACGGTGGATGGCGGACCGAAGGTCATCACGTTCGTGGTGGACGGCGTCCTCTGCGACGGCGGCGACGAGCGGCAGTTCGGCTGGGGGCGCTACAGCCCAAACCTCAGGACGCCGAATAGTGCGCCGAAGTTGAAGATCGCGCCATCGGTGCGCGCGGTGCGCATCTACAACCGCGCGCTGCGCACCAGCGAGGCGGTCGGGAATTTTCGCGCGGGGAAGTGACCCCGGCCCCCCGATGGTCACGGTGGGCCTTGGCCGTCCCGCGGGCGCAAATAGAGCTGTATCGGGCGGCCGGGCCGGGTAATCTGGTCCGGGCGCGGACGAGGCACTTCGAGAGCGGGAGACACCATGGCATCCATGAATTACAGGGCATTCATCGCGGGACAGGTGGAGTCCCTTCGCCGCGAGGTCGGCAGGGGGATCGCCATCAATGCGCTCAGCGGCGGCGTGGACAGTTCGGTGGTCACCGTACTGGCGCACCGGGCCCTGGGCCCCCGGCTGAAGACCATCTTGGTGGACAACGCCCTCATGCGCGAGGGGGAGCCCCGGCGCGTGGCCAAGATCTTCCGCGACCTGGGCATCCCCGTGGAAGTGGTGGACGCGCGCAAGACATTCCTGCGCGCGCTCCGGGGATTGACCGACCCGGAGGAGAAGCGGCAGGCGATCACGGACACCTTCTACAAGGATGTCTTCGGCAAGGCGGTGAGGCGATCGAGGGCGACCTTCCTGCTGCACGGCACCATACTGACCGACATCGAGGAAACCGTCGCGGGCATCAAGCGGCAGCACAATATCCTGGCGCAGCTCGGCATCGATCCGCAGAAGGCCTATGGCTACAAGGTCCTCGAGCCCCTGGCCACGCTGCGGAAGGACGGCGTGCGCCGCGTGGCCACGTTGCTTGGCCTGCCGGGCGACATCACCCGGCGCATCCCATTTCCGGGTCCCGCACTCGCGACCCGCATCGTGGGCGAGGTGACGGAAGAAAGGCTGGCCACGGTGCGCAAGGCCACGGCCATCGTCGAGGAGGAGCTGGGCGACACCGGCGCCTTCCAGTACCTGGCCGTGCTGCTCAACGACTGCGCCACCGGTATCCGCAGGGGCAAGCGCGAATTCGGGCAGATCATCGTGGTGCGGTGCATCGATAGCGTGGATGCGCGAAAGGCCACCGCGCGAGAACTGCCCTGGCCCATACTCCATCGCCTCACCCGGCGCATCACCGCCATCCCGGGCGTCAACCGATGCCTCTACGACCTGACGCCCAAGCCGCCGGCCACGGTCGAGTACATCTAGGAATCTGTCCTACGGAGCCCGACAGATTCCCCTGGAGCGCGCCCCATTTTCCCCGCCCCGACATCCCAGCACGACACCCGGAGCCACCACCATGAGATCGAATATCCGCATCATGCCATGCCTCGACATGCAGAATGGGCGCGTGGTGAAAGGCGTGCACTTCGTGGACATCAAGGACGCCGGGGATCCGGTGGCCTGCGCCCGGGCCTATTGCGCGGCGGGCGCCGATGAATTGGCCATGCTCGACATCACGGCCACCGTAGAGAATCGCGACACCATGCTGGAGGTCGTCGGGCGCGTCGCCTCGGTGGTCACCGTCCCGTTCACGGTTGGCGGTGGCATCAAGGACACCGCGTCGGCCAGCGCCGTCATCGGCGCCGGGGCGAGCAGGGTCTCCACCAGCAGCGCCGCATTTCGGAACCCCGGTGTCATCGCGGAGATGGTCCGCGAGCTGGGGGAGGACCGGGTGACGGTGGCCATCGATGTGGACCACAACCCCTCGTTGCCTTCGGGCTACGAGGTATTCATCGACGGCGGGCGCACCGCCACGGGCGCGGACGCCCTGGATTGGGCCAAGCGGGTGGCGGGATATGGCGTCCGCTGCATCCTGCCGACCAGCAAGGCGACCGATGGCGCACGCACCGGATTCGACCTGCCCCTGATCCGCATGTTGGCCGCCGCGACCCCGGCGGAAATCGTGGCCTCCGGCGGCGCGGGAACCTTGGAACACTTCCTCGAAGCCGCCGAGGCAGGGGCCACCATCCTGCTGGCCGCCTCGGTTTTTCACTTCGGCATCATCTCGATCCCGGATCTGAAGGCCTACCTCCGGCGCGCGGGTTGCGGCTCCGCCTGAGGCCAAAGCGGTGTCGCCGCTGCGCTCTGCCACCGCAGTCCAAAATCGGGCCGCCTCCTGACCCCGGCGCACCACCGGAATCACAACGAACGAGAATACAATGAATTATCTCCGTCGTCCCCATGATCCGCGGTTTGAAGTTTCTGGCTAGATCCCGTGCCCCGCGCGCGGGGCACCACCGGGGCGGAAAATGGTAGGCTGCGCCTTGGCGCACGCCGCCGAATCGAATGTCCGCGTGCGCCAAGGCGCGGCCTACATCGCGACCCAATTTTCGAGTCAGCCGCCCACCAGCGGCTCGATCTCCCAGCCCTTGCGGTACTGGCGCCGCACGAGGGCCGTGGCGGCGGGGTCGTCGAAGGTCATCGATTTCGCGTCCCAAGACAGCCTCCGTTCCGGCAGTCGCTGGGCGATGGTGCCGAGGATGACCGTCTCGTTGAGTGGCCCGGCGTAGTCGAAGTGGGAGTTGGCCTGTTTGCCGGCGAGGATGGCGTCGGTCCACATGCGGTAGTGGTCCTGAGGCGCCATCTCGGCAAAGGCCTGCTTCAGCGCCGTGCGGCTGTAGTCCAGGAAATCTTCCTGGGGATACAGCCGCGGGATCGAGGGCGAATGGGCGGTCACGAGGGTACCCTTCTCGCCGACGAAGATGGAACCCGCGCCGGGGAGTTTCTGGCCCTCGGGCATGCGGGCGACCTCGATGGGTGGGAGTTTGCCGCCATGGTACCACGTCAGGCGGAAACCGTCCGCGGCGTATTTTGTGGCGGGGAACTCGTAATCGACGATGCTCCAGACGGGGAAAGTCTGGTCGTTGACGCCACTCACCTGTGCCGATATCAGCTTTGGCGGCCCCAGTTCGAGGCTCCAGACGACCGGGTCCATCACGTGGCAACCCATGTCGCCCAGCGAACCGCAGCCGAACTCCTGCCAGCCGCGCCAGTTGAAATTGTGATAGACCTGATGCTTGTAGGGCCGCGGCTTGGCCACGCCGAGCCACAGGTCCCAGTGGATGCCCGCGGGGATCGGGTCCTCGCCCTCGGGCATGCCGATGCCCTGCGGCCAGTTCGACGGGCTGACCCAGCAATGCGCCGCGCTCACCTTTCCGATGATGCCATCGCGGATGACATCCACGAGGCAGCGGTAGCCGGCGCTGGAATGCATCTGGTTGCCCATCTGGGTGACGACGCCCCTGGCCCGGGCGAACTCGCGCATGACGCGCGATTCGTGGACCGTCTGCGTCAGCGGCTTCTGCACGTAGACATGTTTGCCCAGCGCCATGGCCGAGAGCGCGATCGTCGCGTGCATGTGGTCCGGGGTGGAGACGGTCACCGCGTCGATGTCCTTCTGCTCCAGCATCCGCCGAAAGTCGGCGTAGCGCTTCGCCCCGGGGAACTTTCGGGTCGCCTCCCCGAAGCCCAGCGGGCGCGCGGCCTGTCCTTTGCCGAGGTTGTCGGGCTGGTCGCCGCCGTCGCGGTGGTCGATGTCGCAGAGGGCGACCACGTCGTGCGACTCGCCGTTCCCGCTGGAGCCGATGAGGTCCTCCCAGCCCTTGCCGCCGACGCCGACGCAACCGAGCCGCAGGCGGGAGGACGGCGAGGCCGCCCTCGCCCGGCGGTGGATCGCCAGCGGCGCGAGCGCCCCGCCGAAGACAAAGGTCCTGACCAGCTGTCGTCTCGTGAACGCAGGTCTCATGCCCGAACTCCCGCGGAGGCGGTCAGCCCTTCTTGGACTTCTCGCGCTGGGCGATGAGCGCCTTGATCCACGGGCCGCAGTACGCCCAGTGGTCATGGAAGGTGCGGCCGCTGAAGAGGTTTCCGTCGATCACGCAGGGCTCGTCCACGAAGGTGCCGCCGCAGACCTCGAGGTCGAAGCGGCACTTGGCCACCGTCGCCATCTTTCGGCCCTTGACGCAGCCGGCGTAGGCCGGGATCTCGACGCCGTGGCAGACGCAGCCCACCGGCTTGTTCGCCTCGAAGAAATGGCGCGTCAGGCGCACCAGGTCCTCGTCGTAGCGGGTGTATTCCGGCGCGCGCCCGCCCGAGAAGAAGATGCCGGCGTACTCGCCGTAGTGCTCGGGGCGGATGTCCTTGAAGGCCGCGGTCGCCTCGATGGTGTAGCCCTCCCACTCGCGGGTGATGGTCCAGCCCGGCTTGACCTCGTGCATGACCATGTTGTATCGCTGCTTGACCGGCCCGGCGACGACCGCCTCGAAGCCCTCCTCGCGCACCCGGTAGAATGGGTACAGCGTGTCCACCGTCTCCGTGGCGTCGCCCACCACGATGATCACTTTGTTCATCATATGTCCTTACCTCCTATAGCTTCTTGGTCGTTGAGTGAAATCTGGTGCGCCGGGAAAGCGGCGCGGGGACGCGCCGCACTCCACAGCGCTTCGCGCGAGATGGTGCCGCGTCCGAGGTGAGGGAGACACCGGTGGATGCCGCCGGATCTTGGCCGCAGGCCTTTGGAGTGCGGTGCGTCCCCGCACCGCTATCGGTGTAAGGGAACCCGCGGCCCGTGGGGCAGGCGCCCTCACCCCGCCCCCCCCAGCAGCCCGTCCAGGTATTCGCGGCTGCGGTTGATCTCGGCGGTCACCGCGGCGGCCGGCTCGAGGATGGGGATGCCCCGGGGATACGGGTGCATGAAGATCTCCACGAAACCGGCGTAGGACATCATTTTCAACGCGGCCACGGCGGGGCCGAAGTCCAGCGGGCCCCGCCCGGGCATCTGCAACATCTCTTTCTCCTTGGGCTGCGGGGCCGTGCTCCAGCCCGCGCCCTGCGCGTAGAAGAATTGTATCGCGGGGCCAAGTGCGGCGACCAGCGCCCCCTGCATCGCGCCATCCTGCGGCAGGTGGTGGGGCGCGAAGGCGATGCCGAGCCGCGGGGACACCAGGGCCTCCGCGAAATAGCGCATCGAGTCGGCGCTGTGCAGCAGCGAGCCGGAGTGATTCTCGATCGCGATCGTGACCCCGCGCCGCTCCGCCTCCTCGACGTGGGGCATCATCCGTTCCGCGAAATCCCGGACCGCGCGCTTCAGGTCCTCGCCCAGGAGGTTTTTCGGGCCTTTGGCGCCGGTGACGATCACCTCGGCGCCCAGCCGCTTGGCCAGCGCCAGCTCGTCCTTGAGCCCGAAGGGGCCCAGGTCATATCGCGTGATGCAGCCCAGCTTCACACCGTGCGCCGCCAGCAGCGCCGAGAACTTCTCCTCGCCCATCTCGTCCAGCTGCTCCCGCTGGTTGCCGTGCGACGCGGGCCAGATGTCGATGTGGCCCGCGCCGGTCTTCTTCACCTCCGGGACGATCTCCCCCAGCGGCGCCTTGCCATACATCGGCGACGCCAGGATGTACCGCAAGCGATAATCCCCCGCCGCGGGCGCCCGTGGCGCAACCAGCGCCGCCAGACCCGCGCAGAATTCTCTCCTGCCGATGGCGCACGATGTCCTCACGTATGTCCTTTTCCTACAAAACCCTTGCCAAGCCAATGCCGATATGCGCAGATTTTGTGTCTTTTCACGAAATGCCATGGTCGCCCTGGCCCGCCGACGCGATTACCGGAACCCGTTCACGCGGGTGGGGACCGGCTTTGCCGAGACGGACCACGGGGGCGCGTTGGCCTTCGTGGTGCACGAGTGCGGTCACCTGCGCTACGAGGACTGGAACCACGTGGGCATCCGCAGCCCGTACTGGCGCCTGCATCACAACGGCGCGCCTGGCAACGCGATTCGGGCCGGGGGCGTCACGTACCCGCTCCGGCCGGGCGCGGTATTGCTCACTCCCGCCGGGATCACTTTCGACACGATAGGCCCCCGGGTCGTGCCGCATTTCTGGGTCCATTTCACCCCACGGCACGAGTTCGCCATCGCTCTCAAGACGCCGTTGCCCATCCCCGTGACCGGGCCGATCCGCGCGCTGCTCGCCGCCTGCCGCGGCGCCTGCGAGTCGGCCGATACGCCATCGGGCCACCGGCGACTCCTGCACCTCGGCACCGCCCTGCTCCACGCCGTCTTTGCCGCCATGTCACCCGAACACTATCACGGCTATCCCCCCAAGATGCTCCGCCTCCTCGAGCACATCGACCGCCACCCCGCCGCCGATCTCTCCAACCCGCAGCTCGCCGTCCTTTCCGGCCTCGGTCTCCGCTCCTTCGAGAAATGGTTCCGCAAGCATGTCGGGCAAAGCCCGGCGGCCTATGTCGCCGCGGCCCGCATCCGCCTGGCCTGCCGCCAGCTCGCGCTAAATGACAACCCGATTGATCAAATAGCGGAGTCCTTGGGCTTTCCCGACCGGTACTATTTCAGCCGGGCGTTCAAGCGGCACATGGGCTGTGGCCCGGCCAGTTTCCGGAAGGGGCCCCCGAATCCTCGCGCAAGGATAGCTCCCCGAGTGCCGTGCCCTCAACGAACCGTATAGGGCACAGGCACGTCACTGTGCCAAGTTTTGTAGGGCGCGGATTCCTATCCGCGCCACGCAAGGTCCTGCCGGTTGCCCGTGGCGCGAAAGGGATTTCGCGCCCTACATCCCCATGCGATGCGCCCCCGGGCAGTGCCTTACGCGAGGATTTTGGGGGCCACCCTCCCGTTGACAAAGGCGCCCGAAACGATCCAATGTATGCGGAGGAGGCTGCGGCATCCGCCCGTCGGGAGGGTTCAAGGGCGGCAGAGTGGTGATGCGATCGCGCGGTTCGCCGCGGCCCATCGAGACATGACGCGCAAGCCCGCACGGAAACGGAAAACCCCGACGAGGGGCAAGGCAAAGGGCGCGCGCGCGGCGTCGCCCAAGGATCGGATCCCGATCACCCGCGAGATATTCGAGCAGTTCATGGATCATCTGCCCGCGGCGACATTCATCAAAGACGCGGAGGGCCGCACGCTGTATTTCAACCGGTTCATGAGGGAGGTGTTGGGTGCCGACGAGACCTGGATCGGGCGGCGGCCCGACGAGATGTGGCCCGGCGAGGTCGGCGAGACCATGCGGCGGGACGACGACGAGGCGAGGCGGAGGGGTTTTCAGGAACGCGAGGAGGCGGTCCCGGGGGCCGATGGCACGGCCCGCGATTACCACACGCAAAAATTCGTGATCCCCGGGAAGGGCGGGCAGCCCTTGTTGGCCGGAATCGCCCTGGATATCTCAAGGCGCAAGGCCGCGCTCCGGGCGCTCGAGACGAGCGAGGCCAAGCTGCGGCAGAGCGAGGAGCGGTTCCGCGTGATGTTCGAGAACGCGCCCTTTGGGGTGGCCCTCGTGGACGCGGATGGTCGGCCAGTCCTCGTCAACCGGGCACTCGAGGATATGCTGGGCTATTCCGCCGAGCAATTGAAGCGGATGCGCTTCACGGACTTCACGCACCCGGACGACGCCCGGGCCGAAGAGGATCTATTCCATCAGGTGCTGCGCGGCGAGAGGCAGTCTTACCGGATCGAGAAGCGGTACATCCGTCGCGATGGCGAGATCGTGTGGGGCAGCCTGGGGGCCGTGGGCATCCGCGACCGGGAGGGGAAGCTCACCCATGTCATGGGGATGGTCGAGGACATCAGCCAGCGCAAGCGCGTCGAGCGGGAGTTGAAGGACATCGAGGCGAGGATGCTCCAGGCGCAAAAACTCGAGAGCCTCGGGGCGCTCGCGGGCGGCATCGCGCACGATTTCAACAACCTGCTCATGGCCATCGTCGGCCATGCGGAGGAGATCCTCGAGGAGATGCCGAGGGATTCGGGGCTGCTGGCGGCCGCGCGGGAGATCGAGATCGCGTCGCGTCGCGGTGCCGAGCTCTGCCGGCAGATGCTGGCATACGCGGGCCGGGCGAAACCGGTGGCCGAGGTCGCGGATCCCAACGCGATCGTCGCGGAGACCCTGCGCCTGCTGGAGGCGTCGGCCACCCGTGGCATCGAAGTGACCCAGTGCCTCGCTGGGGAAATCCCCGCGGTGCGCCTGCCGGAGGCCCAGATGCGACAGATCGTGATGCATCTGGTGACCAATGCCGCCGAGGCGGTGGCGGGCGGTGGCCGGATCGTTGTGACCACCGGCGTGCGGCGCTGCGACCGCGCGTTTCTCGCCGACAGCTTCATCGACGACGGCCTCGCCGAGGGCGAGTACGTTTTCCTCGAGGTGAGCGACACGGGTGCCGGGATGGACGAGGCCACCAAGGCCCGGATCTTCGACCCCTTCTTCACCACGAAATTCGCCGGGCGGGGCCTCGGCCTCGCCTCGGTGCTGGGGATCGTGAGGGGGGGTGCGGGCGCCGTCCGCGTGGAATCTGCGCCGGGGAGGGGGTCGACGTTCACGGTGCTATTGCCGACCACGGTCCGGGCGCTGGCGCCCGGGGGTCCCCCCGCGCGGCCCACGCCAGAGTGGCGCGGGAATGGGACGGTGCTGGTGATCGATGACGAGGCGGGCGTCCGCACGGTCACCGCCCGTCATCTGGAACGGAGCGGCTTCGAGGTGCTCACGGCCGAGACCGGACAGCGGGGATTGGAGCTTCTGGGCCAACACGCGAACGTCGGGCTGGTGATCCTCGACCTCGCGATGCCGATGATGAGCGGCGAAGAATGTTTTGCCCGGATGCGCGCGATGCGCCCGAGCGTTCCCGTGATCATGGCCAGCGGCTACGACGAGGCGAGCGTCGCGCAGAGGATGCGCGGCGCCGCCTTCTCCGGATTTCTCCAGAAGCCTTTCAAGCGATGGGAGCTCCTCGCCGTGGTGCGCCGCATCCTCGGGGATGAGGTCGTGGTGGCGGAGACAGCAGCCAGTCGGACTTTGCTAAACCCGACAGATTCCTGACTCGAAAATCGGATCGCGATGTAGGCTGCGCCTTGGCGCACGCCGCCGAATCGACGGTCCGCGTGCGCCAAGGCGCAGCCTACCATATTCCGCCCCGGTGGTGCCCCGGTGCGCGGCACGGGATCTGACTCGAAAATTCCAGATGCCTTTGACCCCCTACCTCGGCAGCGGGTCCGATCCGCCGTCCCAGATGGGCCGATGGCGCGGGATCTCGGCCTTGAAATCGCCGAGGCTCGGCCAGTGCAATCTGGCGTCGAGGTCGACCTCGGCGACCGCGACGCTGCCCCAATTCTCCGCCTGCGCGAGCGGTTGGCCGTCGTGCCCGTAGACCGCCGAGATCATCCAATCCTTGTCGGCCTCGGTGTAGGTCGAGCTGATCAGGTACACGTGGTTCTCGCAGGCGCGGGCCGAGGCGAGCAGCGGGTTGCATCCCCACACGGGCCACGCGATGACCTCGGCGCCGCGCATCGCGAGCCTCCTCGCGACCTCGGGAAAGAAACCATCGTAGCAGACCATCATCCCCACCTTGCCGAAGCGCGTGTCGAATACGGGGTAATCCTCGCCCGGCTGGACGCCCGATTCGATCTCGTTGCGCGGCAGGCAGACTTTCCGGTACTTGCCGGCCAGCGCGCCATCGGGACCGACGAGCGCCGCGGTGTTGAAGAGCAGCCTCCCGTCGCGCTCGATGAGGCCCGCGACGATGTAGAGGTCGTGCCGCTTGGCCAGCGCCCCGAAGTATTCCGTGGATGGCCCCGGCACCGCCTCCGCGCAATCGGCCATCGCGCGGCCGGTGCCATAATAGGTCAGGGTCTCGGGCAGCACGACGAGGTCGGCGTCCCGCGCGGCGGCCTCGGCGATCGGTCCCTCGAACATCCTCCGGTTGCCCTCGGGCGTCTTTTCGGGACTCTTTGGCCTGAGGTGGACCGTCGCCAGGCGCACCTTGCGGGTGGCCGCCGCGGTCTCCTCCATCGCGATCCCGCTGTACGCGACGCGCCCACCCGACCACAGGAGGTGGAGTTCGACGACGGCCTGCCGCGCTTTGGATGGCGCGCGGAAAACCCCCGAGATCTCGGTCCAGCCCGCGGCATCGATGGGACCGTCGGCGGGGTACTCGGGCTCGGCCTTCGGCGTCGGGGTCCAGCCGTAGTGCACATCCGGGCCCTTCTCGTCGCGCAGCACGGACTTGCCATCCGCGTCGACCCACAGCAGCCGCGCCCACGCCGATCGCCGCGGCGCCGCCACGCCCTCCGCCTTTCGATATGCCCGGAACCGATAATGCTTGCCCCCCTCCACAGGGAGAGTCCGGCTCCACCAGCCGTGCGCCCCATCGAACCCGCGCGCGTCGATCCAGAGTGCCCCGGACCCTTCGCGGCCGCCCCCCGCCTCACGGTGGAATGCGGGGCGTATCTCCTCCCGTGGCGCGCCCGCTTGCCAGTCATCCGGTGCCGCCGCGCCCAAGCCCGCGGCGCAAGTCACCCCGATCCATCCGCCGAGAGCCATGCCAGCGATCATCCTGCACCTCCTCCTTGACTGAGGGATCCGTCGGACAACGCCCGACGGATCCCTGGCCTGATCCCACCAGCAAACTCCCGGCCCCGAGGGCTGTCAAGGCGCCTTGGACGCCACCAATCGTCGCGTAAGAGTTGGTCCAAAGGCGCCCGGTGGCGGCGGCTCGGCAGGGTCGTAAGCGGGGGGGTGAAAGCGGTGCGGCGACGCACCGCACTCCAAAGCGGCAGGCTCTTGAGCGTTCCGCCAACCGCGTGCGGGCCGGATGCATTCCATGCCGGTTGTCGAAAATGGTCTCTGTCGGCAGGGGCTCTTTATGCGAGGATTTGGGGACGCGGGGGACTTTCCGCTTGCCACGGCGAGGGCGCGCCCGATAGTTTATTTTGAAATCGAAAATAATCCCATGCGCGGACCCACACTGGCCCTGCTGTTTTCTTCTCTCCCGGTGATGCCCCCGCCGCTCTTGGCGGGCCCGGTCGTGATCCACGTGGCCCCCGGGGGGGATGACGCGGGCCCCGGGACGGTGGCGCGGCCGCTGGGGTCGTTGGCCGGGGCGCGGGACGCGATCCGGGCGATGAAGAGGTCGGGCGCGCTGGCCGGGCCAGTGGAGGTGGTGTTTCGGCCGGGGACGTACGCGATCACCGAGCCGGTGGAGTTCACGCCGGAGGATTCGGGGACGGGATCGGCGCCGGTCACGTATCGCGGGGCAGATCCGCCGGAGGGGCCTGGCGGTCCGGGCGCGATCCTCTCCGGGGGCAGGCGGATCGCGGGATGGGCGCGGGAGGGCGGGCACCTGGTGGCGACGCTGCCGGAGGTGGCCGCGGGCGAATGGCATTTCAATCAGCTCTACGTCAATGGGCATCGGCGGCATAGGGCTCGGGGGCCGAACGCCGGGCAATATTTTCGCCCGTCGCGGGCGCTGCCTGGCAGCGACGCGCGCTGGGGCATCATCTATGCGGGGGAGGAATTCCGGCGATGGCCGAATCTGGATGACGTGAGCGTGGTGATATTCTCCTCGTGGTACACATCGACGCATTTCATCGAGGCGCTGGACGAGGCGAGGCGGGTGGTGCGGTTCACGGCGAAGGGCCCGCGGGTCTTCGACCAGTACGAGCCGAATCCGAGGTACTACATCGAGAATGTCTTCGATTATCTCGACGAGCCCGGCGAGTGGTTTTTGGACCGCGGCGCGGGGAAGTTGCATTACATCCCGCTGCCGGGCGAGGCGGCCGAGGCGCTGGAGGCCTTCGCGCCGGCGGTCCGGTTGCCCGATCTGCCGCCGGACCAAAGATTTGGCCACCTGTTGCATTTTCGCGGCGAGCCCGAGAAGGGCGGCCTGATCCGGCACCTGACCTTTCGCGACCTGGCCTTCCGGCACACGGATGCGGTCCTGCGGCGGGACGTGGCCAGCTCGCGGCAGGCGGAGCCGGGGCGCAACGCGAGCATCTACGCGCGCGGGCTCTGCGAGAGCGCCTTCGAGAACTGCGAGATCGCGCAGGCGGGGGAGCACGGGATCTTCCTGCACGATGGCAGTTGCAGCAACGCGATACGGGGCTGCCTGATCCACGACCTCGGGGGCGGGGGGATACTGTGCGGCGGCAACTGGCGCTGGGGGAAGGGCGAGGAGACGTATGCGGGTCTAACGCCGTCGGACCCGAAGCCCCCCGAGGTTCTGGGCAATGTCATAGAGAACAACCTCATCCGCGATGGGGGACACGTCTTTCTCGGGATCCATGGCGTATGGCTCGGCCACGCCTCGGGCCACCGGATCGCGCACAACGAGATCAGCGACCTGCCGTACTCCGGCATCTCCGTCGGCTGGGACTGGGGCGGCAAGCCGAGCACCGCGCACCACAACATCATCGAGAAGAACCGGATCCACCGCATCGGGCTGGGCATGCTCAACGACCTGGCCGGCATCTATACCCTAGGGGATTCGCCCGGGACCGCCATCCGGAACAATCTCATCCACGACATCGCGGGATACGAGTCGCCGGTCTCGTACATCGTGAGCGCCGGGATCTACATGGACATGTCCTCGGGCCATATCTCCGTCACCGACAACATCGTGCACGGGGTCGTGAACTGCGGCTTCTTCTTTCACGAGAATCCGGCTGTCGCGTGCGAGAACAACATCTTCGCGCATTTCACGCACCGGGAGCGCGGGGGGAAGCGCCGCGAGGACGCCTGCGTGTGGGCGATGTTCGACATGAGGCGCGGGGAGGTCGGGAGCACGTTCCGAAAGAACATCGTGTATGGCGACGTCACCAATCTGGTGCACCTCCGGATACAGGGGGAACCCGCGGGGGACGTCCCGCCGATCCGCATCGACGAGAATTGCTATCGCGCCGCGCCGGGGGCCGCGCCCACCTTTGTCGTGGAGAGCGGGGCGAAGCGGGAGACGCTCTCCCTGGATGCGTGGCGCGCGCTGGGCCACGACGGGGGATCGGTCTTTGGCGAGCCCGGCTTTGCCGATGCCGGGGCGAAGAATTTTGCCCTGGGGGCCGACGCCGCCGCCCGAAGGGTGGGCTTCCGGCCCATCGATGTCGCGGGGGTCGGACTCGTGGGTGATGCGGCGTGGCGCGCGCTGCCCGCGGCCTTCCCACCCCGTCGGCCAGACCCCCCCACCGACTATGTGCCGGCGCCGAAGCCAAAATCCCTCGCGCTCGACGAGGGATACGAGGAGGTGAGGCCGGACTTCGTCCCCGAGGCCGCCGAGGGGCCGATCAAGGTCGTCGCGACGGGCGGGGCCGGGGGATCGGAGCAGTGCCTCCAGTTCAATGATCGGCCAGGCCTGGAGCGGGCGTGGTGGCCCTGCCGCGTCTATAGCGAGCTTGAGATGCGGGAGGGGACGGTCGATCTCTCCTTCGATTTCCTGATGCCATCGAAGAATCCCGCCGCTTTTCTGGTGGAATTTCGCGACTGGCGCGACGAGTTGCGCGCCGGGCCGAAAGTGCTCCTGCTCCCGGCCGGCGAACTCCGCGCCGGGGCATTCGCCCAGCCTTTCCCGAGGGACCGCTG
Organism: uncultured Verrucomicrobiales bacterium; assembly: GCA_964651705.1. Taxonomy (GTDB): domain Bacteria; phylum Verrucomicrobiota; class Verrucomicrobiia; order JADLBR01; family JADLBR01; genus JADLBR01. The sequence continues at coordinate 30,933 of CAZYWZ010000068.1, forward strand.
GTGCCATCTGGCGATCCGCTTCCAGCTGGGTGAGGGGGGTCCCGCCACCTATGACCTAACGCTGGAGATCCCGGGCGGCCAGCCCGTGGTGAAGACGCTCCCCTTTGCCAACAAGAAGTTCTCCACCGTGACGTCGTTCGGTCTCCTGATGCCCGAGGAGAAGGCCGGCGCGGTCCGCATCGACAACCTGAGGCTGACTCGAGAGTAGGCCATGGGGTCGGCGTGCAGGGCGCGGATTCCCATCCGCGCCACGACGGCCCTGCTGGTTGCCCGTGGCGCGAAAGGGATTTCGCGCCCTACATTTTCCGCCCCGGTGGTCCCACCCAACGGGCGGGATGATGTCTGATTCGAAAACAGGAACGTTGCGCCGGGGCGCGCCTGCCGAGCGCCCGGGCCCATCTGTTCCCAGATGGGCTACACGTCCAGGCCGGGTGCCGTCGTGCCGCTCGCGGATTCCCTGATGGCCCCGTCGATCGAACTGGGGACCGGGGGGCAACCCGGGATGAAGATGCCGATCTCGCGGTGCTCGCGCGTGCAGTTGCCGATGCACAGGGAGTCGAGCGGCACGTTCTTGTTCCCCTTGCCGATGGCGACGCACACCTCGCGGCGGCCGGGGAAGTATTCCCCGAGTCGGTCTCCATAGCGCCGGAGGAACAGCAGGAGGGTCGACTGGCAAGCGCTGCAGGAATTCTCGTCGAGGATGCGGACTCCCGGAAATTCGATGGCGAGGTTTTCTGGCGTGCTGGCGAATGGCCTCGCGAGCGCCTCCCATCCCGCGGGATCCACGCGGATGGCGGAGAGATCGATCGTCCCGATCCCGCGGGCGGCGGCGAGCCGCAGGTGCGGGATTTCCGCCGGGGAGAATCCCATCAGGCGGCAGGCGACCGCATCGGTCGCCAGCACGTCGGTGCCGGCGAGGACGACGCCCAAGGGTTTGGGGTCGCCGGCGCTCGGCCCGAGGCCCTCCATGCCGACGGTCCCGTCGATGAGGGTGATCTGGGGGTGCAGGACTTCGGCCATGTCGGCGATCGCGAGGTTCAATGTCTTCTCCTCAGACCCGGGCAACGGGGGGAGCATGTGCAGGTCCACTTTGCTGCGGCGCCACAGGCACCCCTTCATGTTCTTGGTTCCGAGGGAGACGCCGGTGTGCATGTGCGTCTTCATGACGGGGATCGAGACGACACAGTCATGCTCCAGAACATCGGCGCACACTTTCAGGGACCGGATGACCCGGCCGTTCGGGAGGGGGATGCCCTGCGGCGGGCGCGCGTCCATGTCGAGCAGGGGGCACTCCCGCTCCGCCGCCAGCCGCGCCAGCCCGCACCGGGAATAGGCCTCCGCCATCCGGACGCCCACGATCGGGCTCTCGCCGACGGCGACCTCTGCCCCGGCCTCCCGGAAGGCGTCGATCGCGGCGGCGACGACATGGGCGTCGGTGACGATCCCGCTCCCGGGATCGGCCTCCCGGCCGATGTTCGGTTTGAGGAGCACGCGGCGTCCCCGCGTGCCGGAGAGGTCCAGAGATGCGAGGGCGCGTCGCGCGTTCGCGTAGGCATCCGGTCCCGATGCGATGCAGACCCGCGGATGCTCCCGGGACGGGATCGGCGGGTCCCTGGTGATCTGGCTCATGGGGGTGCGGGGTTGTGCGGCGCGCGCCAGGATAGCCGCGCTCGGCCGGGGGCGGCAAGCAAGGACGATGGCGCCTCGGCTCAACCCCGGATGTCGCGCCGCAGGAAATGGGCGATGCCGATGGCGACGAATGTCAGGTCCCAGGCCAGGAGGAAGATGATGGCCTCGGCGAGGCGCGCCCAGGGGACGCGGGGCTCGAAGGCGTGGATCCAGACCGCCATGTGGTGCGTGAGGAACCAGTCGCGGATGCTCTCGAAGTACGGGGTCATGCGCAAGAGCATGTCGATGAAGCAGGCGGATAGCGTGAGGATCGTGGCGGCCGCGGGCTTCATGTTGAAGCACGAGAACATGAAGCCGACCGCGGTGATGGTCTGCGTGGTGAATGCCAGCGCGAGGATGGCGAGCGCATAGCGCCCGAGGCCGGGCCACGGCGGGTGGAAGGCGAAGACGCCCTCGGCGGGGGAGAAGACAAACAGGGAGCCCCAGCCGCGATAGGCCATCCCCATGGCGAGCGCCGACGCCCCGATGAAGAGGATCAGCGCGCAGGAATACGTCGCGCAGGCCAGTGCCTTGGCCCCGAGCAGTTCCAGGCGCGAGACGGGGCGGCAGAGCAGCATGCGGAGGGTCCCGTCCTCGGCCTCCTTGGCCACGATGTCGCCGGCGACCAGCGAGATGAAGAGCGCGCCGAGGAACAGGATCGTGAGCACCACGATCATGACCGCCACGGTCGTGCCGGAGAAATACTCTTCGAAGGGGAGACCATTGCGCGAGAGGAGCTTCTCGATGGCGGCGTTGACCCGCGGCAGGTGGAGCAGCGCGAGGAACGCGACCTCGAGCACGAGGAATGCCCCGAAGCCGATGTGGCTGCGCTTGCGCGCGACGAGCTTGAGGAGCTCGTTGGCGTAGAGCCGGCTAACCATCGTGGGCCCCCTGTATGGTCTGGAGGTAGAATTCCTCCAGCGTCATCTCGACGGGGTGGGCCGCGGCGACGCGGAGGCCGGCACGCACCGCCGCATCGACGGCGTCGGCGACGCCGATCCCGTCGCGCAGGCGAAAACGTTCCGCGCCCCGCTGTTCCTCGAGCCAGCCGCGCTCGCGCAGGAGCGCGGCGGCGCGGGCGGGGTCGTCGGTCTGGAGCACGGTCCATCCCTCGGGGCGGGGGAGCTCGGCCATGGGTCCGGAGTAGAGCAGCCGGCCCTCGCGCATGACGGCGATGTCGGTGCAGAGCAGCTCCACCTCGCTGAGAAGGTGGGAGGAGAGGAGCAGCGTGAGGCCGTGGTCGCGGTTGAGGCGCCGCAGCAGCGAGCGGATCTCGTGGATGCCCTCGGGATCGAGGCCGTCGGTCGGCTCGTCGACGATCAGCAAATCGGGATCGGGAAGCAGCGCCTGCGCCAGCGCGAGGCGCTGCCGCATGCCGTGGGAATATTTTCCCACCCGGTCCCGGATGCGGTCGCCGAGGCCCACGATCTGCGCGACCTCGCGGAGGCGGGCCTCGGGCACGGGCGCGGTGCATTCGGCGTAGATCCGCAGGTTGCGCTCGCCGGAGAGGTATTCGTAGAACGCCGGGGTCTCGAAGATCGCGCCGACGCGCGCCAGCGCGCGCCGGCGGTCCCCGAAGGCGTCGATCCCGCCGACGCGGATCGAGCCCGCGTCCGGAAACAGGTGCCCGAGCAGGCAGCCGATCGTGGTGCTCTTGCCCGCGCCGTTGTGCCCGAGCAGGCCAAAGATCCTCCCGCGCGGCACGGCCAGGTCGATGCCGCCGACGGCGAGCCGCGCCCCATAGCGTTTCACGAGGCCGCGGATCTCGATCATCGGCGCCTCAGCGGTGGAACTTGAGGATGTTGCTGCTGCGACCATCTGCGTACAGGACGTTGACCTTCTGCGGGCAACCCTCGTGGAAGGCCTCCTTGTCGCCGACCATGGGGATGAGCGAGGTGTTGCCCCCGCCGAGGAATTGGAGGTTCTGGATCTTCTGGCCGCTGAGCGCGCTATTCCAGTGGTAGCTGGTGCCCGTGGATTCCCAGAGGCGTTTCTCGTTGTCGGCGGGGCAGCGGAACACGCGGGGGTCTTTTATATAGTCCAGCAGGACCGTGTCGAGGGTGGCGACGTCCTCTTCTTTCGAGGGGCGGAGGGCCGCCATGTCGGGGAGGGTGCCCTCGTGGTCCTGGGCGTAGAGCTGCATCGCGGCGCCGATGCCCCGGAGGTTGTGGAGGCATTGGATCTGCCGGGCGCGCGCGCGCAGGTACTCGGCGGCGGGCAGCAGCAGGCCGATGAGGCCCGCGGCGATGGCCATGACCACTAGGATCTCGACCAGGGTCCAGCCGCCCCGACTGCCGTTGCGCGAGGGGGTCATCGGTGGCGGAACCCCTGCAATTGCGCCTGGATCTCCTCGATCAGCGGGGCGAGATCCATCTTGGTCTCGGCGGTGCTGTCCCGATAATAGCTCTGGAGGCCCTGGTCGATGATCTTCTGGGCCTGTTCGTCGGAGAGGCGCGCCTCGGCATCGGCGGGATCGATCTCGCCGAGGCGGGCGCGCATGTCGCGGAGGGCGCGCTCGACATGCTTCCGGCGCTCCTCGGGCGTCATCTTGTTGAAGGCCTCCATGACCTCGCGGAAACCCGTCGGCAGGGTCCGGTCCAGAAAGCGCCCCTGCTCCTCGGGGAGCATCTGGCGAAACACCCGTTCCAGCGCCCGCTGTTCCCGCAACTTCTGGCGCTCCTCGAACGGCAGGCGGTTGAGGCCCTCGGCCAGCGCATCGAGATGACGCCCCCGCTCGGCGCCCTGCAACGAATCCAGATCGCGCGACCCGGCCAGGGCGAGCAACTTTTCCGCGGTGGGTTTCTGCTCGCGGATGCCGCGCAGCGCCACCGAGGCGATGGCCCATATGCCCCCCAGGACCAGCGCCAGCCAGAGCCAATGTCGGGCGTTTGACATGATTACCTAATTCAAGTCTGAAGCCACCGTGGGGCAACTGAAATCGGTGCCCATTCCGGATAAGACGATCTGGAGGGGGTGGGGGTTACGGGACGTTTGGCCGAAGGCTCGGGCGGGCAGGCTGTCGGCGGCTACCAAAGCGGGCGCAAGTCTTTTATTTGCAGATTATTATCTGAACCGGTCCAGTTTCAGGACATCGGTAACGGTTCAGGTTCAGGACATGGGTAACACATT
>CAZYWZ010000069.1:0-35656 GCA_964651705.1 uncultured Verrucomicrobiales bacterium
TCGGCGGCTACGACGCACGCGAAGCTTCCCCCTTGAATGACGCGGCGCCCCCGCCTCAAGCAAACACCTCGGCCCCCACCGCCGCCAAAAGCACCAGCCCCACGAACGCGTTGGCCTGGAAGAACGCCGCGTTGACTCGGGCGACGTCGCCCGTCCTCGCCAGCCGATGCTCGAAGGCCAGCGCGCCCGCGATCAGCGCCCAGCCGGCCCAATACGCCCACCCGAAACCGCACGCCAGCCCGAACGCGCCGAGCCCGAACCACGCCAACAGGTGCAGTGCGCCGGCAAGCCGCAGCGCCGCGGGTATCCCGAATCGGGAGGGAAACGAATACAGCCCCGCCCGCCGGTCGAAATCCACATCCATGGTGGAATAGATCAGGTCGAACCCGAAGACCCAGCACAGCACCGCGAACGCCAGCAACCATGGCGGCCAGGCCCGCAGATCGCCGGTGACCGCCGCCCACGCCCCCATCGGCGCCGCCGCGAGCGCCACGCCCAGAAAGAAATGCGTGAACGCCGTGAATCGCTTGGTCAGGCTGTAGGAAAGGATGATGAGGATCGCCAGCGGCGCGAGCATGAAGCACAGCACGTTGAGAAACCACGTGCCCGCGATGAAACCCAGCAGCGCCACCCACGTCAGCGCCAGCGCCACCCGGCGGGTGGCCAGGTGCTGGCGGCCCGCCGTCCGCGGGTTGGCGCGGTCGTAGTCCCAATCCACGTATCGGTTGAACGCCATGGCCGCCGTCCGCGCCGTCACCAGGCACCAGAGGATCAGGCCCAATACGCGCCACCCCGGCACCCCCCCCGCCGCCACGAGCATCGCCGCCAGCGCAAACGGCATCGCGAATACCGTGTGCGAGAACTTGATCAGCTCTAACGTCCGGCCTAACCGGCCCAGCCAGCTCATGGGCGACATCATGCCACGCCCCCCGGCCGAGTGAACCCCAAACACCCCAAGTTGACAACGCGCCCGCATTTGCGAAAAGTGATGTCTCGGCGGCCATTGCCCGCCGCGCCTTTGGCGAAGGGACAGACATGGATATTTTCAGCGCGCTAAGTCAACCCGTGATGAAGGGGCTCATCCTCGAGGCCGCCGCGAAGAACTTGGCCGCCACATACAACGCGGCCCCCGAGGGGTACTACGTGCGCGCCTCGATCGAGGAACTCCTCGAAGAGCGCCTCTACCGCGAGATCAACGACCGCTTCTACCGCACGCTCGCTTTCGGGACCGGCGGCCTGCGCGGGCGCACGATCGGCGCCCACGTCACGAGGGCCGAGCAGGGCACGCCCACCCCACTCGGGCGACCCCAGTTCCCCTGCGCCGGCACCAACGCGATGAATGACACCAATGTCGAGCGGGCCACCCGCGGCCTCTGCCGCTACCTGCGGGAGGTCTCCTCCGCAAACCAGCCCACCCTCGTCATCGCCCACGACACCCGCCACTTCTCCGAGGAGTTCGCCGCCAGAGCCGCAAAGATCGCCGCCAACGAGGGCGTCACCGCCTTCCTCTTCCCGGCCGACCGCTCCACCCCCCAGCTCTCCTTCACCGTGCGCCACCTGCGCGCCGCCGGCGGCGTGGTCATCACCGCCAGCCACAACCCGCCCCACGACAACGGCTTCAAGGCCTATTTCTCCGACGGCGCCCAGATCGTCGAACCCCACGCCTCCGCGATCATCCGGCGTGTCAAGGAGGTCACCGCCACCGGCGACCTCGAACCCAGGCGAGGCGCCAAGGTGATCACCCTCGGACCCGAGGTGGATGAGGCATACCGCCAGACCGTCAACCAGTCCGTCGTCGACCCCGCCGCCCTGAAGCGAGAGGGGCCCAGGCTCAAGATCGTCTACACGCCACTCCACGGGTCCGGCATCCGCGCCATCCAGCCACTCCTCAAGGCACACGCCATCCCGTTCTCCGTCGTGCCCGAACAGGCCAAGCCCGATGGCCGGTTCCCCACCGTCGCCTCCCCCAACCCCGAAAACGGCGAGGCCCTGACCCAGGCCATCGCCATGGCGCGCGCCGAGGGGGCCGACGCCGTCATCGCCACCGACCCCGACTCCGACCGCATGGGGGTGGCCGTTCGCACGCCCAGCGGGGCCTACGAACTCCTCACCGGCAACCAGATCGGCAGCTTCCTCGCCCACTACCGCATCAGCACCCTCGTCCGCCAGGGGGTCCTCACGCCGCAGAACGCCGCGAGGGCCTGCCTCATCAAGACCTTCGTCACCACCGAACTCCAGGCCGCCATCGCCACCAAGTTCGGCCTCAAGGTCGTCAATACCCTTACCGGTTTCAAGTACATCGGCGAAAAGCTCCGCCAATACGAGGAGTCGCTCATGGCCGGCGCGCCGCCGGGCACCGAGTACGCCTCGATGCCGACCGACGACCGCCGCGCCGCCCACCTCGCCCGCGGCTGCTTCTTCGTCTTCGGCGGCGAGGAGAGCTACGGCTACCTGGGTTCCGACGACGTCCGCGACAAGGACGCCAACGCCGCCGCCCTGATGTTCGTCGAGGCCATGGCCGGCGCCCGCGCCCAGGGCCTCAGCGCCGCCGAATACCTCGACAAGATTTACAGCATCTTCGGATTCTACTGGGAGAGGCTCGGCCAGATCGTCCTCGAGGGCGCCGAGGGCTCCGCCAAAATCGCCCACCTCCTCGAATCTTACGCCTCCGCGCCCCCGGCCGCCATCGGCGGCCGAAAGGTCGAAAAGGTCCAGAACTTCGCCAGGGACGACATCGCCGACGCCGACGGGAAACCCATCCCGAAGGAGAAGATGTTCCTATTCCATCTCGAGGGCGGCGCCCGCATCGCCATCCGCGGCTCCGGCACCGAACCCAAGGTCAAATTCTACCTCTTTGCGGTCGAGCGCCCCGCCCCGGGCAAACTCTTCGAGCCAAGGGAACTCGAGGCCGCCAAGGCCAAAACCCGGAAGTTCCTCGACGACCTCTGGGCCGCCACCGAAAAAGACGCCTTGGCCCGCGCCGCGTGAGCGATCCGCCAGGCATCCGGTGCACCGCCAGGGCGGAAAATGTAGCCGAACGCGCAAGCGTTTGGCGCGTGGGCCCTGACCTGAAACTTGGAGCCACGGATATCGGATGCCGCAGATAATTCTCTATAATTGCAGCACTTGCGAATTCGGGGCCAGCCACCGAGAGCCTGCCCGCCCGCATGGCGGGCGAGGAGGCGGCCCCATTTTGGACTGCGGCGTGGCAGCGCCGCTTTGGATGGGCGCGTCGGGCCCTGTTGGAGAGTCTGGCGGCGGGAACACACCGGGCCGTTCGGGGCAATCCAAAGCGGCGCTGCCACGCCGCAGTCCACATTGGCCCTCCAATTGATCCGTAGTTTCCCCCGGAATGACGCGGCGCGCTCGCGCGCCGCCGGCGACGCTAGCGAGTTACGTCGTATTTTCGAGCTAGATCCCGTGCCCCGCACGCGGGGCACCACCGGGGTGGAAAATGGTAGGCTGCGCCTTGGCGCACGCTGCCGAATCGAATGTCCGCGTGCGCCAAGGCGCAGCCTACATCGCGACCCAATTTTCGAGTCAGCCACCCCCTACCCCCCGCCGGCCTGCCGCTCGGGGTGAAGGATCTCCTCCAATCGCGCGGCGTCGAGTCCCGCCATCTCCCGGGCGACGTCACGGACGGTGCGCCCGGTCTCGTGGGCGCGTTTGGCGATCGCCGCTGCGCGCTCGTAACCGATGACGGGCGCCAGCGCCGTGCACATCGCCAGGCTGTGCTCCACGTAGCCCGCGCATTTCGCCTCGTCCGCCCGGATGCCCCTGACGCACAGGCGATCGAATGTCTCGCCCGCGCGCGCCAGCAGCCCGATGGACCCCAGCAGGTTGTGCGCGATCACGGGCATCATCGCGTTCAGCTCCAGGTTGCCGAAGGCGCCCGCGGCCGTGATCGCGGCATCGTTGCCTATCACCTGCGCGCCAACCTGCAGCACCGCCTCGCAGATGACCGGGTTGACCTTGCCCGGCATGATCGAGGAGCCCGGCTGGAGCGCCGGCAGCTTCAATTCCCCGATCCCGCACCGCGGGCCCGAGGCCAAGAGCCGGATGTCGTTGGCGATCTTCATCAGGCTCACCGCGGCCGTCTTTAACACACCGCTCGCCTCGACGCACGCGTCCCGGGCCCCCTGCGCCTCGAAGTGGTTCTCCGCCTCGCGCAGCGGCAGGCCCGTCTCCTGCGCCAGTCGCCGGATCGTCCGCGGCGCGAATTCCGGGTGCGTATTGATGCCCGTGCCAACCGCCGTCCCGCCCAGCGCCAGCTCGCCCAGGTGCCCGCGCAGCCCGCGCAGCCGCCCGATCCCGTGCCCGACCTGGCTCGCGTAACCCGAAAATTCCTGCCCGAGCCGCATCGGCGTCGCGTCCTCGAGATGCGTGCGCCCCACCTTGAGGATGCCGGCGAACTCCACCCCCTTCGCGTCGAGCCCCTCCCGCAGCCCCTCCAGCACGGGGATCAGATCCGTCTCGATCCCCTCCAGCGCGGCGACGTGGATCGCGCTCGGGATCACGTCGTTGCTGCTCTGGCCGAGATTCACCTGGTCGTTCGCGTGCACCGAGCCATCGCCGCGCCGCCCGCCCAGCAGCTCCGCCGCCCGGTTGGCGATCACCTCGTTCGCGTTCATGTGCGTCGAGGTCCCGGAGCCCGTCTGAAACACGTCCAGCGCGAAGTGCTGGTCCCACCGCCCCTCGGCCACCTCCCCCGCCGCCGCCGCGATCGCCCCCGCCAATCGCCCCTCCAATAGCCCAAGCTCCCCATTGGTGATCGCCGCGTGCTTCTTGATCATCCCCAGCGCCCAGAGGAAACCCCGCGGAAAACTCTGCCCGCTGATCCGGAAATTCTCCATCGCCCGCGCGGTCTGCGCGCCATAGAGCGCCGAGGACGGCACGCGCACCTCCCCCATCGTGTCCCTCTCGATCCGCACTCCCTGCTCCATGCAACCACCTTCCTGCGGTATTCTAACACGAATGGCGCTAATTTGTGAATCCGGCGGCCGCCGCCGAGAGCCTGCCCGCCCATGCGGCGGGTCAGGAGGCGACCCGATTTTGGACTGCGGTGGCAGAGCGTAGCGGCGACACCGCTTTGGCTCCCGGCGGGGCCGGGACCCGCGCGCCAGGGCCAACGCCCGCGCTCCGATCGCCAGAGGCGATCAGGCTGCCGGATCCAAAGCGGTGTCGCCACCCCTGACGGGGTTCTGCCACCGCAGTCCAAAAGGCCCCCCGACCGAATCTGAAGCTCCCCCCTGAATGACGCGACGCATCCGCGATCCGGGCTAGCGACCGTGGCTACGCCCGCATGGCCAAAAGGCCTGCCGCCCTCACGGTTCCCGCAGCGCCTCCGCGATCGGCAGGCGCGCGGCCCGCACGGCGGGAAAGAACCCGCCGACGAGGCCGATGAGGGTGGCGTAGAGCATTCCCTGGACCAGCAGGCCGGGCGTGACCTCGAAGGCGAACGCGACCTGGCTGAAACTCTGCCAGTTCATCGTCGCCGCGCGAAACCCGTCAAACGCCACATAGGCGGCGATGGCGCCCGCCCCGCCACCGGCGACCGCGAGCGCCAGGGCCTCGAGCATGACCGAGGCGATGACCGCGCCGCTGCCAAAGCCGAGCGCGCGCATCGTGGCCAGCTCGCGCGTCCGGGAGGCGACGGCGGTGTACATCGTGTTGAGCGCGCCGGAGACCGCGCCGATCCCCATCAGCGATGCCACGAGCGTCCCCAGCCCCGTGATCAGCCGGTACACGGTCTCGGACTGTTCGGCGAAATAATCGGTCTGCCGCGAGATCCGCATGTTGATCCTCGGGTCGGACATCAGATGTCTCTCGAACCCCCCGAAGGCCCCGGGCGAGGCCAGCCGCACCGAAACCGACTGGAAGCTGTTGCCCCTCTGGTAGGCCCCCTGGAGAATGGTCGAATCGGTCCAGATCTCGGATTCGGCCATGCCTCCCCCCGCCTCGAAATGGCCCACGATGCGCCAGTCCTGCCGGCCGATGCGCAGCGCCTCGCCCACCCCGAGGCCACGAAACTCCCGCGCCGCCCCCGCCCCGACGATCACCTCGTTGCGCCCGGGAGCAAAGCGCCTGCCGGACACGATCCGGATCCGGTCGTGCACCCCGAAGGCGACCGGCCGCACGCCGCGAAGCGGCACGTTCGCATCGGTCCCCGTATCGCGTTTGGGCCGGTTGATGATCACGAACAACTCGGGCGACGCCATCGGTCCCATGGGCGATCGCACCACCCCCAGCGCCTCCGCGACCCACCGGGTCTCCCATCCCCCCAGCAGGCTCATCATCTCGGTATCCGACCCGCTGCGCATCACCATCGCCACCGACGGATCGCCCGACGCCGTCATCGCCCGGCGAAAGCCCCGCGCGATGGAGAGCGTCGCCACCAGAACCGCCACGACGCCCGCGATCCCGAACGCCGCGGCGGCCGAGGATCCCTTGCGCTCCCTTATGGTCGAGAGCCCGAAGTGCGCCAGCGACGCGACCTGCGACAGCCAGTTGAGCAACCTTCCCATCCTCTTACCTCCGCAGCGCCTCGGCCACCCCGAGCCGCATGGCGTGCAGCGCCGGCAGGATCCCCGCCGCCACGCCCAGCGCCACACTCAGCCCCATCCCCGCCAGCACGCTCTTGGGCTGAAAGAAGAACATCGGCAGCGCGCCGCCCGTGGGATCGCCGCGCGAGATCAGCCACCACGCCAGGCCGAGGCCCAGCGCCCCGCCCGCCCCCGCCAGCAGGCACGATTCTCCCAGCACCATCAGCAGCACCCTCCCATTGGTGAAACCGATGGCCTTCAACACCCCCAGCTCGTTGGTCCGCTCGCGCACGCTCTGCGCCATCGTGTTGCCCGCCACCAGCAATATCGTGAAAAACACCGCGCCCAAGATCCCCACCATGATCGCCGTGATGTCGCCGATCTGCCTGGCCCACCCGCGCAGAAACGCCGCCTCCGTCTCGGTCTTGGTCTCCCAGGGCGAATTGGCAAACTCTCGGTCGATCCGGCGCGCCACCGCATCGGCCTCGGCGGGATCGACCGCCCGCACCATGTACCAATTCACCAGCCCCTTGCCGTAGGAGCGCGCCTCCTCGAAATAGTCATACCGGAAGAAGAAATTCGTGTCGTCGGTGCCCTCGTTCGCGCCATCGTAAATTCCCACCAGCTCGAATTCCCACGCCGGGCCACCGCTCGCCAGGCGCCAAACCGTCGGCTGCAGCGGGATGCGGTCGCCCACCTTCCACCCGAATCGCACCGCCGTCCGACGCCCGACGACCGCCCCATCCCGCGTCCGCGCCCACGCCTCCCGAGCCTCAGGGGAAAGGCGGTACTCGGGATACATCCGCAGCATCTCCTCCGGCCGCACCGCCATCTGGGCAAAAAAATTCTTCGGGTCCTGATAGATCCCGCCAAACCAGACGTAGAGGGAGACCGCGTCGACGCCCGGCAGGCGCGCGATCCGGTGGTCGTACGCCTCCGGCAAGGGCAGGGCGATCGTGGTGCGGTTGCGCACCAGGAGCCGGTCGGCGCCCGCCATGCTGACGCCCTGGTCGAGCGCGCGGGCGATCGCCGCCATGTAGCCATAGAGCACGAAGGCGACGACCACCGAGAGCAGCGTGAGCAGGGTGCGCAATTTCCGCCGCGCGAGATTGCCGAGGAGCAACGGGAGGAATTTCACGCGTCGCATTCCCCGTCGAGCCGCCCCTTATCGAGATGGACGACGCGCGACGCGCGCGCCGAGGCGTGCGGGTCGTGCGTGACCATGATCACCGTCTTGCCGTAACTGCGGTTCAGCTCCCCGAGCAGGTCCAGGATCTCGTCGCCGCTCTTGCGATCGAGGTCCCCGGTGGGCTCGTCGCAGAGCAGGAGCGTGGGATCGGCGGCCAGCGCCCGCGCGATGCCCACGCGCTGCTGCTCGCCGCCCGACAGCTGGCGCGGCAGGTGCGACTTGCGGTGCGAGAGCCCCACGAGCCCCAGGGCGAGGTCCACCTGGCGCCGCCTCCGCTCCCGATCCAGCGGCCTCACCAGCAGCGGCAGCTCGACATTGCGCGCGGCGGTCAGCACCGGCAGCAGATTGTAGAATTGAAAGACGAAGCCGATGTGCCGCGCGCGCCAGGCCGCCAGGCGGCGATCATTCAACCGGTCGATCCGCTCTCCCGCCACAAACACGCCGCCCCGCGTCGGGCGGTCCAGCCCGCCGATCAGGTTCAGGAGCGTGCTCTTCCCGGAGCCCGACGGCCCCATCAGCGCCAGAAATTCGCCCTCGGCCACCGTCAGGCTCAGGCCCTCCAGCACGCGGATCTCTTCATCGCCCCGGTGGAAGACCTTGTCTACGCGATCGACCTGGACCACCGGCGGCCGCGCGGGACTCTCCTCTGGCGACATCATGGCTCCCGCTCGCGAGCCCGCCGCCCCTCGACCAACTCCTCGGGTCCCTCGACCACGACGGCCTCCCCATCGGCCACGCCCGAGGTCAACGTCGCGCCCTCGTCCGTGATCGCGCCCACCTCGGCCTCGCGCCGATGCAGCCGCCCGTCCCGGACCACCCACACCGCGGTACCCGATGGCCCCTTGCGCAGGGCCGCGGGCGGGACCACCACGCCGCCGCCGCCCGCACCGCGCTCGCCCTTGAACGCCACGCGCACCGCCATCTGCGGCAAGATCCTCGGGTCCAGGCGCTCGAACGCCACGCGCACCTTCACCGTCGCTTTCTGACGGTCCGCCGTCGGTATCACCGCAAGCACCCGGCACGGGATGGTCCAGTCGGGATAGGCATCCAGCGACGCCTCCACCGCCTGCCCGGGGCGCACCAGATGGATGAAGCTCTCGTTGACGTCGACCTCGATCTCCAGGGACCCCGTGTCCACGACCGTCGCGATCCCCGTCCGCGTGAACCCCCCGCCCGCGGAGATCGGCGAGATCATCTCGCCCGGCTGCGCATCCTTGGAGACCACGATCCCCGCAAAGGGCGCGCGGATCACCATGTCCTCCACGTCCTGCTGCCGCAGCGCCACCTGCTGCGCCGCCACCTGCATCTGGGCGCGCTGCAGCTCGAGCCTCGCCCGCAGCGACTTGACGTCGGCCTCCGCCTTGTCGATGTCCGCCGGGCTCACCACCTCGTTCCTGGCCAATTCGGTCACCCTCCGCCACTGCCTCTCGGCCTCCTCAAGCCGCGCCTCGGTCTCGCCCACCGTGGCCCTCGCCGCCCCCAGTTCCGCCTCCGCCACCCGCAGCGCCGCGCGGGCATTGGTGTCATCCAGCCGCGCCAAGACATCCCCCGACCCCACCTCCTTGCCCTCCTCGACGAGCACTTCCACCACCTTCCCGGTCACCTTCGCCGAAACCGTCGAGGCGCGTCGCGCCACCACATAGCCGGAGGCGTTTAACACCGTCGGGGCGCCACCACCGCCCTCGGCCCTCGCCAATACCGTCCGCACCCCCACCGCCCCGCCCCGCACCCACACCGTCGCCACCACCGCCCCCGCGCACAAAAGCCCCAACACCAGCAGCCACCGGCCCCGCCCCCGCGAGACCGCCCCCTCGCCATCCAACCTTAATTGGTCCAGTCCCCGACCCGCGCCACTTCCAGATGCCTGCACCCCACAAGCAAACTCCCTCCCCGCCGAAGGGTCAAGCCGCCCCTAAGCCTTCAGATACCCGCTGTACGCCGAGATCACCGAGGAGCCAATCAGCAGCACGAGCCCGCAGGCCAGCAGGATCCGCGTCCGGCCGCTGGTGCCCCGCCATTCCCCGAGCAAGATGCCCAGCAGCGTCGAGAACAGGATCGCGCTGGCCATGAGGACCGCCCAGCCGATGTAGGAAAGCGCGCCCATCTGCGGCTCGCCGGTCTTGAAACAGATGAACTGCGAGCACCAGATCGCCCCCGCGAGCCCCGCGAACACCAGATTTGACACCATCGGCGCGTCCTTCCGCACGTAATCCCCGAGGGTCTTGTTCTTCGCGTTGAGGAACAGGCACCAGCCCGCGTTGACGACAAAACCGCCCATCAGCACCACCACCAGCACGGGCATCCCCGCCCACGCCAGCGGCGTCACCGGATCCACGCTCTTGGCCAGAGCCTCGATGTCCGGCCCGCCCTGCAGGCCAAAACTCATCCCCGCGCTCATGATCCCAGAGAAAAAGGCCACCAGGATCCCCTTCTTGAAGTCGTACTCGGCCACCGCCTTCTTCTTCTCCTCCTCCGGCAATTCGTTCTCCTTGGACATCCCCGCCATGCCCACCAGCACGATGCCCACCACCGACACCGCCACGCCGACGAGCGAGGCGTTCGCCGCCGGGGTCCCGAATAGTGCCTGCAAGTTGCCCTTCAGGATCGGCGGGATCAGCGTGCCCGTGGCGGAACACAGACCGCAGCCGATGGCCAGCCCCAGGCCCACGCCCAGATACCGGATCATCAGGCCCCAGGTCAGGCCGCCCACGCCCCACATCGCCCCGCAGAAGAAACAGTAGCCGAGCTGCCCGCCCGGCGCCTGCGAGAGCACCCGGATGACGTTCGGCGAGGTGGTCAGCGCCAGCGCCCAAGGCACCAGCACCAGACCCGCCACCGCGTAGATCATCCAGTAGCTCTCCCACGCCCACTTCTGGACCTTCTTGAAGGGCAGGTAGAACACCGCCCCCGCCAGGCCGCCGAGCGTGAAGATCATCACGCCCAGCGACGGGTTCGTCGTCATCTCCGAAGCAACCCCGATGAACATATCGCCGCCTCCTTAGCCGCGCCGCCTCACTGGCGCTTCGCCAGCACCTCCGCCTCGTACCTCTTGACCTCGTCCAGCCAGCCGATGCCGCCCGGCACGCCCTGCGTCGCGCAGTAATAATCCCACACCGCGCCCGCCGGCAACACCTTCATGTCCTCCATCAGCGCCAGCCGCGAGGTGTAATCGCCCGCCAGCTCGAACGCCTTCAACTTCTCGATCGGCGCCACCAGCGCCATCAGCAGCGCCTTGATCATGTTCCGCGTCCCGATCACCCACGCCGCGATCCGGTTGATGCTCGCGTCAAAATAATCCAGCCCGATGTGGATCCGGTCCAGGTAGCCACCCCACACGATCTCCTGCGCGATCGAGTGCAGGTCGTCGGTCAGCGTCACCACGTGGTCGCTGTCCCACCGGACGCCGCGGCTCACGTGCAGCACGATCTCCGGCAGGAAACACATCACCGAGGAGATCTTGTCGCCGATGCCCTCCGTCGGATGGTAGTGCCCCGCGTCCAGCGTCAGCAGGATCTTCCGGCTCACGGCGTACCCGATGTAGAACTCGTGCGAGCCCGGCGTGTAGCTCTCCGCCCCGATCCCGAACAGCTTCGGCTCCACCGAGTCCAGATTGTGCTTCGGGTCGATCTTCGGCGCGAAGATCGCGTCCAGCGACTCGGCCAGCCGCTCCCGCGGGCCCCTCCGGTCCGCCGGCGTGTCCTTCATCCCGTCCGGGATCCACAGGTTGGTCACGCACGTCTTGCCCAATTCCTTGCCGATCGCCGCGCCGATCTCGCGACACCGGATGCCGTGCTCGATCCAGAATTTCCGGATCCCCGCGTCCGGGTGCGTCAGCGACCACCCCCGATCCATCTTGGGATGCGAGAAATACGTCTGGTTGAAATCCATCCCGATCCCCAATCCCTTCGCCCACGCGATCCAGTTCTTGAACTGCTCCGCGCCGATCGCGTCCCGGTCCACCTTCTTCCCCCCCATCTCCGCGTAGCACGCGTGCACGTTGAACCGGTGCTTCCCGGGAATCACCGAGATCGCCTTCTCGAAATCCTGCCGCAACTGAGGCGCCGTCCGCGCCTTCCCCGGATAATTCCCCGTCACCGCCAGCCCGTCCCCCAGCACCGCGTCCGGATTCTCGAACCCCCCCACGTCATCCCCCTGCCAGCAGTGCATCGAGATCGGCACCTTCGCCAGCACCCCCACCGCCTTGTCCGTGTCCACGCCCACAGCCGCATACCGCTCCTTCGCCAACTCGTACGCCTTCTCGATTGCTCCATCCATCTTTCCGGCCATCTCGCGCCTCCTGTCAGGGTTGGGTTTTATTGAACGAACCCGAGCATATCGGGCCTCCCCCCGCCCGCAATGAAATTGTGGGCGCCGCAATCTTGAGTTGAAAACCCCGCCCGTCGGTTGCATACGGGCAGGATGAAGGTCTCCGACCTGCGCGGGATCCTGAACTACGTGCCCAGCTACCGGGAGAAGGTGTTCGTCATCGCCCTGGACGGCGCGGTGTTGGCGGGGGAGAACATCTCGAACCTGATCCTCGACATCGCGGTGCTCTGGAGCCTGCGCATCCGCACCGTGCTGGTGCACGGCGCCGGGCAGCAGATCAAGGATCTCGCGGCGCAGACCGCGACGCCGGTGTCCAACTACGATGGCACGGGCATCACCGACGCGGCGACGCTCTCCGTCGCGCTCAATGCCGCCAACCGCCTCACGCACGAGATCATGGAGGGCCTGACCGTGGTCGATATCCGCTGCATCTATCCGAACGCGGTCATCGCCCATCCCGTCGGGATCATCGACGGCATCGACCAGCAGCACACCGGCAAGGTCGAGCGCGTCGACGAGGACCTCCTGCGCCGCGTGCTCTCCGACGACATCGTCCCGGTCATCCCGCCGCTCGGCTTCGACGGCGCCGGGCGCACCTTCCGCGTCAATTCCGACGCGATCGCCTTCGCCGTGGCCCGCGCGCTGCGGGCGGTGAAACTGATCTTCGTGACCGCCAATGACCGCCTCACCCGCGGCGGCGAGATCGTCCAGCACATGTCGGTCGACGAGGCCGAGGGCTACCAGAAGGCGTGCCTCAACGAGATCCCCCCCGAGCTCCGCTCCAAGGTCGCCCACGGCATCGCCGCCTGCCGCGAGGGCATCGACCGCGTCCACATCGTCAACGGCCGAATCGACGAGGCCCTCCTCAGCGAGGTCTTCCTCAACGAGGGCATCGGCACGATGATCTACGCGAACCAGTACCAGTCCATCCGCCGCGCGATGAAGAAGGACGTCCAGTCCATCCAGAACCTCATCAAGCGCGCGGTGCAATCCCAGGAGATCCTGCCCCGCACCCGCGCCATGATCCTGCACCAGCTGAATGACTACTACGTCTTCGAGGTGGACCGCAACGTCCTGGGCTGCGTCGCGCTCCACGCCGACGCCGACGGCCGCCGCGCGGAGATCGCCTGCCTCTACGTGAGCACCAGCCACGAGAACCAGGGCATCGGGCGCCGCCTGCTCGCCTACGTCGAAAAGGTCGCCCGCGAGGCTGGCGTCGAGACCCTGTTCGCGCTCTCCACCCAGACCTTCGCCTTCTTCGAGCAGAAGGGCGGCTTCGCGCCGTCCTCCCCGGACATCCTTCCCCCCAAGCGCCGCGAGCAGTGGGAGAAGAGCGGGCGCAACTCCCGCGTGCTCGCCAAAGACCTCCGCAGCCAGCCGGCGACGATGCCGGTCTAGCGCCCCGGCGAGACGCCGGGGCGCCAGGCCAAAGGGCAAAGGTCATAGGTCAAAGGCACGGGGCGAAGATCAACCGGGCGCCCTTTGATCTACCACATGTGGTTTTGCCTTTTGATTTTTGAGTTTTGAACTACCTTCGCCCCATGTTCTCCCATGTCGTGATCTTCTGGACGGACCCGGCCAAGCCGGGTGCGGCGGACGAGCTGGTGGCCGGCGCCAAGAAATACCTGAACCAGCAACCGGGCATCCTGCACTTCCACGTTGGCAAGATGGCCAAGAGCCCCCGCGACGTGGTCGACCAGACGTATCAGGTGGCCCTGAACATCGTGTTCGATTCGAAGGCCTCCCAGGATAGCTATCAGGAGGATCCGGCGCACGTCGAGTTCGTCGAGAAGGTTTTCAGGCCAAATTGCAAGAGGGTCGCGGTCTACGATTTTGAGTGAGCGCGGGCCGGTGCCTCCGTGAGGTCGCGGCGTGGCTTGGCGCCCGCGACGGGCTCGTGCGGATCGCCGCGTTTGTGGCGGGGTTCGCCATCCTGATCGCGCCAACGGATTTCGCGGCGAGGGGCCTCTTCGGCACCGGGGCGGGGCTGCTCGGCCACACCGGCCCGGGGCGCCTCGTCGTGTGCGGGCTGCTGCTGGGGTTGGCCCTGCTCTTCAATCGCTCCCTCCCGCGACCCCTGCCCTTTGGCCTGCGGGCCTTCCCAGGCTGGCGCGGTTTGGCCGGGCGAGGCTGGGTTTTCGGCATCGCCGGTTACCTCATATACGCGCTGCTCATGCGTTGCGGCGGCGCCGTTGATTTCCGCGCCCCTCGGTCATGGCTCGAGGTCGCCGGCGCGATCCCGACCTGCGCGCTCGCGGGCCTGGCCATCGCGACGGTTGAGGAGGTCATTTTCCGAGGGTTCCTGCTGCGGACTGCCGCGGGGGCCCTGCCACGGTGGCCGGCGGTCATCCTCACCGGGATCCTGTTCGCATTTTTCCACGACCTCGCCAACCCCGGTGACCTGCTGACCGAACCCGCCGACCGCATGCTCTTCGGCGGGGTCTTCTGCCTCCACGTCCTGCTTTGCGCCTCGGCGATCCGCACCCGCTCCCTGCATCTGGGCATCGGGATTCACGCCGGGCTCGTCTTCGGCGAGGCGCTTTTCCGAAGGCTCCGGCTCTTCGACGTCGTCAACGACGATTCGTGGTTCCTTGGCCTCGATGGGGACCCGCGCCGCGGCTTCTTCGCGTGGGGCCTGTTCTTGGCGTCGGTGCTGCTGATCCCGAGATTGATGGGGGCCCGCGCCGGCGCGGGGATCGCGGCGCGCGAGCCCGTCGCTTTCGCACCCCGGGGCCCCGGGTGGCTCGTGTCGTGGGCGGACCGGCTGGGCGCGGTCGGGCCCCGTGGCGAGTTTGCGTGCTGGCTGGCCGTGGCCGCCGCGGCGATCGCCGTTCGCGCCTGGATGTCGGTCGCGATCCCGCTTGCGCTCGTGCACGACGGCAGCGTCTCGGCGCTCGGGACGTTGGCCGAGACACCCGTCCTGGAACCCCGCGGCGGTTGGCTATTTGCGGGCGCGATCGCGCTCCTGGCGCCACACGATCCCGCACTCGGCGCCCTGGTCTGGGCGCAGCACGCCGCCGTCCTGCTGGCCATCGGCGCGATGTTTTTCGCGCTCCGCGCGACGCTCGGCCGGCGGGCCACAATCCCGTTGGCCGCGTGTGCCCTGGGCTGTGGCCTCCATGGCATGCCCATCTATCTCGCGCACACCATCCTGCCCGGCGCACTGCAATTCGCGCTCACCGCTCTGGCCATCTCACTCTGGGCCCTCCGCCTGGCGGGGTGGCCCACCCTCTTCGCATTTGCCGCCGCACTGGCCGCATCCCTGCAGGGCTTCAACGCGTTGCTGTCCTGGCCCCTGGTCGCCACCATCCTCCTTTATGAGCTGATCGCCCCGCGCCCCCCGATGCATCGCCTGGCGGCCGCGGGATGCGCCGCCCTCGGCGCCGCCCTGCCGATCGCATTCGTCGCCTGCCTCGCCCCCTCCGCCCCGCGCTCTTTTCTCAACCCCTCGCCACAGATCCCTTTTATCTACGCCAGCATCGCGCACCTCGATCCCGAACTGAAAGACGCCCCGCCCGACGTGCGGAGGACCCTCGCGCCCCTGCTGCAAGGGACTCCCGGCATGTCTCCCGCCGACAGGAGGAACCACTTCCGTTCGACCGTCTACCGCGCCCTCAACAACCTAAGGCCCGATCCCACGGAACGGGACGCCCTCTGCCTGCGACTCGCACGAGGCATCCTCGGGAGAAAACCCCTCGCGGCCTGCGCCGCCTGGTCCCGCCAGATCTGGGCGCTCCTGAACCGCGGCAGCGACAACGTGAACTATCCAGGTGACCCCGACATCCGGCGCACCGCGCGCTACACCCAAAAACTGACCGAAGACCCCGGCGCCGAAATCCACCGCCACGCCTGCGCGCTGCTCCCGCGCTTCGAGGGACGCCACCCGGCCGCCGCCCCCGAATGGCTCGTCTGGTTCCTCGCGATCCTGCCACCCATCCTGGCGACCACCGCGATACTCGTCGCCTCCCTCGCGATCCGTTCCCGCCTCTGGCGCTGGCTCGCCATCGGCTGCCTCGCCTTCTGGTTGCCCGCACTGTTCCGATTCGGGCTCATCGACGAGGTCAAGGGCCGCGACATCGTCGGCCTCCTCCCCATCGCGATGCTCACACTTTCCGCCGCCATCGCCGCGGCCTGCCGGGCGACGGCCGATTGCCTGCGGGGATGACTCGAAAATTCAGGACGTAGCCACGGTCGCCAGACCGTGGATGTTCCAACGCGCGGCCCGGATCGATCACAGAGTCTGTGATCGATCCGCCCAAAGGGCCGACAAACCGACGGGTTGTCGGGGCAAACCCCGACACTTCGTGACGGCGCTCCGCCCGGATTGTTCACTCCGCAGGTGAACAGTCCGGGCTGGCGGTCGCGGAGGCGGCCCAAACTTGGACTTGTGGCGCGCCAGCGCCGTTTTGAGCCGTAAGTCGTTACTCTCATGCCTTGGCCCAGACAGGGCCGCTGGTTTTTGCTTGCACGTGAACGATCCTGCCGGACTTGTCAAAGTGCGGCGGCCTGTTAGCGTCTGCACCTCCCATGATCCCGACAGAATTGTTCGCCAAGATGCCCGCCCCCCTCGCAATGCAGATCCTCGAATGGGTGAGCGGTTCCGAGAAAATGATCTACCGCGAACTCCTCGCCCGGCTCGCCAAGAGCCGCAGGGTCCACCCACCCGTCCTCCAGAGAATCCCCAGATCCGAGCGCCACCCCTGGATGATCGAGATGCTCTCGGCGCCGGCGTCGATCGAACCCGCTTTTCAATGCATCTCGTCCTGGCTGCTCGCCACCCAACAGCCCATCCTGATCGATTTCCTCAACGGCGTCGGCATCGCCCACGACGGCCGCGGCTGCGCCGAGTCGTTCCCCGAAGCACCGCCGACCGCCGCCGTGATCCGGAGCGCCGTCGATGGCCTGCTGCAGCGCCACCCAAAGGATAACGTGATCCTCTACCTCCACGCATTCAACAGCATGCCCGACACCCGCTGGCCCGAACTGGACGGCATGCTCGAAAAGGATCCCGCGCTCCAATTCGGGCCTGCCTGACCTGAAACTTCAAACCTCGAATAGCACGGTCACCGAAGATAAATCCGTGCAATTCCGGCAGTTGCGAATCTTAGGGTAGCCGCCGCCGTGAGGAGGCGGATGTGCGCCACCTGGGACTCCGCCTCCTTACCTCGGCGCATACGACGCATAAGAAGTTTCACCACGAATAATCCGGCGCGTGGATGAACGGAATCAGGTCAGCCCCGCCGCGCGCCGCCGGCGGGGCTCGAAAATTCCAGACGTCGCCACGGCCGTGAGGCCGTGGACCCCCACCGCGCGGCCCCTCCGTGACCGGAGGGGCTACACTTTCCGCCCCGGAGATCCCGCCCAACTCGCGGGATCGGATACACCGACAGCGAGACAACCCTATTGCGTCGCAGGCTGTTGCTCGGATGGGTCCGAAGAGCCGCTAGTGTTTCCGAAATCTCGCGCTGACGAAGTGCAGCACGACAAATAGGGCGCAGGCCCCGACGGCGATCCAGAACCACGGCACCTTGCGCGCGCCCTCCACCACGGCGGTCTCCACCTCGATGATCGGCGTGCGCCGGATCGGTTTGCCATCCCTATCGGTCTCGGCCAATGCGAACTCGAAACGCCATCCTCCCTCCAGCGCCCCGAGCGCCAACGACACGGTCTTCCCATCCGGCGTCAGCCTCGGGACCTCCGGCCTCCGAAACCAGACGAATCCCGAACGCCCCCCGGGCACCGGACGAAATTGCCTCTCGTAGAGGTCGAGCCGCTCCGGCGGCAGGCTCGTTGAAGGGTCCCACTCGACCGATACCGCGCCATCCCCCAGCACCGACGCACGGAAATTTGGCGGTTCAAATACCGGCAAGGGCTCCAGGTCGAAGATCGGGCCCCGCTCCACCGTGGCGCCCGCCGAGCCCGTTTGGCCCATCTCCCCCGCGCCAATCGGCGCCACCGCGCCCCCTCCCTTTGGCGGGGGGGCCTTGCCCGGGGGCGCTGCCTCGCGAGACACCATCGCGCCCTCGGCCGCCACAGGCGGCGGCGGTGGGGCCGACCCCGCCGCGGTGGGGATGACGCTTGACGCCGCGAGCATCACGCTGGCCGTCGTCGGCCCGGCCAGCGTCACTCGGCCGGTATACGACCCGAACGCGGGTGCCCGGTAGCCGATCTCCAAGGACCGCATCGCGCCCGGCGCCAGCACGAGCGTCTCCTCCTCGGCCGTAAACCGCCCATCGCCAAATGCCGCGCCCTCCCAGGCCCGGTCGCCCCGGTTGGTCAGCAATAATCGCGCCGCGGGCACCGAGACCAACCCGGTGACGGTGCCCACGTCAATAAACGGCCCCGGGGAGATAACGAGGTCCGCGCCGAGGTGCCCTTCCCCACTCAGCTGGCACCGGACCACGCCCGCCCCCTCGCGCAAGACGAGCCAACCCGCCGCCTGCCCCGCCGCAACCGGCCGGAATATCGCCGCGATCTCCGCCTCCCCTCCCGCCGGGATGCGCACCCGTTCCGGCTCGGCCACGAACGGACCGGACACTTGCACCTCGACGTCGCGCGCCGCCCGGGCGCGATTCCGCACCACCAGAGGCAGACTCGCGCTCCCCCCCACCCGCGCCGAACCGAATTCCATGCGGTTGGTCTCGATCGTGATCGCCTCAACGGCCTTCCCCTCGATGGCGTAGTCTCGGATCAGATCTGGCTTTAGGATGAGCGGGGTCTCAAAAAATCCAGGGGCTTCCGGCCGGAACCGGTACCGGATCGGCACCCGCGCACCAGGCGCCAAAAAAATCTGCCGGCCCGCGTCCTCCACGTAAAATGGGCGCCACGCCGCCACCTGAAAAGAAACTGGCGCGCCCCCGGCATTCTCGATCGTGAGAATCCCTTCCGCGCTGTCGCCCGCCGCGCAGTCCCCGAGCCACAGGCGGCCTTTCGGTTCCACCTTCAGGATCGCCCTCAAAACCCGGATCACCACCGGCACGCTCGCCAGCACCGTCCCGTCGGCGGAGTCGCGCACCTCAAACCGCGCGCCGTCAACCAGGCCATCGGCGCCCCCCGCATGCCGGTACACCGCGCTGGCCCCATCCCGGTCACCCGTCCGCGGCAACTGCCGCAATTCCTCGACGGAACCAAACCGCGGCTTGCCCACCAGAACGAAATCCGCCTCGCCCTTCCCGCCCACGCCCAACAGCCCGGGCCGCTCCGCGAACATAGCCCTCAGATCCAACCCGACGGTCCCTCCCGCCTCTACCGACACCTCTACCGCCGGCGCCAGCACCTCGCCCCGCGCCCCGCACACGATCCACCCCGACCCCGCGGCCAATAGACCGCACGCCACCAACCCGACCCGCGCCCTGTCGTCGATCCTCGCCATTTCGCGATTTCCATTCCGGCCGCCAGAAAGCCCCGCAGCATACCCAACCGCCACCACATTGCCGCAAAAAAGAAACCCCGGCACGCCGCCACCACCGGGGCGCAGAACGTAGCCCATCTGGTCACAGATGGGCCCGGGCACCCAGCCAGCACGCCCACGGCCCGACGGCCGCGGCCACACCCGGCATCGTCGAACCATATCCCGTGCCCCGCGTGCGGGGCACCACCGGGGCGGAAAATGGTAGCGAAGCCGCTTCCGGCTTCGGCCTATCCCCCCGCCGAAGGGCGAAGGCCCTTCGCTACCGTCGGCGCTCTCACCCGTAGCGAAGCCCCTTCGGGCTTCGGCGCCCCCAGCATCAGAACGAGTAGCTGAAATTCAGGATGAAAGTGTGCTGCATGCTCTTGTTGTTCGTGAACACGTTCTGCTCCACGCCATCCTCAACGTCGTCGTCGTCGTCCAGAATGAAGTCGTCGTCATCGTCGAACTCCAGGGCGTTCCCGCCATCGGAGCTGGCGATGTCGAAACGGTACTCCAGCCGGCAGAGCATGTTCTCCCACACGTCGAAGCCGAGCGTCGCGGTGAAGCTCCACAGGTCGGTGCTGTTGACGAAGTACGGCGACCAGTCGTTGTCGCTCCAATTCTCGTTGTCGAGGTAATCCTCGTCCAGGTCCTGGATGCGGGCGGAACCGTCCTCATCGTGGAAATACTCCCCGCGCAGCGCGAGGCTCACCACATCCGTGATCTGGTACTTCGCGTAGAGCGCGATGCCCCACCACGTGTCGGTGTTCTCGTCAATCCCCACGGCGTCTTCGATCCCCCAATCCGGATCGCCGAACCAGATGCCCTGGTGGTTGTCGAAGACCTTCCCGATCCCCGCGTTGAAGGCGAGCAACAGCTTGTCGTTGAACGCCAGCGGGCGCCACTGCCCCCAGATGTCCCACACCAGGACACCGCCGTTCTCCTCAATACCCCAGGGACCATCATCGTCGTCATCGGGTTGGGCCGGACCAAGGAACGGCACGTGCCGGGTCTGCCCCATGTCAGGCACGGGCTCGCCCTCGAACGAATAGATGAACGAGCTCACCAGGTCGGCGTTGCCCCCCGGGGCGTGCAGCGCGATCTGCGCGGTGATGGCCTTGGCGAAGTCCGACGGCCCGTCGTCCCCGTTCTCCCCGTCGATGTCCTCGTCCAGGAAATGGCTATCCGCGTTGTTCCATCCGTTCACCAGACCGAGGGTCACGTCGAGGTAATCGTTGAACTTGTAGCTGGCGAGGAAGCCCGTGTGGAACCACGGGATTCCCAGTGTGAACCAATACCCGCGGCTCACGTTGAGGTTCGCCGGGGTCTCGATCACCTCGTAGCCCAAGAGGCTGACGAATTTGCCAAATTTAAAGTCCAGGCCGTTGCCCACCGGCACCCGGAACTGCACGTACGCCTGCTCCACCGCCAACGAATCGTCGCCGAGGCCCGGATCGTAATCCCAGAGGTACTTGGCGTCCTCGCCGAACATCAGGTCCACGCGGAAGCCCGCCGCCCAGGTGTTCTCCTCGGGCAGCGCCTTCTCCAGGGCCAGCTTGATCTGGTTGACGTTGAAGTCGTTGCTGTCGGAGTCGAACAGGTGCGTGCGGATGGTGCCCGGCGTGCCGTTGATGCCGCTGTCGGTGCCGCCCCCGTTGAGATTGTACGAATAGCTCGCGTCCACGTAGCCGCTGAGCACCACGCCCTTCTTGGCGGTCTCCACGTAGATGCCGCCCTCCTCGATCATCTTTTCCAACTCCTTGACCTGCTTCTCGCCAGCGATCTCGCCACCCAGGGCCAAGCCGCAACCGAAGACCACGCCCAGGAATCCGCCGATCATCCTCTTCATCCCATCCTCCTTGTTTCTCAGCCGCGACCAGGCCCCCCCCAATGGAGCCCTCCGCGCTGCTTCTTAATGCCTTAGGCTACCGATCGGCGGGCCCGGCGTCAAACCAACTTCCCAGGAATCCTCGGGAAGGGCGCATGACCCAAAGTCATCTAGCCAGAAACTTGGAACCACGGATATCGGGCATGCCGTGGATAATTCTCTATGCTTGTGAAACTTGCGAATTCGGGGACGGCCGCCGACAGCCTGCTCACCCGCGCGCCGGGAGAGGAGGCGCCCTATTTTGGACTGCGGCGTGGCAGCGCCGCTTTGGATTGCCCCGAACGGCCCTGTGTGCTCCCGCTGCCCATCCAAAGCGGCGCTGCCACGCCGCAGTCCACATTGACCCCCCGAGCGCCTTGAGTCCCGCGCCAAATCCGCTATAGGTATGGTCTCTCACATGCGCCGATGGACTTTCATTCTGGCCCTGGGGTTGGCGGGAATCCTGCCGCGCCCGGCCGCGGCGGTCACCGACGGCGTGGCCGCCGTGGTCAATGGCGCGGTCATCACCTTCTCGGACGTGAAGCGATTTGTCGGGGACGCCGAGCAGCAGCTCGTGGACCTCGGCCTCCGCGGCGACGAGTTGGTCAACCGCATCAAGGAACTCCGGCTCGACGCCCTCAAGGCCCTGATCGACCGGAGGCTGATCATCCAGGAGTGGGACGCCAAGGGCCTCGCGCTCCCGGAGAAAATCATCGATGACCGCATCGACGACATCGTGCGCGCCAACTTCGGCGGCGACCGGGCCGCGTTCATCAGGACGCTCCAGGCCACCGGCAAGACACTGGAGGAATTCCGCCGCCAGCAGCGCGAGGACATCATCGTCCAGGCGATGACCCAGAAGTTCGTGCAGGAGGAGGTCGTCATCTCCCCATACAAGGTCGAGCAGTACTACCAGAAGAAGGCCGGCGAGCTGCGGACCGACGACGAGGTCAAGCTGCGGATGATATTCCTCAACCCCAGATTCAAGGAGAAGCGGACGCTGCCCGATGGCAGCACCGCCGAGGTGGACCCCCAGAGGGCGCTCGCCGACGAGATCCTCGGAAAACTCGACGCCGGCGGCGACTTCGCCGAACTGGCAAAGTCTTTCACCGAGGGCTCGCACAAGGCCGACGGGGGCGACTGGGGCTGGGTGAGCCGCAAGACGCTGCGCAAGGAACTCGCCAACGTCGCCTTCGGGCTCTTCCCGGGCCAGCACAGCCGCGTCATCGAGACCGACAACGGCTACTACATCATCAAGGTCGAGGATTCGCGCAAGGGGCGCGTGCCCCCCCTCGAGGAGATCCGGGGCGAGGTGGAGAAGATGATCCTGGTCGACGAGCGCAAGGCCCGCCGCGACGAGTGGGTCAACACCCTGCGCCAGAAAGCGTATATCAAGATGTTCTGAGGCCAGGGACCTGTCGGACCTGACAAAGCCCGGCAGGCTGGCGGAACGGGCGTCATGGGCCAAGGGATCATTATCGCAATCACGCCGGGCGATCCCGCGGGGATCGGACCGGAGGTGCTACGGGCAGCGCTGCGGGCGACGCGGCTTCCCCGGGGCGTGGCCATCGAGATCGTCGGGGGCGACGGGACGGGAAGGGGCGCCCGCCCCGGAAAACCGACGGCGCGCACTGCCCGGGCCGCATTCCGGGCGCTGGAGGCCGCCGTGGCCGGCTGTCAGGCCGGCAGGTATGCCGCACTGGTCACCGGTCCCGTCAGCAAGGAGGGCCTCGCCCGCGTCGGTTTCGACTTCCCCGGTCAGACCGAGTTCCTCGCCTCCCGCTGCGGTCTGCGCGAGGACGCGGTCACGATGTCGATGGTCGGCGAACGCCTCCGGATCTTCCTGCTATCGACCCACGTCGCCCTCGCCAGGGCGATCCGCCAGATCACCCCGGGCAGGCTCCGCCGCACCCTGGCACACGCGAGAGATTGCCTCCGGGCCCTCGGCATCGCCCAACCAAGGCTCGCGATCGCCGCGCTCAATCCCCATGCGGGCGAGGGCGGCATGTTCGGCGACGAGGAGAGGCGCGTGCTGGCCCCCGCCCTCCGGGCCGCCGCGGCCCAGCTCGGCCCGTGGGCCGCGAAGATCCCCATCCTGCCCGCCGACACCGTCTTCCTCCTCGCCTCAAAGGGCGCCTTCGATGGCGTCGTCTGCCTCTACCACGACCAGGGCCTGATCCCCTTTAAACTCCTGGAGTTCGACCGCGGCGTGAACCTCACCCTCGGCCTCCCGTTCCCCAGGACATCCCCCGACCACGGCACCGCGTTCGACATCGCGGGCAAAGGCGGGGCCGACCCCGGCAGCATGATCGCCGCCATCCGCCTCGCCGCGCGGCTAGCTCGAAAATCGGCCACGGGATCGGCCTGTAGGGCGCGGATTCCCATCCGCGCCACGAGGGCCCTGCCGGTTGCCCGTGGCGCGAAAGGGATTTCGCGCCCTACATTTTCACCCCCGGTGGTGCCCCGCCTGCGGGGCACGGGATCTAGCTCGAAAATTCCAGACGTAGCCACGGTCGTCAGACCGTAGATCGCCCGACGCGCGGCCCCTCCGTGACCAGATGGGCCGCCACACTTTCTACCCCGGCGATCCCGACCCTCAGCTCGGGCACACCGGGCACTTCGACACCGAGTGGAAGAAATCGTGCCCCTTGTCATCGATCAGGATGAACGCCGGGAAATCCTCGACCTCGATCTTGTAGATCGCCTCCATCCCCAGCTCCGGAAACTCCACCAGCTCGATCTTCCGGATGTTCTCCTGCGCCAGCAGCGCCGCCGGGCCGCCGATCGAACCCAGGTAGAAACCGCCGTTGTTCTTGCACGCGTCCACGACCTCCTGCCCGCGATTGCCCTTGGCGATCATCACCATCGAGCCGCCGCGCCTCTGGAAGCCATCGACGTACGGGTCCATGCGCCGCGACGTCGTCGGCCCGAACGAGCCCGAGGGCATGCCCTTCGGCGTCTTGGCCGGCCCGGCATAGTACACCGGATGGTCCTTCATGTACTGCGGCAGGTCCGCCCCGGCATCCAGCCGCTCCTGCAACTTCGCGTGCGCGATGTCGCGCGCCACGATCATCGGGCCCGTCAGCGACAGCCGTGTCGTCACGGGGTACTTGGTCAACTGCGCGACGATCTCCTTCATCGGCCGATTCAGGTCGATGCGCACCGCGCCGTCAAACGCGTGATCTCGATACCGCTCGGGGATCAGCCGGGCCGGGTCCATCTCCAACTGCTCCAGCCACACGCCCTCCGCATCGATCTTGGCCTTGATGTTCCGGTCCGCCGAGCACGACACCCCCAGCCCGATCGGGCAGGTCGCCCCATGCCGCGGCAGGCGGATCACCCGCACGTCCAGCGCGTAGTACTTCCCGCCAAATTGCGCCCCGAAGCCCAGGCCCTGGGCCGCCTTGAGCAACCTCGCCTCCATCTCCAGATCGCGGAACGCCCGCCCGTGCGCGTTGCCCGACGCCGGCAGCGTGTCGAGGTATTTCGTCGTCGCCAGCTTCACCGTCTTGAGGCAGGCCTCCGCCGAGGTCCCGCCCACCACGAACGCCAGGTGGTACGGCGGGCACCCCGCGGTCCCCAGCGTCGCCATCTTCGCCACCAGGAACTTCTCCAGCGCCTCGGGATTCAGAACCGCCTTGGTCTCCTGATACAGGTACGTCTTGCTCGCCGAGCCCCCGCCCTTCGCGACGAACAGGAATTCGTACTTCATCCCCTCCGTCGCGTAGATGTCGATCTGCGCCGGCAGGTTCGTCCCCGAGTTCCTCTCGTCGTACATCGTCAGCGGCACCACGTGCGAGTACCGCAGGTTCTCTTCCGTGTAGACGCTGTAGATCCCGCGCGATAGCTCCTCCGCGTCATTCGCGCCCGTCCAGATCTGCTCGCCCTTCTTCGCGATCACCGTCGCCGTCCCCGTGTCCTGGCAGAACGGCAGCAGGCCCCGCGCCGAGATCTCCGCGTTGCGCAGCATCGCCAGCGCCACGAACCGGTCGTTCTCGCTGGCCTCCGGATCCTCCAGGATCGCCGCCACCTGCCTCAGGTGCGCCGTCCTCAGGTGGAATGACACGTCCCGCATCGCCATGTGAGCCAGATCCGCCAGCACCCTCGGCTCGATCCGCAAGACCTCCCGCCCCGCAAAATGGTCCGGCGTCACCCCGTCCCTCCGCAGCAGCCGATACTCCGTGCCGTCATCGCCCAACGGGAACGGGTCCTGATAATGAAACTCCGGTACTGGCATCTCGTGTCCTTTCGCTGTCAGTTTTGAGTATACACTCGGTCGCGCCCGCCGCGCGGGCCCGGAGCAGGTATAAGCATGGCTGTCCCCTGTCAAGCCCCAAGCAGTGGAAACTTGATCGGCGCCCCTCGGCCTCCGGCCCCAAGGTTGCCCTTGCCGCCCGCCGGTGGCACGCTATAGGAGGAGTCTCCCCCGGGTCGGTAGCTCAGTGGTAGAGCAGTTGGCTTTTAAGCACTTACCACTCGTTTCACCCAAATTGCCCCATATGCTCTCTCGTATTCTCCCCTATGAAACGCGCCTCGGGCCGCGCTCCCAAATGCTCCCCAGTACTCCCATTTTTAGCGGCCAGTATACAAAATCAGTATACAAAGAACGTGGCCTCATAACGGCTGCTCGCCTCCTCGATCGACCCATCTGGTGCCATCCTCAAGACGCAGGCGGCAACGTCCCCTCCCGACAGAGTCTCACGAGGAAATCGTAATCCCCATCCATGCACCTGGTGCTGTCGCCCCCCATCGGCCTGTAAACGCTGCCGGCAGTTCACTACAGGACGTGTATGTCCTTGTTCGTGCCCCCGTCCAATAGCCATCCGATGATTCGCCGCGTACTGCTCGTAGCCCTCCTGACCACCGCTGGCATCGCCTCCGGCGAATCTCCCCTGCCCTGGTGGAGGCCCAAGGCCCCGTGCGAAGACCCACGGCCACGATCAACTCAGATCCGCGATGCGTCCGGTCGCCTTCAGGGGTCGATCACCGTCTCCGGGCGGGGGTCGTCCACCTCTGCAACCAAGCGCGATGCCTCCGGCCGCATCGTCGGCACCTCGTCGACGCAGTGTTCGGGCCCATCGGCCAGGACCACGCATCGAAATGCCTCGGGCCGCATCGAGGCGACAGCGTCGGCCATGGCCTCGGGGGGGCGCGTTTCCGAGACCTTCCGCGATGCCTCGGGGCGCATCACCGGCACCGCCGACTCGTCCTCCTTCGGGAACAGCACGCAAACGACGTCCCGCGACGCCAGCGGCAGGATCACGGGCACGGCGACCACCCGCAAGGCCGCGGGCGGGACAACGACCACCGTCCGCGATGCCTCGGGACGAATCATCGCGACGGAAACGACCCGTTGAGCGGGTATTGAATCCCCCTATTCCTCCGCACCCTCGGATCGCACGACATCCCACGTGTCGTCGTGGGCCTTCGACCGCCCTGCTGAGGGCATAACACCCACAACGTACTGCGCCAGTCCTTCATCAGCTACCGGATCGCGCTGGTCAAGAGCGCCGACCAGGTCGCGCTGGAGGCGGGCAACTCCCCCGCGATCATCTTCAAGCACTACCGAGAGCTGGTGACCGAAGAACAGGCGAGGCATTGGTTCTGGGTGATGCCCGGCGATGCCATGAATCCCTCCTCACTGGCGAGATGAAGGGCACCGTCGGGTCGCCCGCCCGCGCCTCGGCGGCGCCACCTCCTTCGGCAGTTTCAGGCCCAGCAACTCCAAGTCGCTCCGCGATAGATTCCGGTATCGCAGCTTATCGACGATTGCCTTCGTACTGACCAACCGGCGCAGTTCCTCGATGTCGGGCACAGGTCCACTCGCCAGCGCCCGGATCACCCGCAATGCGAGGTCCGGTTCGGCACGCCTCAGCGCCGCACGTACGCGGAGCAACAAGGCTGGCTCCCGATCTAGGGACAGCCTCGCGCCCATGCGTGCCAGCCTTTCGATTTTCTCGACCTCGAAGGATGCCGGATACTGCCCCCACCAGCCGGACCTGGGATCGGATTTCCATTCCAGGCTCCAGATCGCCGACTGGAGCATCCTCCACAGTGCCTCCGCGCGCTGGATCGCGGTGCAGAGATCGAGCAAGAACTCCACGGCGTCGCGCCGGTCATGCAGGTCCGCCGCACACATGAGATCGGGCAAGTCGTCCGTCAGGGGATCGATACCCAGTGCTTCAAGGATTGCGACCTTGCCGCCAGCCGCGGCCTCGGCCAGCGCCGTCGTGCACCTGTCGGGATCCTCTTCCTCGATCTTTCCTTCGGAGGGAATCGGCATCCGCGGGTCCGCCCCCGCCCACAACATTAGCGCGACGCCACGCGCCGACCCCTCCCGGCAAAAGACCGCCAGGGCCATCGCCCCTTGCGCCGCAAGCCTGGGATCGCGGTCCAAGTGACGCTTCCATGCGCCAATGACGCTCTTGTTCCCGGTGCACAAGGCCTCGAAAAGCGGCGCCCCTTTGACTAGGTCCACGCCACGGGAGGCGAGCAAGTCGATCGCCGGTCCGCCACCGCGCTCGCACGCGGCCGCCACATCCCGTGGCTCGAGGAGCAGCCCACCGTGATCGATCAGGAGTCCGAGTAGTTCCACGTTGCCGGATCTGGCGACCTCCCACATGTCCCTCTGCCCCGGCCTCGCCCCTGACCGCAGCAGCAGGACGACCAGGCTATGGAAACCCTTCTCTATGGCCACCGCGAGCGCCGACTTTCGGAGGTTGGGCGGCGGATTGGGATCCACGCCCTCCGCCAGCAGCACCTCGGCCTCGTACAACTTGCCCGCCCGGCAGAGCTTGAGCAGATACTCGTAATCCCCATCCATTCCGACCATGCTGTCCTGCCCGGATCTCCTGTAAAGGGCGCCATCTCATCCTCCTTCACCCGAAAGACCCTGAAGCGCGGCGTTCCGCGACGCGTGAAAGGTTGCGGGCAATGGAAGCGCGTCACTGCATGGCAACGAACAGTCTTGCGAAACAGTCATTCAGGTAGCGCAATGCTCGGATAGGGCAAATGAGCGCGTACAAAGAATGGGCCGATCGGTGAGTGGTGCTACGGTCACGGGACGGAGACCTGGACTCGGCGATAGCCGATGTTCTGCTTCACTGGAAAAAGCCGGCTCCAGTGGATTGGCTGCGCGAGAGTTGGAGAGGATGCTCCGGCTATCGGCACAAGACATTACCAAGGGGCGAACAGCGTATCGAGAAGGTCTTCACTCATGTCATGCTGGAACCCGAGCCGGCTCCGCCTCCATCTTGCCCATCTCGATCCGGGTGAGCACCTCGACGATCACGTCCACGTCACCGGTCGGACGGACGGGCGCCAGATGCGGATCGTCGAGCAACAGCGGCAGGACCGCCCCTCCGGTGAAGGCGTGCCTCAGCCCCAGCCGGGCCGTCGCCTCGGCCACCCCACGGACGTCCGCGAGGTCAATGGCCATGGCCCCGTCCCAGGCGTTTCTCCACGATCTTGGTGGCCAACTCGCGCTCGCGCGCCCTGCCGGCCCGGATGGCGTCGATCAGCGCCATCCATTCGTAGAGTGCCGGGTCCGCCATGCACACCTGGGGCACCGTGGGACACAGCGGGGTCAGCTCGTAGCCCCTGGCCCTGCCCTCCGGGTGCGGCCAGACGGGTATCTCGCCGTCCCCCGGCCCGAACTCCCGCTCCAGCGGCGGCGCGGCAACGCCGGTGGGAATGCCACGGCCCATGCCACCCCGCCTCCCCGGGAAAACATATTTCAGCCCGTGCACCAAGAACTCCGCCAGCGCGTTCGCGTTCACGCCCCGGCCATCCTCGGAAACCAGATTGACAGCCACCAGCCTGCGCACCGATGCATGGGCCGCGGACGCGCTCAATCCCACCGAGGACGCCAGCGAGGCAAACGAGTCCCATCGGCCCATGGTCAGTAGTCGGCATGCCACCAATATGTCCTGTGCCCTCATAGACAACGGGATACGCTATTCGAGAATCGAGAATGGCGCAAACTTTTCCGGGGCTACTCGCCCGCCAATCCATCGCGCGACGGGGTACCCTTTCGGGTTCATGTCTCCGTCCGCCGGAATCGGTCTATGATCCGCTTGGGCGGAAGGAGTTCCCGGTCGCGGCACTCGTGCAGCATGCCGGCCCAGAAGGCCTGATCGAAGACGTGCCACCAGAGGACGCATTCGTGTCCGAAGGTGTCGCCCTCCAGCAACCACGGCCAGCGCGCGCGAACGAGATCATATATGCCCGGGTTCGCATCGATCGCGCCATCGTTTCGGCGCCCGAAGCCGGCGATGTCATCGCTGAACCGGAGCTGTTCCTCATAGGTGGATGGGCCGATGACCCGCAGGAGCTCCATGATGAGCGCCGTGGCGTGCTCCGGTTTCGAGCGCGGCAATTCGGCGCCCGCCCCGTAGGCGCCCTGGATCCACCAGGAGATATTGGACCGGCAGACCATCCACTCGATGCCCCGCAGGATCGGCTTTGCCGCGCCGGCCAGTGTGGCCCGCTGGATGGGGGTGTTCGGATAGGAGTCCTCGAGGATCGCGAGAACCAGGGCCCGGTCATCCCGCCCGCCCAGCCGCACGAGGCGCGTCAGGCGGTTCACCAGGAATTCTTGGAGCATGCGGTGTTGCCGTGGCAAGAAGGCCAACAGGATACCGGCCATCAGGGACCCCTCGCAGAAGGCGCGCACGCCCCAGGCAATGGCCCCGGCGGCGAGGGAGTGGAGGCCCCCGATCCCCCTCTCCCAGAGCAGGCGCTCGCCCCCGGCCGACACCTCCACCCGAGACCGGACGAGCGATTGGACCGCCGCCCGCAAGCGAAAGGGCGCGGGACTCCCCTGGTTTCCCGCTCCATCGAAAGCATCCAGGAGCGCCCGATACAGGAGATCGGAGCGCCGCTGGTCGACATCCAGTGACGCGACGAATCTCTCCGCTTCGGCGAGGTCCTCCGATGCCAGGTACGCGCCGGATGCAACCCCCACCGTGATCCATCGCCCAACGGCCAACCAATCCGGCGGCAGGTACAGCGCGGTCCAGTCGGCGAAAAGCTTGGCCAGAACCGGGTGCGTGGGCCAGTTGGCCACGAGAGGGCGCCGGCAGGATTGCCCCATCTGGTGCAATCGTTCGTCGGCGCCGATCCTCGACTCCGGTTCAACGGCACCATCATCCGGCGCGATCTCCGACCCTCCGCTTGTCGATGTGGGCATGATGTCCCCTCACTTCGCGATCAGGTTCTCGTGGACCATCGCGCCCTCCATGGCCGCGTCGAACGTCTCGAAGAGCGCCGAGCGCTCGGCGTCGCGGGTGACCGCCACGGTGCGGGGGTTGAGCCGCTCGCGCTTCTCAGGGCGATTCTTGAGCGCCTCCAACAGCATTGACAGCGTCGCGGTTTCCGCCTTCTTGGGCTCTGCCTTAGCCTCGCGCGCCCGCCACAGCCCCTGGAGGGCTTCGGTGGCCGCGGCCTGCAGCAGCTTTGGCCAAAGCTTGGTGAAGAGGTCCCGCGACCCGAACACGTCGAAACCCACCCATTCGCCGTTGACCGCAAAGGCCAGACCGATCGCCTTGGGTTGGCCCTCCGGGGCCTTTCTGAGCGCCTCCACGTAATCCGAGACGCGCTTCTTCAGTCCCTCGTGCTCCAGCGCCAGTTTGTAGCTCGTGGGCGACTCGGAACTGGCGACCTTCGCTCCCAAGCTCGTTGACATGTGCTGGACGGCTTCTCCGACCGACTTCCACACGCCACCCTGATCGCGATCAAGCTTGGCGGCGAGCCGTGCCTGTTTCGACGCAAGAAAGTGCTCCGAAACGGTGAACTGTGCTGCCGACTCTGCCCCGCGGCGGCCCCACCGGGCAGACTCGACGCAGAACGAGGGCAGCGGGGAACGGCCCGACTGTTTCCCGATGATCAGGTCGAACGGCAGCGCCCGGTCCTGACGGCCGCCTTTGACCAGCTCGCCGGCGCAGATGAAGAGGTCCACCTCGCCCGTGTATTCCAGCTCGATCTGGTTCACCGAGCCGGTCTCGTGGAGCGTGATGGATTCTTTCGCGAGCGCCTCCTCCAACGTGACATAGGCCCCGGCGCCCACCCGTTCCTCGCCCGCGATCAAGAACACCGTGAGGTTCTCGTGCGCAAACGGCCCATCCAGCCGATACCCGTTCAACGTCTGCCACTGTGATTGCTTTTCCATGCCCAATTCCTTTCCGAGCCCGCGGCGCCCGGGGGGACCTCCCCCGCCGGTCCCCCGGACAACCGGGCCGACCGCGAGCTTTCCCCACCATACAATCCATGGTGGGACACAGGCTGTCCCATGCTGAAGAAAATGTCGGTGGTACCACGGGCGATACCAGCGTCCTTGCCACCAGTTCAGGCCGATGCTAGCTTTGAGCCGTGAGCGAGGTCATTTTTGAGGTGCGGGAGGACGAGTCCGACGGAGGTTATGTCGCGCTCGCGCTCGGGCACGCCATCGCGACCCAGGCAGAGACCATCGACGGATTGCGCGATATGGTTCGCGATGCCGTCCGATGCCATTTTGGCGACGGCGAAGCGGGGCCGATGCCCAAGGTAATCCGTCTCCACTTCGTTCGTGATGAAGCCCTGACCGTGTGAGAATACCTCGCGATATCTCTGCCACAGAACTGGTCAGGGCACTGCGCGTCTTGGGGTATGAACGGGTGCGGCAGGACGGCTCACACATGCGTCTCACCACGCAGACCAATGGAGTACACCACGTCACCGTGCCCAACCACCAGCCCCTCAAAGTCGGTACCTTGCTTGGGGGCGTCTTGAAGCCGGTGGCCGCGCATCACCGACTCAGCGTCGAAGAACTTCTGGAAACTCTGAAGCTGTAGGCTCTTACCGCAGCCAGTCCCCGCTGCCTCGTGACGACATGGGTGTTGGATCCGCGTTGTTGCACGTCGCTCGGCGCTCTCTTGTTCGGCCCTTGGCGTTCGTCGTTCCATCCGGGGCCTGATACAAGCTACGACCCACCCCTTGTGCGAGATTGGGTCAGGATGAAGAAGATCGAAGATGTGGGCGAGCTTCTGGGACCGGTGGAGATGCGCCGATTGCTCTGTGAGGACGGCGAGGGCCGGCTGCGACGAATCGCCAGCCACCGGGCCATTGTGGTGCGCGAGTCGGGACGGCCCCTGGGTGTGGTCGGGGCCGGGTACCGGCTGGTCACCAACGAGGAGGCGCTGGGCTACGGCCGAGACTGCGCCGCCCGGCTCTTCGGGGCGACGGCGGCCGACATGGAGGTCTTCAACGTGTCCGCTCCCGCCACCCGCTCCTTCTGCCACATCGACCTTGTCCACCGCGCGCACGAGATCCGACTCTTGGGAAGAGAGATCTACCTGCCCTTCGTCCGGGTCACCAACAGCTACAACACCACCCGCGCCCTCCGGTTCGACGTGGGCTATTGCCGCAAGATCTGTCTCAACGGCGTGATCTTCGGCAACCGATCGATCCGCTTCGCATTCCCCCACAGCCGGGAGGGCATGCCCGGGAGGCCCAATTTCGAGGCGGGCGCCCACATGCTGGAGGCCCTGCGGCAATCCTTCATCGGCACCGCCGAGAGGCTCATGGGGTTCCATGTCACCCACGACGACGCGCTGGCCCTCGTTTTCCGCGGGCTGGGATTGCCCCTGCCCGAGAAGTCCGCAGAGGGCCCGGTCCGCGAGACATTCCTCGCGCTCCGCGATGCCGCGCGGGTTCGGGTGGAGCGCTATGAGAAACAGCTCGGATCCAACGCCTACGCCGCCTTCAACGCGATGACGGATTTCGCATCCCATCCGCCCGCCAACATTCCCCGCTTCCGCCGCACGCCCCACTCCCTCCAGGCCGCAGCCGGCGCGTGGGCCGAGGAATTCGGGCAGCAACTGGCAATGGGCCCGAGATTCACACTCCACGACTACCTCGGCCATTATCAGGGTGTGGCGATCTGGAACTGATCTCCGACATGACCTGAGATCCCAGCAACCGCAGCACGCATTGCCAGACGCTCAATCCCGCCCTTGCGACCTATGGATCGGTCTCTAAAAACAGTTTTGCCAAATTGGTTTCCGCGGACCGGGGTGACCGTTTCAGCAATCTTCATCGTGCGATGGCAACGAACCACGAAACCCGATTTATTGGAAAATCGCCTTCCAGAGACGTTAGATGTCCTTGCCCTTTCTTCTTCTCTCGCAAGAACAGAGGCGTCTTGTCGGCATGGTCGTTTTAGCGGAGGTCGATCGCCGGGCGGCGGTCAATGGATCGCGGGATCTCTTGGGGCTGGCCATCGTCGAAGCCTTCGAGGAGATGCGCAAGGACGTCGATTCCGAGCGCCGAGCCATCAGAAAGCAATGGGCCAAGCCCGAGAAGCAGCTCGCCACCGTTATTCATACCACCGCCCGCATGTATGGCGATCTCTAGGGTCTCGCCAGAGCGCATGCCCTGCCCGATATCGATGCACTGGCGCTAGATGCCTGAGCAAACGAGCGCTAGAATATGTCATTGAGCGCCTCCAAGTTCTCGGTGAGAATGATCCGGATCTCTATGCTCCGCAAATGTCAGAAGACGGCGCAAAAAAAGGAACTTTGCCCAGAATGCACTGGCCGACTGGGCGGAACTGGATCGCGCCGACATCAGCGACGTCGAATGCGGCACTCGGAACCCCGGCTTCTTGATTATGCTCCGAATCGCAAGAACGCTGGGCGTATCGGTACCAGAGCTCACGCGGGGAATCGAAAAATGACCAAATTGCACCAACGCTTCACCTTCGTCGACCTATGCGCCGGTTGCGGCGGCCTCTCTCTCGGTCTGATGGCCGCAGGTTGGGAGGGGCTGTTCGCTGTCGAAAAAGACCCGCTCGCCTTTTCCTCGCTCAAACACAATCTGGCGGGCAACGGTAGCGCCCGGTTCCAGTGGCCGAACTGGCTGCCCAGAGAACCGACTTCGATTGAGGACCTATTATGCAAGCATGAGGCGGACCTCAAAGGCATGCAGGGAAAAGTGACACTGCTGGCGGGCGGGCCGCCATGCCAGGGCTTTTCCTCGATTGGCCGACGGTTAGCACATGACCCACGCAACCAAGTATTCAAACACTATCTTAAGCTGGTGGAACTGCTCCAGCCCACCGCAGTGCTGATCGAGAACGTTCGCGGCATCCTTCACCCCTTCACCAAGTCCAACGCTAAACCCGCCAGACAGACAGACAGATCGCTAATCTACGCCGACCGCATCGAAAGCTCCCTCGACCGCCTCGGTTACAAAGTCTGGCCAGACATAGTTCATGCAAAGGACTACGGCGTCCCCCAAACCCGCCCCCGCTTCATTCTGATAGGCCTCCGACACCCTGACCCCGACAATGTGGTCGAACCGAATCCCTTCGACCTCCTTAAAAAACTCCGCCTCGGATACCTCAGGAAGAAGGGTCTGGGCACACAGCCGATCACTGTCAAAGAGGCAATCTCGGACCTTTGCAGGTCCGCTGGCCGGCCACAGGACTGCAAAGACACCTCCGGCTACAAACAAGGCACCTACGGAAGACAGACTTCGCCGTACCAGAACCTCCTGCATGGAACTGAGAATGGCGGCCTTGCTGATAGCCACCGATTCGCTAAACACCGGGATAGTACAGTAGCAAAGTTCAAGTGGCTGATTGGTCACTGCCACAAGGGAAAGCGCCTCGAGCAAGACGAGCGCGGCAAGTATGCTAATAAGAAGCACTACGTTTACATTCTGCATCCAGACCGGCCGGCACCGACCGTCACCACGCTGCCCGACGACCTCCTGCATTACTCTGATCCGAGGATTCTTACCGTTCGCGAAATGGCCAGACTCCAGTCGTTCCCTGACTCGTTTGAATTTAAAGGGAAGTACACGACCGGCGGAGATTTGCGCACAAAGGAGTGCCCCCGATACACCCAAGTCGGCAACGCTGTTCCCCCGCTACTCGCAGAAGCCTTGGGTCTGGCACTTAAGAAACTCCTTTCGCTCGCTTTCCGCAGCAAACGCGCGCCACGCCAACCCTAGACAAGCCAACGTATGACTGGCATCACTGCTCATGCAGCCGCCGTTCGAACCGAATTCCCAACCGGTCTTCTGGAGTGGGCCGGCCATCGCAGCGGCGGCGTCCGCAAACCGTTTTTTGAGTCCAGCGGTCGCCCGTGCAAGGTCGTCATTGACACCCCGCTACTCCAGCGGTTGCGCAATTGGGTTACGGACGTCACGTCCAGCACCGATGTCCCACGCTCGGTACTCCTCGTCGGCGGTCCCGGGAACGGCAAAACCGAAGCAGTTGAACACATACTCCGGACCCTCGACGACACCCTAGCAGCCCGTTGAAGAACCACGAAGTCGAGGCGCGGGGGCTGTCATGTCCG
>CAZYWZ010000070.1:0-34807 GCA_964651705.1 uncultured Verrucomicrobiales bacterium
CACCGACCTCTACCTCGGCGGCAGCATCGCGGTGGTCATCCCCGAGCCGGGCACCCTGGCGCTACTGGTGCTGGGATGCGGTCTCCTTGTGGTGGTGCGACGGCGCGGGAAGGTGGGGCAATGATGATGTTTTCGAAGAGCGAGAACTCCCGCGGAGACTCGGGGGCGCGGGGCGATTCTCGGCGGTTGCGCAAGGCTCCTCTTTGCCCGCCCGTGCCCGTGCTGCTTGCGGCGATGTTCGCGGTCGGTGTCGCCCGTGCCGAGCCGGTCGCCCTGCTGAATCCCGGCTTCGAGGACGGCCAGACGGGATGGCGATTCAAGGACAGCGGCATCAGCCTTGTCCTCGGCGATGCGGCGCACTCGGGAAAGTCGGGCCTCCGCATCAATGACGAGAGCCCCGACGATGGCTCGGATGTCGCCTGCGCCCGCTTCGTCACCGAGCCCGGCAAGAAGGTCACCGCCAGCTTCTGGGCGCGCTTCGTCGAGGGCGAGGGCGTCGGCGTGTACCTGCGCTTCTACAAGGGCGACGGCACCTGCCTCAACACCAAAGAACTGGAGACCGAGATCATCACGGTCATTCCGGCGGAGACCCGCGACTGGCAAAAGTTCGAGCTGTCGGCGAACGTGCCCGAAGAGGCCATCGAGGGCGAGATCTGGATCCGCTCGTGGAGCCACGCGATCGTGAAGGCCGAGTTCGACGATTTCGGGCTCGACCAGATTAGCGCCAAGTGAGCCGCGCGCGACGGCGACGGGGCGAGCGTTTATGCGGAGACAAGGAGGGACGCCATGAGAAATCGAATCATACCAACCGTGGCCACCGCCATCGTGGCCATCGGCATCGCTGGCGCGGAGCCGATCCCATTGATGAATCCCGGCTTCGAGGACGGCCAGAACGGCTGGGCCTTCAAGGACAAGGGCATGAGCCTCGTGCTGGCCGAGGCCGCCCGCTCCGGAAGCCAGGGCCTGCGAGTCAACGACGAGGACATCGATCGCGGCTCCGAGGTGACTTGCGCGCGATTTGCGACGGAGCCCGGCAAGAAGGTCACCGCACGCTGCTGGGCGCGCCTTAATGACGGCGATGGCCTCGCCATCTATCTCCGGTTCTTCAAGGGCGATGGCACCTCACTGAATAAGATGGAGCTGGGGAATGAGATTTCCGTGAAGGTGTCGGCCGAGACCCGCGAGTGGCAGAAGGTCGAGGTGTCCGGCACCGTGCCCGAGGAGGCCATCGAGGGCGAGATCTGGATCCACTCCTATAGCAGCAGCCAGGTCAAGGCCGACCTCGACGACTTCGAATTGGAGCAGGTGACGCCTTAACTGACGCGGCGGGCGCCACCGGGGGTGAAAATGTAGGGCGCGAAATCCCTTTCGCGCCACGGGCAACCGGCAGGGCCCTCGTGGCGCGGATGGGAATCCGCGCCCTACAGGCCGATCCCGTGGCCGATTTTCGAGTCAGATCCCGTGCCCCGCACGCGGCGCACCACCGGGGCGGAAAATGGTAGGCTGCGCCTTGGCGCACGCTGCCGAGTCGACCGTCCGCGTGCGCCAAGGCGCAGCCTACGTCGCAACCCAATTTTCGAGTCAGAGCCGCGGCACCGTCATGCCGCCATCGACCATGAGCACCTGCCCGGTGGAGTAGGGCAGGTCGCCGCGCGCGAGCATCGCGACCGCGCGGCCGACGTCCCCGATCTGGCCCCATCGCGACTGGATCATCAGGCCGCCGGCGATGAGCCGGTCGTACTTCTCTTTCACGCCCGCGGTCATGTCGGTGGCGATGACGCCGGGGCGGACCTCGTAGGCGGGGATGTCGAACTCGCCCAGGCGCGCGGCCCAGAGCTGCGTGGCCATGCCGATGCCGGCCTTCGAGATGCAATACTCCCCGCGCGCCGGCGTCGCCATCGTCGCCGAGATCGAAGAGACATTGATGAGGCATCCCCTCCATCCGGCGTCGGCCTTCTTCTGCTCGATCATCCACCGGGCCGCCGCCTGCGTGAGAAAGTACGGCCCCTTGAGGTTGACCCCGACCACCTCGTCGAAGCTCTCCTCCGTCG
Source organism: uncultured Verrucomicrobiales bacterium (assembly GCA_964651705.1). Taxonomy (GTDB): domain Bacteria; phylum Verrucomicrobiota; class Verrucomicrobiia; order JADLBR01; family JADLBR01; genus JADLBR01. The sequence goes on from CAZYWZ010000070.1 coordinate 2,052, forward strand.
CCTCGAGCAGATCCGCCCGCACGCGCGGGGCGATGCCCGCGTTGTTGACCAGGACGTGCAGCGCGCCGAACCGGTCGCGCACCTCCTCGAGCAGCCGCGCGCGATCTTTCGCCGAGGCCACGTTGGCCTGCGCGTAGAGCACCTCGCCCCCCTCGGCCCGCAGCCCCCGGACGATGTCCTCGACCGCCTCGGCCGGCTTCGTGCCGCACGCCGCCACAGCGAAACCCTCGCCGAGGAGGGCGCGGCTCACGCCCAGCCCGATCCCGCGCACGCCACCCGTCACGATCGCCACGCGCTTCATTTCAATTCCTCCAGCTTGACCCACGACCGCTTCTGCCACGACGCGATGCCGGCCTCCGCCAGCTGCACGCCCTTGGCGCCCTCGAGCAGCGACCACGGGAAGGGCTCGTCGCGCGCCACGTGCCGCAGGAATAGCTCCCACTGCACCTTGAAGGCGTTGTCGTACTCGCGCTGGTCGGGCAGCTTCAGCCAGCCATCGAAGAAATGGATGGGCTGGGGCACGTCGGGATTCCAGACGGGCCGCGGGGTCGCGCCGTAGGGCTGGACCCACACGTCCCGCAGGCCGGCCATCGCCGAGCCCAGCGTCCCGTCGACCTGCAGCGTCAGCAGGTCATCGCGCCGCACGCGCACGCACCACGAGGAATTGAACTGCGCGACCACGCCGCCCTCCAGCTCGAACGTGGCGTAGGCCGAGTCATCGGCCGTGCAGGCGTACGGTTTGCCCGACTCGTCCCAGCGCTCCGGGACGTGCGTCGCCCCGAGGCAGGACACGCCCCTCACCGCGCCAAAGACATTATCCAGCACGTACCGCCAGTGGCACAGCATGTCGATGATGATGCCCCCGCCATCCTCCTTGCGGTAGTTCCACGACGGCCGCTGCAGCGGGATCGTGTCCCCCTCGAATACCCAATAGCCGAATTCCCCGCGCACCGATAGGATCCGGCCGAAATACCCGCGGCGGATCAATTCCTTGAGCCGCATCAGCCCCGGCAGCCAGAGCTTGTCCTGCACGACGCCATTCTTGACGCCCGCCTTCGCCGCGAGCCGGTACAATTCCAGCGCCGTCGCCGTGTCCGTGGCGGTGGGCTTCTCGCAATAGATGTGCTTGCCCGCCGCGATCGCCCGCCGCACGTCCGCCGCGCGGCGGTCGGTGGTCTGCGCGTCGAAATAGATCGCGTTGGCCTTGTCCGCCAGCGCCGCGTCGAGGTCGGTCGTCCATCTCGCGCCGCCCGCGCGCCCGGACAGTCGCTCGAGCTTGTCCGCATTGCGGCCCACGAGCAGTGGCTCGGGCATGAGGCACGAGCCATCCGGTAGCCGCACGCCCCCCTGGTTGATGATCGCCACGATGGACCGCATCAGGTGCTGGTTGGTCCCCATGCGCCCCGTGACGCCGTTCATGATGATCCCGATCTTCTCAGTCTTTGCGCTCATATTCGTTCGTCCTCGGTTCGTTGTTCCTGGTTTCTCGCCCTTGAGCGTTGGTTGTTGAATGTCGGTTGTTGAGTGTTGTTCAATGGGCGTTGGCCCCGGGCTTCTCCGTGCACTGGGGTCGCGCCCCCGCGGGCAGCGGCGGCACGTCGATCCCCGCCTTTGGCAGCGTTCCGGCAAGCTCCTGGCGCCAGTGGGCGACGTCGCCCGACGGCCCGTAGACATAGAGCATCTTCATGGGCGCCTCGCCGATGTTGGTGATCTGGTGGAAGACCCCGGGTGGGATGGAGACCGCCTGGCCCGAGCGAAGGGTCTGGCGCTCTTCGCCGAGGCACATCTCCGCGGTGCCCTCGAGGATGAAGTACACCTCCTCCTGCTCCTGATTGTGCCATGGCACTTGGCCGCCGTCCGGGTCCAGCGTCACGAACCCCATGGCGAAGTGTCTCGCCTGGATCGGCGAAACGCCCCCGACGAGATTCTGCGTGCGGCGCCGCGCGGGATAGCGGCGTCCCTCGATCTGCTGCAAGTCGGCGATGGTCATGTCGGTCTCCTCTCTGGGTTCAGATGTTGAAGAAGGTGGGATAGGGTCGCTGCTCCGCCTCGCGCCACACCATCAGCGCGGCCTCGCGGATGTGGTAATCGCCCCACATGGAGGACTCGCCGCAGGGGATCTTGCGGCCCGGCGGGACGTGATCCCAGCCGCGCGGCCGATGGTACACCGAGTGCAGCAGGAGGCCCTGGTGGTCCGGGGCGGTGCTGAGATACGGCTCTTCCAGCAGCGTGGCCATGACGGTCAGCCCGGCCTGCCGATAGCGGTCGGCGGCCGCCCCATCCGTCCCGCGCCCAGACAGATAATTTCCGAGGCGCAGCAGGCCCTGCGCCGCGATGGCCGCCGCCGAGCTGTCCACCGGCTCATGCTCGTTGAACGGGTCCGCCGGCCGCGAACGCCAATCGCCCAGGCGGTGCAATTCGGGCGCCCCCGTATCCCAGTAGGGTACGCCGTCGGCTGCCGTGGCGCGGTCGATGTAAAAATCGCACGTCGCCATCGCGGCCTTGAGCATGAGGGCCTCGACCGGCGCGCGGCCGCCATGGGGCTCCAGCTCGCCGTCGGGCACGGTGGCGAGGTATTCCAATTCCTCCGCGTAGCCGCACAGGATCCACGCCAGGCCCCGCGTCCAAGTCGAGAAAGGAGACCAGCCCTGCTGCGAGCTGGGGCAGCGATACTCGCCATCGTTGAGGTTAAAGATGCTCTCGTGCGCCACCCGACCCCGCTCGTCGTAGGCATCGCGCCCCTCGCCATAGTAGACGTTGAATGCCGCCGTCGTCCGGGCGTGGCCGATCAGCCGGTCCAGCAGCGATACCCGGCGATCGTTCTCCTCCATCAGGGCGTGGCCCAGCCGATGCGCCACCGCCAGAGACCGCAGCGACCGGATCGTGTCCGCGAACAAGGAATGCGGTCCGTTGAAGGAATAGATGTAGCCGCCACCGCCCGCGACCCGCGTCCAGCGGCGCGCCTGCACCGCCCCCGAGCACTTCAGCGCCATCTCGAGGAAATCCCGCTCGCGGGGCGCGTCGGGAATCCTCCCCTCCCGCATCAGGCGCAGCAGGCCCCCGTAGGTGCTCACGTTGTTGAAACCGTGGTCGTGCACCCCAACGTGCGTCACGTGCGGCGCCATCTTCTCGCGCGTGTCCCGCCGCGCCCCCTCCAGCAGCTCCCCGTCCCCCGTCGCGTCGAATTGCAGAATCCCCGCCCCGTATTGGAATCCCTGCGTCCACTCCGTCCAGCCCCGCGTCGTGTACCTCCCGCCCACCGTGAATACCGGCGAGCCCTTCGCCACGTCATACTCCCGGGCGATCCGCCGGATCTTCTCGCCAGACAGCTCCCAGAAACGCGCCAGCCGCCCCCGGAGCCCCTCCGCCCGCAATGTCCCGTCTATCCTCATGGTCAGAACCTCTTCCCTTTCGTGATGTGCGCAATGACGATCCGGCTCGCCGATCGCGCCCGGTACGTGTGCTCCAGCGCCGCGTCGAACTGTACCGCATCCCCGGCCCCCAACACGTGCTTTTCTCTGGGCAGCGCCACCTCGACCGCGCCCTCCAGCACCCAGCAGATCTCGTAGTCGTCATGGTGGATCTCGGGGCGGTGCGTCCGCGCCCCACGGGCCGCATCGGCGAAGAAAAGCCGCGCGTTGCCGTAGGTCACCGACCGGAACGCGAATCCGTCCGACCGATGCGCCGAACCCTTCACCCGGTGCGCCGTCCGGCGCTCCGACAGCGCCAGCAGGTCCGTCGCCGTCAGCCCAAACACCCGCGCCAACCGAAACAGCGTCTCCAGCTCCGCCCGCGTCTGATTCCGCTCCAGCTTCGAGATCACCGCGGGCGATACACCCGATCGCACGGACAGCTCCCCGATCGTCAGACCCTCCCGCTTCCGCAGTCCCCGGAGCACCGAGAAGTCAAACGGCCGACCCTTCGCCGTCGTGGTGATAGAACGCGGCATACTTTCTGACAGAATAAAATCAGAACGGATTCTGACTGTCAAAGAAAATGTCTTATGGTCCGCCATGGCCCAGTGACCCCGACATCAGGTCGAGATGTTTCCCCGCGAATGATGCGGTGCCGCCATCCGGGCGCCGCCGACGGGGCTGACTCGAAAATTGGGTCGCGATGTAGGCTGCGCCTTGGCGCACGCGGGCGTTCGATTCGGCAGCGTGCGCCAAGGCGCAGCCTACCATTTTCCGCCCCGGTGGTGCCCCGCGTGCTGGGCACGGGATCTAGCTCGAATATTCCAGACGTAGCCACGGCCATGAGGCCGTGGATCTTCCCACGCGTGGCCCATCTGTTGCCAGATGGGCTACATTTTTCGCCCCGGTGGCGACCCCGCCTGCGCGGCACCCGATCTAGCTCGAATTGGTCTCGGGTGATCGTGTGCAGCGCCACTCGTGACAAAGAGTGATTCCCCATCTCGCCTTATCGCGGCGTCGGCGACGCAACCCGACCGCGGTGTGCGCCCGTTCGCCTGCGCAGACCGCACGCCGAGGCCGCGCCCCCGTCGGGCGAGTCAATCTGGTGGTAGCGATGAGTTTTCTTGAGGCGATGCGCGGCCCGCCATGACAATGCGCGCGCCATCGCATCGCGGACCGCATCCGCGGGATGGATGGAGGAGGAAGAGATGAGCACGAGAAGCGTTGGAGGTCCTGGGGCATGGGCGGTCGCGTTGGCGGCATTGGCTTGGTTCGGCGGCGTCTCGCCCTGCGTCGCGCAGACCACGAATACGTGGATCCTCAACGCGAATGGCAACTGGAGCGCGACCGCAAACTGGGACCCGAACACGAACTACCCGGACATGGCCGGGGCGGTGGCATACATCACCAACAACATCACGGCGAACCGCATCCTCACGCTGGACACCAACGCGACGGTCGGGACGCTGCTCTGGGGTGACTGGGACCGCAACGTCCAGATGGACATCCGCGGGCCGGGCACGACCCGCCTGACCTTTGATTCGGGCGACAGCAACCCGGCGGTGCTCATCCACGCGACGGGCGACCGGCCGAACATGGACTTCGGCAACGGCAACGACGACACCGACGTGGGCATCACCGTCGCCGACCCGCAGGGCCTCTTCATCGACAACTTCCGCAGCATCTTCTTCAACGGTGGCACCGACCCGAACCGTTCCCTCGATGGGGGGGGCTATGACATCACGAAAGCCGAGGACGACGTCGTCTACATCCGCCGCATCCTGACCAACGTCAACACGCTCACCGTCCGCGACGGCGAGTTCCGGATCGACGTGGAGGGCCGGCCCGAGCTAGTGCCGAATATCAGCACCGTGGTGGTGGGCGTGGCCCCGGGCGTCATCGACACCGGCGCGAACCCCCTCGGGGTAACCACCAACACCAGCGAGGGCACCTCCGTCGACCGTCGCCAGTTCGCCGCGTTCAGCATCATCGGGGCGGCGACCACCAACGTCCCCGGCGTGATGGCCACCAACGACTTCAACGTGGTGATGAACCGCGGCATCTTCCGCTCCTTCAATCGGCGCGGCCTCTCCAACGACGCCGCGGTCTACAGCGGCGACGTGCAGTTGAACGGCTCGGCGGACGAAAACCTCTTCTTCATCACGACCGAGAGCGACAACATCAACAACGCGGTCCTGCGCCACGTCTTCGCCGGCGAGTTGCTTGGCTCGGGCGGCCTGACCAAATGGGACAACGGGGCGCTGGTCCTGGTCAACAGCAACAGCTTCACCGGTGGGCTGAACATCAACCGCTCCAACGACCGGATCCGCGGCACCCTCGGCGGCGTCCACCTCGAGGACAACGGCACGCTCTCGGGCGTGGGCGCCATCACCATCCAGCGCGATGGCTCGCTGTTCCTCGACAACACCGCGATCAACCTCTCCAACCGCGTCAACGATGCCGCGACGATCACGACGTGGGGCCGCAGCCAGATCGAGCTGGTGGGTAACGACTCGGCGCCCAGCTACGAGGCCTTTGGCATCACCACGGTGACCAACGGCCGGCTCGCGATCGAGTTCGACCGCGATGACGCCACCCCGCAGAGCCAGACCCTCCACCTCGGCAGCCTGAACCGCGCCGCCGGCACGATCGTGGGCTTCCACGCGAGCGATCTCGGGCAGGGCGCCTTCACCAATGACATCACGGTGACCCTCGGCGATGGCGGCGCGAGCCTGGCCCAGGTCGGCGGGGGCGGCGCCGCCGGCGCATCCAACGTCAACGTCGTCGTCGGTGTCTTCGGCGGCGACGGGGTCGACTACAACGTGGACAAGCGCACGCGCACCCCGGATCGCGCCGATGAATTTATGACAGTCGATGGCGGGCGCCTCCGCACCCTGCACCCGAGCGAGATGGTCAACCTCGGCGGCCGCTCCACCAACGCGCTGACGATCACGCAGGCCTCGGCGCCGACCGACGCCAACGTCAACATCGATTTCGCCTCGCAATGGCTGGACCTGGCGCGCGGCGCGCACAGCAATGGCCTCAGCCCCGTTGTCTCCAAGCGCGTGGTCGGCGACAGCACCTTCAACGCGATCCGCCTCAACCTCGTCCGAGGCGACATCAACGCCAACGACAACGGGAGGTCATTGGTCCTGGATGACGGCGCCAAGCTCACCTCGGAATCGGGCATGCTGCTGGTGGGCCGGGACACGGGCAGCGCGGATGGGGACACGACCCCGGGCGGCAATGTCTTTTTGTATAACGGCACACTCGACCTCGACGGCACCAACAATAACCGCGAGGCCATCATCCAGAACGACAGCGGCAACAACCTCTTCGTGCGCACGACGATCGAGGCCAGCCAGGGACTCACCAAGGGTGGCCAGAACAACGTCTACCTCGACGCGCCCAACCGGCTCGGCGGCACCGTGAGCATCCCGCAGAACCTCCTGATCGTCCGAAACAGCGGGGCCTTGGATGGCGCCAACCTTGTCAAGATCTCCGGCGATGGCCAACTCTACCTCGAGGGTTCCGCCGTCATCACCAACATAGACCTCCTCAATACCCCGCAGTCCTACGGCAAGCGCGCGCTGGCCAGCAACTCCGGGCACAACCTCTGGGGAGGGGACATCCTGATCGACAACGTCGACAACCAGGGGCTCGTCGCCCACGACATCCGCCTCGGCGCGGGCATCAACAACCGCAACGCCACCCTCACGCTCACCGGCGACATCGGGCGCACCGACAAGGGCATGACCTCCGACATCTACTTCTTCGATTCGCCGCAGGTGACCACCATCGAGTCGTCGGGCATCCTGAACCTGATGGGCACGTTCGGGGACCGCCTCGTCAACGGCGAGGCGGTGCCGGTGGCCATCACCAACAACCCCGGCCAGGTGCGCATCGAGAACGGCTGGAACAGCAACCGCGGCTCCAGCGAGAACGACGTGCTCCGGTTCCGGATCGAGAGCCCGACGACGAACAACTGGGGCCAGGAGCTGGTGGTCAACATCTACAAACCCTGGAACGCCGCCGGCCGCATCAACGCGGAGTCGGGGACCATCCGGTTCCTCGGTGATCCGTCCATCGGGGAGGGCGACTTCTGGACGACGAACGCGCTGGAGGTCTCCAACTTCGCCAACGGCCTGAGCGGCTTCCGGCTCTCGGGCAGCGGCAACGACGCCAACGTGGGCAGCGTCATGTTCCTGCTCACGAAGGACGGCCAATCCTTCAATGCGGAGCGCTGGGAGATCGACCGCGGGGCCAACTCTGACAACGTGGCCGCCATGGGCCTCGAGCACTTCGGCCCCTCGAACGCGACGGTCACCATCGGCAATACCTGGAATGACCCCAACGCCAACTCCGACGACAACCGGATCTACATCGGCGGCGACGACGCCGCCCGGACCCGCGAATTCCGCCTCTTCTCCCACGACGGCTACGACTCCGGCACCTCCAACGAGACCGCCGGCACCGTCAACGTCATCCAGAGCATCCGCGGCAACGACAATTCCGTGCTCACGAAGGTCGGCAGCGGCACCGTGGCCCTCCAGGGGATCTCGGTCCTGACGAGCTCGAACTACGACGAGTCCAACGACATCCGCCGCTTCATGCTGTTGGGCGGCGAGCTGATCCTCGACCGCCGGAGCGGGCAGGACTGGGATGACAACCTGCGGCGCACCCGGGACAGCTCGGCCAGCGGCATCCTGGAACTGTCCGGGGGCGACCTCACCTTCCTGGCGGGCGACATAAACCGGAATGCGGAGTATCTGGCGAGCAACCTGGTTGTTCGTGCCGGCGACTCGACGATCTCGGCCGTGGCAGGGTCCGGCGGGAACAACGAGCTCTATCTGACCACCGCGGCCGGGGCGAGCCTGACGCGCGAGGCGGGCGGCACGGTGCACTTCGTCGAGGACAATGCGCTCAACGGCGGCGCCGGCACCGCCAACATCCGCTTCGGCGGGGTGGCGGCGGGCACGCGGGTGGGCTCCTGGGCGACCTACGGCACCAACTACGGCGGGGGCGCCCACACCTGGGCGGCCACCGACGGCTCCGGCAACATCGCCGAGTACGGCGAGGGCGGCTACGCGGTCGACACCTTCGGCGCGGCCAACCACGTGCACCTGGAGGTCCCGACGGCGCTGCTGGCCGATGACGCCGCCGCCTCGCTGCGCTACACCAACGCCGCGGCCCTGGACCTGGGCGGCTTCTCCCTGGACGTGGTGGAGGGCGGCATCCTGGTGACCCCGACGGTCGCCGGGATGGCCTCCATCACCAACGGCGCGCTGACCAGCTCCGGCGGGGAGCTGATCATCCACAACTACCACGGCGCGGGCGGGGGCTTCGAGATCGCCGCGGCGATCACCGGGGCGGTCGACGTGACCTTCTCCGGCACCGCCAACGGCACGGTGCTCTCGGGGGCCAACACCTACACCGGGGCCACCCGCATCAACGGCGGCACGGTGGTCATCGACGACCAGGCCCGCCTGGGCGCCGGTGCCGCAAACCTCGAGATGCGCGGCGGCACGCTGGCGACCACCGCCAACGCGTTCCTCTCCAACCGCACCGTGGTGCTCGGCGGCGACGGGGGCACCTTCCACGTCGCGGCCAACACCACCAACGTCCTGGGGCCCGTCGTCAGCGAGGACAACCTGCTGGACCCCCTGCGCCAGAACCCCGGCCACGGCGACCTCATCAAGACCGGCCAGGGCGTGCTGGAGCTGTCCTCCAGCCCGTCCGGTGACGAGCGCAGCCAGATCACCACCGTCTACCAGGGGGTGACCGACATCCGCGAGGGCACCCTGCGCGTCGTCGCCCAGGACGGCAACCTCGCCCTGGGCTCCAACCATGGCTTCCACGATGGCACCATCGTGCGCACCGGCGCCGAGCTGCGCCTCGGCAAGAGCGCACCGGACAACACCGCCCGGGTCTACAACATCTACGAGTGGCTCATGCTCGAGGAGGGATCGCGATTCTACGTCGAGCGCCCCACCGCCAGCTATACCAGCCCCGACTGGAATGGCGTGATCGACTTCCGCGGCGATGCCGAGGTCTACATCGAGGCCGACGAATTCGACTTCAACCCGAATGCCGGCTACGTCATGGGTTCCGGGTCGATCACCAAGAACGGCAGCGGCACCCTGAGGATCAACAGCTACAGCCCGGAGTTCACCGGCAACATCGTCGTGATGGACGGCGAGTTTCAGGACTATGGCTACTCCCACGTCTCGCTGCCGAATGCCGCCGGGATCACCATCGGCCTGAACGACAGCACGGACCGCGGCACCGTGGGCTTCATCGTGCGCCCCGAGCGCGACGTGGTCGGGACCCTCTGGGAAATCACCCAGGACATCGTGGTGCAGGGCAACAGCGGCGGCACCCGCATCGGCGTGCGCCGCCCCGACCACAACGATCAGGTCACTTTCAGCGGCGACATCGACCTGTCGAACTTCAACGGCAACCGCGAGCTCCAGCTCTACGTCGAGACCAACGTCGAGGACCGCGACGCCAACGGTGGCGAGGAATTCCGCCGCGATTCCTTCGTCAACTTCACCGGCGACATCACCGGCGGCTCCAAGCGGCTCCGCACCGTGCTCGAGCAGACGGAGTACGCCCCGAATTACACCCAGACCCAGGACCTGGGCGCCCAAGATCCCGCCGAGTTCGACCAGTTCACGTTCTTCACCTTCAGCGGCTCGAACGCGGGGTGGTCCGGTTCTCTGGAGGTCGGCAACCGCGCCAGCACCAGCACGACCACCGGAGGCCCCGACCTCGACAAGCGGCACTTCGTGCGCTTCGGCAACAACGACGGGGCCGCGAGCCGGGCCATCGGGGCCAGCAATCAGGTCATCCTCCGACACGATGCAACGCTCCAGGCATACGGCAGCCAGGTCACGATCGGCAACCTCTACAGCGATGGGAACTCCGGCGGATCCGACGGTTTCTGGGGATCGCAGAAGGTCACCAACACCTTCGTCGAGAACGGCGGCACGGTCGCGGGAACCCTCACCATCGAGCAGACCACCAACCGCGTCGTGAGCGCCGTCTTCCGCGACGGTACCTATTACTCCCCCACCGCCACCAACCTCGCCGCCGCGGCCCTCAACCTCGTCAAGGATGGGCCCGGCACCCTCGCCCTGAGCGAGAGCAACTATTATTCGGGCACCACCGTCATCCGCGGCGGCAACCTCAACGTCGACGGGATCCACGCCGGCGGCGGGGCGTACTCCGTCCTCGGCGGCGGCGCCCTCGGGGGCACCGGGCTCGTCATGTCCTCCGTTCAAGTCTTCGATGGCGGCGCGCTCGCCCCGGGCAGCATCGACAACGGCGGGGCCACGCTCTACGGCTCGCTCACGATCGATGGGAACCTGAGCCTTTCCAATTCATCCAGCCTGAGGTTCGACCTCGACGGCCAGGACTTCACCCCGGGCGGCGACGGGTTGACCCTCAACGACCTCGTCTACGTCACGGGAGACCTGACCCTCGATGGCGTGCTCAGCATCACCCCATCGGTCGCCTTTGGCGGGCCGCCCGCCTACAACACGAACACGGACTTCTGGACCCTTTTCTATTACGAGGGGACGCTCACCGACAACACCCTGGAGATCGATGGTGCCTCGCAGGCGCTCGTGGCGGGCGATGGGCTGATGTTCTATATATATAGCTATGACGGCGGGTCGGTCGACGAGATCCGCCTCGGCCTCATGGTGCCCGAGCCCTCCACCTGGGCCCTGCTGGTCCTCGGCATGGGCCTCGTGGGACTCCTCGCCCGCCGCCGCAGGCGCTGAAACATCAAACCGCGGATCATGGGGATCGCGGGGATAGTCCATCGTATTCTCGTTCGTTGTGAATCCGGTTGTAGCCTCCGGGCTAAGGAGGCGGCCCGATTTTGGACTGCGGTGGCAGAGCGTAGCGGCGACACCGCTTTGGCTCCCGGCGGAGCCGGGACCCGCGGCCAACGCCCGCGCTCCGAGCGGCCAAGGCAATCGGACTGCGGATCCAAAGCGGTGCCGCCACCCCTGGCGGGGTTCTGCCACCGCAGTCCAAACGGCCCCTCGGCCGCATCGGGCGTTTCCCACTGAATCATCCGGCGCCGGATCGCCGCGAATGGCCCGGCAAGCGATGGCCCGCCCGCCAGACGCCAGAGTTATCCCGGACTAATCGCGACCACTTATTCGCTCGCGATGTCGGCACGGATGATGCGCCAGTTCCCTGCCACGAAGGGAATCTGATGGTAGCGATGAGTTTTCTTGTTCGGCGACGGAGTGCGGCAGGACAATGGCCGCGCTCGTGTGATTGGATCCCGGGCATCGACGCGCATGGGAGTAGAGGACAAACGATCGTGGCGGGAGATGACATGAGAACAGGGAGCGTTCCAAAAGTCGCCATCTCACATGTGGTGGCAATGATGGTGCTATGGTCCTGTCCAGCCGAGGCCCAGACCACGAACTGGTGGACCCTCAACGCGAACGGCAACTGGAGCGCCACCAATAACTGGGTGCCGGACAGCAATTACCCGGACTCGATCGGCGCATGGGCCGTATTGACAAACAATGTCTCCGCCAACCGCATCATCACACTGGACACGAATGCCATACTGGGGGCCCTGCTCTGGGGCGATTTCAACCGGGGCAGCCAGATGGACATCCGGGGTCCGGGCACGACCGGGATCACCTTTGACTCTGGGGACGGCAATCCGGCGGTGCTTATCCATGGGACGGGCGAGTTGCCGAACATGGACTTCGGCAATGGCAGCGACGACACCGACGTTGGCATCACGGTGAGCGACCCGCAGGGCCTTTTCATCGACAACGTCCAGAACATGGTCTTCGGCGGCGGGACGACGGCGGGCCGGGCGTTCGATGGCGGGGGCCACGACCTGGTCAAGGGCGAGGACGCCACCATTTTCTTCCGCAGGATCCTGACGAACGTCAACACGCTGACGGTGCGCGATGGCGAGGTGCGGATCGACACCGAGGGGCGCCCGGAACTGCTGGCCAATATCAGCACCGTCGTGGTCGGCGTTGCCAGCGGCGTGATCGACACCGGCGCCAACCCCTTGGGCGTCACCACGAACACCAGCGAGGGCACCCCCGTCGACCGGCGGCAGTTTCCGGTCTTCGGCATCATCGGCGCCGCCACGACGAATGCCCCCGGTGTGATGACCAACGACTTCCAGGTGGTGATGCACCGGGGCATCTTCCGCTCCTACAACCGCCGTGGTGACACCAATGGCGCGCCGGCCGTTTACAGCGGCGATTTCCAGCTCAACGGCACCGCCGACGAGACGATCTTTCAGATCGAATCGGAGAGCACGGGCGCCGGGAACGTCGTCCTGCGCCACGTGTTTGCCGGGGAGATATTGGGCAGCGGCGGCCTGACGAAGTGGGGCAATGGATCCATATTCCTGGTCAACAGCAACAGTTTCACCGGCGAGCTAAACATCAACCGGAACAACGACCGCGCGAGGGGCACCTTCGGCGGCGTCCAGTTGCAGGACAATGGCACGCTCTCGGGCGTGAGCGCGATCAGCCTGCAGCGCGATGGGTCGCTCTTCATTGACAACTCGGGGATCAACCTCTCCAACCGCGTCAACGACGCGGCGACGATCACGACCTGGGGCCGGAGCCATATCGAGCTGGTGGGCAACAGCAACGCACCCAGCTACGAGGCCCTGGGCATCACGACCGTGACCAACGGCAGGCTGGCGCTCGAGTTCGACCGGGATGACGCCAGCCCGCAGGATCAGACGCTCGCGCTGGGGGGCCTGACGCGCGGCGCCGGCACCATCGTCGGCTTCCACGCCAGCGACCTGGATCAGGGGGCGTTCCTGACCAACATCACGGTGACCCTCGGCGATGGGGGCGCGAGCCTGGCCCAGATCGGCGGGGGCGGCGCGGCGGGCAGCTCCAACGTCAATGTCGCCGTCGGGGTGTTCGGCGGCGACGGCGTGGATAACGGGGTCCTCAGCCTAAATCAGACGCCGAGCCGCGCCGACGAGTTCATGACCGTCGACGGCGGGCGGTTGCGCACGCTGCTCCCCTCGGAGATGGTCCACCTCGGCGGCCGATCCACCAACGCGCTTACGATCACCCAGGCCTCTGCGCCGACCGACGCCAACGTCAACATCGACTTCGCCTCGCGCCGGATCCTGTTTGGCCGAGATGGCCTGACCAACGGCAGCAACGAGCTCATCGAGAGCCGCGTGGTGGAGGGCAGCACGTTCAACGCGATCCGGCTCAATGTGGTCCAGGGCGACGCGGGGGCAACGGACAATGGCCGGACGCTCATGATCAGCGATGGCGTGAAGCTCACCTCCGAGTCGGGCATGCTGCTGGCGGGCCGCGACACGGGGAGCGCCGACGGCGACGCGACCCCCGGGGGCAACGTCTTCATCCGCAACGGCATTCTGGATCTCGACGGGACCAACAACAATCGCGAGGCCATCATCCAGAACGACAGCGGCAACAACCTGTTCCTCCGCACGACGATCGAGGCCGGCCAGGGCCTCACGAAGGGCGGCCAGAACAACGTCTACCTCGACGCGCCCAATCGCCTCGGCGGCACCGTGAGCATCCCGCAGAACCTCCTGATCGTGCGCAACAGCGGGGCCCTGGATGGCGCGAACCTCGTCAAGGTCTCCGGTGACGGGCAGCTCTATCTCGATGGGGGCAACGTCGCCATCACGAACGTCGACCTGCTCAATACCCCGCAGTCCTACGGGAAACGCGCGCTGGTCAGCAACTCTGGCCACAACCTCTGGGGAGGGGACATCCTGATCGACAACGTAGACAACCAGGGGCTCGTCGCCCACGACGTCCGCCTCGGCGCCGGCATCAACAACCGCAACGCCGTCCTCACGCTCACCGGCGACATCGGGCGCACCGACAAGGGCATGACCTCCGACATCTATTTCTTCGATTCACCTCAGGTGACCACCATCGAGTCCTCCGGCATCCTCAACCTGATGGGCACCTTCGGGGACCGGCTCGTCAACGGCGAGGCGGTTCCGGTGGCCATCACCAACTACCCCGGCCAGGTGCGCATCGAGGGCGGTGGCACCGGCAACAGGGGTGCGAGCGAGAACGAGGTGCTCCGCTTCCGGATCGAGAGCCCGACGACGAATAACTGGGGTCAGGAGCTGGTGGTCAACATCTACAAGCCGTGGAACGCGGCCGGCCGCATCAACGCGGAGTCGGGCACGATCCGATTCCTCGGGGACCCATCCATCGGGGAGGGCGACTTCTGGACCACGAACGCGCTGGAGGTCTCCAACTTCGCCAATGGGATGAGCGGGTTCCGGCTCTCGGGCACCGGCAACGACGTCAACTACGGCAGCGTGATGTTCCTGCTAACCAAAGATGGTCAATCCTTCAACGCGGAGCGGTGGCAGGTCGACCAGGGGAACAATTCCGACAACGTGGCCTCCATGGGCCTGGAGCATTTCGGGCCCTCCAACGCGACGGTGACCATCGGCAACAAATGGAATGACCCAGACGCCGCTGGCGATGACAACCGCATCACGATCTCCGGTGAGAATGCCTCCCGCATTCGCGAGTTCCGCCTCTTCGCCCAGAACGGCTACGACTCCGGCACCTCCAATGAGACCGCCGGGACCGTCAATGTCATCCAGAGCATCCGGGGCAACGATAACTCCGTGCTGACGAAGGTGGGCAGGGGAACCGTGGCCCTCCAGGGTGTCTCGACGAATCTGAGCGCCGCCTATGACGAGTCCAACGACATCCGGCGCTTCATGCTCTTGGGCGGCGAGCTGGTCTTGGATCGGCGCAGCGATCAGGATTGGGTGACCGGCCAGCGGCGCACGCAGGACAACGCGGGGCGGGGCATCCTGGAGCTCTCGGGCGGTGACCTCACCCATCTGGGGGCCAACGGGGGCACGACCGAGTACCTCCAGAGCAACCTGATCGTGCGCGCCGGTGACGCGGCGCTCTCGGTGGTGGCCGGCACGAGTGGCACCACCGAACTGCTCCTAGGCACCGCGACCGGGGCGAGCCTGACGCGCGAGGCGGGCGGCACGGTGCACTTCGTCGAGGACGGCTCGTCGGGGGGCACGGCCAACATCCGCTTCGGCGGGGTGGCGGCGGGCACGCGGGTGGGCTCCTGGGCGACCTACGGCACCAACTACGGCGGGGGCGCCCACACCTGGGCGGCCACCGACGGCTCCGGCAACATCGCCGAGTACGGCGAGGGCGGCTACGCGGTCGACACCTTCGGCGCGGCCAACCACGTGCACCTGGAGGTCCCGACGGCGCTGCTGGCCGATGACGCCGCCGCCTCGCTGCGCTACACCAACGCCGCGGCCCTGGACCTGGGCGGCTTCTCCCTGGACGTGGTGGAGGGCGGCATCCTGGTGACCCCGACGGTCGCCGGGATGGCCTCCATCACCAACGGCGCGCTGACCAGCTCCGGCGGGGAGCTGATCATCCACAACTACCACGGCGCGGGCGGGGGCTTCGAGATCGCCGCGGCGATCACCGGGGCGGTCGACGTGACCTTCTCCGGCACCGCCAACGGCACGGTGCTCTCGGGGGCCAACACCTACACCGGGGCCACCCGCATCAACGGCGGCACGGTGGTCATCGACGACCAGGCCCGCCTGGGCGCCGGTGCCGCAAACCTCGAGATGCGCGGCGGCACGCTGGCGACCACCGCCAACGCGTTCCTCTCCAACCGCACCGTGGTGCTCGGCGGCGACGGGGGCACCTTCCACGTCGCGGCCAACACCACCAACGTCCTGGGGCCCGTCGTCAGCGAGGACAACCTGCTGGACCCCCTGCGCCAGAACCCCGGCCACGGCGACCTCATCAAGACCGGCCAGGGCGTGCTGGAGCTGTCCTCCAGCCCGTCCGGTGACGAGCGCAGCCAGATCACCACCGTCTACCAGGGGGTGACCGACATCCGCGAGGGCACCCTGCGCGTCGTCGCCCAGGACGGCAACCTCGCCCTGGGCTCCAACCATGGCTTCCACGATGGCACCATCGTGCGCACCGGCGCCGAGCTGCGCCTCGGCAAGAGCGCACCGGACAACACCGCCCGGGTCTACAACATCTACGAGTGGCTCATGCTCGAGGAGGGCTCGCAGCTCTATGTCGAGCGCCCGAGATCCAACTACCAGAGCCCCAACTGGAATGGCGTGATCCACTTCCTAGGCGATGCGACCATCTATGTCCCCAATGATGAGTTCGACCTGAACGAGAACGCGGGATACCTGATGGGCTCGGGCAACCTCATCAAGGATGGAAACGCCACCGTCCGCCTCATGGGCTACAGTCCCGAGTTCACGGGCGACATCGTCATCGTGGACGGCTGGGTCCACGACTACGGCTACGCGGGCACCTCGATCCCGAATGCCGACCAGATCATCATCGGGCTCAACGACGCGACCAACCGTGGCTCGCTGGGATTCGTGGTGCGTCCCGAGCGCAACGACCACGGCACGATCTGGGACGTCGCGCAGGATATCATCGTGCAGGGCGACAGCAGCGACACCCGCATCGGCGTGCGCCGCGCCGACCACAACGACGAAGTCAATTTTCTGGGCGACATCGACCTGACCAACTTCGACCCGGATGGCGGCGCCATACGGGAGCTGCGGATCTGGGTGGAGCGGGCGCTGGACAACCGCGACGCCACCGGCGGGGACGAGTTCCGCGAGGACTATTACGTTAATTTCTCCGGGGACATCACGGGGGGTGACAAGCGCATCCGGACCTACGTCGAATCACAGCCGCTCAACTGGGGCGGGTACACGAACCAGGTCGATAGCGGGCCGGGCTCGCAGTCGCCCGAGGAATTCGACATGATGGCCTTCATCACATTCACCGGCAGCAACTCGGGCTGGACCGGGATGCTGGAGATGGGCAACCGCGAGGCAGGCAGCATCGACCCGCGCTACGAGGGGCCGGACCAGGACAAGCAGCACTTCGTGCGCTTCGGCAAGAACGACGGGGAGGCGACGGCGGCCATCGGCCCGAGCAACGCGGTGATCCTCCGCCATGACGCCACCTTGCAGGCCTTCGGCAGCCAGGTGACCATCGGCAGCCTATTCAGCGACGGCATCGCGGCCAACAACACCTCCGACTACGCCGATGCCGATCCGGTCTCCAACGCATTCGTGGAAAACGGTGGCACCACCGCCGCCACCCTAACGGTTTTCCAGACCTCCAACAGCGTCTTCGGGGGCGTGATCCGCAACGGCACCTTCTACTCGCGGGACACCACCAACATGCCGTCGGCCACCCTCAGCCTCGTGAAGGATGGCCCATCGATCCTGACCCTGACCGAGAGCAATTACTACACCGGCACCACCGTCGTCCGCGGTGGCGACCTCAATGTCGATGGGATCCACGCGGGCGGTGGTGCGTACTCCGTGCTCGGCGGCGGTGCCCTCGGGGGCACCGGGCTCGTCATGTCCTCCGTGCAGGTCTTCGACGGGGGAGCGCTCGCGCCGGGCAGCATCGACCGATTCAACGGGGCGTTGTACGGCTCGCTGACGATCGACGGCAATCTGATCCTATCGAACTCATCCAGCCTGAGGTTTGATCTGGACGGTCAGGACTTCACCCCGGGCGGCGATGGGTTGACCCTCAATGACCTGGTTCACGTGACGGGCGACCTGACCTTGGACGGTGTGCTCAGCATCACCCCTTCGATCGCCTTTGGAGGGCCGCCCCCCTACAATACCAACACGGACTTCTGGACGCTATTTTACTACGAGGGGAACCTCACCGACAACACCCTGGAGATCGATGGCGCCTCGCAGGCCCTGGTCGCGGCCGATGGGCTGATGTTTTATATATATAGCTACGATGGCGGGGCGGTCGACGAGATACGCCTCGGCCTCATGGTGCCGGAGCCCTCCACCTGGGCGCTGCTGCTCCTGGGCCTCGGCCTCGTCGGGTGGCTGGCGCGGCGCCGGGGACGCTGACTCGAAAATTGGGTCGCGATGTAGGCTGCGCCTTGGCGCACGCGGACGTTCGATTCGGCGGCGTGCGCCAAGGCGCAGCCTACCATTTTCCACCCCGGTGGAGCCCCGCGTGCGGGGCACGGGATCTAGCTCGAAAATAGGAAACTCGCGCAGGGATGCGGGGACGCAGGGGAAGGCAGACTCGAAAATTCGGAGAGTAGCCGCGGTCGTTAGACCGTCGACGCGCCGGCCGAGCGCGCGGGCCCATCTGTTACCAGATGGGCTACATTTTCCGCGCCGGTGGTGCCCCACTGCGCGGGGCACGCAAAATTGGGTCGCGATGTACGCTGCGCCTTGGCGCACGCGGACGTTCGATTCGGCGGCGTGCGCCAAGGCGCAGCCTACCATTTTCCACCCCGGTGGTGACCACCTGCGGGGCATGATGTCTCACGCGCGGTGACGGGGATTTTTAGCATCCGGCGTCTGACCACCGGTAGAATTCGCATCTTCCATCGGGCGCGAATCGGGGGCAAAGTCTCCCTCGCGCCAGAGGGGTCCGGGTCCAGGGGCTGGCGCGCGGAGGCCCGGCCCATGAGGCGAATTTTGGCATCACATGTCTTGGGGATGAGGCGCGGTGCAGGGTCGTTGGTTCTGCTGGCTTTTCCTTGGGCCGTTGCCCTGGCGGAGGACTGGCCGACGTATCGGCACGACGCCGCGCGCAGCGGCGTGACGGCCGAGACGCTGGCTTTGCCCTTGGTCGAGTGCTGGCGTTTCATGCCGCGCGTGGCGCCGGCGCCGGCATGGGAGACACCGAGGGACGTGCCGGTCGAGGGCATCCTCGAGCTGGGGCGGGTGCGCTTCGACGATGCGCACCACGTGGTCGTCGCCGGTGGGCGCGCGTTCTTCGGCACGAGCGGCGACGGGAGGGTGTGCGCGCTGGATGTTGCCACGGGCCGGAAACTCTGGTCTATCTATGCGGGGGGGCCGGTGCGGCTGGCCCCGACGTGCGCGGGTGGGCGCCTCTATTTCGGTGCGGATGATGGCATCGTGCGGTGCCTCGACGCGAAGACCGGCGACGGGATATGGGAGCGACGGGTGGGGCCGCGGGACGAGCGCCTGCTCGGGCACGGGAGGATGATCTCGCGATGGCCGGTGCGCACGGGCGTGCTGGTCGATGGGGGAGTGGCCTATTTTGGCGCCGGCATATTCCCCTCCGAGGGGGTGTTCGTGGAGGCGGTGGCCGCCGCCGATGGGCGCCCGGTCTGGCGCAATGACACCTGTGGTGAGATGACCGAGAGCATCGTGTCGCCGCAGGGCTACCTGCTGGCGTCCGAGTCCCGCCTGTTCGTGCCCCTGGGACGAGTCTCGCCGGGCGCCTTCGACCGAGAGTCGGGGAAATACCTGCAGGCAGCCACATTTGGCAAGACGATCGGCGGTGGCCCGGCGCTGCTGGATGGTGGCCAGCTATACACGGGCACCGAGGAGATCATCGCGTACAGGGCGGACAAGAAAGAGAAGACGGCGTGGCTGGGCGGCCGCCAGCTGGTGGTGCGGGACGGCATATTTTATCTGGCGACCGACGGGGCGATCGCGGCCCTCGACAGGAAGGGTTACGCCGCGCCAAGCGTCAAGCGGTTCGCCCTGCGCGAGCAGATGCGGCAATTTGCGGTCGAGTGCCGCGCGGCGGAGGGCGCCGAGGCCAAGATCGCCAAGGCCCTCGCGGCGGATCAGGGGGCGCTCGAAAAGATGGGAAGGCAGGACCCCGGGAGGGCGCCCCTGGAGCAGAAGATCGAGCTCGCCGGAAGGCAGCTCGATGATGCGCGGCGGGAGGTGGAACGACTGCGCGAGGGCCGCACGGAACTCGATGCGGCGTGGAACCAGGCGGGCGAGGCGATGGGTGCGGCCCAGCTCTGGGAGCTAGCCTGCAAGTGCCCCGAAGCGCTCATCATTGCCGGGGACACGCTTTTCGCCGGCGGCGATGGTCGGGTGGTCGCGATCGATTCGAGGCGGGGGAAGATGCTCTGGGAGGCGGCGGTCGATGGGCTGGCGCGCGGGCTGGCCGTGGCGGATGGCAGGCTCTTCGTCAGCACGACGACGGGCGCGATCCACTGTTTTGGCGCGGGTGGGAGCGAGGTCACGGGACCCGTGGAGGACGTGCCGACGGGACCGGCCGTCGCGCCGGATCCCGCCTGGGGCAAGGTCTGCGCCGACGCGGCGGAGACCATCATCCGGGAGTCTGGCGTGACACGCGGCTATGCCCTGGTGCTCGGATCGAAGACCGGCCGACTCGCCGCGGAACTTGCCAGGCGCACGGAGCTCAGCATTTGCGCGATCGATCCGGAGGCATCGCGCGTTGCGGGGGCGCGGGCACTGCTCGGGGCCGAGGGACTCCTGGGCTCCCGGGTCTCCGTGGATCGAGCCGATCCGGGCGCGCTGCCATTCTCGGACTACTTCGCCAACCTCATCGTGAGCGAGCGTCTGCTGGGCGGGGAGGCGGGAGCCATCGATGCCGGCGAGATATCGCGGGTGCTGAAACCTTGCGGGGGCGTGGTCATGCTTGGCGGTGGCGCGGCGGGAGCCCCGCGGGCGCTTCTGCCGCAGGGGGAGTTCCCCGGCGCCACGGTGCTCTCTGGCGGCAAGTGGGTGCTGTATCGGCGCGGGGCCCTGCCGGGTGCCGGCGATTGGACGCACGCGTATGCCGATGCGGGAAACACGGCGGGCGGCCGAGACTCGGCCCTGCATTGTCCGCTGGGGCTCCTGTGGTTCGGCAGGCCCGGGCCGTTGGAGATGATCAGTCGCCACCGCCGCGCCGCCGGACCACTCTCGGCGGATGGCGTTCTCCTCGTCCAATCCGAGGATGCCGTCGCGGGTTATGACGCCTACAATGGCCTCCAGCTCTGGCGCCGGGACCTCCCGAAGGTCGTCAGGGAACTCGTCTCCCATGATTGCAGCAATCTCGCCTCCGACGGGAAAAGCTTTTTTGTGGCGCACGAATCGGGCTGTCTCCGGCTCGGCGCGCGCGATGGCAAGCGCCTGGGCGAGTACCGCCTGCCGGAGGGGGGAGCCGGGCGCTGGGGATACGTCGCGGTCGATGGCGGCCTGCTTTTCGGGAGTGCGACCGCGGGGGGGCGCACCTGCGATCGGCTCTTCGCCCTCGACATCGAGAGCGGCGCCACGCGCTGGCAGTATCAGGGGCCCGGGATTCCTCACCCCTCGATCTCGATTGCCGGTGGGAGGATCTTTGCGGTCGAGGACCGCGCGGCGACATCGGCACAACGGCTCGCCCTTCTCCAAGACCGCCTGGAAGGCATGAAGCCGAAGGAGGCCGAGCGCGCCATGAAGGACGCGGCGGTGCGATTCGCGGTGTGCCTGGACGCCCGGACCGGGAGGAAGATCTGGGAGCGCCCGGTCGACCTGACCGGCGGGATCGGCGGACTCTACTGGAGTTCGCTCGGGACGATGGCCGCCCGCGGCACCCTCGTGATTTTCGGCGTCTATACCGACGGGCATTACTGGAAAGATTTTTTTGCGGGACAGTTCCAGTCCCGGAGGATCGTGGCGCTCGACGCGGGCGATGGGAGGCCCCTGTGGGACAAGAAGGTCGGCTATCGCGTCCGGCCCCTGATCGTGGGCGACACGCTGCACGCCGAGCCGTGGGCCTACGACCTGCGCACGGGCAAGCAGCGGGATCGCGTCAACCCGGTGACGGGATACGAGGAGCCGTGGCAGTTCCCGCGCCCTGGCCACCACTGCGGGCCGCCCGCCGCCGCACAGAATGTCATGTTCTTCCGATCGGGGCACCTCGGTTACTGGGATCTGGAACACGACTTCGGGACGATGCACTTCAGCGGGCAGCGGACGGGATGCTGGATCAACTTCATCGTCGCGGGGGGGCTGGCGATGGTGCCCGAGGCGAGCTCCGGTTGCATGTGCCCCTTTCCCACCATGTGCACCGTGGTTCTCTCGTCCGGTCGACGCGAGCGTGCCTGGGCGAAGACCAGCCTGGTGGGTGGCGTGTTGCCCGTGAGGCACCTGGCGCTGAATCTTGGCGCGCCGGGAGACAGGCGGTCGGGCGATGGCACCGTCTGGCTCGCGTATCCCAGGCCGACCGGATCGCTGGTGCTCGGGTTCGAGGCCACGGTGACCACGTATCCGGGAGGCGGCACATTTGTCCGGGGCACCGAATTCGAGCCAATCGAGGCGAGCCCGGACCCCTGGCTGCTGGCCTCGGGCTATCGTGGGCTCCGCCGCATCGAGATCCCGTTGCTGGCGCCGGGCGATGGCGAAGGCCTGTATCGCGTCCGGTTGCATTTCGCAGAAATCGACGGGGCCGCGCCCGGAGAGCGGGTTTTTGACATTGGGCTGCAGGGAAAGACCGTGGCGGCCGGGTTCGATCCGGTGGCCGAGGCCGGTGGCCCAGGGCGGGCGGTCGTCAAGGAATTCGGGGGCGTGCGCGCGGACGGTATTCTCGCGGTCGAGTTCCTCTCGGCGGCGGGCGCCCCTGGGCCGAAGGCGGGACCGATGTTGCAGGCCATCGAGATCGTCCGCGAGAAGATGGCGGCGGTCGGGGTCGCCATCCCGCGCGCGATCCTCAACGACGCGAAACCGGCGGCCGAGCTCGAGATCGCCATGGCCAACCACAGGGATGTCGCCTTCGACGGGACCCTGGAACTCGCGGTGCCCGAGGGCTTTCACGTCTCGCCCGCGCGGACCCAGGTCCGCCTGCGGGCGAATGGCGACAGGGCCATGGTCGCGGCGAAAATCGAGGCGCCGCGAGGGCGACCCGCGAAGGCGCACGACCTCGTGGCGAGGCTCGTCAACGCCGATGGCTCCATGGAGACCGAGGCGCGTGGGCCGATCGAGTATCTCGGGCGGCGAGGGCGCGTCGTGGTCACCGCCTGCGAGGATGCGAGCGCCAGCGCCCGGTCGGCGGGTGCGGGCAAGGGCAACGCCGTCACGCTGATGGTCGATGGCGGCAACCAGGCCATGGGGGACGACGCGCACTCGATCGCGTACCTCAAGTTTCGTCCCGAGATTCCGGGCCGCGCGGTGGCGGCATGGCTGGTGATCCAGAATGCGGGCAACCCATCGTCCCGGGGTGGCGAGGTGCGCCTGGTGGAAGGCGAGTGGAGCGAGCAGGGACTGAGCTATGCCAGGCGGCCCGCCCTCGGCCCGGTGGTGGGCCACATCGGCAAGGTGGAATCCCGGGATCTCCTGCGCATACCGCTGGAACTGAAATGCGACGCCGCCAAAGAGATCGCCCTGGCCATCGATCCCGCCAACACCGATGGCGTCGATTATGTCTCGCGCGAGGGACGGGCGCCGCCGCAATTAGAGGTCGAATACGAAGAGTGAGGCCCGCCCGATGGCACGACTGCGGCGCGGGCCTTCCCCGTCTCGCCGGCGAGACGAAAGGCAAGTGCCGTAATCGGCGGGCCAATGGTCTCAAGGACGGCGACGGCGCCCAGGACGATGGCCGACGCCGTGGCGGCCAGCTCGGGAAACAGCTGGGCCGTTCGCGTCGCCAGGCCGATGGCGAGGCTCGCCATCGGCAAGAGCAGCAGCCCCGTCGCCTGGGCGACGGGGGCCGCGATGCCAGAGCGGCGCAGGATGAGCGAAACCGCACCCCACTTCGCAAGCCCGCGCAGAAGGACGAGCGCGAGCGCCGCCAGACCAACCGAGCCCAGAGAATCCAACTTCAGGATGGCCCCGGCGGCCACGAACATCACGATGTACAGGATCTCGGTCGGTGGCCCGATCTCGACCGCGTGGAGCCGCTGGTCGGTCCGGTCGTAGGAGCGCACGATGATGCCGAGCACCAGCAGCGTGAACAGCGCCGAGCAATGCAGCGCCCGGGCGAGGCCCAGCGCCAGGATCACCGCGCCCACCACCAGCGCCAGCCGATACTCCTGCTCCTTGGAGATCCAGCGCCCGATGTGCACCGTCGCCACCGCCATGACGACGCCCAACAGCAACGAGCCCAGCAGCCGATACACGGGATGGAAGATGGCAACCTGCCAGGGCGCCTCGTTGACCTGATGCACCAGCGGCAGGACCGCGCTGTAGGCCAGAAACGAGATGACGTTGTTCAGGGCAACCAGCACCCGCGCGGCCTCCGTGGCCGGCCCCTGGGCCCGGACCTCCCGCGCGACATGAACCAGAACCGCGGGCGACGCCGAGATCGCGATCGCGCCGACCAGCAGCGCCACCGGCAGGGATAGCCCGAACAGGAACATGGCGCCAGCGACCAGCGCGAAGGTCAGCCCCGATTCGGCCAGCGATGCCAGCAGGAGCTCTCCCCGGCGCGAGACGCTCCCGATGTCCAGGGACAAACCGAGCTGGTAGAGGATTAGCCCGATCGCCACATCGATGAACACCTTGGCGGCATCCAGCATCTCCGCCGTGACGAGGTTGAGCGCGTGCGGGCCGAGCACCAGCCCGACCAGGATGTAACCCGTGATGCTCGGCGCCCAGCGCAGACGCCGGATGAAGTGCCCGCTCAGGACGCCCGCAATCACCAATAGACCAAACGTCAGGTAGTTGTTTGGCGCGAGCGGCCAGTCGGGAAAAAAGACCTCATCCATGGGCGGAGTGCCGATTACTATTGCCCATGACCCTACGGCCCGACCAAATTTTTGAAAGACAGTTTGGCGCGCGGGTTACGGCTTCGCCGGACGCCAAAGCGGTGTCGCCGCTGCGCTCTGCCACCGCAGTCCAAAGACGGCCGCCTCCTTGCCGGCCATGTCCCCACCGCGGGGCCCGCGGCGGGCAATCGACGGTTGAACCCAGCGCCCGTTGACGGCAACATCGGGCCGTGCCGATAGCCAAGCATCTGGTCCGGCTGTCCGTCGGCGTCCTGCCGCTGTTGCCGTGTGTCGGGCGCGGCGAGGCCGCCAAACCGGAACCCCCGCCACACCCCTCCGTCGGCCAACGGTTCGTGCCAAAGGATGTGGATTGGGGGCGTCCGGTGTATGAGACGACGTTCGACGATGCCGCCGCGCTGGAGGGCTGGAGGCTCGAGGGCGGCAAGCGCATGGGCATCGAGAATGGGAAGCTGGTGCTCGAGAGCGAGCCCGGCGGCGAGAAACCGGCCCCGACCGACAACCACCTCGTCTGCTGGCTGACGAAGGAGATGCCCGCCGATTTCCTGCTGGAATTCAGCGTGCGGCCCCAAGATCGGAAACGCGGGCTCAACATCGTCTTCTTCAACGCGCGCGGGATTCGTGGCGAGAGCCTCTTCGATCCGGCGCTACAGCCGCGCGACGGGTTGTTCAAGCAGTACCACAGCGGCGACCTGAACAACTACCACATCTCGTACTGGGCCGGCGATCGCGGCACCGCCAACGTGCGAAAGAACCGGGGCTTCGCGCTGGTCGCCACCGGCCCCGACCTCGTGGTCGATGCGCCGGCGGCGGCGTTCCAGACCATCCGGCTCTACAAGAAGGGCGGCACCATCCGCCTGATGGTCGACGATATCATCTCTGTCGCGTTCGACGACGACGGCAAGTCGCACGGCCCCGCCTGGACGCACACTGGCTGGGTTGGCCTGCGGCAGATGGGGCACACGGCCCGATGCGAATACGACCACGTGAAGGTGTTTCCGCTGAAGCCGTGAGGGCCGTTCGATCCAGATCCCTTGTCCCGCGCGTTGGGATGCCGCCCGGGAACGATGCTCGTAGCCCATCCGGTCACGGATGGGCCCGTGCACTCAGCCAGCGCGTCCACGTTCTCACGACCGTGGCTACGGGCCGAAAATTTAAAGTCGGCGCGGCCATCGCGATGGCGCTGTGCCTTCCGCGTGAGGCGTGCGCGGCGGCGGAGCGCGACACCGGCCACGTCCTGGTGGGCGTGAATTACTTCGCGGGCTGGTGGGAATCGCAGCCGAACAAATGGCACGGGAAAGGCTGGTCCACCAACGAGCCGGATTGGCGGCCGCAGTTCCCCGGGCGCGTGCCCCTGCTCGGCGAGTACAACGATCAGCCCACCATGGACCGGGAGATCGCCGCCGCCGCGGACCACGGCGTGGATTTCTTCTCGATCCTCTGGTACTTCCCGCGGCCCGGCACGCCGCACGAGGTGACGGGGAAGCTTCTGAACCGCGGGTTGGACTGTTTTCTCGCGTCCACGAACTCGGGCCGGATGCGCTTCATGATCGAGTACTGCAACGCGACGGTGTACCGCGCCACGAACGACGTGGAGTGGGCCTCCTGCGTGAAGACCTGGGTGGCGGCGATGAAGCACCCCAGCTACCTGCGCGTCGATGGCCGACCCATCTTCAAGGTCCACGGGGCCGACCAGTTCCTGAGGACCCACGATCGCGATCTGGATCTGTGCCGGCGAAGATTGGACCATCTGCGCGCCTCCGCGCGCGAGGCGGGAGTGGGAGAGGTGTGCGTCGGTGGCGGGATCATGGCCGCCAACTCCGTGAAACCGGCCTATCTGGTCGCGAGGCTGTTCGACTTCACCGCGACCTACATGAGCGTTCCCGATGCCGGGCCGCGGGAGGAGGAATTCCCCTACGCGAGGCTCGCGGGGCCGGCGCGCGAGGCGCGGGCGTCCCACGCGGACGACCCCATCCCGTGGATGCCATATCTCGCCGCGGGGTGGAACCCGCGCCCGTGGACCCACCCCAAGGCCGATGACCACCACCGCACCTTCTTCAAGTTTCCGGCGCGCGAAGAGTGGGCTCAGGAACTCCGGGCGATCAAGGAGGACTTCCAGAAATACCCGCGCCTCGGCCTGCCGCGCGCGGATGGCACCTGCCAGCCCGCCTTCACCATCTACGCGTGGAACGAGTTCGGCGAGGGCGGGATCGTGGCGCCGACGCGCGGGGAGGGTACCATGATGCTGGAGGCCATCCGGGGGATCTTCTGACGCGGGGGATCGGTCTCGCCACACCGGCAGGTTCGGCATAAGGTGCGGCGATGCGGGAAGTGGCGGTCGCCGTAATGTTGATCGGAACCGCGGCGCGGGTCGCCGCGGCAGAGTTCCAGCCGTACGATAGCGGGCCGGTGCCCGGCGACGGGCCGGCGCAAAAGGTCTCTGTCGACATTGCCGGCGTAAGGGTGTTGCGATTGCTGGCTTCCTGCGAGAAGGGCGTCGCCAACTGCAACATCTGGGGCGAGCCGCGACTCATCGCCAACGATGGCACGGTGACGGCGCTGACGGGGTTGCGCCCGTTTGCGGTCAGCGTTGGCTGGGGCCGGTTGCTGGTCAATACGAATTGGATGGGTCATCCCCTCCGCGTCGGCGACCGCACCTTTGCGGATGGTTTCTGGGCGCACGCCGATAGCGAGTTGCGCTTCAGGATCGACGGCAAGTACGATCGATTCGAGGCCTTCGTCGGGGAGGACAAGGACCGGGCCAATGGCGTCGCCCGCTTCCAGGTCCTGTCGGGCGATCGCCCGCGCCCCCTGACCGCGGCCGAGATGCGGGCCGAAGAACTCGACACCCAATTCGCGGCCCTGTCCCGCGATATCCAGCAGCGGTCGGATTTCCAGAAGTTCGCCGCCGAGACATTCCACCCGGCCGCGCTCGTGCTGGATTCCGACCGGGATCCCGCCGACATCGTGCTGCGGAGGGCGGCGGCGCTGTGCGCGGACCTTGGGGCCTCGCGGTTCGAGGGGCCGCTCCAGGCCCTCCAGCGACGGAATGCGGGGACGCCCGTGACGGAGCCCGCGGCGCGCCGCGCCCTGTTCGACGAGGCTTGCGCGCTGCGCCGCCGGATCGCCTTCTCGAATCCATTGCTGGATTTTGATGGCATCCTCTTCGTCAAGCGCCACCGGGCCATCTTCAACCACATGTGCGATCAGTTCTACGGCATCGCGGCGCGGCCCGGTGGCGGCCTATACATCCTGGAGGATCCGTTCGGCCCGGATCCCGCGGCGCGCGACGTGCTGGCGAAAGCCGTCGTCACGAAAGGCCGCCTCAAGGGCCAGCGGCTCATCGGCGGCGACGGCGCCATGGCCCAATTGCGCTGGGACGGGCACACCTGGCTCTCCGGTGACGAGACCGAGGGCGGGGCGTTCCTGTCTCCCGCGCTGTCCTACGACGCGCGGCAGATCCTGTTCGCCTACGCCGAGTGCCGGGGCGACCGCGACCAGAAATTCCACACCGACCCATCCCGCGGGCACTGGGACGCCGGGCGGTGCTATCACATCTTCAAGGTCAACGTCGACGGCACCGGCCTGGAGCAGCTCACCGATGGCACGTGGAACGAGTTCGACCCGTGCTGGCTGCCAAATGGGCGGGTGGCGTTCATCAGCGAGCGGCGCGGCGGCTACCTCCGATGCGGCCGGGCCTGCCCGCTCTACAACCTCTACGACATGGGGCCCGATGGTTCGGGGATCAACCTGCTCAGCATCCACGACAGCAACGAGTGGCACCCCAGCGTGACCCACGATGGGCGCATCGTATGGACCCGCTGGGATTATGTCGACCGCCACGGCTGCGTCGCGCACGTCCCGTGGATCACGCGGCTCGATGGCACCGACCCGCGCGCGCTCCACAGCAATTTCGCGGTGCGTGCCCGGCGCGCCGACATGGAGCTCAATGTCCGGCCGATCCCCGGCTCGCCGAAATACGTCGCCACCGCCGCGCCGCACCACGGGCAGGCCTTCGGCTCACTCGTCATCATCGACCCGCGCGTCGAGGACGACGACGCGATGGGCCCGGTCCGTCGGCTGACCCCGGATGTCGGATTCCCCGAGAGCCAGGGAGGCAAAGAGGCGTATGGCACCGCGTGGCCGCTGGGCGAGAAGTATCACCTCTGCGTGTATGACGCGGCGATGCTCGGCCCCAGGACCGGGCGCGCCCCGGGCAATTACGGCATCTACCTCGTCGATGCCTTCGGCAATAGGGAGATCCTCTACCGCGATCCCGAGATCGGCTGTTCCAACCCGATACCGCTCCGCCCGACCCCAAGGCCGCCGGTGACGGTCAACACCCAGCTGGCCCAAGGCTCTCGGCCGGTCAAGCCCGGCGATACCGGAGAGGGAACCATGGCGGTCATCAATGTCCATGAGACGATGCGACCCTGGCCAAAAGGGATGCGCGCCAAGGAACTCCGGATCTATCAGCTCCTTCCGTGTTCGGTGCCGTCGGGCAAGGCGGCCCCCCACCAGACCGGCAAGCGCGTCGCCGAGGCCGGGGATTCTATCGTGCCCGCCCGATGGGTGCTGGGCACCGTGCCCGTCGAGGCCGATGGCAGCGCCTATTTCAAGGTGCCCGCGTATCGCGAGCTATTCTTCCAGCTGGTCGACGATCGCGGCATGGCGATCCAATCCATGCGGTCGGGCACCGCGGTCCGCCATGGCGAGAACCTCGTCTGCCAGGGTTGCCACGAACCAAAACACCGCGCGGCCACCGCCGTCGCGATGCCGCTGGCCCTGCGGCGCGCGCCCTCCGAGCCCAAGCCGGATGTCGACGGCTCCTTCCCGTACTCCTATCCCAGGCTCGTCCAGCCCGTGCTCGATCGCAATTGCGTCGCCTGCCACGAGCGACACCCGGGGAAGGCGCCCAACCTGAAACGCGATCCGATCGAGAACAAGTTCTACGCATCCTATAACAGCCTCGTCGGACATGGCTTCACCAGCTACGGCGACCACTACCGCACGGTATCGGGCAAGTTCGGCGCGCGCGCCTCGAGACTGGTCGAGATGTTGGCCAAGGGCCATCACGACGTGGCCCTCTCCGCCGAAGATTTCCACCGCCTGACGCTGTGGCTAGATTCGGTGTCGATGTTCTACGGGGTCTTCGAGCAGGAGGGCGGCGAGGCCCAGCTGCGCGGCGAGATCGCGCATCCCACGCTGGAGTAGCCAAACCCGGTTGCCGCACGAACCGCGATCGCGGGATCGTTCCAAAAAGGGCTTGGCGGGCCACGATCAACCACTCCCAGTTCTATTGCGGCGATCGCACCGGCACGCGCTGGTTGCGGAATTGTCGACGTGGCGCGCAACCGCGGCGGTCTTCTGGCGTTTATAGGGGAGTATGAGAGATCTGGTGCGACGCCGGGTGCGCGGGGGTCTGGTGGCCCTTTCGCTGGCGGGTATCTGCCTCGGGACGTGCGCCGTGCGCGCGACTTACGATCCCCTCGCGACGCCCGAAGGGATCGCCGTCGCGCGCGAGGACCTGGCGGCGCGCGACCCGGGCCGAGACAGGGAGATCCCGTTGCGCGTGTATCTGCCGGCCGGAACCAATGCGGCTCCGGTGGTGCTCTTCAGCCATGGCTTGGGCGGTAGCCGCGAGGGCTGCGCCTATCTCGGGGAGCATTGGGCCGCGCGCGGCTATGTGGCGGTGTTTCTTCAGCATCCGGGCAGCGATGAGTCGGTGTGGAGGGAACAGCCCATCGCGGATCGCATGGCCGCCATGCGCGAGGCCGCCTCGGGCAAGAACTTCATGCTCCGCGTCATGGACGTCCCGGCGGTGCTCGACAGACTAACGGAGTGGAATGGGTCACGGGGACATCCCTTGCGCGGTCGCCTAGATCTGGCCCGCGTGGGGATGTCCGGCCATTCGTTTGGCGCGGTGACGACCCAGGCCGTGAGCGGCCAGACGTTCCCCTGGGTCGGCGCGCGATTCACCGATGGGCGGATCAGGGCGGCGATCGCATTCAGCCCCAGCGGCCCGAAACGCGGTGACGCCGCCGCCGCATTCGGATCTGTCGGAATCCCATGGCTGCTCATGACCGGGACGCGCGACGTCGCGGTGATCGGCGACACCGATGTCGCGTCTCGGCTCGCCGTCTTTCCCGCGCTGCCGAAGGGCGACAAGTACGAACTCGTCCTGTTTGACGCGGAGCACTCCGCGTTCGCCGATCGCGCGCTGCCTGGCGACCAGATGGGGCGCAACCCGAACCACCATCGCGCCATCCTCGCGCTGTCCACCGCCTTCTGGGATGCGTACCTCCGGAGGGATGCCGACGCGCTGGCATGGCTGCGGGGCGATGAAGCGCGATCGGTGCTCGAGGATAAGGATCGGTGGCGGCTGAAGTGATGTCTCCGTCGCGCATCAAGCGCGCGGCCACTGTCCGGAATTCTTGTAGCGCGCGATGGCGGGGGCGCGAGTCGCCCGAGGCGATCTCCCGGGCGCTGCCGTCGATATCGACCCGCGTGACCCGGATGTCGCACCATCCGCGCTCGCCCGCCAGCGAGAGGGCGCACGCCAGCAGGCCCGGGAGCATCGGCGTTCTCCGCGCGGTTCGCCTCTGGCGGATGAGCGAGCGGAGGGCCATTCAAAGCAAAGGGTTCGTCCACTGCAGTCCCGGAAAACGAGCGAAATCCGAGTCGTTGGAGCATAGCGTGGCGCGGTTGTGAATGGCATAGACGGCCAGCGAGGCATCGGAAACCAGCGCGCCCGTGCCCATCGTCCGCGCCAGGAGGTCCATCGCCGACTGGAAATGGTTTGGCCGCGGAATCAGGACCCGCGCCTGGGGAAGGCCCAGCCACCCTTCGACCACGGCCCGCGCCCTCCCCAGATCGATGGTCGCGCCGCCAAGCCTCGGGTGTGTCGCGATGCGGACGAATCCGAGGCATATCTCGTTGGGCAAACCGATGAGTTCGTCTCCTTGCATGGTGCCCTCCCACCAGCGTCTCGCCTTTCCATGCTGCGGGGTGTGCGGATTGTACGCGTACAGCAGCAGGTTCAGATCGGGAATAATCACGACCCCAGCTCCCGCAGCGTCTCGTCGTCATCCAGCGCGTCAGCCAGCCGATTGAAACTGACACCCGCCAGTGCACTCGGAAACGGCGCAGGGAACAGGGGTTCCACCGTCGGCCTCTGGCCGGGCGCCAACCCGCCGAGGGCCTGTCGTACCGCCAGGTTCAGCACCTCCTTGAAAGATAGCCCCGTCCTCTGCACCGCCTCGCGAAGCAGCGCCTCCGTGTCGGGCTCCAAGGTTACCGTCGTCCTCATGTTTGCATCGTGACAGCAGTTTCTCTGCTGTCAAGATGCCATCGCCTTCGGTGTGGCGCTTGGAAGCCAATTCAGTTCGCCCACGTCAAAATTTTTGCGACACGCCAGCGGCGGGGAAAAATGCAATAGTCCGCGATTGGACCCAGGAGGTGATAGTCGTGATGATGAAACAATCTCTATTGATCTTGAATCTGCTCGCGGCCGTTGCGGTCGCCCGCGCGCTGGATTACCCGTATGCCCCGTACAACGAGGGCAAGATGGACCCCCAGCTGACGGGCTGGCCACTGACGGAGGAGGAGAAGGCGTACGTCTTGCTCGCGGAGCACGACCGGCGACCCGGGCGCGAGGCGAACCAGCACCTGCCCGCGATGTGGCCGGTGACGCCATCGGCGGGGAACTGGGGCGGCACCAGTTGGCTCGATACGCACGCGAAGCTGGTGGAGACCGTTCGGGTGTCGCCGGTCACTCAAAACCAGCCAGGACCGGTCACATCAAAACCAGCCACT
>CAZYWZ010000071.1:0-33955 GCA_964651705.1 uncultured Verrucomicrobiales bacterium
GTCTTCTGGGCGCGCGGTGTGCCGGGAGGGCCGCCGAAACCAAATTCCTATCCGTATGAGCACTGCGACTGGGTACCGGTACATAGTCTCGACCCCGGGCGTTCGAGGTGGACACCCGTGCATCGAGAACACCCGCATCGGGGTCCATGATATTGTGGCTTATCATTTGCTGGGCTGCTCCGTGGATGAGATTTCCGGTCGCTTCCCCGATGTGAGCCGCGCCCAGGTGTATGAGTGCCTGGCGTACTACGAAGATCACCGGACGGAAGTCGAATCGCTGGCGGTGGCTCAAACCCAGGCGGCGGAAATGTGAAGTTCTTCGTCGACCACGACGTCCCTCGCCCTGTCGCGGATGCGCTGCTGCGTCACGGACATGACGTGGTGGTCCTGCGGGACGCCCTCCCAATCACTAGCGACGATGACGAGGTTTTCGGTCACGCCATCGCTACGGGGCGCGTGATGGTCACGTGCAATCGGGACGATTTCCTTCGTTTGGCGAGGGACCGATCTCACCCGGGTCTCATCATCTTGATTCGCCGGCGTTCGGCCGTAGCGGAACAAGGCCACCTCCTCCGGCTGATCGATCGTTCGGGCGAAGGCGGCATCGCTGGTAACATCAATTTCGCGTGATTCGAGTCCCGGCCCCTCTTTGATGGAAGATCGAGCATTTGGCCATGGATAGGAACGAACTGAAGGATCGAACGAAGGCGTTTGCGTTGCGGGTCATGCGGCTGGTGGATGATCTGCAAAAATCGGTGAAGGGCCGTTGCATCGCGGATCAGTTGATGCGCTCGGCTTCATTGGTGGCCGCAAACAACCGCGCGGCCTGCCGATCACGATCCAGGGCGGGGCGCGCTTCGATACTGTCCGCGTCTTTGTTGCTGTGCGTGGGGGCGGTCGGCGAGGCGATCGCGGCGGATCGCCCGAACATCCTGTGGATCACGACGGAGGACATCAGCCCGAGCCTGGGCTGCTATGGGGATGGCTACGCGGCGACCCCGAATCTGGACAAGATGGCCTCCGGGGGGCTGCGGTACACGCGGGCGTTCGCGACGGCGCCGGCGTGCTCGCCGTCGCGGTCGTGCCTGATCACGGGGGTCTACGCGACGTCGCTGGCGACGCCGCACCTGAGGTCTGGGCTACCGATCCCGGAGTGGATGAAGGGATTCCCGTCGCATCTGCGGGAGGCGGGGTACTACTGCTCCAACAACGCGAAGACGGATTACAACACGAGCCGGGAGAAAGAGATCATCGCGGCCTCGTGGGACCAGTGCAATGGCAAGGCGCACTGGCGCGGGAGGGGGCCGGGGCAGCCGTTTTTTGCCGTGTTCAATTATGTCGGGACGCACCAGGCGCCGACGACGATCGAGGCGGAGGAGAAGGCCAGGAAACGGCTGGCCGGGCTGCCGGGGGCGATGCGGCACGATCCCGCCAAGGCCCCCGTGCCACCGTACTACCCCGACACCCAAGAGGTCCGGAGGATGCTGGCGCGGTACGCGGACAACATCTCGATGATGGACCATGAGCACGCGGGGCGGCTGCTGCGCGAATTGGAGGAGGACGGGCTGGCGGACGACACGATCGTGTTTTTCTATGGCGACCACGGGGCGGGCATGCCGAGGCACAAGCGGGTGGCTCTGGACACGGGCCTGCGGGTCCCGCTGCTGGTGAAAATCCCCGACAAGTTCAAGGCGATGGC
Organism: uncultured Verrucomicrobiales bacterium; assembly: GCA_964651705.1. Taxonomy (GTDB): domain Bacteria; phylum Verrucomicrobiota; class Verrucomicrobiia; order JADLBR01; family JADLBR01; genus JADLBR01. The sequence goes on from CAZYWZ010000071.1 coordinate 1,700, forward strand.
GCCTGCCCCGGCGGGTTCCGCCGTGGAGCGCTTCGTGAGTTTCGTGGATTTTGCGCCGACGGTGCTGGCGCTGGCGGGGTTGCCGGCGCCGGAGCACATGCAGGGCAAGGCCTTCCTCGGCGGGGCGGTCGGCGCGGGTCCGGAGTATCTGGTTGGCGCGAGGGACAGGGTGGACGAGGCCATCGATACCGCGCGCTGTGTCCGGGACGGGAGATTCTTGTACACTAGGAATTTCTACCCCCATATTTCCCACGCGGCGCCGGAGGGGTTTTCGGATCAGTCGCCGATGCGGCAGGAGCTCATCCGGTTGGAGAAGGAGGGCAAGTTGGGGCCTGGGCCGCGGGTGTATACCGCGCCGACGCGGGCGGTGGAGGAATTGTACGATGTCGGGGCGGATCCGTTCCTCATCAAGAATCTGGCCGGGGAACCGGAGCGGGCGCCGGTGCTGGAGACGATGCGGGCGAGGTTGATGTCTTGGGTTGCCGAGACGCGGGATCTGGGCTTCGTGCCGGAGTCGGACCTGTGGTCGAGGATCGAAGGGACGACGCCGTATGAGTTGGCCGCGGCGGGGACGGTGCCGGTGGCGAAGATCTTCGCGGCGGCGGATCTGGTGGGCCGGGAGGGCGTGACGGGGAAGCAGCTGGCGCTTCTGGGCGATGATGATGCGGCGGTGAGGTATTGGGCGGTGGTGGGCCTGAGGGCGGGAGGGGAGACGAGCGAAGGGGTCGGGAAGGCCCTGGAGAAGGCGCTGGGGGATTCGTCGGTCGCGGTGAGGATCGAGGCCGCGGGTGCGTTGATAGCGCGTGGCGCGGGCGAGAGGGCGTTCGCGGTGCTGGAGGACGCGCTGTGCGGCGATCAGGGCGATGCCTCGGTGCACGCGGCGAGGACGCTGCAGCTCCTGGGGGTGAAGGCTAGGCCAGCGCTCGCCACGATGGAACGGGTGTTGGCGGCGGCGTCGCAGAAGGGCGGGGTTCGGCCGAAGGGGAACGCGATGTATCTGCGGTTCGCGCTGGAACCGGCGGTCAAGGCGCTGGGGGGCGGGCCGTAGGACCCGCCGGCGATTTTTCTGGCGCGCGGCGAGGCGGTCGTGGCCAGCGCCGACAGCGTCGTGCTCGATCGCTGTGGCCCATGGGTGAATCTCGGGCTTCGCGTCGTGGAACGGTGCGCGCCAGAAGCGTGGGTGCTGCGGCCGTGTTGAGAGTTCGGGTTGTCGCCAAGGTCGCAAGACCTTGGTTGGACGGGCTGGGCGCGCGGGCCCATCTGTCGCCAGATGGGCTACGTTTCCGGGTTGTCTCCCGGGCCGACATCGCGAATATCGCGGCATGACGAGAGAATACCATCACATCGGCATACCGACCGCGACGAAGCACGAGCACGAGATCTATCTGGAATCGGCCAAGATCTGGATCACGGACGCCTCCAAACAGGAGCACGGGATCGAGTGGCTGCGGTTCGAGCCGGATAGCCCGATGCACCCGCTGGTCAAGACCCTGCCGCACGTGGGCTTCAAGGTCGCCGACCTCGATGCCGCCATCCGGGGCCGCAAGGTGATCGTCGAACCCTTCGAGCCGCTCCCAGGCGTCTGGGTCGCGTTCATCGACGACGATGGCGCGCCGATCGAGTTCCTGGAATTCCGCTAATTCTCCAGACAGACCAGGAGGTGGGCCTTCTGTTCCCGCCACGAGATCGGGATGATGAAGCTCCGTATGTTGTCGGGGAGGCGGATGTCGCTGGGTCGGCCCATGAGGACCACGGGGACGGAGATCATGAACTCGTGGCCGAAGTAGAATCGGGCGTTGCCGGAGATGGTGTTGGCGATCTCGCCGACCATGTCGGCGAGCATGGCGTCGGTGATCTCGATCTCGCCGTGCGCGTTGAGGACGCTGGCCAGCAACTCGGATTTGGCGGTGAAGTAGATGGCGCCCTTCCTTGAGCCGGAGATGCCGATGACGCCGGTGTAGTCGTGGATGGGGGAGTCGCCCGGCTTGCGCATGTAGGGCGGCTCGACGCGGGCGGGCTCCCCGCCGATCTGATTGAAATAATTGACGGTGATATCGACGAACGCCTTGATCTCGCCCTCGTTCATGGTGTGGTCTCCGATCAGGCCCCGTCGTTGAAGATCTCGTCGATGGCCTCGTTGAGTTCGGTCGGGGTGAAGGGCTTGAGGAGGAAGCCCTTGGCGCCCTTGCGGACGGCCTGGATGGCGGTGTGCTTGTCGGCCATGGCCGAGACGATCAGGATGCGGACGTCGGGCCGGATCTTGACGATCTCCTCGACGGCGCGGATGCCGTCCATCTCCGGCATGGTGATGTCCATGGTCACGAGGTCGGGCCGATGCATGGTGAAGAGGCTGACGGCCTCGTTGCCGTTGCGGGCCTCGATGATCTCGGTGACGCGCCCGCTGTCGATGTGGCGCTGGATGGAGCGGCGAACTACGCTGGAGTCGTCTACGATGAGGAGCTTCACGGTTGCTATGTTCCGGTTGCGGTTAAAGCCATGCGGTCGGGCTGGTTGACCTGGCCGGCCTGCTTGGGGATCCAGATCCAGAACTGACAATATTGTTCCGGTTCGGATTCCACAAGGATGGATCCGGCCATCTCCGCGATCCGGGTGCAGACGAAATCCAGGCCGACGCCCATGCCGCCCTCGGTGTTCGCCTCGCCCGCGGTGGTGAAGCCGGGCTGGAAGATGAGCTGGTAGACCTGGTCTCGGCCCCAGCCTCGGGTCTGGTCCCGGGAGGCGATGCCGAGCCTCGCGGCGGTGGTCATGATCCGTTCGGGGTCGAGTCCGTTGCCGTCGTCCCGGAACCCGAAGATGAAATAGTTCTCGTCGGCGCAGGTCCAGAGGTCGAGGCGGCCCTCGGCGGGCTTGTTGCGCTGGAGGCGCAGCTCGGGTTCCTCGATCCCGTGGCGCATGGAATTCCGCACCAGCTGGACGATCATGTCGGTGACGACCTTCCTGGATCGGAACGGGATCGTGTCGACATCGAAGTTCTCGGCCCGGAGGGTGGCCTGTTTGCCGGTGCGGCCGGCGAGTTCCTGGACGAGGTTGCCGATGGAGGAGACGATGGGGTGGCGGCTGCCAGGGGGGGTGCCGGGGACCGAGCCATTGCGCGGCGCGCGGGCGTCGGTCAGGCGCGCGATGACGCCCTCGGCCTCGGCGAGGTGGTCGTGGAGGGTGGCGAGTTCCAGCGTGACCCCGAGGAAGTCCTGTCCTCCGATGACGGGTTTCTCCGCGAGTTTCTTAAGGCGGGTCTCGATGAGGTGCGAGGAGTTCTCGAAGAAGCGCAGTTTCATCAGCGCGGCGTTGCCCTTGATGGCGTGCATGAGGCGCTGGATGCGCCTGAGGCGATCCCGGTAATGGCCGGACATGGCGGCCTCGTCGCCCCCGTGGGGAACCGCCTCCCGGAGGATCGCGTCGATGATCGCGAGCTCTTCCCGGGTGCCCCCCAGGAAGTCGCGGACCATGCCCATGTCGACGTGGAGGATGCTGAGCATCATCTCCAGCTGGCGGTTGGTGCGCTCTTCGGCGGCCTTGAGTTCCCGGGCGAGGGTGACGCTGCGGGTGATGTCGCTGACCGAGGTCATGACCGCGGTGATGGCGCCATTGTCGATGACCCTGCGGAAGCGGAAGTCGAGGTAGCGGGTCTCGAACAGGCCGCCCTCGCCGGGGAAGTTGAATTCGGCCTCCCTGAGGGGGTTGAGGGTCTGGATGAGTTTCTCTTTGACGTTGGGGTCGAAAAGGATCGCCATGTAGTCGGCGGTCGCCTCGAGGATCTTCGCGGGCAGCGCCGGCTCCAGGAGGCTCCGGAAGGGCTGGTTCGCGAGGTTCGGGCGCATGAAGATCGTCTCGAGCGCCTTCGAGTAACGGGAGCCGATGACGAGGTTGCGGTCGAGGAGGAACAGGCCGTCGGTGACGGTGTTGAGGATGCGCTCCATCTCGGCGCCGGCGGCGCGGACGGTGCCCTCGGCCTGCTGGAGCGCGCCGAGCATCTCGTTGACGGAGCCGCCGAGGTCGGCGAGCTCGTCGGAGCCGCGGGTGGCGACGCGGCCAGAGAAGTCCTTCGATCGGCCGATGGCCAGGGCCTGCTGGCTGAGGCGGCGCAGGCGGTTGATGACGTTGACGTCCAGCAGGGCGAGCGTCACCAGCAGCGACACCGCGCCGGCGACCGCGAGGCTGATCAGGAAGAGCCGCTTGGTGGCCTGGCCCTTCTGGTACACGTCCCGGGGCATCGCCAGGCGGAAGATGGCGGTGGGCTTGCCATCCAGGTCGTCGAAGCGGCAGTAGCCGGCCATCTGCTGCTCGTTGATCAGCTCGATGTGGGTGGCCGCCTCGTCTTGGAGCGCATCCGCCGCAGTCCGGAAGTTTGCCCCCAGCGCTGGCGACGAGAGGAAGTCGCAGGTGACTTCGGAGAGCATGACCTGGCTGAATCGCTCCAAGAGATCCGCATCGATCTTGCGACCGAATATCAGGGTGCCCATGGGCGGGACGGACGCCTCGCCGTCCGTGACGCTCACCGCGCCAACCAGGTAGGCGCCTTCCGGACCCAGGTCGATGATGCCCCCGATCCGTGGTCGGCCATCGGGCCAGGGCGGGGGGGGAACGCCTTCGTGCTGGAGAAAGCGCGAGCCCGGGACGATCTGCCGGACGAAGGAATCGGGCACGGGTTTGCCCTCCGGGTGGTGGATCCGGATGATCTTGCCCTTCACGTCGGTGAAGATCATGAAGGCCAGGGTCGATGTCTCGAGGATCGCCTGCGTCAGGTTGGCCTCATCAAAGTCGGGCTTCTTTCCGGCAACGTATCCGTAGGCATCATCCCAGGTGGCCCAGTCGGTCAACTGGACCAGCATGGCGTTTCGATTCTCTTGGACGGCCTTCTGGAGTCGTCCCGTGGCTTCGGTGGCCTGCGAATGTTCCAGCTCGTCGAAGCTCCGGATGAAGGTCGAGGAGAGGACGAGATAGAGCGCCGCGATGAGGGCGACGAACGTCCCGGCGACCAGGACGGCTGTTTTTGCGCGGAGTTTCATGGCGTGGTTCCCGACGTTGATCCGTGGGCCCACGGGCCGGGATCACCAGAACATGTATGAGGCATCGATAGAGAAGCTGTGCTGGGTGGACTGGTTATTGTCGAAGAAGTTGGCCTCGCCGTCGTCGCCGCCGTCGCTGGAGATGGCGTCGAGGCGATACTCCAGGCGGAGGCGGAAACCGTCGCAGAGGTCGAAGCCGGCGGTGAGGGTGTAGGCCCAGAGGTCGGCGTTGGAGACGTAGACCTCGTTCTGGTCGATGGAGGCGGAGGGGCCGTCGGGGACGAGGCCATCGACGACCCAGAGGGTGCCGTCGTCGGCGTGCATGTATTCGGCGCGGCCGGCGAGATAGAATATGTCGGTGAACTGGTATTTGGCGTAGAGCGCGATGCCCCAGACGGTGGCGGAGTTCTCGTCCTGGTCGTAGGGCGGGTCGCCGGCGGTGCGGTGGAGGTTGTCGGTGGCCTTGAGGAGATCGGCGTTGAAGGCGAGCTGGAGGCGCTCGGCGGCGAAGGTCGGCTGCCACCAGCCGTTGATGTTCAGGGCGAGGATGCCGGCGTTCTCGATCGTGGTGTCGCTGCCGTCGAAGGTGCCGTTGGAGACGTTGCCAAAGTAGCCCTCGCCCTCGAACGAGTAGGCGGCGCCGAGGATGAGGCCGGCGTTCTCGCCGGGGCTGGTGATGTCGAGGCTGGCGGTGACGAGCTTGGCCCAGTCCGAGGGGGCATCGTCGCCGTTCTCGTTGTTGTCGAGAAAATCGCTGTCGGAGTTATTCCAGCCGTTGGCGATGCCGAGGTTGGCGGTGACCCGGTCGTTGAGCGGGTAGGACATCAGGACGCCGGTGTGGGTGGCGGGCTCGAGGAACCACGCGAGCAGGCTGTAGGAGAAGTTGTCGTTCTGCACCCGGTCGGTGTACTCGTAGCCGAGCAGCGCCTCCCATTTGCCGACCTGGAAGTCGAGGCCGTTGCCGACGGGCGCGCGCAGGGTGACGTAGGCGAACTCGATGGCGAGGGGGCCGGAGCCATCGCCCAGGCCGGGGTCGTTGTCGAAACCCCACTTCTGGTCTTCGCCGAAGACCAGGTCCACCTTGAAGCCCGCCGCCCACGTGTTCGCTTCGGGCAGCGCCTTCTCCAGGATCAGGCGCACGGAGTTCACGGAAAAATCGTTGGAGTCCTCGATGCCCAGCGGGGTGGGGATCGGGGTGCCGTTCCAGCCGGAGTCCGTGGCCCCGCCATTCAGGTTGTACGTGTAGCTCGCGTTGACCCAGCCCGAGAGCTTCACCCCGGTCTTGGCGGTCTCCAGATAGATGCCCTGATCCTCGATGAGCTTTTCCAGTTCCTTGGCGCGCTCGGAGACGATCTCCCCGGCACCGGCCAACGAGGCGACGAGGACAAGAGCAAAGCTATAAGTGGAGCGTTTCATAAGGATACGTAGGGAAAAGTTTTCTTAATTATCCTGCAAGCATGAATTGGCGGTTTTTTTGACCAAAGTGTCGGAATAGCGCGAATGATTCGTCTTATCGGACGAAAAATGCGTTTCGTTGGCGTTGGTAACGCCCTGGAATCAGGCGAATTATGGGCGGTTCAGGACATTTTTCGCCAGGCGACGGAAAGGTCCCTCTTGCGGGTTTCCCAGCCGGGGCTTGGGGGAGGGGATGCGCCGGGTCATACGCGGGGGAAACTTCCGATTCGGCCGATGGGTCCCTTTGGACTCGCGAACGCCAAAGCGGTGTCGCCGCTGCCCGGACCGATCACCCAGGTGGTGATCGATCCGCCCGAAGGGCCGACAACCCATTGGGTTGTCGGGGCAAGCCCCGACACTTCGTGTCGGCACTCCGTGCGGATTGTTCACTCTGTGCGTGAACAATCCGGGCTGCGCTCTGCCACCGAAGGTTAAAAAGTGGGTCACTGCCTCAGCTCGGCGGCTACCGCCTGGTTCACAACTAATGGAATTACAATAGATTATCCCCGCCATCCCCGTGATCCGGGGTTTGAAGTTTCAGGTCCCGTGCCCCGTACGCGGGGCACCACCGGGGCGGAAAATGGTAGGCTGCGCCTTGGCGCGCGCTGGCGAATCGACGGTCCGCGTGCGCCAAGGCGCAGCCTACATCGCGACCCAATTTTCGAGTCAGTTTTGGCTAGGATTTCGAGGCGCGTGACGTGCTTGGCATTCGCGCATGGGCTGCTATGATGAGCGGGATGAGGCGGACGTTGGTCTTGGCGGTGGCGTGTCTGGGTTGGGGCTGGCATGGGGCCATTGCCATCGATGTGGATCCGAGCAAGAAGACGGTTCCCAGGAAATTTTTTGATCCTGGGGGAGGCAAGGGACTGAATCTTTTCTCTGGCGACCCGAAGCGCGTGGACCGGGCCAACACGATATTCCGGAAGGATTTTGAGGTCGCCATGGTGTTTGAGCCGGAGCAGCTCTTCGTTCCCGCGAGCGCCAACGCCGCGTTGCCCCAGATCCGCGCGGGTTTGGTGGTAAAGAACATCTCCAAGAGGCCGAAGACGCTGACCTTTCCCAGCTCGCAACGGATCGACGTGGTGGCGAGATCGGCCGATGGCCACGATCTGTACCAGTGGTCGGCGGACAAGAAGTTTCTGGAGTCGCTGGGGACCTCCATCGTCATGCCCGGCGAGAAGGTGGCGTTTTTTGTCGATGTTCCGCTGTCGTCGTGGGTGGCGCGCCCGAGGCCCGGGCAGGCGATCCTGTTTTCCGGGTCGCTGGCGAACTATCCCGAATTTGTCGCGACGACGAACATGGTTTTTTCGGAGGGGACGGGCGAATCCGCCCCCTCGATCGCGCTGGCGCCGGCATCGCCATCGTCGGCCTCCGGGGCTTTTCCTTCGTTGGCGCCGGTTGCCCCGGTGGGGCCCGGCCTTGCCGTGCCGGAGATGGGTGGGGTCGGGTTATCGTCTGGGATGGGGCTAACGCCGGGCGGGGAGGCGATGCCCGGGCTTTCTTTGGGCTCGGGGATCGGTCCCGACGCCGGCGCCGGGCAGGATCCCCTGCCCTTGCCCGGGCAATGAGGTCTCGGGCGATTTGACCTCGGCGGTCGGTTCGGGGGAGGAGCCCGGCTCGTTGAGCAGTTTTTTCACCTCTTCCATCGTGAGCGTCTTGGTCAGGGTGCGGTCGATGGTCGCCTGAAGATCCGCGGCGGATCGGTCCGCGTAGGCCTTGGAGGCGGTGTCGGTATCAAAGCCATCGGCGCCGCGCCCGCTGAACTTGCTCCCCTCGACCGGATAGGATTTCTGCATTTTGGCCGCCTCGCCGCCGCGACCCGGGGTGAAGCTCTTGGTGGCGTAGGGGCTCGACTTGATGGGAGGCGGTTCGTTGGCCCGCAGTTTTGCGGGGCGCCCATCGATCCCGGTAGCCTCGGGGGATGCCCACTGTTTCACGGGGAAGGTCTTGAGTTTAACGTCGCCATCCCCCATGCGCGCACTGCGGTCCGCCAGATTGGCCTTTCCGCCGCCAAATGCCTTCCCTGCCAGGCTGGAAACTTTGTTGGTCTCCATGTTGGGATTCCAGTTGGGATCGGCGTACTTGCTGATCCCCTGCGCGATCAAGGGGCACGGTCCCAGCGCCGCCGCCAGTGCGGCAAAGGCAACGGCCGGGGCAAGATTCGACATGTGAGAAACATAGCCTGCCATGCGGGGAATCCAATGGCGGACTCGAAAATACGGATTTGACCCGAATGGCACTGCGCCGTCATGCCTTCAGTCGGGAGGGACGCCGGCCCGGCGTCCGCGCGCCACCGGCATGCGCGATGCCTCGGCCGACCCGGCCCGCGAAGCCGCGGGCCCTCCCAAACATGGCTTAACTTAGCGCCATTCGAGCCTGCCATGTGGGGCGCCGCCGGGGGTGAAAATGTAGACCGTCTGGTCACAGATGGGCCACGCGTTGGAACATCCACGGTCTGACGACCGTGGCTACATCGCGACGCATTCTCAAGCTGACTCGCCCGCGAGCAACGCCTTGACCTTGTCCAGGGCCTGGTCGATGGGGACGAGGATCTTGTCCGTGGCGGTGCGGGCCTTGATCTCGACGCCGCCGGCCTTCCACGATTTTTCGCCGACGGTGATCCGGACGGGGATGCCGATGAGGTCGGCATCCTTGAATTTCACGCCCGGGCGCTCCGGCCGGTCATCGAGCAGCGTCTCGATGCCGGCGCGCTCGAGCTGGTCGTGGAGCGCCCCCGCCTGTTCGGAGAGGGTGGTATCGACGAGGGTGATGATCGCGTGAAATGGCGCGACGGCCGCGGGCCAGGCGATCCCGTCGTCGTCGTGATGTTGCTCGACGATTGCCTGCAGGGTGCGGGTGACGCCGATGCCGTAACATCCCATGAACATCGGGTGGGAGGCGCCCTTGTCGTCCAGGAATTCCGCGCCGAGGGCCTCGCTGTATTTCGTGCCCAGCTTGAACACGTGGCCCACCTCGATGGCCCGGCGCACGCGCAGGGGCTTGCCCCCGGCGCTCGGTTCGCCATCGCGGACCTCCCTGAGCGGCCGGAAGGCATCCACGGCGATATCCCTCGCCACATCGACATGGCGCAGGTGGAAGCCATCCTCGTTCGCGCCGGTGACCATGCCCGCCTCGCCCTCCAAGTCGGAGTCGGCGAAGATCCGGGAGATCGCCGGTTTGACCTTGCCGGCGCCGCCGAGGCTGCCGGGGTGTGCGCCCAGCGCCGCGAAGATCTCCTCCGGGGTCGCGGGCCGAAATTCCGCGAAACCGAGGGTCCCGAGCTTCGCCTCGCTAAGCTGGTGATCGCCGCGGACCAGGAACATGACGGGCTTGCTATCGCAGAGGTAGACGAGGGTCTTGATCTGGTCGCGGGCGGCGACGCCGTGGGATCGGTCGAGATCCTCGATGGTCGTCACCCCGGGCGTGGCGAATTTCTCTGGCGCGGGCACGGGCCCGTGGGTGCGAGTGCGGGGTTCGGCGCGGGACACCGCCTTCTCGATGGTCGCGGCATAGGAGCCGTCCTCGGTGAAGACGATCTCGCTCTCGCCGATCTCGCTGGGGACGGAGAACTCGTGGGAGAAGCTCCCGCCCATGACGCCGGTGTCTGCCTCGACGATCATGGTCGTCAGGCCCGCGCGGTCGAAGATGCGCCGGTAGGCGTCGTACATCGCCCGGTAGGAGGCGTCGGCGGCGGCCTCGGACACGTCGAAGGAATAGGCGTCCTTCATGACGAATTCCCTGGCCCGCATCAGGCCGAAGCGCGGGCGGATCTCGTCGCGGAATTTCGTCTGGATCTGGTAGAGGGTCTTGGGCAGCGAGCGGTAGGAGTTGACGGTGGCGGCCATGAGGTCGGTGACGACCTCCTCGTGCGTGGGGCCGAGGAACATGTCGCCATCGGCCTTGCGCCCGGCGCTGCTGGCGCGGAACATGACCGCCCGGGCGGCCTCGAAGCGGGGGCCCTTGCGCCAGAGCTCGCCCGGCTGGAGGGCGGGCATGAGCACCTCGATGGCGCCCGCCGCGTCCATCTCCTCGCGGACGATGCGCTCCAGCTTCTTCAGCGCCCGGAGGCCCAGGGGGAGGAAGGTGTACACGCCGCCCGCGAGCCGGCGCACGATGCCGGCTCGCAGCAGCAGCTTGTGGCTGGCGATCTCCGCGTCGGCCGGGGCCTCGCGGAGGGTGGGTATGAGCGTCTGGCTCCAACGCATAGGCCGGCGATCACATGGCCTGCTGGCCGACGTTCTTGATGACCTCGATCAGCGGCATGAACAGGGCCACGACGATCGTGCCGACGATGACCGCCAGGAAGACGATCAGCAGCGGCTCGAGCATCGAGGTGAGGCCGGCGACGGCGTTGTCCACCTCGTCGTCGTAGACATCGGAGACCTTGATGAGCATGTCCGGCAGGCGGCCGGTTTCCTCGCCGACGTCGATCATGCTGATGACCATGGGCGGGAAGACGCCCGAGGCCTCGAGGGGCGCGACGACGCTCTCGCCCTCCTTGACCGCGTCGTGGACCTTGGAGATGGCGTCGGAGAGGACGATGTTGCCGGCGGTCTCCTTGGTGATGTTGAGGGCCTGGAGGATCGGGACGCCGCTGGTGATCAGGGTGCCGAGGGTGCGGCTGAAGCGCGCGATCGCCGAGAGGCGAACCAGGGGGCCGATGAGCGGCATCCGCAGCTTCATGCGGTCGATGTACTCCGCGCCCTTCTGCGTCATGGTGAGCAGCTTGAAGCCCACGACGATCACGGCCAGCACGGCGGCGATGCCCAGGAAGTTGGTCTTGAGCATGTCGCTGATGTCGATGACGAACTGGGTGAGCGCGGGCAGCGGCTTGCCGCCGAGCATGTCGGCGAAGATCTGCTGGAAGCGGGGGACGATGAAGGTGAGCAGGAAGACGAGGATCAGCATCGAGAGGATGAGCACGACGACGGGGTAGACCATCGCCGAGGTGATGCGGTTCTTGAGCTTCTGGGCCTTCTCCTGGAACTCGGCGAGGCGGGTGAGGACGACCTCGAGCACGCCGCCGACCTCGCCGGCCTTGACCATGTTCACGTACAGGCGGTTGAAGAGGGAGGGGTGGGACGCCATCGCCTCGGAGAAGGTGGAGCCGCCCTCGACGGAGTCGGCCATGGCGTGGATGGCGTTGGCCAGGACGGGGTTCCTCTCCTGTTTCTGGAGGGTTCCGAGGCCGCGGAGCAGGGGGAGGCCGGCGTCGATGAGGGTGGCGAGCTGGCGGGTGAAGACCGTGAGGGTGCGGCTCGGGATGCGCCGGCCGCCCCGGAACATGGGCCTGGCCTGCGGCTTGGGCTGGGCGGCCGCGGCGTCGTCGAGGCCGGTCTGCTCGACGATGCGCGTGGGGAATGCGCCGTATTGCTGCTTGATGACCGCGGCGGCCTGATTCTGGTCCGGGGCCTCGACCGAGCCGTTGATCTCCTGCCCCTGCGGGTTGATGGCGGTGAAGGTGTATAGTGGCATAGGCGTCAAGTGTATTTGATCACTTCCTCAATGGTGGTTATCCCGTCGAAAACACATCGCAGGCCATCCTCGCGGAGGGTCTGCATGCCCATCTCGATCGCCTTCTGCCGGATGACGACGGTGGGCGCCTTCTGGTTGATCAGGTCGCGGATGGGGTCGGAGATGTCCAGCAATTCGAAGATGCCCTTGCGGCCGCGGTAGCCGGTGTGGTTGCACTTGGCGCAGCCCCGGCCGTAATAGAACATCTTTTCCCCGACATCGTGGAGGGAGAGTCCGGCGTTGGTGAGGACGCCCTCGTCCGGCTCGTAGGAGGTGCGGCAATCGGTGCAGATGGTGCGGATGAGGCGCTGGCTGAGGATGGCCTCGAGGGTGGCGGAGATGTAGAAGGGTTCGACCCCCATGTCGATGAGGCGGGTGACGGCGCCCGGCGCGTCGATGGTGTGGAGCGTCGTGAGCACGAGGTGGCCGGTGAGGGATGCCTGGATGGCGATCTGAGCGGTCTCGAAGTCTCGGGTCTCGCCGATCATGATGCGGTCGGGATCCTGGCGGAGGAAGGCGCGCAGGGCCCGCGCGAAGGTGAGGCCGATGCCATCTTGGACGGCGACCTGCTGGATGCCCTCGATGTCGTATTCGACGGGGTCTTCGACGGTGAGGATCTTGGAGCCGATCCAGTTGATGCGGTTTAGGCAGGCGTAGAGCGTGGTGGTCTTTCCGGAGCCGGTGGGTCCGGTGACGATGAAGATGCCGTTGGGCTTCTCGATGGTGTCGCAGATGTAGGCGTGGACGTTGGGTGGCAGGCCGAGGACGTCGAGGTCGAGGTTGACGGTGCTGCGGTCCAGGACGCGGAGCACGACGCTCTCGCCGAACTGTGTCGGCAGGGTCGAGATGCGCAGGTCGACGGGCTTGCCGCCGAAGACGGCCTGGACGCGGCCGTCCTGTGGGAGTCGGCGCTCGGCGATGTTCAGGCCGGACATGACCTTGACGCGTGAGGTGATCGTGGTGGCCAGGGAACGCGGCGGCGGGGACATCTCGTACAGGGCGCCGTCGACGCGGTAGCGGATCTTGAAGTCGTGCTCGAAGGGCTCGAAGTGGATGTCGCTGGCGCGGGCCTTGATGGCCTGCTCGAGGATGGTGTTGACGAATTTGATGATGGGGGCGGCGTGGGCGGCCTCCTCGTCGCTGGCGCCCGGCACGAGGTCGCGTCGCAGCTGGGAGAGGAGTTCCTCGGTGGAGATGGCCTCGCTGCCGTAGTAGCGGTTCAGCCGGTCGGCGACCTGGGAGACGGGGGCGACGGCGACGTGGATCTCCTTGTTCGTGACAAACTGGAGGTCGTCGCGGGTCTGGGGGTTGAGGGGGTCGAGGAGGACGACGGTGATGACGTCGCCGTCGTAGGCGATGGGGAGGGCGTCGTGGAAGCGCGCGCTCTTGGAGGGTATGGCGCTGAGGGCGTCCGGGGTGAGCTCGATGTCGTCGAGGTCGTAGAAGTCGGTGGCCAGCGCGCTGGCGACGAACTGGGCGAGGTGCTGCTCGTCGAAGACGCCGAAGTCCTGGAGGATCTCCTCGATGGGCTTGCCGGAGCGCATCTGCTCGTCGAGCAGTTCGGCGCTCTGGGCCTTGGTGAGCTGGCCGTGCTGTTCGAGGAGTGGGAGGAGGGTGGCGGCTTCCATCGGTGGTGCGCTGGGGGTTTCAGTTCTCGTCCTGCATGGTGGCGGTGACGACCTCGGTGACGGAGGTGAGGCCGGCGACGACCTTTCGGATGCCGTCCTCGCGGAGGGTGCGCATGCCGAGCTGGCGGGCCTTGGCGCGGAGCTGGTTGGTGGGGGTGCCCTCGTTGATGAGGCGCTGGACCTCGTCGTTGAGGAGAAAGATCTCGAAGATGCCCATGCGGCCGCGGAAGCCGGTGCGGCGGCAGTTATCGCAGCCCTCGGCACGCTGGAAGTTGGCGGAGGTGATCTGGCTGGCGCGGAGGCCCAGGGCGGTGAGTTCGGCCTCGCTGGGCTCGTAGCCGTGGGCGCACTTGGGGCAGATCTTGCGGACGAGGCGCTGTGCCATGACGGCGCGCATGGCGGAGGCGACGAGGAAGGGTTTGACGCCGAGGTCGACGAGGCGGGTGACGGCGCTCGGGGCGTCGTTGGTGTGGAGGGTGCTGAAGACGAGGTGGCCGGTGAGCGAGGCGTTGATGGCGATCTGGGCGGTCTCGGGGTCGCGGATCTCGCCGACCATGATGATGTTGGGGGCCTGGCGCAGCATGGAGCGGAGGGCGGCGGCGAAGCTCAGCTCGATCTCCTCGTTGACCTGGACCTGGTTGATGCCCTGCAGGATGTACTCGACGGGGTCCTCGACGGTGATGAGCTTGCGGTCGGGCTTGTTGAGGAAGTTGAGGCAGCCGTAGAGGGTGGTGGTCTTGCCGGAGCCGGTGGGGCCGGTGACGAGGAAGATGCCGTCGGGGAGGTTGAGGATGCGCTCCATGACGAGCTGGTCGTCGGAGAGGAAGCCGAGTTCGGGCAGGCCGAGGAGGAGGGAGGACTTGTCGAGGATACGCATGACGATGGACTCGCCATGGTTGGTGGGGATGCAGGAGACGCGGAGGTCGATGGTCTTGTCGGCCATCTCGATCTGGATGCGTCCGTCCTGGGGGAGCCGCTTCTCCGCGATGCTCATGTTGGACATGATCTTGATGCGGCTGATGATGGCTGCCTGGAGGCGCTTGGGGGGGTCAGGCATCTCCTGGAGGACGCCGTCGATGCGGTAGCGGACGCGGAGGCGTTTTTCGAGGGGTTCGATGTGGATGTCGCTGCCGCGCATGCGGTGGGCATCGACGATCATCTGGTTGACGAGGCGGATGATGGGGGCGTCGCTGGCGGTGCCCTCCGGGCCGCCTTTGATCTTGATCTCGCTCTCGGTCTGCTCCTCTTCGACGCCCTCGCCGAGGGGGCCGTAGTGCTGGTTGATGGCCCGTTCGATCTCTTGTGCGGGGGCGACGACGGGCTCGATGTCGGTCTTGAGGATGTAGGTGAGGCTATCGATGGTCTCGAGGTCGAAGGGGTCGGCGACGGCGACGCGGAGGGCGGTCTCGGTGCGGCCGAGGGGGACGACGCCGTAGCGTCTGGCGATGTGCCGTGGGACGGCCTCGATGGCGTCGTGGGAGACCGGGTCGATATGATCGACGAACTCCATGCTGGCGGCATTGGCGATGGCTTTGGTGACATCGATCTGCGAGACGCGGCCGCCGGCGATGAGCGCGTCGACGGCGCCGATGCCCTGTTGGGATGCGGCGTCCTCGGCCTGCAGGATGTCTGCCGCGGAGATCAGGCCCAGGTCCCTCAGGATCTCGAGGACATGGCCGTCATTTGGAGACATGGGACGAATCTAATGCTGCGCGTGGACATGCCAAGCCCTTTGTTTCACGTCAGGGCGATCGGGTGCCGCGGACGACGTGGCCTTTCTGGTTGCGGCCGACATAGGCGCGCGCGCCGGGCTCGACGTGGGCGCGGTCGATCCAGGCGCCGCCCGGGGCGTTGGGGGAGGGCCAGTTCAGGGTCAGGAAATTCCCCTCGATCCGCCAGGTGGGTTTGCCTTTTTCTGAGGCGATGGTGCCGTCGGGGCGAAGTTCGATGGGGTGGTCCCCGCCGTAATCGACGCCGTGGTGCCATCGGCCCGGGATGGCGGCGGGGTCTGGCGGGGGCGGGGATGGGGCGGTGACGGGCGCGGTGACGGGTTCTCCGACGACGGGCCAGCCGTCGATCCAATAGGTGGGGCGGACCTGGAGGAACCGGCCGGAGCGGAGGTCGCGGAGATCGAACGTGTGATGGCACATCCAGTCGCGCCCCTGGAATCGGAGGATGCCGTTGTGGCCCGGGGCGCGCCATGGGCCGTGGCTGGTGAGCACGAGGGTGCCGCCGCCGTCGCGCATGGGCCTGCCGGAAAGATCCGAGTAGGGGCCATCGATTTTCTTGGATCGGCCGACCCGGACCTCGTAGGTGGCCTCCTTTGGCGGGAGGATGGTGCCCCAGGAGACGAAGAGGTACCAGAATCCCTCGCGATGGGCCACGTAGGCGGCCTCGATGGAGGGTTGGCCGCGCGGCTCGCGCGCGGCGATCGGGACGATGTCTGCGCCGCGCCGGGGCTTGCCGGTTTTTGGATCGATCTCGACGGCCTTGATGCCGGTCCACCATGATCCGAAGAAGAGCCACCATCGGCCGTTTGGTTCCGCGACGAGGGCGGGGTCGATGGCGTTGAAGTCGTTGCGCCTCGGGCGGGACTCGATGATGGGGCCCCGGTCCTCCCAGGCGTAGAGGGGGCTTTCGGGGTCCAGGGTCCGGTTGGTGGCGAGACCGATGGCGGAGCGCTGGCTGCCCAAAGTGGAGATGCTGTAATAGAGATGGTAGAGGCCATCGTGGAAGGTGATGTCCGGGGCCCAGACGCCCTTGGCGCCGGGGATCGCCTCGGCGGCCCAGGGGGGGGTGGGTTGCCGGAACACGCGGCCCGCGTCTTCCCAATGGAAGAGATCCTTGGAGCGGCGGATGAGGATGCCTGGTCCCGTGGCGAAAGCGTAGATCCAATCCCCTTGAACCAGGGCGGTGGGATCGGGCAGGCTGACGGCGCTGTCGATGGGGGTGTGGGGCTCGGCCTGGGCGAGCGCGGGGGGGGTCGCCAGGACAAGGGCCAATTGTTTCAGTGGCATGCGGATGGTTTTCACCAGAATGACGCGGGGCCGTCGGGCGGCCTGAGGAGCTCGGGTTTTGGGGCCGTCATGGCACCGTGGATGTGCAGGATCCAGTGGAGGAGGACGAGTGCGGCGATGGCGAGCAACCATCCCGCGCGCGGGGGTGCGAGGGGCGGCAGGCGGCGGCCGGTGACGGCTTCCCGCAAGGCGCGTGCGCCGAGGGCGACGACGGCGGCGCCGATGGGGAAGGCGAGGGGGTTCAGGTGCCAGGCGGTCGCCCAGTCGCAACGCAGGAGGTGGTGGGCGGCGCGCGTGAGGCCGCAGAAGGGGCACGGAAGGCCGGTGAGCCAGAGGAAGGGGCAGGTGCGGAGCCGGAAGGGGGAAGCGCCGGGTTCGAGCGCCGCCAAGAGGGTCGCCGCCACGATGGTGGCGCCCAGTGCGATGACTCGGCCGCGCCGGGCGATCGCGCCGAGCGGGGGCGGCGCAACGGATGCCATGCCAGACAAGGTGTGGCATGCCTTGCCCGACGACAAGCCTCTGGGCGGGCCGTGAGGCAGGCATTCCCCCGGCGAGCAGCCCGTCGGACTTGGCAAAGTCCGACAGATTCCTAGGCGGGCGGGTCGTCTGCCCCCGTTGGCTCAGGGCCGCCGCCGCAGGCAGGACTGCCTGCGCCACGGGGGGAAGTTTCCGCCTGAAAAATGCTTCGAGAAAAGAGGATTTGAGGGCTTGCGTTTGGGCGGCTGGAACGTATAAGCCCTTCTGTTGAGCGATGGTTGAAGATCTCATTTTAGCGATGGCGGGCTCGGGCGGCGATGGCGTCGTGTCCGCGGGCGAATCACTGCTTTCTGCCGTGGCGGCGGACGGTTACGGCGCGATGCTGACGAAGAGTTTTGGCTCGCAGATACGCGGGGGCGAGTCGTCGTGCCGGCTCAGGGTGTCGACGCGCCCGGTGCTGAATCCGGGTGGGGTGGTGGACGTGGCGGTGGCGTTCAACTGGGAGCATTTCCTGCGCTTTGGCGCGGAGATCCCGGTGGGCCCGAAGACGATCGTGATCTATGAGGAGGCGACGGGGGTGGCGCCGGACAATCTGCCGTTGGGCGACGTGAGGCCCGCCGAGGCCGTCGCGGTGCCGATCGATCGCCTCGCCTCCGAGTCCTCGGGGAAGCTGCGGGCGAAGAACACCGTGGTCCTGGGTCTCCTGTGCGGATGGTTTGGGCTGGCGGAGGAGGGCGTGCTGCGGGGGATGCGCAAGAAGTTTGGCTCGAAGGGCGCGGAGATCCTGGAGGCCAACGAGCGGGCGTTTGCCGCGGGGGTCGGGTTCGCGGGCTCGCGGCCGCTTTCGGAGGACCGGCATCTGTCGCCGGCCGCCGACCATTCGGGCAAGATCCTGATCGACGGCAACGACATCTGTGCGGCGGCGGCGATCTTCGCGGGCTGTCGGTTTTTCGGGGGCTATCCGATCACGCCGTCCTCGGAGATCATGCAATTTTTCAACCGGGAGGTCTGCAAATATGGCGGATCGATACTGCAGGCCGAGGACGAGATCGCCGGGATAGGATCGGTGGTGGGTGCCTCGTTCGCCGGGGCGAAGGCGATGACGGCGACGTCGGGCCCCGGGCTTTCGCTCAAGACGGAGATCCTCGGGCTGGCGACGATCGCGGAGTTGCCGCTGGTGTGCGTGGACGTGCAGCGCGGGGGGCCCTCGACGGGGCTGCCGACCAAGACCGAGCAGTCGGATCTTTTCGCGGCGGCATTCTCCGCGCACGGGGACGTGGTGCGGCCGGTGCTGGCGCCGATGGGCGTGGCCGACACGTTCGGGGTGACCGTGGAGGCGTTCAACATCGCGGAGGAGTACCAGACCCCGGTGATCGTTCTCTCCGACCAAGAGATCTCGCAGCGCAAGGAGGCGATCGATCCGATCGACACGTCGCGGTTCCGCATCGTGGAGCGGCGCCGTCCGGGGCCGGAGGATCTGGAGGGATACGCGCGTTTCCGGATGACGGGGGACGGCGTGAGCCCGATCAGCCATCCCGGGATGCGCGGGGGCGAGTACCTGGCCTCCGGGATCGAGCACGACGAGCGGGGCGCGCCATCGGTCAACGGCGCGGTGCATTCCCGGATGAGCGAGAAGCGGCTGCGGAAGTTCGCGCCGTTGCAGGAGCGGGAAGATCTATTCGAGCGGGCGGGGCCGGGGGATGCGCCGATGGGACTGATCGCTTGGGGCAGCGTGGCCGGGGTGGTGCGGGAGGCGGTGGACATCGCGCTGGCGGAGGGCATCGCGGTGAAGTTGCTGGCGCCGAAGCTGCTGTATCCGGTGGCGGCGCCGGTGTACGAGAGATTTTTCCGTTCGTTGGGGCGATGCGTGGTGGTGGAGCAGTCGTACCTGGGCCAGTTGCACAAGCTGCTGCGGATGTGGGTGCCGGTGCCGGCGAGATTCGATTCGTTGGCAAGGGCGGGGGCCAGCCCGTTTTCCCCGGAGGAGATCCTTGAGGCGATCCGCGCGATGGCGGCGTGCGGTTCCGGCGGGCGAAACGGCGAATCTTGAGGCGATGCCATGAGCGAGACACACGACCAAGAGGGTTCCTGCTGCGGTTCCCCCTGCGAATGCGCGGAACAGACATTCACCGCGAAGGATTATCGCAGCGACCTCAAGCCGATCTGGTGCCCCGGTTGCGGGGATTTTGGCGTGCTGACGGCGCTGCACCGGGCGCTGGCGGTCATCGGGCGCCCGCCGCATGAGATCGCGCTGGTCTCCGGCATCGGTTGCTCGAGCCGGATACCTGGCTACACGACGGTCTTCGGTTTCAACTCGGTCCACGGGCGGGCGCTGCCGATCGCGCAGGGCATCAAGCTGGCGAATCCCGGGTTGCTGGTGCTGGTGGCGGGCGGCGATGGGGACGGTTTTTCCATCGGCGGGGGCCACGTGCCCCACGCGATCCGGCGCAACATCGATCTCACGTACATCGTGATGGACAACCAGATCTATGGCCTGACCAAGGGCCAGCTCTCGCCCACCTCGCCGAGGGGAGCGAGGACGGCCTCCTCGACGTACGGAAGCCTGGAGGATCCGGTGAATCCCCTGCTGTACGCCCTGGCGTATGGCGCGGGGTTCGTCGCGCAGGGGGCCCCCTCGGATCTGGAGGGGTTGACGCAGCTGATCGTCGAGGGCATCCGCTATCCGGGTTTCGCGTTCGTCAACGTGCAGTCGCCGTGCGTGACGTTTGGCGAGGCGGAGACCCAGCTCAAGAGCCAGAAGGGCCGCATGGTCAAGCTGCCGGATCTGGGTCATGACCCCGCCAACAAGCTGCGCGCCATGGAGCTGGCTCAGGAATATGGCGAGAGCCTGCACATCGGGGTTTTCTATCGGAACCCATCGCCGCCGCCGACATACACCGACGAGGTGAGCCGGCGCCAGCGCGAGCAGGCCGGCCAGGCCCTGCCGCCGGGGCGCATTCTCGATCCATTCCGTCAGGCGGCGAAAAAGTCCAAATCCGATGCTGCCGTGGTGATGGTCGCGCCCAACGGTGGCACGACGCACGCGGAGGACTGACTCGAAAATCGGCCACGGGATCGGCCTGTAGGGCGCGGATTCCCATCCGCGCCACGAGGGCCCTGCCGGTTGCCCGTGGCGCGAAAGGGATTTCGCGCCCTACATTTTCACCCCCGGTGGTGCCCCGCGCGCGGGGCACGGGATCTAGCTCGAAAATCCGGGGCGTAGCTACGGTCGTGAGACCGTGGATGCGTCGGCCGAGCGTCCGGGCCCATCTGTTACCGGATGGGCTACATTTTCCTCGCCGGGGCATGACCCCATTTTTAACCCCCGTGGGCCTGTCCGACCCTCCTGGGCGGGTGCCCGAAGTGCCGGCGGAAGGCGGTGGCGAAGTACTGGCTCGTGGCAAATCCACAGGCGGCGGCGATCTGCTTGATGGGCAGGTCGGGGCGACGTTGGAGGAGGTAGGAGGCGTGCTCGAGGCGCAGGCGATTGAGGTGGGCGAGGGGGGTCTCGTTGGTGAGCTCGCGGCAGTAGTGGGTGAAGGCCGTGGCGCCGAGGCCGCAGCGGGTGGCCATTTCGGGGACGGTCCATGGTCGCGCGAGCTGGGGGGCGTCGCGCGCGAGTTCGCCCAAAAAGATCTCGACGGCGCGCTCGGTGGAAGTGAGGGACGCATCGAGCCTCGGCCTGTGGCTGCGCAGGAGGTCGAGGAGCGAGACGAGGAGTTCGTTGATCAGGGCCGAGAGCATCGAGCAGGGGGGGCGCCTGGCGGGTGCGTCGATGGCCTGTGCGATACGGGCGAAGCAGTGGCGGATGTCATGTCCGGCGGACCAGACGGGCACCTCCTGATGGCGGAGGAGTCGGGTGAGTTCCTCGATGTCCTCGCGGGTGAGAACGATCCAGCGGGGCCAGCGCCACGGCTGGTTGGGGCGCCGGACCCCGACATCGAGGATGACCCAGTGCAGGCGGCCGGGGCCCACGTGGGGGTCGCCGACGCGGTGCGGTTGCCACGGGCGCGTGATGGTGAGGGAGCCGGGCCGCAGGATCGCGGGGCGATGGCCCTCGACGGCGAAGGCGACGCGGCCGGATTCCAAGAAGGCGAGTTCGATGCCCTCGTTGCGGTGCCAGTCCAGGCCCCAGGCCTGGGGGGCCGGCGCATCCCAGTAGCCGATGCTGCAGACCCCTGGCAACTGCCCGTCGGGAAGGCGACGGCCGGGGTACTGCAATCGGGCGAGGGCGCGGAGGCGCACGTCGCCGGCGGCATCGGCGCGCTCCAGGGACTCGCAGGCATCCGCCGCGTACGCGTGGCCGCGCTCGCGGTAGACGGCGCCGGGGCGGCGGGGAGGGCGCGATGCCAGCGCGCCATGCGCCGCCTTCGGCATGCGAGCCATGCCGGCCGAGCCTGCGGGGGAGGACAGGAATGTCTGCCTCACGGATCTTCTGCCCATGTTCAAAATCCTTCAGTGAACGACATTGCACCAAAATGGGCTGGCGGCGCAAGCCGCGCGGAAGGAGAGTGGCGGCGATGGCGGGCCGGGTGGGCGCGCCGAGGCAAAGGAGACGCGGATGGCGAAGGTGGCGATCGGGATCAACATGGAGTTCGTCCGGCACGACGACAAGTCGTTCGAGTGGGGCGTGGCCAAGGCGGCGGAGCTGGGCTACGAGTACATCGAACCGATGGTGCACTGGGGGCGGGAATTGCTGAGCGAGGCGGGGTATTTTCACAGCGTGTCTATGCTGGACGACCCGTATCGGGTGCGGCGGGCCTGCGAGCGGCACGGGGTGAGGCTCTCGGGCCTGAGCGCGCACACGCCGCTGTGCAAGCCGGAGATCGGGGTCGAGTACCTGAAGCAGGCGGTGCGCTTTGCGGCGGAGGCGGGGGCGCCGGTGGTGAATACCGACGAGGGGCCGAAGCCCGATTGGACGACGTCGGCGGAGGACCATGTCCTGATGCGGTACACGATCGCGGAGGCGGCGAGGGCGGCGGAACCGCGCGGGATCCTGATCGGGATCGAGCCGCACCAGCAGTACAGCAAGACGCCCGAGGGCCTCGACCGCATCCAGGGGCTGGTCGATTCCCCCGCGGTGGGGATCAATTTCGACACGGGCAACAGCTATCTCGGCGGGCAGGATCCGATCGCCTGGCTGGAGCGCGTGCTGGATCGGCTGGTGCACCTCCACGCGAAAGACATCTCGGTGGCGCAGTCCGACGCCGAGCGCGGCAAGGTGACGGGCACGCCGGTGGGCTGCGCCTGCGGGGAGGGGGTCATCGACTGGGCGGGGGTCATCGCGCTCTGCAAGAGGGCCCCCAGGGACATCGTGCTTTCGGTGGAGTGCGGCACGGTCGATCAGGCGGCGCGGAGCATCGCGCATTTGAGGAAACTGATATGAATGAGAGGAGCGACGACATGAGCGAGGGCGAGAAGACGGACGCGGTTGGGTTGACGCGCAGGGGATTCATCGGAAAGGCCGGGGCGGCGGCCGCGGCGGCGGGCGTGGCGCCGTTCCTCGTGATGGGCGAGGGGGCGAAGGGCGCGAACGACAAGATCGGGGTGGGCTTCATCGCGTGCGGCGGGCGGGCGGGCGCGCACATGAGGCTGGTGAAGCAATTGCAGGAGGCCGGCTATCCCGTGGAGCTGGTGGCGGTGTGCGACGCGTACAAGCCGCGGATGGAGCGGGCGATGGGGGCGTTTGGGATAACCAAGTCCTACAGCGACCACAAGCAGCTGCTCGCGGACCTGGACGTGGACGTGGTGTGCATCGCGACCCCGGACCACATCCACGGCTATCAGGCGCTCGATGCGATCGCCGCGGGCAAGGACGTCTATTGCGAGAAGCCGGTGACCCACTGGCGGCAGTTTGAGCTGACCAAGAAGTTGGCGGACGCGGTGGCGAAATCGGACCGGGTATTCCAGCTCGGGACGCAGGCGATGAGCGACCCGGTCTGGCGGCAGATGAAGCGGCTGGTCAAGGAGGGCCTCATCGGGCAGCCGGTGCACGCCGAGGGCGGCTATTTCCGGACCGGCGATTTTGGCGAGCGCGGCATGAAGGTGGACGACGCGGAGGTGAAGCCCGGCGAGGACCTGAACTGGGAAGCGTTCCTGGGGGATTCGCCCAAGCGGGAATTCAGCGCGGACCGGTATTTCCGGTGGCGGCTGTTCGAGGACTACGCTGGCGGGCCGGTGACGGATCTGTACCCGCACAGCCTGACGCAGGTGGTGGACATCATGGGGCTGGGTTTCCCCGAGATGGTCACGGGGATGGGGTCCATCGACCGCTATGAGTACGAGCTGCGCGACGTGCCGGACAGCTTCCAGCTGATCGCGCACTATCCGGAGAAGGTGACGGTCGTCGGGATGGGGACGCAGGCGAATGACTTCACGGGGGCGACGCGGCGCGGCTCTGGGGCCAGGTGCCCGATCATCCGCGGCTGGGAGGGGGCGCTCTACATCGACGAGAACAACAAGGAGATCGTGTTCATGCCGGTGCGGGAGAAGGGGGCCAAGCCGCCGCAGCGCATCCCGATCGAGGGCGGCGAGGACAATGCGGAGCATTGGCGGAACCTGCTCGACGCCTGCCGGGCGCGGAAGAAGGACGAGGTGTGGAGCCCGATGGACCTGGCGTTCCGGGTGCAGACGATGCTCCAGATGGCGATGCTCTCCCACAAGGCGGGGAAGGTCGCGAGGTTCGATGCGGCCAAGCGCGAGATCGTGATCTGAACGGTGGGGAGAGAATGCGCGGGTTTGACGGGGGCCGAGGCGTGGGGGAAAGCGGTGCGGGGACGCACCGCACTCCAAAGGCCTGCGGCCGAAATGTTGTCCGGGCCGGGGATGGCGGACAAATCTCGGGATGCCGCGGAATTTCGGGTGAAGCGCTCTGGGGTGCGGCGGGTCCCCGCGCCGCTTTGTCCGAGGGAAGAGAAAGACGGCGGGACTTTCTGCGGCGTCTGGGGGGCGGCGGCCTTGCCTTCGCCTGCGCGGGGTTGGCGCCCTCGTGCTGGGGGGGGCGGTCGCGGGGGCGCCCGCTGCGGCTGGCGCTATCCTCGGTGATGTTCTCCGAGGAACCGATCGAGCGGGTGTGCGCGCGGGCCAAGCGGCTGGGGTTCGACGGGATCGACATCTGGTGCCCGTTTGGGCGATGCCGCCATCTGGATGATGTCCTCGAGCGGCTGGGGCCGGAGGGCTTGCGGCGGGCGCTGTCGGCGAACGGATTGGCCCTGAGCAACATCACGGTCTACAAGGTGGGGTTCTCCCGTTACGCGGAACTGCTCGGCGGGATGGGCGGGGGGCTGGTGGTCCGGGAGTCGCGGTACGGGAAGGTTGCGCCGGGCGAGGCCCGGGGGCAGATCGCGGCATTTTTCGAGGCGCTGAAACCCGAGATCGAGCTGGCGGAGAAGCACGGCTGCCGGATGGCGATCGAGAACCACTCTGGGGCGATACTGAACTCGCCCGACTCGTTCCGGGCATTCATGGAGCTGAACCCTTCGCCGGGGCGGGTGGGCATCGCGCTGGCGCCATATCATCTGCAGAAGCGCGGGCACTCGGTGGAGGAGGCCATCGGCATCTGCGGGTCGCAGTTGTGGTTCGTGTACGCCTGGCAGCACGCGGAGGGGATGGGGCAGTTGCCGGGGCATGGGCCCGCGGATCTCGCGCCGTGGCTGAGGGCGTTGTCGGCGGTGGGCTTTGCGGGATTCCTGAGCCCGTTCATGCATGGCGAACTGGAGGCCGATGCGATGGAGGCGGCTGTGGCGAAAGCGTGCGGGTACCTGGATGGCTGCATGGGGGTAGGAGGGTGACGCGGATGAACTCAAAGGCGTGCGGATGGAAGTGGGACTGGCGGATACGGTCTAGCCGAGCGGGCGAGGGCTTGGCCGCCGGGGTTGCCGTGGGGCCGGGCCAAGCGCTCGCGCGCGCGGGTGCGCTGGCCGCCTGGGCGCTCGTGGCGTGGTGCGTGCTCTCGGTTGCCGATGCCGCGCCCGCAAAGGTGCTTTTGCTGTCTGGGCAGAACAACCACGCCTGGGAGAAGACGACGCCGGTGCTGAGGGGAATCCTCGAAGAGGCGGGGGCGTGTTCGGTGGAGGTGACGGAGGCGCCGCAGGATCTCGATCCGGCGGGGCTGAAGGGCTTCGATGTCATCGTCAGCAACTGGAACGCGTGGGGGGCCAAGGGCAAGGGGGCGGCGGTGGCGGATTGGCCGGAGGCGCTGAAGAAGGCGTACGTGGAATTCGTGGCGTCTGGCGGGGGGCACGTGGCGGTGCACGCGGGCTCGTCTTCCTTCGAGGGTTGGGAGGATTACCAGCGGATCTGCGGGGCGACGTGGGGCCTGGGGCAGACGAGCCATGGCCCGCCGCACGAATTCGAGGTTCGGCCGGACGACCCATCGCACCCCATCACGAGTGGGTTGGCGCCGTTCAGGATCACCGATGAACTGTGGAATCGTCCCGGGGTGCAGCCGGGCTTCCGGGTGGTCGCATCCTCGTTCTCCGCGGCGGACAGGAAGGGCACGGGGAATTGGGAGCCGACGGCGATCGTGGGGACCTTTGGGCGGGGCAGGTGCTACGCGCTCCTGCTCGGTCACGATGCGGGTGCGATGGGCAACCCGGGATTCAAGGAACTGCTCCGGCGTGGCGTGGCGTGGGCCGCGGCCGGCAAGGCGGAGGCCGCGGCGGGGAAGGGCGGGCGCCCGAACGTGGTGCTGTTCCTCGTCGATGATCTTGGTTACGGCGACATCGGGGCGCACGGGAACCCGCGCGTCAAGACCCCCGCCATCGACGCGTTCGCGCGCGAGTCCGTGGGGCTCTCGCAATTCCGGGTGAGCCCGGTGTGTTCGCCGACGCGGGCGTCGCTGATGACGGGGAGGTACAGTTTTCGCGGTGGGGTGTGCGACGTGTTTGGCGCGGCGTGCGAGCTGGATCCCGCCGAGGTGACCGTGGCCGAGGCGCTGCGCGCGGCGGGATACGCGACGGGCGTGTTCGGCAAATGGCATCTGGGGGCCGACGGCGCGCATTCGCCCAACGCGCAGGGCTTCGAGGAGGCCCTGTACGCCCCGGGCCCGGCGCTCCCGGCGAAGGAGTATCTCGATCCGGACCTGAAGCACAACGGCCAACCCGAGGAGCGCAAGGGCTATTGCATGGACGTGTTCGCCGATGCCGCGATCGATTTCATGCGCGAGAATCGCGGGCGGCCGTTCTTCGCGTATATCCCGGCGAACTTGATCCACACGCCCCTGGTGGTGGAGGAGGCGCTGTCGAAGCCGTTCCTCGAAGCGGGAGCGACGGAGAGCACGGCGAAGATCTACGGGATGATCCAGAGCGTGGACGCGGCGTTCGGTCGGGTGCGGGAGGCCCTGCGGGAACTGGGCCTGGAAGATGACACCCTGCTGATCTTCACCTCGGACAACGGGCCGTGCTCGGGCTCTCAGCCGCTGGATCGGCACATGGCGGGGCTGCACGGGTTGAAGGGGACGGTGTATGACAACGGGATCCGCGTGCCTTGTTTCATGCGGTGGCCGAAGGGATTCGCGGCGCCCGCCCAAGTGGATCGGCACACCGCCCACATCGACGTGATGCCGACGGTGCTGGAGGCATGCGGCGCCGGGGTCCCCGCGGGTGTCTCGCTGGATGGCCGCAGCCTGATGCCGCTCTTGCGCGAGCCTTCCGTCCACTGGGAAGACAGGGCGCTGTGCTTCCAGTGGGACAGCGGCCAACAGCCGAGGCGAGGCAGCGCCTATGCGGTGTTGACCGATGGGTGGAAACTGGTCCAGCCCGTCGGGATGGACGCGGAGAAGCAGCAGCACATCCGGGATCGCTACGCGGAACTCTGCCGCATGCAGGGGCGGGGAGAACGCTCGCTCTCGGGGGAGCCGCGTTACGAATTGTACGCCATCGGGGATGATCCCGGGGAGACCCGGGACGTGGCGGCGGAGCATCCCGAGGTCGTGGGTGCCATGCGGGAGCGGTATGAGGCGTGGTATGCCGACGTGTGCTCGCGCCCGATCTTCGGGGACAGGGCGCTGGCGGCCCTGCGCGGGTGGTCGCCTGACCAGGGGCTGGCGCCATTCAATGGGGTGGCGCGCGCGGTGCAGGCCGGCGCGAACGATGCCGGGGGGCGCGCGGCGGTGGCGGCGGGAATGGCTGGGCTGTTGGGGGAGCCTGTGCCGGCGGCGGTGAAGAAGTTCGCCTGCGAGCAACTGGCGGTGGTCGGCGGCGAGGGGGAGGTGGGGGCGCTGGGGGCGCTGCTGGGTGACGCGGTGCTGGAGACGCCCGCGCGAGGGGCGCTGGAACGGATCGGGGGAGAAGCGGCCGCGGACGCGTTGCGGGCCGCGTATGCGAGGTCGGAGATTCCGGAGCGGAAGGCGGGCATATTGGGCAGCCTGGCGAAGTTGGGCGATGCGAAGGCGGTGGCGCTGGCGTCCCAGGCGCTGGGCGCCGGGGATCCGGCGTTGCGCCGGGCCGCGATGGTGGCGCTGGGACATATCGGCGGGGAGGCGGCGGCGGTGGCGCTGCTCGAATGTGAGGCGAAGCTCGCGCCCGCCGAGAAGGTCGTCTGGGGCAGCGCGCTGTTGGAGTGCGCCGAGGGGATGGGGTTCGTAGCGAAGGGCCTTCGCCCTTCGGCGGGGGCGCTGGGGGCCGAAGCCCGAAGGGGCTTCGCTACGGGGAGCGGGGATGTAGCGAAGGGCCTTCGCCCTTCGGCGGGGGCGCTGGGGGCCGAAGCCCGAAGGGGCTTCGCTACGGGGAGCGGGGCGATTTTGGATCGGCTGATCGAAAAGTGGCAACCGCCGGGCATACGGGCGGCGGCATTCGCGGCGAAGGTGCGGTTTGCGGGGGACCGGGGGGCGGGATTGGTGACCGATGCGCTGCGGGGCGAGGACGAGGCGATCCGGCGCGGGGCGCTGGATGTGCTGGCGGAGGAGGCGGGCGCGCGGTTGCGGGCGTGGCACGCGGCTATCGAGGGTGCTTTTGGCGCGTTTGATGCATCCGTGAGACGGGGGTTGTTGGATAGATATGTGGCGCATGAGATTGGCGCGGGGGCGGGGTTGGCCGCGGGGCTTGCGGGGTCGAAGGATCCCGAGGCGCGCCGGCTGGGTCTTCGGGCGCTGGGGGCGTTGGGTTCGGAGCCAGATTTCGATCTGCTGCTCCCCCATCTGGTTGGCGGATCTCCCGAGGATAGGGCCGCCGCGGCGGATGGGTTGGCGGGGTTGCGCTCGGGCTCGGCCGATGGGCGGCTGATCGCATTGCTCCGATCTCTTCCAATGGGTGCCATGCCCTCGGTGATCGACGTGCTGGTGCGCCGCGGCGCGCGATCCGCGCTGCCGGCGCTGCTGGCCGTGGCCCGCGGCGCGGATGAGGAGTCGGCCAAGGCGGCAGTCAAAGCGGTGGGAGAACTCGGCGGCCCCGCCGAAATCCCCGGCCTGGCGGATGTGATATCGCGGGACGGGCCGGCCTCGTCCGCCGCGGCGCAGGTGTTGGCGAAGATCGTCCGGGCGGAACCGGATGTGGCGAAGGTGCGCCTTCAGGCGGTGATGCCGCTGGCGCCGGAATCCTCGCGAGGGACGCTCGAGAAAATTTTGGCGCTCGTGGATGGTTCGGCGGCGGCGGGAGGCGCGGGGGTGACTGACCTGGGCCGGAACCTCGCGCGGGGCGCGAAGGCCGAGAGCCCGACGGGGCTGAGGCCCGATGGGGCGGGCGGCGGGCCGGGTGCCGCCATCGATGGCGATCCGGGGACGTATTGGGACGAGCAGAATGGCCAGCCGGAATACCGGCTGCGCGTGACGTTGAAACAGCCAGCCGCCATCTCGCGGCTGCGGATCACCGGCTACAAGCAACACCAGTATGCGCCGAAGGATTTCGCGGTGCTGTGTGACGGGAAAGTGGTGAAGAAGATCGTCGGGGCGGAGTATTCGGAAAATCAATTAGTGTTGAACTTTTCTCCAACCCGGTGCCGGGCGGTGGAGCTGGTCATCACCGGGTATTACGGGGGAAGCCCCGCGATCCGGGAGCTGGAGATCTTCGGGGAGGCCGCGGTGGCTAAGGGGAAGAAGGCGGCGAAATCGGCGGGGGCCGGGGCGGGGTCGCCGGGGTTTTCGTGGGAGAGGGGTGAGGATTCGGTGGCGCTTCTGTCGGGCCGCGACGTGGTGTGGCGGCTCAGGCACGGGGCGAAAGAGCCATTTCCCTATTTTGATCCGCTGGGCCTTGTCGGCGGCGGCAACCTGGTGTGGAAGAGCCCGCCGGACCACATCCATCATTACGCGCACTGGTTCTCGTGGAAGGTGATAAACGGGGTGAATTACTGGGAATTCGACAAAGAGACCGGGCGGCCCGTTGGCGTGACGCGATGCGCGGATGTGAAGGCCGAGACCCGGCCAGACGGATCGGCGCGGATCGCGATGCGGTTGGCGTATGAGCCGCCGGGGGGCAAGGCGGTGCTTGCCGAGGACCGGGTGCTGGATATATCCGCGCCCGGGGCGGATGGCGGCTATCGGGTGGATTGGAGGATGGAATGGACCGCGGGGGACGAGGCGGTGGTGCTGGATCGGACGCCGCCGCCGGGCGAACCGGAGGGCAAGCCCCACGGCGGCTACGCGGGGCTGTCGGTGCGTTTTTCGAAGGAGTTCACGGATTGGGCCGTGGTGGACAGCGGGGGCGTCCGGGACATGGAGGGCCACCGGGTCCGGGCGGCGGCCTCGGAGTTCAGCGGAAGGATCGGCGACCGCGAGTGCGGGGTGGCGATCCTGGACCACCCGAAGAACCCGAACGCGCCGACGCCGTGGTTTTACGTGATCAACCCGAAGGTGCCATTCGCCTACACGAATCCGGCTTTCCTGTGCGATGCGGCGAAACGCATCGAGGCGGGGGGCAAGCTGCTATTGCGCTATAGGGTGATCATGCACGCGGGGCGCTGGGATCCGGCCGCGCTGAAGGCGGCGGTGGCGGCGTACGCGGAGGAGGTGCCATGAGCGGAGGGAGAGCGGAGCCCGTAGCCGAACGCGCAAGCGTTTGGGCGGGGAGGCTGGTGGATCGGGCCAAACGCTTGTCGCGTTCGGCTACACCCGATGCGTTTGAGCCGCCGGATCATGGGGTCCGACGTGCGGGATCGCGGCGGGAATTCCTCGCCCGCGGGGCCGCGGCGCTGGGGTTCCCGCTGATCGTGCCGGCCCGCGTGTTGGGTGGGCCGGGGGCGCCGTCAAATCGGGTGACGCTGGCGGCGATCGGCTGCGGCGGTCGCGGGAGCGCGGTGCATCGCGGGATGGCCTCGCTGGAGGGCGTCCAGTACCTCGCGGCGGTGGATCCCTTCAAGGACAGGCGCGAGCGATTCGTCCAGCTCCTGGATGGGCAATCGAAATACGGCACGGCGGCAAAGCCGCACGCGGATTTCCGAGAGGCTCTGGCGCGGGAGGACGTCGATGCGGTGGTGGTGTGCACGCCGGACCACTGGCATGTGCCGATCGCGATCGCGGCGGCGCGCGCGGGAAAGGACATGTATGTCGAGAAGCCGCTGGGCATCGCGATGCGGTGGGCGCAGGCGCTCCGCGAGGAGGTGCGGCGACGGGGGAATGTCTTCCAATATGGGACGCAGCAGCGCTCGGACCCGAAGTTCCGCTTCGCGTGCGAGCTGGTGCGCAATGGTCGCATCGGGGAATTGGAGCGCATCGAGGCCTGGTGCGCCGACATATCCAGCCAATACCAGGCGTTTCATGTCAAAGAGTTCGGGTCGACCGAAGAGATTCCGGCGCCGGAGGGCTTCGATTACGACCTGTGGCTCGGTCCGGCGCCACCGGCGCCTTACACCGTGGACCGGTGCACCTGTTATGGCGCGTGGCACATATACGACTACGCGCTGGGCTTCATCGCCGGATGGGGGGCTCACCCGCTGGATATCGCGCAGTGGGGCAAGGGCGCCGACCACACGGGCCCGGTGGAGTACGAGGGAGGGGGGACCCTGCCCGAGAAGGGGCTGTACGATACGGTCAGCTCGTGGGACGTCATGTGCCGATATGCCGACGGGATCGAGATGCGTTTCATGGGGCATCGCGTCGCGCGTCCGGTGATCGAGAAGTACCGCCCGCCGTGCGACCACGGCACGACCTTTTTCGGCGCCCGGGGCTGGGTCAGCGTGGACCGCCGGGGGGTGCACGCCAGCGATCCCGCGCTGCTGCGGACGAGATTCGGGCCCGGCGACATCCGGCTCTACGACAGCCCGCGCCACGACCAGAATTTTATCGATTGCGTGCGGAGTCGCCGCCCGACCATCTGCACCCTCGAGGCGGCGATCCGGTCGGATGCCATATCGCACCTGAGCGACATCGCCGTGCGCGCGGGGCGAAAGATCACGTGGGACCCGGCGAAAGAGGAGATCGTGGGCGATGCGGGGGCATCGCGGATGCTGGATCGGGCGGCCCGGGGGCCGTGGGGAATGACCTGAAACTCCACGGTCTGACGGAGGCGAGATCTTTGGCTTACACCCTATCGGGGTTCATGTTACGACAGAAACGGCGACGCCGCCGCCCCTGTTTTGGACTGCGTGCGCCGCAGCGCCGCTTTGGTTTCCCCCAGCGGCCCGCACAGGTTCCCCGGACCGCCTAACCGGATTGTTCACGCGCAGAGTGAACAATCCGCACGGAGTGCCGACACGAAGTGTCGGGGTTGTCGGCCCTTTGGGGCGGATCGATCACGAAGTTTGTGATCGATACGGGCTAGCCCCGCCGCCGGCGCGGGGGGGCGGGGCCAGCCAGAGTCGTCCACGCGCCGGATGATTCAGGGGGAAACTTCGGATGCGCCCGAGGGGCCGTTTGGACTGCGGTGGCAGAACCCCGCCAGGGGTGGCGGCACCGCTTTGGATCCGCAGCCCGATCGCCGCGGGTGATCGGAGTGCGGGCGTTGGCCCCGGATCCCGGCTCCGCCGGGAGCCAAAGCGGTGTCGCCGCTGCGCTCTGCCACCGCAGTCCAAAATCGGGCCGCCTCCTGACCCCGGCGCACCACCGGATTCACAACGAACGAGAATACAATGAATTATCTCCGTCGTCCCCATGATCCGCGGTTTGAAGTTTCTGGCTAGTGGCGAAGGGCCTTCGCCCTTCGGCCGGGGGGATAGTGTCCCGTCCGGCTGTAGATTGACACTCATGAAGCAAAATGCGGTGTTGGTGCG
>CAZYWZ010000072.1:0-33929 GCA_964651705.1 uncultured Verrucomicrobiales bacterium
GTGCGAGGTAACCATTGAGGTGCAGCAGGAGCGTCGACTTTCCGGCGCCGTTCTCCCCGACGATGGCGACCGACTCGCCGTGCGTGATGCGGAAGGAAACGCCCCGCAGCGCCACCGTCCCGTCCGGGTAGGCGTGATGGAGGTCCATCGCCTCGACGGTGTGGTGGCTCATGCGTGGCCCCCGAGGATCCACCCGCCCAACAGCTCGGGCAGGTCGCACCACCGCATCCCCACAAACGCGGCCAGCCAGCCCAGCAGAAAGCATGCGTCGCCCGCGCGGAAGTGCAGCCGCGTCATCGTCCGCACCTGCCCATCGAAGCCACGGCAAGTCATGGCCAGGTGGATGCGCTCGGCGCGGTCCATCGTGCGCAGGAGCAGGTTTCCCAGCATGTGCCCGTACACGCGCATCCCCATGCCGCGTCGCCCGAACGAGCGCAGCGTCCGCGCCCTGGCCATGCGCGTCCCCTCATCGACCAGCACGAACAGATAGCGGTGGAGAAACAGCACCTGCACGGTGAAAGCCGCCGGCACGCCCAGCGTGCCCAGCCCTCGGCACACGTCGTGGATGCCCGTGCCCGCCACCAGCACCAGCGTGCTGCCTACCGTCAGCGCGAAACGGAGCATGATGGAAACGAACGAGAGCCATCCGCCGGTGATCCCCCACGGCCCCACGGTCGCGACCACGCGCTGATCAAATAGCGGATTGAACATCCCGATGAAGATCGCGAACGGCGCCACCACGATCAGCCGCCGCAGCACGAATGCCATCGGCACGTCGCCGAGCGCCATCAGCACGATCGGGTACAGAGAGAACGGCAGCAGGCCGGAAACTTCGTATTTCCCGAAGGAGAGCACCGCCAGGATGAACGCCAGGGTCGCCAGCAGTTTGGCGCGCGGGTCGATCCGCCGCAACGGCGTGTCCCGGCCGGACAGCGCATCCATCCACCCAATATCCGCGAACTTGGATTCTATCGCCGCCACGGGATTTCCCTAGACGGAATCGCCGACAGATGCCAGCGGATCCGTCAGGCCTTCGCCTCGCGCCGGCGCTTCAACAGCCACCCGATCAGAAAGGCAACCGCCAGCGTCAGCGCGCCCCCGACAAGGCCCGAGACCGACGTGCCCGCCTCCACCGCTGGCCACGCGGGTTCCTTCTCGGCAGCCCCTTCGGCAGCACCTGCCTTGAACCCGTAGTCCGGCAGCAGCGCCGTCGTCTCCTGCGCCCGCGCCAGCGCCCCATGCACACCATCCGGGGGCGCCTCCAACTCCCCCGTGCCAGCCGTCCGGAACATCGCCCACTCCAATCCATCGGGATGCGTCGAGGCAAACCAGCTGACCCCCCCACCCGCCAGCAGCGCCGCAACGAGAAGCCCCAGAAGCACCGGCCGCATCCCGCCAGTGCCCGCCGCCATCCCGCGATCCAAATCCAACACCTCGGGCCGTGCCCGCCACACGAATCCCACCACCGCCGCCGTCACCAACCCCTCGACCACCCCGATCGCCAGATGGATCGGCTGCATCAGCAACAGGAACTTGCCGAAGGGCAAATTCGAGATCCCCGAGAACAGCGTCTCCATCACCACGCAGAACGCCCCCAGTTGCAAGCCGACCACCGCCGCCACCGTCGCGGCCACCGTAATCCTCCCGGGCGAGGGATCCCTCCCCACCAGTGGCCGATAGATCAGCGGATAGGCCACGAAACACGGGAAGAACCCCAGGTTGAATATGTTGCACCCCAGGGCCAGCAGGCCGCCGTCAGCGAAGAACAGGGCCTGCACCGTCAGCACCGACGCGATCGTCAGGAACGCCGCCGGAGGCCCCAGCAGGATCGCCAGCAGCAGGCCTCCCCCCAGATGCCCGCTCGATCCCGTCCCCGGGATGCTGAAGTTGATCATCTGCGCCGCAAACACGAACGCTCCCAGCACGCCCATCAGCGGAACCCGGCGATCATCGAGACAGGCCCGCACCCGCCGCGCGCAGTACCCGATCAGCCCCGCGCTAGCCGCCCACAGGCCCCCGCCCACGGCGGGAGAGATCAAAGCATCTGCCATGTGCATCGGTCATCCCTCCTCTCGTATTACGAATTTTATCTTGGTAACATCCTGCAACGGCGCGTCAACGCCAATCTCTGGCATCAAATGCGCGCGCCCTCGCCCACCTGGAACCCGGGAAGTGAGCGAGGCGCGACCCGGCCTGACGTGATCCCGGCTTCCCAATTTCCCAGTTCGAAAGATCGGGCACCATTCGCGCGAGGCCGATTTTCCGCCCCGCCTCACCAGAAGGAATACACGGCATCGACCGAGAACATGTGCTGCTCGGACCGGTTGTTGCCGAAGATATTGGGCTCGCCGTCGTCGCCCCCGTCGCTGGAGACGGCGTCGAGGCGGTATTCCGCCCGGAGGAGCAGGCCCTCGCAGGGCGTAAAGCCGGCGGTCAGGGTGAACGAATACAGGTCGGCGTTGCTGGTGTAGACGTTGTTCTCGTCGATCGAGGCGTTGCTGTTGTCCCAGGGCACCAGGCCGTCGGTGAAGCCGAGCGTGCCGTCGTCGGCGTGCAGGTATTCCGCGCGGCCCGCGAGGTAGAAACGGTCCGAGAGAATATATCTGGCATAGAGCGCGACGCCCCATGCCGTGGCGCCATTGGCGTCGCGGGCGTGGGCCGGATCGCCGGCGAACCGGTGCAGGTTGTCTTCCGCGCAGACGAAGTCGACGTTGAAGGCCAGCTTCAGCCGCCCGTCGCAGCACACCGGCTCCCAAGCGCCGTTGATGCTGAAGGCGAAGAAATTCTGGTTCTCGGTGCCGTCGATATCGCTCCCGTCGGCGGTGCCTTCCAGGATGCCATTGCCGACGTTCGCCGCGAAGGCATCGCCCTCCGGGGACCACGCCGCACCCGCGATAAGCCACGCGTTGCCGCCCGGGCTGGTCAGCTCGATCGCCGCCGTGATCATCTTGGCGATGTCCGACGGCCCGTCATCGCCGAGGAACTCGTCGCCATCCAGGAAGTCGGTGTCGGAGTTGTCCCAGCCATTCGCCAAGCCGAAGTGGAAGGTCAGGAGGTCGTTCAGCGGGATGCTCGCCAGGATGCCGGTGTGGGTGCCGGGCTCGAGGAAACTCGCCAGGAGGCCGAAGGTGAAGTTGTCGTTCTCGGCCCGGTCGGTGGCCTCGTACCCCAGCAGCGCGAACCACTTGCCCACCGACACATCGATCCCGGGGCCCACCGCCACGCGCACCTGCACGTAGGCCGCCTCGATGTTCACCGCGCTGTCCCCGTTGCCTAAGCCCGGGTCGTTGTCGAACCCGCCCTTCGCGTCCTCGCCAAACACCAGATCCACCCGGAAGCCCGCCGCCCACGTGTTCTCCTCGGGCAGCGCCTTCTCCAGGATCAGCCGCACCGCGTTCACGTTGAAATCGTTCGAGTCGTCGCCGGTGACAATGTTCTCGGTCGGCGTGCCGCCGAATCCACTATCCGTGCCGCCGCCGTTCAAACCATAGCTGTAGCTCGCCTCGACCCAGCCCCCCAACCTCACCCCCGTCTTCGCCGTCTCGAGATAGATCCCCTGGTCCTCGATCAGCTTCTCCAGCTCCTTCGCCCGCGCCTCCAACTCCCCCGCCGAGGCCGCGGAGAGCGCACACGCCATCGCCAACCACCCCATCCCATATCCCCAGCCTTCCCTCATCGCACCCTCCCCCCTCACCCGGCAGCGTCCCTTGTCATCATACGAACTTTGAGAACGTAATACTCAAGCGGGATCCCGACGCAAGAGAAATTTTCGGGCCGGGCCCGCCCTATTATTCTTGACGAAACGGGGCCCGCCGCTAGATTCCTCCGATGGTCAGGGCCGCGTTCCTGCTGTTGGCATTCGCCTGGGTGTCCGCCGGGTGGCATTGCGCCGCCGACGGCTGCCATGGCGACGACCATCCGATCGCGCACGCCGACGGGTCGCACGACGAGGCGGCGCAGCCCTGCTGCGACTGCCTGGGGTGCCACTCGCACGTGGCGTTTGAACTTTGCGCCGACGAGGGCGCGGCACCCGCGATCGCGGTCTCGGACCATGTCGAGTTGCGGCATCCGGCCGATCCCCCGTCCGTGCCCCTGGACGGCCCGTTCCATCCCCCCCGATCCTGAACCGGTCCGACCGGATTGGCGCCGTGCCCTCAGGGCGCGGCAAAGGAATCGTCGGGACAAACCCTTAAATCGGGGAGCAGATCTCCCCGTGGAGTGATGGCAATGAAATCGAGAACACTATTGGCGGCGGCATGCGCCATGGCATTTGGCGGTCAGGCTGGTCCGCTGCGGGCCGAGGATGCCTATCCGGCGGCGACTCACAGCGGTTGCGGAGGGCGATTGACCGCCTCCGCGACGGCGACCGCGCGAGACGCACAGATCCGTGTCACGCACCGCCCACCCCCCGGGATTCGGGGGTCTGGGGCACACTTGCACGTCTGCGTCGGGGCCGACGGGTCGAGCGCAAAGATCGTTCGAGGTATCCCACCGCGTTCACCCAGGGCGCGCCTGAGGCAACCCGTGGATCGTGTCGCGCTGAAGGTCCCGGTCGCGCCCGGCGCGTCCGTGCGCGAGATCCGGGTCTCCTGCGCCCACGGGTCGCACGCCGCGTGTCAGGTATCCGGCGCGCGCGGGAGTTGAAGCGCTGTCGGCCACTTCGAACAACAACCCAAGATTCGCAAATGAGTCAGCACACGGACGACATGACGATCAAATGCCGGGAGGGACGCCCGCCTCGGCGCCTGGGCGCCGCGGGCGGCCCGCGAGGTCGCGGGCCCTCCCGGCACATCATAATGATCACGGCCTTATGCCTTGGGTGTTGGGCGCCAAGCGCGGGCCCCGCCGATGCCGGAGGACGGACGCCCCCGGCACCCGGCCCGATGCCGGACCTCACGCTGGATGATGCCGTGCGCCTCGCGCTGCAGCATCACCCGGCCCTGCGCGCGGGCGCATGGCGCGTCGAGGCGGCCGAAGGCCGCGCCAAACAGATGCGGCTCTGGCCCAATCCCGAGCTAGAGTTCAGCGCGGAAGAGATGCCGACCGACGGCGGCGGATTCGGGCAATCCCTCAATCAGGCGGGCATCAGCCAGACGGTGCCTTTCCCAGGGAAGAGCCTGCTCGATGGCCGGATCGGGCGACTCGCCGTGCGGGAGTCGGAGGCCGGCTTCGGCGTGCTGCGCGCAGATGTGGAGCGGGACGCGAAGGTCGCGTTCTTCCGCGCGCTCGCCGCCGAGGGCCTGGTGTCCGCCGCCCGCGAGTTGGCCGATCTCGTGGGCCAGGCCGCCGGCGTCGCCCGCGAGCGCGCCCGCGCCGGCGCCATACCCGAGCAGGAGATGCTCCGCGCCGAGATCGCCTCCGAACAGGCATTCGCCGAACTGGTAGGCTACGAGGCCGAGCGAGAGGCCTCCCGGCATGGATTGGCGACGGCGATCGGCCACCCCGACCTGCGCGCGGCGAAACTCGTCGGGGCCCTTCGGGAGACCGCCGACTTCTCGCGCCTCGCGGGCGATCGCGCCGCGGCGGTGACGGCGCACCCCTCCGTGGTCGCGGCCGGTGCCGCGCGCGAACGCGCGGAGACCGAGGTCCGCCGAGCCCAGATGGAACCCATGCCCGACGTCACGCTCGGCGTGTCGGCCGGCCGCGACGAGGCGGCCGGCGCGGGCATCATGGGCTTCCGGGTGTCCGTGCCCCTTCCCCTTATCGACCGCTCGCAGGGCAAGACCCGCGAGGCCAGGGCCGAGGCCGCGATCGCCGAAAGCGATCTCGAGGTCGCCCGGCAACGCATGGCGCGCGACTTGGCCGCCGCCGAGGCCCGCCTGCGCGCGACGGACGGCCAGGTCGCCGCCTATCGCGAGCGTATCTTGCCGAAGGCACAACAGGCCGCCGAATTGGTCAAGGCGGGATACGAGGGCGGCAAACTCGGCTTCATCGATTGGCTCGATACCCAGCGCACCCTCGCCGAAACGCGGATCACCTACCAACAGAAACTCTTCGAACTGAATGCCGCGCAGGCCGAGATCGAGGCGCTCCTCATTGCCCCGCGCGCAATGAACCAACCGTAAGCACAGGACTCCCATATGCAGCAGAACACCCCGGCCAACCGGGCCACACACACCCACCCCCAGGACCGTCGCCGCGCGGCCTCGCTCAAACCAATGCGGCGCGGTGACGCGCCGCACTCCAAAGCGCTGCGCGCGAAACTCGGCAACACCTTGGAAACGACTGCCCCTCGGAGGATGTCGCCGCATTTCGGCCGAAGGCCTTTGGAGTGCGGTGCGTCCCCGCACCGCTGTCTGGAGGCCGGCCAGATCGCGGATGCCGCTCGCCATGCGACCGGGGTCAAGCGACCCCAGCGGGTCAACGATGCGTCTCTCTATCGCGGTCTCGCCGCCCTCATCGCCGCCGCGTGGCTCGTCGGCTGCTCTCCCGTCGATGACCATGCCGGCCACGACCATGACCACGCCGGCCACGATCACGCGGCCCACGACGATGGCCATGCCGACGAGATGTGCGGCGAGCACGGCGTCCCCGAGGCAGAGTGCGGCATCTGCCAGCCCGACGCCGTCGCGCATTTGAAACCCGGCCAGTCGATGAAGATGCGCATGCCCTCGCCCCAATCGGCGGAGGCCGCCGGCATCACGACCACCGAGCCAAAGGTCGGCCCCACTGCCGACGCGATCGATTGCTATGCCGAGATCGCCTTCAACCAGAACCGGCTCGCGCGCGTGTCCTCCCCGGTGGACGGCATCGTGCGGGAGGTGATCGCGGACCTGGGGGCCCCGGTGACCGAGGGCCAGGCGCTGGCGAGGGTCTGGTCCGCATCGCTCGCCGAGGCCGTCGCGAAGGCCGTCCTCGCGCACCAGACCCTCGAAAGAGAGCAGCGACTGCACGCCCAGCGCATCACCCCGCGGGCAGAACTGGAACGCGCCGAGGCCGAGCACCGGGCCGCGTGCCAGCCACTGCGCACGCTCGGCTTCAGCGAGAAGCAGGTCTCCGCGATGGCATCGGGGCCCGAGGAACCCGTGCTGCTGGATGTGCGCGCCCCATTCCCCGGCGAAGTGATCGAGCGGCAGGCGGCCCTCGGCGAGCTGGTTGAAACGGGCCAACCCCTGTTCACCGTCGCCGATCGCTCGACGATGTGGGCGATGCTCAGCATCCCCGAGACTGCCCTCCCCAACGTCAGAATTGGCCAAGCCGTCGAACTGCGCCTCGACGCCCTGCCAGAGAAGGTCTTCCCGGGGCGGCTGACCTGGATCTCCGCCGAGGTGGACGAGCGCACGCGCATGGCGCGCGCCCGGGCCGAGATCCCCGACCCAGGCCACGATCTGCGCGCGCGGATGTACGCCAGGGCGCGCATCCTCGTCGGTGGCACCGGCTCCGCCCTGCTCGTGCCGGAGTCCTCCCTCCAGCGCATCGCCGGACGCCCGATCGTCTTCGTCCTCCTGGAGGAAGATCTCTTCGAGGCGCGGGTCGTCGCGCTGGGTCCACGCTCCGGCGGGATGGTCCAGGTGATCGAGGGCCTGAAGGCCGGCGAGCGCGTCGTGGGATCCGGAACGTTCGCCGCCAAATCGCAATTCCTGCTCTCGCGCCTCGGCGCGGGCTGCGCCCACGAGTGAGATCCCTCCCATGCTCAACTGGATCATCCACACCTCGCTCAACAACCGCCTCCTGATCTGCGCGCTCGCCGCACTGCTGGCGCTCGTCGGCGCGCGCTCGCTGCTCCACCTGCCCGTGGACGCCTTCCCGGACACGACGCCCGTGCAGGTCCAGATCAACACCGCCGCGCCATCGCTCAGCCCCGAGGAGATCGAGCAGCAGATCACCATCCCACTCGAACTGGCCATCGGCGGCCTTCCCGGCCTCGCGAACGTACGCTCCATCTCAAAATTCGGGCTCTCCCAGGTGGTCGCGACGTTCGACGACCACACCAGCATCTACCTCGCGCGCCAACTCGTGATGGAGAGGCTCGGCGCCGTCTCCCTGGCGGAGGGCATCGGCGTGCCCGAGCTGGGACCGATCTCCAGCGGGCTGGGCGAGGTCTTCCACTACGCCGTCCGCTCGACCGACCCGGGCCGTGGCCTCGCCGAGCTGCGCGAGATCCACGACTGGATCGTTAAGCCAGAACTGCGCAAGGTCCCGGGCGTCGCCGAGGTCAATTCGTGGGGCGGCCTCGAGAAACAGTTCCACGTGCTGGCGGATCCCGACCACCTCATCAAGCACGGCCTGACGCTGCGGGATCTGGCCAACGCCCTCGAGGCGAACAACGCGAACGTGGGCGGCGGCGTCATCGAGCGCGGCGGTGAGGCCCTGCTGGTCCACGGGGTCGGCACCCTGACCGGCGTGGCGGACATCGGTCGCGTCGTGGTGACCACCCGCGGTGGCGCGCCCGTCCGCGTCCGGGACGTGGCGGGCGTCGCGATCGGCCACGAGATCCGGCGCGGCGCGGTCACCGCCGCCGGCGAGGGCGAGATCGTCCTGGGCCTGGGCTTCATGCTCATGGGAGAGAACAGCGCGGTCGTCACCCGCGCGCTGAAGGCGAAACTCGAGGAGGTCCGCCGCAGCCTGCCCGACGACGTGACCGTCGAGGTGCTCTATGACAGGACGGAATTGGTGGGCAAGGTCATCCGCACCGTCGAGCACAACCTGCTCGCCGGCGCGGCGCTCGTCATCGCCGTCCTGTTCGCCTTCCTCGGCAACCTGCGCGCCGGGCTGATCGTCGCCGCGGCCATCCCCCTCTCGATGCTCTTCGCCGGAAACCTGATGCTCCAGGCCGGCATCGCCGCCAGCCTCCTCAGCCTCGGCGCCATCGATTTCGGGCTCATCGTCGACAGCTCGGTGATCCTGGTGGAAAATTGTGCCCGGCGCGTGGCGATGGAACCGGGGCGCCCGCGGCTGGACGTCGTGCGCGAGGCGGCCATCGAGGTGCGCAAGCCGACGATGTTCGGCGAGTTGATCATATTGATCGTGTTCCTGCCCATCCTCACGCTCGAGGGCGTCGAGGGGAAGATGTTCCGCCCGATGGCGCTCACGATGATCTTCGCGCTGCTGGGGTCGCTGATCCTCTCCCTCACGCTGATGCCCGTGCTCGCCAGCCTGCTCCTGCCGCGGGCCGGCGGCCACGCCGAGCCCCGCCTCGTCCGACGGGCGAAATCCCTCTACGCGCCGATCCTCGATATCGCCATCCGGCACCGGGCCGCCGTCCTCTGGGGCGCCGCCGCGCTGGTCGCGGCCGCCGCGCTGGTCGCGTCGCGGATCGGCACCGAGTTTATCCCGAAACTCGGCGAACAGGCGCTCGCGGTCAGCACGGTGCGGCTCTCCGGCATCTCCATCGATGAATCCATCGCCTGGAACGGGAGGATCGAGCGAGCGCTGCTGGAGGAATTCCCCGACGAGATCGAGCGCATCTGGACCCGCCTCGGCACCGCCGAGGTCGCCACCGACCCCATGGGTGTCGAGCTATCCGATTTCTTCATCGCCCTGAAGCCGCGCCGCGAGTGGACGCGCGCGGGGACGCAGCCCGAATTGGTGGACGCCATGCGCCAGGTCTTTCTCCGCCAGCCGGGGATGACCGCCGCCTTCAGCCAGCCGATCGAGATGCGTTTCAATGAGATGATCGCGGGGGTCCGGGGCGATGTGGCGGTGAAGATCTACGGCGACGACCTGGATGTGCTCCGCCGGCTCTCCGACGAGGTGCAGGGGGTGCTGGGCGAGATCCGCGGGGCGAGCGAGGTCTCGGGGGAACAGATGAACGGCCAGCCGGTGCTGCGGGTCCGGGTGGATGGGGACGCCGTGGACCGCAACGGCATCCCGCGGCGCGAGGTGCTCGACGTGGTCGAGTCCGTCGGCGGCCTGCCCGTAGGGGAGGTCCGCGAGGGCCAGCGGCGATTCCCGCTCGTGATCCGGCTCGACGAGCAGCATCGGCGCGACCCGGGGGCACTGGCCGAGGCACTGGTGCCCACCGCCTCCGGCGCGATACTGCCGCTCGGTCGGCTCGCCCGGATCTCCGAGGAGGAGGGCCCCGCGACGATCAACCGGGAGTGGGCGCGCCGCCGGGTCACGGTGCAGTGCAACGTGCGCGGGCGCGATGTCGGGGGCTTCGTCGAGGAGGCGATGCGGGCCGTCGCGCGGGGGGTGGAACTGCCCGAGGGCTACGGCATCGAATGGGGTGGCCAGTTCGAGAACATGCGCCGCGCGAATGCGCGACTCGCGTTCGTCGTGCCCATGGCCATCGGCATGATATTCCTGCTGCTCTATTTCAGCCTCGGCTCCGCGCGCGACGTGGCCATCGTGGCGACGGGCATCCCCCTCGGCGCCGTGGGCGGCGTCGTGGCCCTTTGGGCGCGGGGCATGCCACTCACCGTCAGCGCCGCCATCGGCTTCGTCGCCCTCAGCGGCGTCGCCATCCTCAACGGACTGGTTCTCATGACCTTCATCCGCCAGCGGATCGAGGCGGGCGCGGCGATCGAGGACGCCGTGCGCGAGGCCTGCCTAGCCCGATTGCGCCCCGTGCTGATGACCGCGCTGGTCGCGGCCGTCGGTTTCATCCCCATGGCGATCAACGTCGGCGTCGGCGGCGAGGTCCAGCGGCCGCTGGCCACCGTCGTCATCGGGGGCATCGTCACCGACACCCTCCTCACGCTGCTCGTCCTGCCCGCCCTGTGCGCGCTGGCGGGGAAAAGGCGGTAACGCACGGCCTTCCATACTCGCGGGTCAACGGAGGAATGGGGAACGCTGATCCTCGCTTATCTTCACTGATCTTCTTGGCCCCCTACCCATTAGCGCCGATCAGCGCAGATTAGCGTTCCCGAAACCGCGGGGCGACCTTCACCCACCATGATGCGCCCGCTGGATTTCCTCCAGCGCCCGGCGCACCCGCTCCGGATGGCGCCGCAGGGGCATCCCGCGCTCCTCGCAGAACTTCTCGAGGCAGCGGCGGCAGATGCATGCCCGCAACTTCGCCTCGTCGGGAACGAGTTCCAGCAACTCCTTGGGGAACACGACCTCGATGCACCAGCACGCCCCGCCGCCGGGGACCGGCTCCGCGTGGCGGCAGTCATTTGGCCCGCCGCACAGGGGACAGATGGCGGGATCGATCACCTCTCGGCCCTCAATACTTCAGGCTCACCTTGAAGCCGACGATCTGCGGCGCGCCGACGTTCCCCGCGACGATGCTCGGCACCACGTAGGAGAAATATTCCGTGCCCGTGAGGTTGCTTCCATAGAAGGCCACCGAGAACCGATCGTGCTCGTAGCCGACGCTCGCACCCAGCAGGCCGTAGCTCGACTGCCGGAAATACGGGCTATTCAGCTCGTCGTAAAAGGTGTCCCCGACGAATGTCCCCTCGACCCGCGCGAAGGCGCCGCACGCGTGGCGATAGCTCGCGAAGGCCGAGGCGGTCCATGCCGGCACGAAGGGGACCTCGTTGCCCGTGTAATCCAGCCGGGGCGCGCCTGGGATGATGGCCCCCGTCGCGTCGATCTGGGGATACGGGTCGCGATAGTCGTCGAACTGGGCCTGCGTCAGGCCGAAGTTCCCCCCGACCGCGAAGCCCTCGAATGGCCGGGCCACCAGCTCCACCTCCACGCCGCGCGCGGTCACCTCCGGCGCGTTGATCACGACGTATTCCCCGAACGTCACCGACCGCTCCACCTGATAGTCCTGGATCTCGTTCCAGAAGGCCGTCACGCCCAGCCACAGCTTCCCGCCCCAGGGATCGAGGCGCACGCCGATCTCGTTCGCCCAGATCGACTCCGTGTCGAACTGGGCCTCCTCGGCCAGATCCGAATAAGCCGAGAACCCGCCGGGCTTGAATGCCAGGCCCGTCTTGCCGTGGAAGGTCACCCAGTCGCAGCACTCCCACTCGAATCCGAACTCCGGCGCGATGTTGGTGTACGTCGCGGGCTTGCGCACCTCGAAGCGCTCCTCCCCCACCCGCCGGACCCGGTTGATCTCCCGCTCCGCCAGATCCATCCGCATCCCAAACTTCAGCTCGAGACCGTCGCACACCTCCCAGCCCAGATTCCCGAACAGCGCGTAGTTCTGCTCCTCGATGTCGAAGATGGTGTCCTGGTATTCCACGATCTGTCCGACCGGGAACATCACCGGCCCAAAGAACGGGATGAAGATCTCCTCAAACGCCAGGCCCGGCAGCGACCGCGTCGAAACCCCGCCCACGTCGGCGGACATGAAGAAGAATCCCGCGTCCCACGAGATCGGCGAGGGGTCGTCGGCGTGCGACTCGAAACGGATCTCCTGCGTCCACTGCTCGCGCCTCTGCTGGATGGTCGATGTCGCGCCCTGGAGCGGGTTGTCCGCGATGGGGTCGATCGGGAAGCCGGGAATCACGTATCCCGCCAGCAGGTTGTTCGGCGAGAGATCGAGGTCCACGGTGTTCGGGTCGAGGTCCCAGTCCTGGCGCGAGGTGATGGACACGACGCGGCCCCAGTCGAAGCGGCGCTCGACCCGCAGCGCCTGCATCTGGGTGTCCAGCTGCGTGATGGCGTCCAGGTCGGACTCGACCTGATAGCGATCCTTCGGATCGAGTGGGGTGATCGGCTGCGCGCCGTCATCGAACCGTTCCGCCGACAGCGTCAGCCGGATGTCCCAATCTTCCGTCGGCGTCCAGCGGAGCACCA
Organism: uncultured Verrucomicrobiales bacterium; assembly: GCA_964651705.1. Taxonomy (GTDB): domain Bacteria; phylum Verrucomicrobiota; class Verrucomicrobiia; order JADLBR01; family JADLBR01; genus JADLBR01. The sequence continues at coordinate 12,640 of CAZYWZ010000072.1, forward strand.
TCCGGCCCCCCAGGGCATCGCGCTCGTCGGCCCGCTTGTTCAGAAACGTGTTCTCGATGAAGCCCTCGCTGTAATCGTGGTAGCCGAACAGCGAGAGCGACAGCCGGTCCTTCACCACCGGACCCGAGGCGCTCACCTCGTACGACTGGGAATCGTAGCTGCCGTAGCCGAAGCTGGCGCGTGCATGATAGTCGTTGCCCGGCAGGGCCGTCTGCGCCCGGATCACGCCCCCCGGCGCGTTGAAGCCAAAGGACGTGCTCTGCGGCCCGCGCAAGACGTCCAGCCGCCGCGGGTCCCACAGCGAACCCCCCTGCGCAAACGTCGGGCCCAGCGGCACGTCGTCGAGGTACACGACCGCCCCCGGACTGCTGAAAAACGGCGTGTTTGCCGTGCCGCGCATCGTCGTCACGTCGCCGAATGCCCGCACCCCGCTGTCCGCCACGGAGAGATTCGGCGCCAGCGCCGTCAGCGTGCGCACCTCCACCTGGTTGCCGATCGGCAGCACCGAGGTGTCCAGCACCGTCAGCGAGGGCGCCGGCGCGGCCCCCTCCTCGCGCTCCCCCACCACCGTCACCACCGCCACCGGCGAGCCATTCTCCGCCCCCAGCCCGCCCAAGGGCCACGGCACCCCCCACGCCACGCACAATACCCCGCACGCCACGCGACCTGAAATCCCGCTTCTCATCTCTCGTCTCCTCCTGATGGTCCTCGTAGATAAGAGAGGGCCGCCGCAGATGGCAAGCGCCACTGGTAATGTCCTGATTTGCCCGGATCGTAGCGGGGAGCATGAGCGACCCGTGCGATGGCCCGGTTGCGGCGCGTTCCAGGCCACCACCCAACCCTTGCGCTCCTCCCACCGCCGCTGTTACAATGCCGGCGTCATGGGCACGCTGCTCGGGGTCGCGCTGGGGTTCTTGGCCTATTTCGTTTTGCGCTATCTGGTGGCGGGCCTCTTCACCGTGGACCAGAACGAGCGGGCGGTGCTGACGAGCTTCGGCAAGGCGCACCGCGCCGGGAAGGCGACGGTCGTCGATGGCCCCCTGGGCGAGTTGCTCAACGAGGAGGAGCGCGAGCGCTACGCCTACCCGCGGCTCAAGGTCATCGGCCCCGGCGGCCCCTATTTCAAGTTCCCGTGGCAGCGCGTGCACAAGGTCAACGTCGCCATACAGACCGCCAACATCGCCCACGACCCCGAGACCCCCGAGGCAAACGCCGGCGGCACGGTCCTCGAGGCGGTGACCAAGGACCAGTTGAACATCAACGTCACCGGCCAGATCCGCTATCGGGTGGCCGAGGACAACCTCTATGCCTGCCTCTTTGGCGTGAAGCACCCGATCGCGCACGTCATGGGCTATTTCGTCTCGGTTCTCCGGGAGCGCATCGCCATCTTCGCCGAGGAGGCGCCGCCCCCGGATGCCGCACCCCGCCCCGCCACCATGATCGAGGGCATCTCGCTCAACGACCTTCGCAAGAACCTCAATTCCCTCAACGAGCAGATGGACGCGGAGTGCCGCTCCTCGGTCGCGAGATACGGCATCCTCCTCGATGCCTCGCTGATCACCGGCATCGACCCCCCGCCCGAGATCGAGTCCGCGCTGGCGGCGATCAACACCGCGCACAACGAGGTCTCCGCCAACATCAGCGCCGCGCAGGCGCTAGCCGACCAGACCATCGAGCAATCGAAGCGCGCGGTCGAGATCGAGACCCTCAAGGCCGAGGCCGAGGTCAAGCCCATCCGGGCCCTCGCCGAGCAACTCGCCACGCTCAAGCAGGCCGGCGCCGGCGCCCTGCGCGCCTTCCTGCGAAACGTCCGGCTCGACCTGTACGGCCGCGCCAAGCGCGTCTTCATCGAGGAGCGCCCATGAGATTCCTGCAGGCCTTCCTCATCAGCTTCGTGGCGTGGTGGATCCTCGTGCCGCTGGTCCTGGCGATCGCCCGCGCGCTGCGCCTGTACGTCACCGTGGACGAGTGCGAGGCCAAGGTCTTCGTGCTGTTCGGCAAGGTGATCGCCGTCATCGACCAGCCGGGATTCCATTGCCTGTGGTTGCGAATGGGGCCCGCCGCCGCGCTGCTGCCCTTCTTCGGTCGCGTGCACACCGTCGATCTCCGCCTGGATCAGGAATACCTGCGCAGCCAACCGGTGAATTCCGAGGAGGGCACGCCCATGGGCGTCGGCGTCTGGTACGAGATGCGCGTCTCGAACCCCGCGGACTTCCTCTTCCAGAACGCCGACCCGCGAGGCTCCCTCCGCGCGAACGTCAGCAACGCCGCGGTCCGCTGCCTCAGCAACATGCCGCTCGCGCAGCTGCTGGAAAACCGTCACGGGATGAGCCGCGTCGTCCGCGCCGAGGTCTCCCCGCGCTCCGCGCAATGGGGCTACCGCCTCGGCTCGGTGTACATCCGCAAGGTCCACTTCCGCGATAAGGAGATGATCCGCCAGATCGAGCAGAAAGTGGTGAACCGCCTGCGCCAGGTCACCTCGGCGATCCGCCAGGCCGGGGCCAATCAGGTCGGGGTCATCCGCAGCGCCGCGGAAAAGGAGGCCGCCACAGAGTTCGCGCGCGCCGCCGCCATGCGACCCTACATGCTGCACATGACCCTCCGCGAGATCTCCTCGGACCCCGACGTCCTCGAGGCCATCTTCGACACCCTCGAGGTCGATCGCCTCCTCCGCGGCCAGGCCGAGATCAACATCCTGCCACCCGGCTCGCTGCTCGCGCAACTCATCGCCAGCCGAAGCGGGCAAACGCTGGGCTGACTCGAAAATTGGGTCGCGACGTAGGCTGCGCCTTGGCGCACGCGGACGTTCGATGCGGCGGCGTGCGCCAAGGCGCAGCCTACCATTCTCCGTCCCGGTGGCGCCCCTCAGGCGGGCGGGGGCGCAGGGGGAGGATTCTTGGCGGATTCTTCGCTATTCTCGCACCTGGCCGGCCGCCCTATTTGCCCGCCGCCCAGCGCAACATGTACTGCGCCTTGTTCAATTCGGCGACGGTGTGCGCGTAATCGAGGCGGGCGCGCTCCAGGTCCTGGTGGGACTGGACGTGCTCGAGGACGGCGCCGACGCCGAACTCGCGGCGCTCGTCGGTGAGGCGGTAGTTTTCCCGCGCGGCATCGAGGGCCCGGCGCGCGATATCCACCTGATCGCGGAGGGACGCGGCGCGCTCGCGCGCCTCGATGACCTGGCGCCGTATCTCGTCGCGGGTCCGCTCCATCTCGAATTCTCCCCGGTCCAGTCGCGCCCGGGCGACCCCGATGCGCCCGGCGTCGAAGAGCCCGCCGGGGCCGACACGCCAACCCAAGTCCACCCGGTATTCGCGATTCTCCTCGAACTCCTTGGGGCCGGGGTCTCCCGTGCCGCCGCCGAGACCGCCGTAATAGGCCTGCCCGCGGATCGAGGGAAAGATCGGGCCATATACGGCGCCGTCCTTGGCCTTCTCCGCGGCATCGCGCCGCCGGTCGGCGGCGCGCAGCTCGGGCCGCCCATCGAGCGCCTCGGCGATCAGGGCCTGCTCGGGCGCGCCGGACTCATCGAGGGACAGGGGTATCAGATCCGCGTCGCCGGGCGTGATCTCGATGGCGGGATCGAGGCGCAGGACGCGCGACAGCCGCGCGGCCGCGGTGCGCTGCCGCTCGCGCGCTTGACGCAGGGTCATGGCATCGCGCTCGGCCTGGGCCTCGGCGCGAAAGGCGTCCCCCTTGAAAGCGATCCCCGCATCGGCGGCGTGCCTCACCTGCCCGGCATAGTCGCGCGCGACCCTCAGGGTCTCCTCGCCGATCCCGACCGCCGCCCGCGCGCGCGCCAGTTCAAAATACCCCACCGCGGCCTCGAGAACGCGGTCGCGCCTTTCGGCATCGAGGTCCTCGTCCGCCGCGGCGGCCAGGCGATGCGCCGCGAGGGTGGAGAAGATGGCATCTCCCAACTCCAGCCCGAGATTCACCGCGCCGCCGGTGGCGTAGCTGTTCTTATTCGTCTCGAAGACGTTCCCGTCGACGCGCTGGATGTTCCCCTCGTGGCGGTGGAACCCGAGGGAGGCGCCAACCCAAGGGAAGAACCGCAGCTGCGCCTCGAGGTGCTGCCCCCGCGCCTCGTAGACCTTCGCCTGCGCGATCTGCACATCGATGTTCTGCGCGCCGGCGAGCCGTAGCGCCGTGGGCAGGTCGATCGCGAGGGGACCGGAGTCCCCGGGCCGTGGCCCCGTGTCGGCCCGGGTGATCGTCGCGGCGCACAGCACGCAAAGCATCAGCTTTCGGTTCGCGCGGGAGGGCCCGCGGCCTCGCGGGCCGGGTGGGCCGACGCGGCACGTCGGCTGGTGGCACGCGGACGCCGAGGCCGGCGTCCCTCCCAAGACCGACCCCTCGCTCACGGCACCGCCCCCACGACCTTGACCTCTTGCCCGTCTGCCAATGGCGCGCCCGACGGCACCAGCACCGCCTCGCCCTCCGAGACCCCCTCGACGATCTCGGCGCTCACCCCGTCGTTGAATCCCGCTTTCACCGCGATCTTCTTCGCCTTTCCGTCCACCAGTTTAAACACGGAGGCACCGCTCTTTTCGACCAGCAGCGCCCCGGCGGGAACGCATACCACGCCCCCGTGTTTTTCCACGCCCAATCGCATCGTCGCGTACATCCCCGGCCTCAGCTCGCGCCCGGGATTCGAAAGATCGGCCTCCACCAGCATCGTCTGCGTCGCGGCATCCAGCGCGTACGCGAGGCGCGAGACCTGGCCCTCGACTGTCTTGCCGGGCAGGGCGTCCGGAGAAACCCGCACCGGCTGCCCGACGCGCACCAGCGCGGCCTCCGCCTCCGGCACCGGCACCTGGGCGCGCACGGTGTCGAAATCCATGATCGTGACCACCTCGGCGTTCTGCGCCGCGCTGCCCGATGTCGCCGCGGGAATGAACGCGCCCGGGTCCACGAATCGCGCCGTCACCACGCCATCGAAGGGCGCGACCAACTTGGCGTAGCCCAGCAGCGTCTCCGTCCGCTCGAGACCGGCCTTGGCCATGTCCAACCGTCCCCTCGCCTCATCCAGGGCCTGCGGCACCACCAGATCCGGCGACTTCTTTCTCGCCCCCTCGACGCGCTTGAATTCCGCCTCCGCAACCCGCAACTCCGCCCGATACCGCGCGAGATCCGCCTGCAGCTCGGGCACCTCGATCTCGCCCATCACCTGCCCGGCTTTCACCACATCGCCCTTGTCCACCGACAGGGTCTTCAGATACCCGGCCACCTTCGCGTACAAGGTCGCCTGCTGGTTGGCCCGGATGCTCCCCGGCAGCGTGACGTGGCGGAACACGTCGCCGCGCGAGGCCTTGGCCACCTTCACCTCGGGGGCGGATTTGACGTCGGCGGCCGTCACGTCGCACGCGCAGCACAGCACCATCGCGGCGAATGACACCGCACTCGCACCGAATCGGCCCGACCGCGAGCCTGTAGCCGAACGCGCAAGCGTTTGGCCGACGGCCCTGGTGAATCGGGCCAAACGCCTGGCGCGTTCGGCTACGTTCGGAATCTTCGAATCATCCATCTGCCTCTTCCTCCAAATTGTCATTTGCACCCTGACCCCCATCAGTCGTGACCCACCGGCGAAACGAAATGCCCGCTGAGCGGATCGTCGGGATCCAGCGAATTCGAATGCGCGCTGGTCTTGCGTCGGATCAGCACGAATACCACAGGGAGCACGAAGAGCGTCGCGACGGTCCCGAGGGCCAGCCCCCCGACGACGGAGCGCCCCAGCGGCGCCGTCTGCTCGCCCCCATCGCCCAGGCCCAGCGCCAGCGGCATCATGCCCGCGATCATCGCGCAACTGGTCATCAGGATGGGCCGCAGCCGGCTCCGCGCCCCCTCGATGGCCGCTTCGACCAGGCCCGCCCCCCCGATGTGCGCGCGCTCGGCGAAGGTCACCAGCAGGATCGCGTTCGCCACCGCCACGCCGACCGCCATGATCGCGCCCATCGCGGATTGAATATTCAGCGTCGTGCCCGTCACCCACAGCGCCACCGCCACGCCCGCCAGCACCGCCGGCACCGTCGAGACCACTGCGAAGGACAGCCGCAGCGACTCGAAATTCGCCGCCAGCATCAGAAAAATCACCACGACCGCGATCAGCAGGCCGGCCCGGAATCCGTCCATGAGCTGCCGGAAGGGCACGACCTGCCCGCGCAGATCCACCTTCGTCTTCGGGTCGGGCGGCCCCCCCACCCCGGCGAGCGCCTCCCGGACCGCGCGGATCGCTGTCCCGAAATCCGTGCCATGGATATTCGCGGTCACGCTCACGACCCGCGCCAGGTTGTAGCGCTCGTAGGTGCCTACCGCGGTGCCCGGCTGGATCTCGGCGACATTGCGCAGCAGCACGGTCCTCCCCCCCTCCGCCGACACCGGGACGTTCTGCAGGTCCTCGATGGTCTGCGTGCGCTCCTCGGGGATCTGCACCTGGAGATTGTAGCTGATGCCCGACTTGGGATCCGCCCAGAAATTCGGCACCGTGAACCGGCTCGATGTCGTCGCCACCACCAGCGAGCGGGTGACGTCGGCCACCTTGACCCCGAGCAGCCCGGCGCGCTCGCGGTCGATGTGCACCCCCACCGTGGGGAAGTCCAGCGTCTGCGCGATCTGCGCGTCCCGGAGGAAGGGGATCCGCTTCAGGCGATCGAGGATCTTCTCCGCGTGGCCCTTGTTCACGGCGATATCGGGCCCGCTGACGGCCACCTCGATGGGCGTGGGGGAGCCGAAGCTCATCACGCGCGTGACGATGTCCTGCGGCTCGAACGACAGCCTCACCTCCGGCATCTCTGCGGCGAGCACGCCGCGCAGGTGCTCCTTGAAATCCTCCACCCGCTTGCCCGAATCGTGCGCGAGCTGCACCGCGAGCCATCCCTCCTCGGGGCCGCCATTCCAGAGATGCACGAGGTTGACCGGAAAGCTGGAGTTGTGCACGCCCACCATCCCGATGCTCACCGCCACCTTGTCCTCGCCGCCGGCCTCCCGGGCGATGGCCGCCAGTATCCGCCCCGCGATCCTCTCGGTCTCCGCGACCTGCGTGCCGCTCGGCGCCCGAAACCTCAACGCGAACTGCCCGCTGTCGGCCTTCGGGAAAATCTCCGTGCCGAGCCGCCCGCCCACGAGCCAGATGATGCCGCCGGCCGCGGCGACGTACGCCAGCGCCACCAGCCACCGCGACGCGATCACGCCGCGCAGGAACCCCGCGTAGGCCGCCTGCATGCGAGCGATGAAGGTCGCGTCATGCACCTCGCCCGCGTGGCCCCGGAGAAACCAGACCGAGAGGATCGGCACCAATGTGGAGGACAGGATAAACGACGCCGCCATCGAGAATCCGACCGCCAGGGCCAGCGGGACGAACAGCGCCTTGGCCGCCCCCACCATGAAGAACGCGGGGATGAACACCGCCAGGATGCAGAGCATCGCGAGCAGCCGCGGCAGCGTCGTCTCGGTCGTCCCGTCCAATGCCGCGCGCGCCAGCGGGCGCCCCCTCGCGATGTGCACGTGGATGTTCTCGATGGCCACCGTCGCCTCGTCCACCAGGATGCCCACCGCCAGAGCCATGCCCCCCAGCGTCATCAGGTGGATGTTCTGCCCCGTCACCCACAGCGCGAAACTCGCCGCCAGCAGCGAGAGCGGGATGTTGATCACCACGATGAACGCGCTCCGCCAGTCGCGCAGGAACAGCAGCACCATCAGGCCCGTCAGGATCGCGCCAAAGCCGCCCTCCTTGAGCAGGTCCGCGATGGACCGGTTCACCACCGGCGACTGGTCGAACTCGTAGCTGACCTTGATCCCCTCCGGCAGCAGCTTCTGAAACTCGGGGATATTCTCCCTCACCAGGTCGACGACCTCGAGGGTCGAGGCGTCCCCGCGCTTCGTCACCGGCAGGTACACGGTGCGCCGTCCGTTCGCCAGGGCGTATGCGGTGGTGATGTCCGCGGAGTCCTCGACCGTCGCCACGTCGCGCACGAATACCGCCCCCGCCTCCGTGCGCTTCAGCGGCACGTTCTCGAGATCCTTGATGTTCGAGACGATCGCGTTGACCGGGACGATGGGGTACTTCCCATCCAGGTTCATGTTGCCCGACGGGCTGATCACGTTGCCCTCGGCCAGCGCCCGCGCGATGTCGTCCGGCGACAGGCCGTAGGCCCGCATCCGGTCCGGATTGACGTTCACGATGATCCCCCGCGAGCTTCCCCCGAATGGCGGCGGCGCCGACACCCCCGGCAGCGTCGCGAATGCCGGGCGCACCCGATTCAGCGCCTGATCCTGCATCTGGTTCAGCGTGATATTCGGGTCGTCCGTCGAGAACACCAGATAGCCCACCGCCACGCTCCCCGCATCGAACCGCATGATGAACGGGGCCACCGTCCCAGGCGGCATGAACGCCCGCGACCGGTTCACCTGCGCCACCGTCTCCGACATCGCCTGCGACATGTCGGTGCCCGGATGGAACTGGAGCTTCATGATCGAGGCGCCCTGGATCGATTTCGATTCCACGTGCTCGATCCCGCTGATGTACAGGAAGTGGTACTCGTACCGATAGGTCAGGTACCCCTCCATCTGCAGCGGGTCCATCCCCCCGTACGGCTGCGCCACGTAGATCGTCGGGATCCCGAGGGGCGGGAATATGTCCCGGGTCATCCGCCCCAGCGCCAGCCATGCCCCCATCGCCACCGCGATGACCAGCACCACAACCGTCAGAGGACGGCGCAGACTCAGGCGGACCAGATCCATGGGGGAGCCAGTTTATTAGGTGAATCGATTCATTTGTCAACTTTCGCTTATCGGTGCCGGACCAAGATCCGACCAGAAACTTCACCCCCGTTGGCGTCATGCAGAGACGCCCTGCTACAAGATCTGTAGGCCGCCTGTGCCAGGCGGCTGCGAGGCTGACTCGAAAATTGGGTCGCGATGTAGGCTGCGCCTTGGCGCACGCGGACGTTCGATTCGGCGGCGTGCGCCAAGGCGCAGCCTACCATTTTCAGCCCCGGTGGTGCCCCGAGCGCGGGGCATGATGTCTGACTCGAAAACAGGCCATGGGGTCGGCGTGGTCGTGGGCGCGCAGGGATGCGCACCCTCCTGCATCGGCAGGCCTGAACGTGCGGGGCCAGACGGCATGTCCGCCCCTACGTCTGCGTCACGCGGCCCATCCGGCGACGACAAAGAAATACATGGCGCCCAAGAGCGCGATCGGCACGAGGCGGGCGCGCGTGCCCCGGGGGTCGGCGAGCCGCGCCTCGCGGATGGCGAGCGGGATGGACGCCCCGATCAGGAGGCAGGCGACGAGGGACAGCGCCCCCGCGGACAGCCATGGTGTGGGCGGCGCGACGCTCTTCGCGGTGATGGCGAGCGCGGTCTGCACGCCGTCGGGTTCCGCGAGCGCGAGGGGCAGGTAGCCGCCCCACGAGGTGAACTTTTCGAGGCCCTTCGCCATATGCCCGGCCGCGACGACGACGGCCATGGGCAGGGCCAGCCGCCGCCAGGCCTCGCCGAGCGTCCGCGCCGCACCTAGGGCCACGGTCACGGCCCCGAGCATCGACCAGAGGATGGCGGGCACCACGAACACGGTCCAGATGCCCTGCACCCATCCGCCGGCGGCCTCGGCCCCAAGGGCCACCGCCACCCGCCCCGGCACCCAGAGGAAAACCTCGCCCGCGGCCTTCCACACCCCGCACAGCTCGTACGTCACGAAGCCCGAGACGGCCATGACAAATAGGGTCACCGGCCACGAGGCGATCGGCTCGCGCGCGTCGGCGCGCGCGAACGGCGCGCGCAGCAGCAGCCGCATGCCCCCGTCCTCGCCCGCCTTGATGCACTGGCCGCAGACCAGGCAGTCCCTGTTGCTGTCCAACTTCGGCGGGTTGAGCCGCGACGGGCAGGAGCGGGCGTCGAGCCGATCGCCCCCCGCACACGCCACACCCGAGCCGCCCCGCACCGCGATCATCCCGCCGCGGCCGTACGCGTTCAGCAGCACCGAGATCGGGCAGAAGGCCCGGCAGAAGGCACGATCTTTCAGGAGCAGCCCGGATACGACCGCCCCCGCCAGCATCGTGATGAGAAACAGGCTCGTGTAGTGCGGCACGCGGTGCAATTGCACCCCAGGCACCAGCAACTGCAGGACGATGAACAACGCGACCGCCACCGCCCCGCCGGCGAGCCATCCTCCGACGGCACGTCCCCGAAGGCCCAGCGCGCCCCGCGCGCGCTCGCACAGGCCCATCAGCAACTCGAGCGGGCACACCGCGCACCACACCCGCCCCAGCAACACCGCCACCCACACCATCGCCGGCCACCACAGGCCCCAGATCACCAGGTTCACCAGGTTCGCCTTCGCGTACAGCTTCGCGTTCACCCCCTCCGGCGTCAGCAGCCCCCAACCGATCCACGCGAAAGCCACATACGACACCAGCACCGCGGCCTGGAAAACATACGGGAATCCCCGCCAGCGCACCAGCCCCCGCACCAACCCAAGGCGGAGCAGGTCAATCCCATGCGGATTCTCGACGGAGGGTTGCATCGCGCGCCATCGTGGGGCGCCGACGGCGACCATCCAACCACGATTTTCTGAAGAAATCCTAAGGATCTCCGCGCCGTCAAGAGAGGACTCTCCGCGCGCTCGACCCGATCCGAGCTTTGGGGTTCCAGATCAGGCCCCATGCCCCGCGGGCGGGGCACCACCCGTGCGGAAAGTGTAGCCCATCTGGTCACAGATGGGCCGGGGCGCTCAGCCGGCGCGTCCGCGGTCTGACGACCGTGGCTGGTGGCACGGGCCAAACGCCTTGGGGCGTTCGGCTACGGGAATTTTCGAACGGGCCCCGCCGCCGGCGTGCGGCAAGGGCGCGGGGCCGCTCGAGGCAATCCAAAGCGGCGCTGCAACGCCGCACTCCAAAAATAGGGCCGCCGGCGCGCGGACGCGCCGCATGGCCCATGTCCCAGAAACCGCGATCCACGAGGATCGGGATCTTCGTGGTCAGTATTGCGTCACCTCATCTTCCCCACGACGATCCCATAATGATAGGGGGGCAGATCCATCTGGGGCACCAGGGCCTCGAATCCCGCCTCTTGCGCCCAAGCCAGGCACTGCTCCGGGCGCGGACGGATGGCGAGGTCGGGCCCGCTACTCGTACCGCAGCGCCTCGATGGGATCGAGGCGGGAGGCGCGGCGGGCGGGGTAGAAGCCGAAAAAGATGCCGACGGCGGCGGAGAAGAGGAAGGCCAGCGCGACGGACTCGGGCGGGGTGAGCGTGGGCCAGTTCATCTGGCGGGCTATGATGACGGACGCCCCGAGGCCGGCGAGCACGCCGATGATCCCGCCGCCGACGCTGAGGGTGACGGCCTCGATGAGGAACTGCATGAGGATGTCGCGGCGCTTCGCGCCGACGGCGAGGCGGATGCCGATCTCCCGGGTGCGCTCGGTCACGCTCACGAGCATGATGTTCATGATGCCGATGCCACCGACGAGCAGCGAGACCCCGGCGATCGAGCCGAGCAGCGTCGTCATGACCTTGGCGGTGGATGTGGCCATCTCCGTCAATTCCTGCTGGGTGTGGACGTGGAAATCATCATCGCGGCCCTCGGGGATGCGGTGGCGCTGGCGCAGCAGGGCGGTCACCTGCTCCACCACGGGTTCCACCAGCCTGTCGCTGGCGGCGGAGATCTGTATCGATCGCAGCGCGGTGATCCCGAAGAGGCGCCGCATCGCGGTGGTGTACGGCACGATGACCGCGTCATCCTGATCCTGACCGAAGAAATTGCTGCCCTTGGAGGAGAGCACGCCGGTCACGACGAAGGGGATACCGCGAATCCGGATGGTCTGGCCCACCGGCGAGGTGTCGGCGAAGAGTTCCTTGACCACGGTCTTGCCGAGCACGGCCACGCGGTTGACGGCCTTGACATCCGAGGCGCCAAAGGCGCTGCCCTCCTCGATGGGCCAGCGCCGCAGGTCGAAATATTCCTCGCTCTCGCCATAGATCGAGGTGTTCCAGTTGACGTTGCCGGCGGTGACCTGCGCCGAGACCCGCACCTCCGGGCTGACGCATGCCACGCCCTCGACCTCCTCGCGGATGGCCAGCGCGTCCTCGACCCGGAGCGTGCCCGCCGATCCCATCCCGCTGAACACCCCCCCGCGCGTCGTCCCGCCCGCCATGATGAGAATGACATTCTGCCCGAGCGCGGCGATCTGCGCCTCGACCTGCGCCTTGGCGCCGGTGCCGATGGAGACCATCGCGATGACCGCGCCGACGCCGATGATGACCCCCAGCGCCGTCAGGATGGTGCGCATGACGTTGCGCCGCAGGGCGCGGAGGGCGATCCTCAGGGTGGCGAGCAGGCGCATCATGGCAATAGCTGCACCGCCTGCTGCTCGGCATCCAGCTGCCGCAGCTGGTTCTCCGCGAAAAGCCGATCGGTCACCGCCTTGTCCGACACGACGCGCCCATCCCGCATCACGACGTTGCGGCGGCAATAGCGGGCGATGTCCAGCTCGTGCGTCACCATGACGATCGTCATGCCCGCGTCATTCAAGCGCTGGAAGATGCCCATGACCTCGACGCTGGTTCGCGTGTCGAGGTTACCGGTGGGCTCGTCGGCGAGCAGCACGGCGGGGCGCCGCACCAGGGCGCGGGCGATGGCGGCGCGCTGCTGCTGGCCGCCGGACATCTCGCTGGGCACGTGGTCGGCGCGATCGGCCAGGCCCACTTGGGTCAGGGCATCCATCGCCCGCCGCCGCCCCTCGGCGGGCGCCACCGGCGGATGGGCATAGAGCAGCGGCAGTTCCACGTTCTCCAACGCCGTGGTCCGCGCCAGCAGATTGAAACCCTGGAACACGAACCCCAATTTGGAATTCCGGATCTCCGCGAGCGCATCCGGTTCCAGCCCGGCCACCGCGACCCCATCGAGGCGATAGCTGCCGCTGGTCGGCCGATCCAGGCAGCCGATGATGTTCATCAGGGTGGATTTCCCGGAACCGCTGGCCCCCATGATGGCGACGAACTCGGCCGGCATCACGTCCAAGGATAAATCGCGCACGGCGTGGACGCCGGTGCTCCCCATCCGGTAGATCCGGTTGACCTTCTCCAGCGCGATGACGGGTCCCATGGCTCGTGTGTCCCCGGGCCGTCAGCGCGGGCCGCGCCTCGGCCGCATGGGCGAGAACGGGTTGGTGGTCTGCTGTTGCGGCTCGGTCTCAACCATGACGGTGCCGATGACGACGTTGGCGCCTTGCTCGATCCCCGAGGCGATCTCCGTGTACGCGCCATCGGTGATGCCCGTGGTCACCGACACCGCGCGCAATTCCCCCGAGCCCCGGCCATCGGCCACCGATGCCGCATCGATCACGTAGACGGTCTTCGTCGCCCCCGGCGCGGCATCGCCATCGCCGCGCGAACCGCCACCCGGCGGGCCTCCCCCGCCCGGGCCGCCTCCCCCGCCCCGCCCGCGGAAGGCCTCCCGCATGGCCGCGCGTTCCCCGTCGTCCAATTGCCCGTCGCCATTCTTGTCGTACCGCTGCAGCATCCGCTGCCGGACCTCCTCGGGCATCGAGGAGAGATCCCCCTTGCCCGATCCCGGCCGCGACGGGGCGCTCGCCGCCGGCGCGTTCGTCGCCGCGGCGGCCGATTCCGCCGGCGCGCCGATGACACTCGCACCCTCGGGGGGGCGATAGCGCAGCGCGGCGTTCGGCACCCGGACCACCCCGTCCCGCCGCGCGGTGGTGATGGTCACGTTGGCCGTCATCCCGGGCTTGAGCTTCAGCTCGTCATTTTTCACCCCGATGATCGTCGCGAACGTCACGACATTCTGCACCGTCGTCGGGTTGTTGCGCACCTGCTGGACCTTGCCCTTGAACTGGAGCTCGGGATAGGCGTCCACCGTGAAAGTCGCCTCCTGCCCCTCGGCGACCTGGCCGATGTCGGCCTCCGACACGTCGGCGGAGATCTCCATGTCGCGCAGGTCGCGGGCGATCTCGAAGAGCTTCGGTGCCGAGAAGCTGGCCTGCACGGTCTGCCCGACCTCGACCGCCTTGGAGATCACGATCCCGTCGATGGGGGAAATGATGTTGGTGCGCTCGACGTCGACCTTGGCGTTCATCAGCGTCGCCTGCTTGATCTTGACCGTGGCCTCCTTCTGCTTCAGCTCGGCCTCGGCCTCGTCCAGCTCCGACTGCGCGATCAGCTCCTTGGCGCGCAGCTCTTTCGCGCGTCGGGCCTTGATCTGGGCCAGCTCGAAGGCGGCCTGCGCATTGAGCAATTCCCCCTCGGCCTGAACGACCCTGGCCTCGTAGGTCGCCGGATCGATCTTGGCGACCAGCTGGCCCTCCTTGACGATGTCGTTGAAATCGACATGGATCTCCTGGAGGTTGCCGGAGACCTGGCTGCCGATCTCGACGGTCTCGACCGCGCTGAGCTTCCCCGAGGCCGTCACCGTCTGGACGATCTCCCCGCGCGCGACCTCCGCGACGCGGAACTCGGGTCCGGTGGACGCCGCCGCCACCGAGCGCTGCCACCACCAATACCCTCCGCCGCCCAGCGCGGCCAGAACCAGCAACCACCACAGCCTCTTCATCATTGCCTAAACTCCGCGCGGCCGCGGCGCTCCCGCGACACGGTCGGCACCCGCGCCGCCCTCACGCCTTGGGCTCCCGCCGCACCTCCTGGAGCTTCCCGGCCACGTCGGCCCAGGGCACCTCGTGCGGCGGCCGGCCCTGGGCCGCCGCCAGTGCCGCGCACGCGCCGGCCGCCTCGCCCATCGCCACGGAATTGCCCGTGACGCGATAGCTGCTGTGCGCCAAAAAATCGCCGCTGATGCAGCGCCCCGCGACCAGCAGGCCATCGGCGTCCTTCGCGATGAGAGCCCGGAGCGGGATGTCGTAGGGCTTGGTCTTGGATTTGATCTGGCCGCCCTCGATCCCGGTGCCGTGGACCTTGCTGGTGGAATGGACGTCGATGCCAAAGGTCACCCGGCAGACCGCGTCCTCGTGCCTCTTGGCCTCGACCGCGTCCTCGATGTTTACCCGGTAGCGCCCGTGGACGCGCCGTCCCTCGCGGACGCCGATCTGCCCCGCGGTGGCGACGATCCGCACGTTCTGCCAGATCCCGCCGAGCAGCCGCAGCGCGTCGATGTTCCGGTGCAATTCCTCCCGGGCCCGCAAGGTCGCCTCCGTCAGTTGACCCGCGTCGATCCCGGAAAACCCGTACTCGTGGTTGATCATCCAGGCGTAGAGATCCGGGCGGATCTCGAAGATCGTCGGCTTCCCATAGGACGGCTCCACCCCCGCGCGTTTGAACTCCGCGAACAGCGCGTCCTTCGGCGCCCCCCAAGGCTGCCCCACGCGATCGTGGAAGGCGGCCGTCGCCTCGCGGTCGATGCCCGTCACGAGGCACATGAGGCTCATGGGCTGCATCTCGCCGGCTCGCTCCGGCCCCTCGGAGCCGACGCCCTCGGCGGGCCGACCCAGGTCGAAGCCGCAACCCGCCCGCGCCGCGAGATCCCCGTCGCCCGTGCAATCGATGAACGCCTTCGCCGCAAAGGCCTCCCGGCCGGACTTGGATTCGCAGACGCAGTGCGTCAGGCGCGCCCCGTCGCGCGCCGCCGCCACCACTCGCGTGTGCAGCCGCACCTTCACCCCCGCGCCCCGGCACACCTCCTCCAGCACCAGCTTCATCTGCTCGACGTCATAGGGCACCCCCCCCTTCCCTCCCCACCGCACGTTGCCCAGGAACCGCGCCCGCTCGTCGAGCCGCCCGATGATCTCCCGCATCACGCCGCCCTTGTTGTCGGCATCCAAGACCCACGACAGCATCCCCGTCGTCCAGATGCCCCCGAGCTGCCCGTGCACCTCGATCAGCCGCACGCTCGCCCCCGCCCGCGCCGCCGCGATCGCCGCCGCCACACCCGCCGGCCCCCCGCCGCATACCACCACGTCCACCGACTCGACCACCGGCACATCCCGCGCCACCTCCCGCACCACGCCCCCCGATGGCTTGGCCGCCTCCGCCGCAGCACCCCTCCCGCCGACACCCAGCCCAGCCACCGCCACCGCACCACGAGTCAAAAAGCTCCGCCGATTCATAACTTAAAAGTATGGCGCCTCGCGCCCCGCAAGGCAATCCGACTCGGAGGACCCCAAACGCGCGGTAACAGGGGGCCGTCGCACGGCTCGAAGCCCGGCCGAAAGCGGCGCGGGAACGCGCCGCACTCCCATAGCGCTTCGCGCAAAATGGCCAGGCCCGAATGGCGCCAAGTTTGGGAGGGCCCGCGGCCTCGCGGGCCGCACCGGCCCGGCCAACGCGCTCCCCGGTAGCCCGCGGACGCCGGGCCGGCGCCCCTCCCGCCCCCACTTCCGGGCTTGCCCCGCCCCGTGGCACCGCCTATTATATGATCGAAGTTGATCATGACGGCCACGGCATCCAGCGGGGTAACGGCGCGCATCCGGGAGGCGGGGGTGGTGGGTGCGGGCGGGGCGGGTTTTCCGGTGCACGTTAAGTGGGGGGCGAGGGTGGACACGGTGATCGCCAACGGGGCGGAGTGCGAGCCGCTGTTGCACAAGGATGCGGAGATCATCGAGAATTTTGCGGCGCCGGTGCTGGACGGGCTGCGGCTGGCGGCGGAGGCGACGGGTGCGGGGCGGCTGTGTTTCGGGATCAAGGCGAAGAAGAAGGGAGCGATTGCGGCGTTGGAGAAGCACGCTCCCTCGCGGCGGGTGGAGCTTTCGCTGCTGGGGGATTACTACCCGACGGGGGATGAGTTTGAATTGGTGCACGCGGTGACCGGGCGGCTGATCCCGCCGGCGGGCCTGCCGCTGGAGGTGGGGGTCGTCGTCAACAACGTGGAGAGCCTGCTGAACGCGGCGCTGGCGGTCGAGGGGAAGCCGGTGACGACGAAGTTCGTGACGGTGGCTGGGGCGGTGGGGCGCCCGGCGACGTTCCGGGTGCCGCTGGGGGTGTCGTTTGGCGAGGTGATCTCGGCGGCTGGCGGGGCCACGGTGGGGCGCGCGGCGATCTTCGTGGGCGGGGTCATGATGGGGCGGCTCACGCGGGACCCGGAGGAACCGGTCACGAAAACGACGACGGGCCTGATCCTCCTGCCGGAGGACCACCATCTGGTGGAGAGGATGACGCGGCCGGTGGCCTCGATGAACCGGATCGGCAAGTCGGCGTGCGACCAGTGCAGCTATTGCACGGAGTTTTGCCCGAGGTACCTGCTGGGCTACGACGTGCAGCCGCACAAGGTCATGCGCACGCTCGGCTTCAGCGCCCTGGGCTCGGATTTCTGGAGCAAATGGGGCGACCTCTGCTGCTCCTGCGGGCTCTGCACGCTGTACTCCTGCCCCGAGGAACTCTACCCGAAGGAGGCGTGCGACCAGGCCAAGGCCCGCATGCGCCAGCTGGGCCAGAAATGGCGCGGGCCGGACCTCCCGCTCCAGCCGCACCCGATGGCCGAGGGCCGCCGCGTGCCATTGAAAAAATTGGAGCAGAAGCTCGGCATCCTGCAATACGAGCAGCCGGCGCCTTTCGACGGCCGCGAGTGGTCCCCCGCCCGCGTCCGGATCCCCCTCAAGCAGCACGCCGGCGCGCCGGCGTCGCCGCTGGTCGCCGCCGGGGACCGCGTCGCGGCGGGCCAGAAGATCGCCGACGTCAAGCCCGACCAGCTCGGCGCCCCCATCCATTCCAGCATCGCGGGCCGCATCGCGCGGGTTACCGATAAAGAGATTTTCGTGGAGGCATGAGCATGGAACGCCCGATGAACGCCCTCGGCATGATCGAATTGACCAGCATCGCGTCGGGCTTCGCCGTGGCCGACGCGATGCTCAAGGCCGGCGAGGTCGAGCTGCTGCTCTCGCGCACCATCTGCTCCGGCAAATTCATGGTGCTGATCGGCGGCATGGTGGCCTCGGTCCGCGCCGCGGTGGACGCGGGCGTCGCGGAGGGCGGCGCGGCGGTCATCGACCACAGCGTGATCGCGAACCTCCACCCCTCGGTGTTCCCCGCCATCTCCGGCACCGGCGCCTCCGGGCAGCTCGAGTCCCTCGGCGTCATCGAATCCTTCTCGGTCGTCTCCCTGATCGAATCCGCCGACGCGGCGGTCAAGACCGGCAACGTCACCCTCATGGAGATCCGCCTCGCCATGGCCCTCGGGGGCAAGGCCTTCGTCACCATGACCGGCGACGTGGCATCGGTCCGCGCCGCGGTCGATGCCGGCGCCGCGCTGGTCGCCGAGAAGGGCCTGCTCGTCAACAGCGTCGTCATCCCCCGCCCCCGAAAGGAATTGCTGCGGGATTGGATCTGACCTGAGGGCCCCCGGTTCCCGGCTTGTCGCCGCCCCCCGGAGCGCGCATGCTATCCCCGGCATGGAATTTGACTGGTCCCAGCACGACGCCTCCTCCCCCGCCTCGCAGCAGCAGATCGAGGAGTGCATGGAGGACCCTTTCGGGCTCCGCCTGATTCCCGACACCGAGCGCTTCGCCGAGCAGAACCGCTTCTTCTGCCTGGGCCAGGATGCCGGGGGCAAGCACTGGACGATCGCGCACGCGACCACGGGCAAGGTCATGCGGATCATCTGCGCCCGGGAGATGACCGCCGGGGAAAAGACCTTCTACGAGCGAAAACTCCGGGAGAATCTCTGATGGCCATCGAGCGCAAATTGTCGCGATGGGAGGACGTGCCGTCCTTCCCGAGCGTCGCCGCGGAGCGCCGCTACTGGGAGACCACCGAGCTGGACACCGCCCTCATGCGGGGCTCCCTTTATACCCCCGAGGGATCCGATTCCACCGCCATCTCCCTGCGCATGGATCCCCGCATGCTCTCCCGCATCAAGCGCCTCGCGCGCCAGCGCTACCTCAATTACCAGAGCATGATCAAGCAATGGCTCGCCGAGCGCCTCGAGAAGGAGACTCGGGATTCGAGTTGATTCGGCCCGGGAGGGTCCTACGTTTTCTTGCCATGAGATACCCGCTGCGCCGCCTCGCAAAATCCGCCTTCACCCTGGTCGAACTGCTGGTCGTCATGTCGATCATCGCCGCGCTGGCGGGCCTCCTGTTCCCGGCGGCCGGGGCCGTCACGAAACAGGTCAAAAAGGTCAAGACCCGGACGCTGTTCGCCTCCCTGAAGATGGGGGTCGACATGTATTATTCGGAGTACCAGCGGATGCCCCCGCTCGGGGGCGCGGGCGCCGGCGGCGACCTGTCTTTCCGCTCCGACGAGCCCTATGGCCGCGAGCTGATCTCGGCGCTCACCGGCGACGTGGACGACGATGTCGCCAAGCGCCTCAACCCGAGGACCATCTCCTTCTGCGAATTCAACGAGAAGCAGATGCGGGAGAACAACTCGCTCGGCTATGGCGGCTACCTGATCGATGGGTTCGGGAACACCTTCTACATGATCATGGATTACGACTACGACGGGAAGATCGACCGCAATGCCATCGGCGAGCTCCCGTCGAAATTCCAGCCGCAGGGCGACATCAAGTCCAGCTTTGCCGCGTGGTCCCGGGGCCCCGCCAAGGACACTGGCGACATGAACCTCTCCGACCTCGTAGCGTCCTGGAAATAGCGAGGCAGAGAGGTGTGGCCCATCTGGCAACAGATGGGCGACCGCGGGTGAACATGTAGCCCCTCCGGTCACGGAGGGGCCGCGCGGTGGGATCCACGGCCTCACGGCCGTGGCTACGTCTGGAGTTTTCGAGCTACCGCCCGGAACGATCCTTCAGCATCGCCGACAGCCGTTGGACGGTCCCTGCCTGCGCCGGGTCGGCGGCGAGGTTCCGCCATTCGCCCGGATCGGCATCGTGATCGAATAGCTCGGGGTCGGCGCCGTCCTCCCATTCGACGTAGCGCCAGCGCTCCGTCCGCACCGTGCGGCCCATCACCTTGCCCCGCTGGATCTGCGAGAATGCCCCCTCCTTCCACGGCCGGGTCGGATCCTCCAGCAGCGGCGCGAAGCTCTTGCCGTGCAACCCGCCCGGCGCCCGCAGCCCGCACAGCTCGACGAGCGTCGGATAGACGTCCACGAACTCCACCAGCCGCGCGCACGGCTTTCCCATGCCCCGTTTTCCCGGGGCGTAGACCAGCAGCGGGCTGCGGCACGAGTACTCATACAGGGTGCTCTTGTTCCACCAGCCGCGTTCCCCGAGGTGGTAGCCGTGATCGCTCAGGAGGAAAATCAGGGTGCTCTGGCCCAGCCCGTTCTGCTCGACGGCGTCGAGCACCTTACCGATCTGCGCGTCGACGAAGGTCGTGCAGGCATGGTAGGCGCGCTGGAACTCGAGGCGCTCCCCGTCCGAGAACGCATCGAAGGCCTTCTTGAATCCGCCCCCGATCTGGTGCTCCGGCGTGGGCGAGGCCCCCGGAGGATCGCGGTGCAGTTGCAGCGAGTCCCGCGGGTAAAGGTCGAAATAGGCCTTCGGTGCCACGAAGGGGTCGTGCGGCTTGTGGAAGCCCGCCGCCAGAAAGAACGGCTTCTCGTGCCGCCGCCCGAGGAATGCCGCGGCCCGCGCGGCGATCTCGCCATCGGGTTGGTCCTCGTCGCCGCCCTTCGCGGACGCCCACGTGCACCATTTCAGCGCCCCGCCGGTCAGGTTGCGACCCTCGTGCTTCTCCTTGCCCAGCGGCGTGCCCTTCGGGTACTCGGCCACGTCCCAGCTCTTCGGGTCCTCCATCTCACCCGCACCGTGGTAGATCTTTCCCAGCCGATAGGTGTGGTAGCCGCTCTGCCGGAATAGCTGCGGCAGCGTCACCACGTCCGGGAGGTTGTCGCGGAAGTGGTCCGTGTTGTTCAAGACCCGCGTCGCGTCCGGCCGCAGGCCCGTCAGGAAGGACGAGCGGCTCGGATTGCAGAACGTCGCCTGCACATACGCCCCGTCGAACCGCATGCCTCGCGCGGCGAGCCGGTCCATGTGCGGCGTCTTCACCACCGGGTGCCCGTAGCAGCCCAGATCCGTGCGCAGGTCATCGATGTTGATAAACAGCACGTTCGGCCTGGCCGCCGCCCCGACCGCCGCCACGCCAAGAAACGCCGCACCCGCCGCCGATAACCCACGCCATCGCCTCATGCCCCAGAGCTTCCCCCAGGCCCCATCCCCCGTCCAGCGGTTTGCGCGCCGGATCCGCCCCGCGGCCACGCCGGGGCCAAACCTGTTGCCATTTTATGAATGTAGCCCCTCCGGTCACGGAGGGGCCGCGCGGTGGGGGTCCACGGCCTGCCGGCCGTGGCTACGTCTGGAATTTTCGAGCTAGATCCCGTGCCCCGCAGGCGGGGCACCACCGGGGCGGAAAATGGTAGGCTGCGCCTTGG
>CAZYWZ010000073.1:0-33698 GCA_964651705.1 uncultured Verrucomicrobiales bacterium
CCCCGCCGCACCCGCCGCACCCGGCCCCATCCCCCCCAACGATTCGTCAGTGCTGTCGCAATCCCCACACCGTTGACGGCGACAGCCCGCCTCCCTATCGTTGGCGCATGTCCGCAAAACCACTCGGACGGGGATTGGACGCCCTGCTCGGTTCCAAGACCACCGCCGCCGCTCCTTTGCCAGCCGCGGGGGCCGGCGAGGCCGTTCGCCGCATCCCCCACGGCCAGATCGTCCCCTGCCCACTGCAGCCGCGAAAGGAGTTCGACGAGGAATCCCTCCACGAACTCGCCGACAGCATCCGATCCCGGGGCATCATGCAGCCCCTGGTCGTCCGCGAGCGCGGCGGCCAATTCGAGCTGATCGCCGGCGAACGCCGCTGGCGCGCCGCCAGACTCGCCGGGCTCGCGGAAGTCCCGGTGCTGATCCGCGCCGTGACGGACGTCGAGGCCCTCGAACTCGCCCTCATCGAGAACCTCCAGCGCGCCGACCTAAACCCGATCGAGGAGGCCGAGGGCTACGCCAACCTCCAAAACCGTTTCAAGCTGACCCAGGAGGACATCAGCCGCGTCGTCGGAAAGCCCCGCGCCACGGTGGCCAACGCCCTGCGCCTCTTGGACCTGGACCCGATGGTCAAGGCCTTCGTCGCCAAAGGCCAGCTCTCCGCCGGCCACGCCAAGGCCCTGCTTGCGATCAAGGATGCCCCTCTCCAGCGCGCCCTCGCCGAGCGGGCCATCCGCCAGGGCCTCTCCGTCCGGCAGGTCGAGGATGTCGCCGCCGGCATCGCCCGCGGCGACGCAAAGGGTTCGCGCCAAAAGAAAGCCGGGGGAAAGTCGGCCGATGCTGATGTCAAAGAGCTGCAGAATCGCCTCCGGCGCCGCCTGGCCACCCAGGTGAACCTGAAATACTCATCCGGCAAGGGCCGCATCGAGATCGAGTTCTATAGCCTCGATGACCTGAATCGCATCGCGGCCCTGATCGGGGTCGGCGAGGAGTCCTGAGCCGCCTGCCCGGGAGCCGCGCCCGCCATGCCCAGTCGCATCCGGCTCCTCGACGAGGCGGTCGCCAACCAGATCGCCGCCGGCGAGGTGATCGAGCGCCCCGCCTCTGTCGTCAAAGAGCTGATCGAGAATGGCCTCGATGCGGGCGCGACGCGCATCGACATCGAGATCGAGCAGGGCGGGCGGAACCTCATCCGCGTCACCGACGACGGTTGCGGCATGGGGCGCGACGACGCCCTGCTGTGCCTCGAGCGCCACGCCACGAGCAAGGTGCGCGACGCGGGGGACCTGTTCTCGATCCGCACCTTCGGATTCCGAGGGGAGGCGGTTCCCAGCATCGCGTCGGTATCGGAATTTCGCATCCGGACCGCCGAGGCCGACGCCGTGGGCGGCACCGAGATCCTCGTCCGCGGCGGGCGTCTCGAGTCCGTCCGCGAGATCGGCGTGCCCCCGGGCACCCAGGTCGAGGCGCGGCGCCTATTCTTCAACCTCCCCGGCCGCCGGAAGTTCCTTCGCACCGCCGCCACGGAGTATGGCCACGTCGAGCATCTGGTGCGCGTTTACGCCGCCTCGCACCCCACGGTCGCCTGGCGCCTGCGCGCCGATTCCCGCCCGGTGCTGGAGCTCCCGGCCACGGAGTCCCACGATCGCCGCGTCCGCGACCTCTTCGGCGCATCCTACGCCGAGTCGCTGCTTCCCGTCGCCGGCGGCGGTCCCCCCTGCCGCGTCCGCGGCTGGGTCGCCCGACCTGGGATCCACCGCGCCTCGCGGGCCGACGAGCTGTGGTTTGTCAATGGCCGACCCGTCGACAGCCGCACCCTCTATCACGCCGTCCGCGAGGCGTACCGCGCCTCGCTGCCGCGCGGCAGGCACCCCGTCTGCCTCCTCTTCGTCGAGGTGCCGCCCGACTCGGTCGATGTCAACGTCCATCCCGCCAAGCGCGAGGTGCGCTTCCGCGATGGCGAATCCACCCGGGCCGCCATCGTCACCGCCGTCGGTCGCGCCCTCGCCGGTGGAGAGCCCTGCGCCGGCGACGAATCGCCCGCGCCGACCCCGCCGGTCATGACCCCGGCAGATGGCGAGACGTCGCCCCCACCCCCGCGGCAGAGTCCCCCTCCCTTTTCTCTGGCGCCCGTCGCCGCACCACGCCAGGTCCCCATCGATACCCCTCTCCCGTTGCCCCTTTCGCGCCCTGCCGCAGAGGATGCCACCGACGCCCCCGCCCCGCCAGACGCACACCCCGCCAGCCTCCGCGTCCTCGGCGTCATCTCCGCCTCGCTCATCGTCGCGGAATCCGATCAGGGCCTCGTCATCATCGACCAGCGCGCCGCCCACGAGCGCATCCTATTCGAAGATCTGCTGCGCCAGCGCCTCGGCGGCGCCGTCGCCAGCCAGCAACTCCTTTCCCCGGAGACCCTCGAACTCGGCCCGCGCGAGGCATCCCTCCTGCGCCGCCTTGCGGGCCAACTCCGCACCGCCGGGCTCGATGTCCAAGATTTCGGGCGCAACACCTTCAAGATCGAGGCCGTGCCCCCCTTCGTCCCTCCGGGTCATGCCCCAGCCCTCGTCCGCGAAGTGATCGCCGACATCGAGCGCGCCGGCGCCGCCGGCGCGCGCCGCCACCTCGATGACGAGGAAGTCCTCCGGACGATCTGCCATCGCGCGGTCTATTCCAACGAGAACCTCAGGGGCCCAGAGATCGAGCGCCTCATCAGCGATCTCCACCGCTGCGACCTGCCCTACACCTGCCCCCGCGGTCGCCCCACCATGATCCTAATCGGAAACCGTGAACTCCGCCGCCGCCTCGGCCGCGCCAACTGAACTGAATTCGGGGTGGCAAAACCTTCCCGCAGCATCATCGGCTCCCCGTCGATCGTCGCCCACCCGGATCCGGGAACCCAGGCGCTTTCCCTCGACCCGAGTGCGCTCTAAAGGGCCTCCGGTCGCCCGCCGGGAACGCCCAAAAGGCGTCACTACGAGCCTTTCGCCCCCCGCTCGTAGTGCCGCGTTCACGCGGCCGCCCACGACGGCCATGGAACCTGGCGCTGGAGCGCCGCTTTGGATTGCCGCGCTCGACCCGGCGTGCAATCGCCGCCTCCTTCGCCGGGCGACAAAAGCCAACCCTTACGCGAGGATTTGGGTGCCATCCAGCGACCTTGCGCATCCCGACGCCCCCGGGCTAACGTTCCGCCCACCGAAAGCCGCAAGCCATGACCCCCGAAGACGTCCTCAACGAATTCCGCGCCGCCGGCGCCCTGCTGGAAGGCCACTTCATCCTCCGCTCCGGCAGACATAGTCGCCAATTCTTCCAGTGCGCCCTCCTGCTCCAGTACCCCGACAGGGCCCAGCGCCTCTGTGCGGCCCTGGCCAAACAACTCGACCCCGCCCAATTCGACGCCGTCATCTCCCCGGCACTCGGGGGCCTCTTCGTCGGGCACGAACTCGCCAAGGCCCTCGGCAAACGCCACATCTTCGCCGAAAAGGACGCCGGCGCCCTCGTCCTCCGACGCGGATTCACCATCGCCCCCGGGGAGCGCTTCCTCGTCGCGGAGGATGTCGTCACCAGCGGCGGTCGCGTCGCGGAAACCATCGACATCGTCCGCCGGGCAGGCGGAAACCCCGTCGTGGCGGCCGCCCTGGTCCACCGGGGCGACGCGCTCCCCGAATTCGGTTGCCCGTTCCACTGCCTCCTCCGCCTCCAGGTCGAAAGCTTCGACCCCGATGCTCTCCCCCCGGACCTCGCCGCCATCCCCGCCGAAAAGCCCGGCAGCCGCTAGACCCGCCGCCAACCCTGCCGAAATACCACCTTCCCCTGACCCGCGAACCCCGCCTCGAAATCCGACCTCGGGTAGCACGCCCCGGGCAACCAGCGGAATGCCTCAAGCTCCGGTTGCTGATCGAATCGTTCCACGATCTCTTTGAGGTAACCGGGGTGGTCGATCGTCAGGCGGATCTCTCCACCCGGTTCGAGCGCGCGCGCGCACGCCGCGGCAAATGCGTCATCCACGAGCCTGTGCTTCCAGTGTCGCCGCTTGGGCCACGGGTCCGGATGCATCAGGTGGATCACGGCCACCGTGCCCGGGGGCACCAGATAACGCATCAGGTACCCCGATTCGAGCCGCAACACCCGGAGATTGTCCAACCCGCCGCGCACCGCCTTCTTTGCGATCTTCCGCGCCCGGCCCAATAGCCGCTCGACCGCCAGCACGTTCACGCCGGAATCCCGGGCGGCATGCGCGGCGCAGAACCCCCCGTCGCCCGCCCCAAGATCCAGATGCACGGGGCGCCGCACGGGAAAAATCTCGCCCCAATCGAGTGGCGCGCAGATGTCCGCGACGCGGACAAACGCCGACTCAAAATCCGGCGAACAACCTATCGAGGTACGTGTCGACATCGAACGGCCCGAAATCCTCAAGTCGCTCCCCCGTCCCCGCCCAGAGCGGCGGGATCCCGCACTCCCGCCTTATCCCGAAGATCGCGCCCCCGAGCCCGCTCCCGTCCAGCTTCGACGCCACCAACCCCGTGAGCCGGATCGCTTTCGAGAACTCCCTCGCCTGGGCCAGCGCGTTGCCTCCCATGTTGGCATCGACCACCAGCAGCGCCTCCTGCGGCAAACCGTCCCCCTGCTTCTGCAGCACCCGACCCATCTTGGATAATTCCGCCATCAGATTGTGGCGAGTGTGCTGCCGTCCCGCGGTATCGATGATCACGATGCTCTCGCCGCCGGCCCGCGCCTCCTCCACCGCCCTGAACGCGACCGCGGCCGGATCGGAACCCGGCGCCCCTTTAGTCAGCGGGACGCCCAGCCGCTCGCCCCAGATCTCCAGTTGCTCGCCCGCCGCCGCGCGGAATGTGTCTGCCGCACCCAGCCGAACCCTCCGCCCCCGCCGCAGGTGCCACGATGCCAGCTTTGCCGCCGAAGTGGTCTTCCCCGTCCCGTTCACCCCCGCCATCACGATCACGTGCGGCGACCCGCACGGCTCCGGAGGCACCGACGTCCCGAGGCCCTCACGGATCGCCTCCCGCGCCGCCCCCACCGCGTCGCCCGCCCCCCAACCGGCCCCTTTCCGCAAGCTCTCCACCAGCTCGCCGGCGAACCTGGCCCCAAAATCCGCCTGCACCAACGCGGCCTCAAGCCCATCCCAGTCGGCCCCATCACCCGCCACCGAGGCGACGAGCCGCTCCAGCCACGCCCTCATCTATCCGCCGGCCGGTTGCCGCGCCGGCCGCAATAGCTCATGGCACACCCGGTCCAGTATCCCATTCACGAATCGGCCGGACTCTTCCGTGCTGAATCGTTTTGCAATCTCAATCGCCTCGTTGATCGACACCACCGGCGGCACATCCTCGCAGTGGTGCATCTCGAAAAGCGCCATCTGGAGGATCGCCTTGTCCATCACCGCGATCCTGTCCAGCGCCCAATTCTGCGAGTGCGCCTTGATGATCTCATCCAATTGCTCCCGGTGCGCCTCCACCCCACGGACCAGTCTCTCCGCGAACGTCTTGGCCCCCCCCGGCGCCGGTGTCTCGGGGTCCTGCATCGTCCAGAATGCGGCGATCACCTCGTCGATGCCCGTGTCCCGATCCACCTCGCGCACGTAGAGCATCTGCGCGGCCAGTTCCCGGCCCTGCCGCCGCGTGCCCACGCCACCCTTTTTCTTTGGTGCAACGCCCATCTCAGATCACCAGGTTCGCCATCGCCAGCGCGGTCTCGGCCGCCTCACGGCCACGATTCAGGCGCTTCCCCAAACAGCGCGCCCGCGCCTGCGCCTCCGTCTTGACCGTCAGGACCTCAAAAATCACCGGAACGTCATGCCGCAGTCCCAGATCCATGCACGCCCTCGCCACCTCCGCGGCGATCAGCCCGGCGTGATCGGTCTTCCCCTGCCAGATCACGCCCAACGCGATGAGCGCATCGAACCCCCCCCGCCGCGCCAACCGGTCCAGCGCCAGCGGGATCTCGAAGGACCCCGGAACGCGCACCGGCACCACGTCGTGCCCGCGCAACGCCTCGACCGCGGCCGCCAAGAGCGCGTCCGTGTAGAGCGCGTTGAACCTCGAACACACGATCCCGATTCGCATGCCGCCAGCATGGCATCCCAGCGCGCCCGCGCAAGCACCCACTGCCGCCGGCCCCCTCACTCCCGGAAGTCGCAGCCCAGCCGCTGCTTCAGCATCGCCTTGAGCCCCTCGTGCGCGCGATTGACCTCCTGGTCGGTCAGGGTCCGTTCGGCGGAGCGGTAGCGCACGGAATAGGCCATCGACTTGCGATCCTTGGGCAACCGCTCCCCGGTGTCATCGGCGAAGATGTCAAACAATGTCACCCGCTCGAGCAGGGGTTCCTTCGCCTCCGCGAACGCCGCCCGCACCTTGGCATGGCTGACATCCCGTCCCACGACCAACGCCACGTCGCGATCGACGGCGGGATACACCGGCCATGGGTGAAATCGCCGCGGTTCCTGCACCGCGCCGGCCAAAGCCAGCTCGGCATACGCCACCGGCACCCGGATCCCGGCCGCCTTGCGCTCCGCCCGGCCCACGGCGACCGCCGCATCGGCCGAAAAACCCAGCGCCTCGAGCGCCCCCGCCAGATCAAACAGATCCATCGGCCGCGGGCCGCCGCTCCAGTGCGGTTCGTGATCCGGCCCAGCCACCACCAGCGCCAGCCGCCACTCTTCCCCGCCCCCGCCAAAAGTCCGGCCGACTTGGAAAAGGCGCACGCTCGGGTTGCCCTGGTCCAGATTCTCCGCCACCACCCGCAGCATCTGCCGCCGCAGCGAGCCGCGCAACGACACCTGGTCCGAGATCATCGGATTCGAGAGGCGCATCGCGTCGGCGGCGTCGTTGCCGAGCGGCCCTAGCACGACCTCGCTGAAACCCATCCCCGCCAGCCGCCGACACAGGGCCATCCGAAAATCGTAATCCCGGTCCGCCGCCGACTGCGGCGCAGGTCGCAGCTCCGTCCGCCCCGGCACCGCATCGATGCCGGTGATCCTCGACACCTCCTCGATCAGGTCGATCTCCCGGAGAAGATCGCCCCGCCAGCTCGGCGCCTCACAGCGCAGGCTGTCGCCGGGGCCATCCGCGACCACGCAGCCGATGCCCTCGAGCGCTCGCCGGACCCCCTCGCGCCCGTGATCCACGCCCAGCACCACCGCGGCCCGCCCGACCCGCAGCCCCAGCGTTCGCGCCGGCACCGCGCCGCTACCCGCCGACCCCGCCGCCGTCACGCGCCCGCCGGCCAACTCCAATGTCAACGCGATCGCCCGGGCCCTAGCCCGCTCGACCAGCGCGGGATCGGTGCCCCTCTCGAACCGATACGACGAATCCGTCGAAACCCCAAGCCTCCGCCCCGTCCGGCGAATCGCCGTAGGAAGGAATCGCGCCACCTCCAAAACGACCGACACGGTCTCCCCAAGCACCGCCGTCGGCTCGCCGCCGATCACCCCGCCGATCGCCACCGCACCCGCGCCATCCGCGATGACGACGTCATCCGGCCCGACCTCATATTCGTTGTGGTCCAGGGCCAGCAGCCTCTCCCCCGCGCGCCCGCGACGCACCCCGATCCGCCCCCCGGGACCCAACTTGTCCCGATCGAATGCGTGCATCGGCTGCCCGAGTTCCAAAAGCACGCAGTTCGTGATGTCCACGATGTTGTTGATCGGCCGGAGGCCCACCGCCACGAGCCGCCGCTTCAGCCAGTCGGGGCTCTCTTGGACCCGCACGCCCTCGATCACCGTGGCCGTATAATGAGGGCAGTCCTCCGCAGATGCCACATCGACCGTGAAGCCCCCCGGCAACGCCCCCGGCCCCGCCGCGCGACCCGGCCGATCCTCGCGCCACCGCGCCACGCCGCAAGCCACCAGCTCCCTGGCGATCCCTTCGTGCGATAGGAGATCCGGCCGATTCGGCGTCACCTCCAACTCCAGCACCGTATCCGACGGAAAAATTTCCTGGATCGGCCGCCCCAGCGGCGTGTCCGCAGGCAAAATCATTAGCCCCTCATGATCCTCGGAAACGCCCAGCTCCCGCCCCGAGCACATCATCCCCTGCGACAGTTCCCCGCGGATCTTGCTCTCCTTGATCGTCAGGCCCCCGGGAAAAACCGTGCCAGGCACCGCCAGGGGCACCCGGTCCCCCGCCTTGAAATTCTTCGCGCCACAGACGATCCGCCGCGTCCCGGCGCCCGTCTCCACCTCGCAAACCGTCAGCCGATCCGCGTTCGGGTGCCGCGCCACGCTCTTCACCTCGCAGACGATCACCCCCTCAACCGCCACCCCCGTCCGCGCAATCCCCTCCACCTCGACACCGGCCATTGTCAGCGCCTCGACCACCGCCGGCACCGGCGCCTCCACCACGGCAAAATCACCCAGCCATTCCAGTGAAACTTTCACCGAACCTCGTTAGCGGCACGCCCCCTCGAAGTCCAACATTTCAAACCACACATCAGGCCCGCATGCGGGGCATCACCGGGACGGAGAATCGAGCGAGGCCGATCGCCACCCCCCGCCGAAGGGCGAAGGCCCTCCGCTACGTCAGCTTCCGAAAGATCCCCACGACCACGCCCTGGATCTCGAGCCGCTCGACGGGCTGGATCAGCGGGTACCGGGGATTCTCCGATTTCAGGCAAAAGCCCCCCCGGCGCTTGATCAGCCGCTTGAGGGTGCTCTGCCCATCGACCAGCGCCACGACGACGTCGTTCGGCCGCGCCGGCCGCTGTTCCACGATCGCGAGATCCCCGTCGTGTATGCCCGCCCCGATCATGCTGTCCCCGCGCACCCGCAGCGCAAAACCGTGCTGCCGCACTCCCGCGGTAGACAGCTGCCGAGGCACCGCCAGCTCCCCCAGCGGCAACTGCGTCTGCACCTCCGCCGCGCCCGCAGGAATCGTCCCGTAGATCGGCACCACATCCACCATGTCCACGCCGCGCCCCACCACCCGGATGCTCCGCGCCTTGCCCCCCTGCTCGATCAGCCCCATCCGCTCCAGATTGTCCAGGTGGAACGCCACCGCCCTCGGGCTCCGAAACCCGCACTCCCGCATCAGGTCCCGGATCGCCGGACCGAACCCATGCTTGCGCCAATAGGCCTCGATCCGCCTCACGATCATCTCCTGCGATTCGCTCAGCTCCATGCCAATACCATAATCCGCATGTATAACACCGCAAGGAAAATCTTCGTTCCCGTGCCACGCGCGGCGGGCACCGCCCTGGACGGAAAATGTAGCCCATCTGGTACCAGATGGGCCACGCGTGGGAAGATCCACGGCCTGGCGGCCGTGGCTACGTCTGGAATTTTCGAGTCAGGCCGGTTGGATGTGGCGGATTCCTACGCCCCGACCTCCCGACGCGCCGCGTCGGCCAGCGCCGTGCTGAGATAACGCTCGCCGGTGCTGCAGGCGATCGTGACGATCAGCTTGCCGCGGTTCTCCGGCCGACGCGCCACCTCCAGCGCCGCGTGGACGTTCGCGCCCGTGGAGATCCCCGCGAGGATCCCCTCCTCTTTCGCCAGCCGCCGGGCCATGTCAAACGCGGCCTCGTTGCTCACCGTGATGACCTCATCGACGCAGCCGAGATGCAGGTTCTCGGGAATGAAACCCGCCCCGGTGCCCTGGATCTTGTGCGGCCCCGGCTTCAGCGGCTCGCCCGCCCGAGTCTGCGTGATCACGGGCGAGTCCACCGGCTCGACCGCCACCGCCCGAAAGGTAGGCCGCCGCGACCGGAGCACCTCCGCGCACCCCGTGATCGTGCCCCCCGTGCCCACCGCCGCCACCAGGATGTCGATCTTGCCATCCGTGTCCGCCCACAGCTCCTCCGCCGTCGTTCGCCGATGGATCTCGGGGTTTGCCAGATTCGAGAACTGCTGCGGCAGGTAGGCGTTCGGGGTCTCCGCCACGATCTGCTCGGCTCGCGCCACCGCCCCCTTCATCCCCTCCGCCGCGGGGGTCAGCACCAGTTCCGCCCCCAGCATCCGCAGCAGGATCCGGCGCTCCAGGCTCATGCTCTCCGGCATCGTCAGGATCAGCTTGTACCCCCGCGCCGCACAGACGAACGCCAGAGCGATGCCCGTATTCCCCGACGTCGGTTCCACGATCACCGTATCCCGGTTGATCTTCCCCGCCTTCTCCGCCGCGTCGATCATCGCCACCCCGATGCGGTCCTTCACGCTGCCCAGCGGATTGAAAAACTCGCACTTCAGCGCGACCGTCGCCCCAACCCCATCCGTCACGCGATTGAGCCGCACCAGCGGCGTCCTGCCCACCGTCTCGGTAATGTCAGTATAGATCGGCATAGTCGTTACTCTTGCGTCCGAATTCGCCATCGGTCAAGGGCGCCAGACAATTCCGCGACCTACCGGCCCTGCCCCGCCGTCGGAAATTCCGAGATCGGCCTCAGGGTCTTGTCCTTCCGCGAAAAGAAAAAGGCGCCCCGGGGCACCTTGTGCCCCTCCACCATCTGCTGCACTTCCCTCCGGGTGAACGGCCCGGTCACCTCGCCAAAGTTCACGACAAAATAGCGGCTCGACAGCTTCCACGCCAACAGCCGAAACCCAAACCAGCAGCAGACGAGGCTCGTCGCCAATACCACGATCGGGGGAGGCCCACCGCCAGAACCCTGCTCCTCCGCCGGACGACGGGCGTAGCGCGGCAACCCCTCGACGGGCCGCGCCCCCGTCATCCCCATGCCGACACCTCTCCCGTCCTCTCCCCCACGAGCCGCATCCCCCGCCTTTGCCCCCCCTCCCACCGCCGTCTGCTTCCCGTCCACCCCAGGCCCCTCCCCAAGAGGGGGTCCCGCGCCCCCCGCCACTTCCCCCACCCCCGCACGCCCGGTCACCGAATGCGCCGCCACGGCCTCCATGGGCACCCCAGCCGGCGCCGACGACGACAGCGCCGGCGCCGCCACCGCGGGGGCGGCGCCATCACCCCTCGTGCCCACCCCCTGACCCGCAAGGCCTTCCCTCGCCCGACGCAACCGCTCCACCTCATCCCGCGTGAACCAGATCCCGTTCTCCTTCCGCGAACCCCCCTCATACTGCCGCACCGCATCGTCCAGCGCCGACCAGGCCCCCTCGAGAAACCCCCGCGCCGCGGGATGGTCGCGCATCAGGCGCCCCACCGTCTCCCGATTGGCGCGGACCGCATCCGCCGCCGCGTCAGACCGTATGTCCCACGGCACGCCAACCTCCCGCAGGTCCAACCGGGCAAGGACATTCTGGTCCAAGACCTCGGCCTCGATGCCCCGGGAATCCACGATGATCTCCCAGTTGACACTCCTCCTGCCTTCCCGGATTTCCCTCACCACCTCCACCCGGGTCCGGCCCTTGTCGTACCACACCGCCAGCGTCCCAGGCCCCGTCGCCCCAGATGCGACACCGACACCCAGTACCATCGCCGCCGCCACCGCGCCGCAGACTGGCACCCGAAAATCCATGGCTCTACCCGAATTCCATGCCCCACCCATCACCCGCATGTCAACCCATTACCCGACACCTAAACTCTGTGCCCCCCACGGAACGCGCGGGCCGCGTTTATCAGACCGTTCGTCGATGCGTCGTGCGAAGTCGCGTCATCCGCGGCGGACAATTCGGGCAAGATGCGATTGGCCAGTTGCTTGCCCAGCTCCACGCCCCACTGGTCATACGAATTGATGCGCCAGATGATGCCCTGCGCGAAGATCTTGTGCTCGTACATCGCGATCAGCGAGCCCAGCGTCCTGGGCGTCAGCTTGCGAAAGAGGATCGTGTTCGTGGGCCGATTGCCGGGAAACACCTTGTGGGCCAAGAGCCGCGCGATCTCTTCGCCCGACTTGCCCGCCTCCGCCAGCTCCTTTCGCGCCTCGGCCTCGGTCTTGCCGCGCATGAGCGCCTCCGTCTGCGCGAGACAGTTTGCCAGCAGCATCTCATGATGCCTCCCGATCGGGTTGTGCGTCTCCGCGGGCACCAGGAAATCGCACGGCACCAGCCGCGTGCCCTGGTGGATGAGCTGGTAGAACGCGTGCTGGCCGTTGGTCCCCGGCTCGCCCCAAAGGATCGGCCCCGTCGCGTAATCCACCTCGGCGCCATCGCGGTCCACCCGCTTCCCGTTGCTCTCCATGTCGCCCTGCTGGAAATACGCCGGGAAGCGATGCAGGTACTGGTCGTAAGGCAAGATCGCCTGGCTCTCCGCCCCCAGAAAGTTGCTGTTCCACACGCCCAGCAGCGCCAGCGTCAGCGGGAGGTTCTCCCCCGGCGGCGCCTCGCGAAAGTGCTCGTCCATCGCGTGGGCCCCCTCCAGCAGGGCGATGAAATTCTCCATCCCGAGAGACAGCGCGATCGGCAGCCCGATGGCCGACCACAGGGAGTAGCGCCCGCCGACCCAGTCCCAGAACACGAACATGTTCTTCGTGTCGATGCCGAACTCCCCCACGGCCCTCGCGTTGGTGGACACCGCCACGAAATGTCTCGCGATCCCCTCCCGCGTCCCGCCCCTCGACAGGAACCACTCGCGCGCCGTCGAGGCGTTGGCCATCGTCTCCTGCGTCGTGAAGGTCTTGGACGCCACCACGAACAGCGTGGTCTCCGGATCCAGGCCCCGCAGCGTCTCGGCGATGTGCGTGCCATCCACGTTCGAGACGAAATGCGCGCCGAGGTCCCGCTTCGCGTAC
Organism: uncultured Verrucomicrobiales bacterium; assembly: GCA_964651705.1. Lineage (GTDB taxonomy): Bacteria > Verrucomicrobiota > Verrucomicrobiia > JADLBR01 > JADLBR01 > JADLBR01. The sequence continues at coordinate 12,643 of CAZYWZ010000073.1, forward strand.
GGCTTCAGCGCCTCGCACACCATCAGGGGCCCGAGGTCCGAACCCCCGATCCCGATGTTCACGAAATCACGGATCGGCTTGCCCGTGTGCCCAAGCCACGCCCCGGAGCGCACCGCCGCGCAAAACCCCGCCATCTGATCCAGGACGCCCAGCACCCCGGGCATCACGTCCTCGCCCCCGACCATGATCGGGCGCCCCGATCGGTTCCGCAGCGCCACGTGCAGCACCGCCCGGCCCTCCGTAAAATTGATCGTCTCCCCCCCGAACATCCGCTCCCGCCACCCCGCCACGTCGCTCTCCTCGGCCAGTCCCCGCAGCAGCCCCAGCGTCTCTGCGGTCACCCGGTTCTTCGAATAGTCCAGCAGGATGTCCTCAAATCGCAGGCTGAACCGCGCGAAGCGCTCCGGCTCCGCCTCAAACATGTCCCGCATGTGCACCCCAGCCAGGCGATCGCGGTGCGCCACCAGCGCCTTCCACGACGGGCTCTCGATCAACGTTCCCTTGGCCATGGGGCGCGATCATCGGGGCCGCGACCCGCCCTTTCAAGCCCGCATTCGCGGCCCCGCCCCACCGCAGTTGAAAATGTAGCCCCTCCGGTCACGGGGGGGCCCCACGGCCTCACGGCCGTGGCCGCCCGAGGGCGCCGCATCATCCCTGGGGAAGCTTGTCACCCGCCGCCGCCTGACACGGATGGCCTGCTGCGGACGTCGTGGGGCGCCTCTGCGTGACGCCAACGGCGAAGTTCCAGCCCGGCCCGCCGGACTTGGCAAACCCCGGCCGGCTGCTAGGATCTCCCCGTTATGGCAGTCCCCGTATCGCAGGTCTGGACCGTGACCTCCTACGTCCTGAAGCAGAAGCTCCTGGGCCGGAGGCGCTACCCGCTCGTGCTCATGCTCGAGCCGCTCTTCCGATGCAACCTCGCCTGCGCCGGTTGCGGCAAGATCCAGTACCCCGACCACATCCTCAACAAGCGCCTCACCCCGGAAGAGTGCTGGGCCGCCGCCGAGGAATGCGGCGCCCCCATGGTCTCCATCCCCGGCGGCGAACCCCTCATCCACACCGAGATCGACAAGATCGTCGAGGGCCTCGTGGAGCGGAAGAAGTACGTCTACCTCTGCACCAACGCCCTCCTGCTGAAGCGCAAGATCGACCTCTTCAAGCCCTCCCCCTACCTCTCATTCAGCATCCACATGGATGGCCTCAAGGAGGAGCACGACATGGCCGTCTGCCGCGATGGCACCTACGACATCGCCGCCGATGCCATCCGCGAGGCGGTCGGGCGCGGCTTCCGCGTCACCACCAACACCACCCTCTTCGAGGGCGCCGAACCCGCCCGCGTCCGCGAGTTCTTCGACGAGATGATGGCGCTCGGCGTCGAGGGCCTCATGGTCTCCCCGGGCTATAGCTACGACAAGGCCCCCGACCAGCAGAGCTTCCTCAAGCGCGAGCGCACCACCCAACTCTTCTCCCAGATCTTCGAGCGCCGCAAGAAATCCTGGCGCTTCAACCTCTCGCCCAATTTCGTCGAGTTCCTCCAGGGCAACGTCGAGTACGACTGCACCCCCTGGGGCAACCCCACCTATAACATCTTCGGCTGGCAGAAGCCCTGCTACCTCCTCCAGGACGGGTATTGCAAGACCTTCAAGGAGCTCATGGAGACCACCGAGTGGCAGAACTACGGCCACGCCAGCGGCAACCCCAAATGCCAGGACTGCATGGTCCATTGCGGCTTCGAGCCCACCTCGGTGGATGACACCTTCGGCTCGATCCGCGGCTTCGCACGCACCGTCAAGTCGGTCCTCACCTACGGCGGCTAGACTCCCGTGAACCAGGCATCCCACATCCCCTCCCCACCCCGCAATTCGCTCCAGGGGCGCACCTTCACCCCGGCCAGCCAGGCCGAACTCGCCGAGGCCATCGACCGCGCCTTCGACTACCGCGGCGACGTCACCCTCACCCTCGACGATGGCTCCTCCGCCGAGGGCTTCATCTCCAACCGCGACGCCGGCACCCGCATCATCGATTTCTTCCCGCGCGACGGCGCCTTGACCCACCTCCCTTACTCGCGGGTCAAGGCGATCGCCTTCACAGGAGAGGATACCGCGGACGGTAGGTCCTGGGAGGCCTGGATGGCCAAGAAGGCCGACCAACGCATGGCCGAGGCCGAACGCCTCCGCCAAGAGGCCGTCGCCCGCGGCGAGCTCTGACTTTCACCGCCACCAGCCCGGCCAGTCCTCGGGCACCGGATCTTCCCCCTGCCCGCCCCACGGGTGACAGCGGCAGATCCGCCGGATCGCGAGCCATCCCCCGCGCAGGCAACCGTGCCGCGCGACCGCCTCGGACGCGTACCTCGAGCACGTCGGCGTGAATCGGCACCCCCCGAACGGCCCGCACAGGAGAACCAGCACCGGCGACAGCGTCACCTGGTACACCCGGATCAAAAATTGCACTGCCCGTCGCATCGCGCCCGCCAGACCATCCCTACCACCGCTCCCGCGCCGAGGAAAGCCCCCTTCCGCAAAGCCGACCCCCAGCGCCCCTTGCACCCACCGGGCCACCCCTCGCACCGCGCCCCCAACAGCTTCAGCGCCGCCGCCCGCCAGACCCGCCGATCCCGCATCGCCCCCAATCCCGCCGCCACCCACCTCGCGCATCGCCGCGAGTGCGGCGCGCCTCGCCGCCTCTTCAAACGGGCCATCCCCCTCGCGGTGCTCCACGGCCGCCCGCGTCACCGCGCGCTTCGCCACCGCATACAGGCCCTCGAACCCGACCCCTGCCCCAACCTCGTGCCGCGTCACCAGCGCCAGCAGCGGCCCCACGAACTCCCTCACCCGCCGCTCCGCGCCCCCGGCCCCGCCCTCGCCCGTCTCGTAAACCCCCACGTCAAACAGCCAGCCAGCCGCGCCATGATCGTGCATACACATGTATTACATGGCAACGCTCCACTATTCAAGTGTATTATTCTTTTCCCATTGCCAAGCCGGTCCGCCGATGCTCGCATCCCCCCATGTGGCCCACCCGAATCGCCATCGCCTGCCTGACCGCGGCCGTCCTCTCCCCGCATCCATCCCAAGCCCAGACCCCCAACCGCGACCAGATCCTCGCCTACTTTGCCCAGGCCAATGCCCCATCGGATGCCGCCGCACCCCCGCCCTCCCCCGCGCCCGCCACAGATACCCTCGACCCCATGCTCGCCGCACTCGAGCAAATCGCCGCAAAAAAGCCCGACCCCGAACTCCTCCGCGCCCTGTTCGAATACCAGCTCGCCCACCCCGGGGCGCAGGATCCCCGCCCCGCCCTCGCCATGGGCCGCCTCTTCTGGGCACAATCAAAACCCTTCGCGGCCACCTACCGCTCCCTCCCCGCAACCGGCCAGATCCGCCTCATGCCCTACCTCGAGTTCGGCTGGAAGCAATGCATCCGCGGCAAGGTCAAATCCGGTCGCCACTTCCAACAGATCGAGGCGGAGTTCGACCGCCTGCGCGCGAGCATGATCAACGCGAGATAATCGGATCGCCGTACCCCGTGCCCAACAGACCGCCGATCGCCGACATCCGCGCCAAGGCCAAGGACTTTCATGGCCAGTTCCTCCTGTGCCTCGACCCCCCTGCTCTCCCGGAAGGATGGGCCGCGCACCGCCACGGCCGGTGGCACCTCCTCTCGCACCCCTCCCTGCCCGTCATCCCCCTGCTCGCCCCCGACGGTTCCCGCGCGGGCTTTGCCCTCGGACACCCCATCGGTCCCGACGGCCGCGTCGCGCCCGACCCGCTCCCGTTGCCGCCCGGCACCGCCGCAATAGGCCCATCCCAGGACGACATCGAGCCATGGATCTACACCTTCGGTGGCCGATACGCCTTTATCATCCTCACCGATGCCGCCGAACGCGCCTACCTCGACCCCTGCGGCACCCTCTCGGCCGTCTGGTGCCCGGCCCGGCGCCGCCTGGCCTCCACCCCAAGCCTCCTCCTCCTGGATGAGCCAGACCACCCGATCTTTCGCATCCGCCGCGGGGACTTTCCCCTCACCAAACCCATGCAGTTCTTCCCGGCCGGCCTGACCGCCGCCGACGGCGTCACCCGCCTCCTCGCCAACCACTACCTCGACCTGCGCCGCTGGCACGCCGTCCGCCATTACCCCACCGCGCCCTATGAGTACGTCCCCGAATCCCAGATCCCCGACCAGATCGCCGCCTTCCACGCCATCGTCCGCCGCCAGATCGGCGCCGCCATCGGGCACTGCGGCGGCGCCTACCTCGCCCTCACCGCCGGCGAGGACAGCCGCCGCGTCCTGGCCTGCGCCAGAGACTTCATCGACCGGATCGAGTGCATCACCCTCGCCCGCGCGCGCCATGACAGTCCCGTCGCATCAGAGATCGACGTCCTCGTCCCGACCCGCCTCGCCAAAGAGGTCGGCTTCCGCCATCGCGTGCTGACCATGGGCGTGTCCGACCGGAGCCGATTGGCCGACTATGTCCTGCGCATCGGTTACTCCGGCGGACCGGGCAAGGCACCGAAATTCTTCGATCCCTTCATCGGGCACCTCGACCTGTCTCGCGCTCTGTTCACCGGGCACTGCGGCCATATGTCCAAGGCCAAGTACGCCGACCAGCTCCCGGGCATGGCGATGCCAACCCCCAAGTCCATCCTCAAAGACGTGCACCTGCCGCCCCGACCCGGCTTCGCCGAGGCCGTCGACCGGTGGCTCGCCGGCCTACCGGATGGATCCCCCGCCTTCTGCCGCGACATGTCACTCCTCGAAGTCGGCGTCAGCGGCTGGACCGCCACGCACTTCTACGGATTCGCCCCCTTCCGGATGCACCTATCCCCCTTCTGCCACCGCGACGCGATCGATGCCATGTTCCGCCTCCCGCCACAGTTCCGCACCGGCGGCAACGTCGCCCGCGCCGTCCTCCAACTCGCCTGGCCAGAACTCCTCTGCCTCCCCTTCAACGAGTGCACCGGATTCAAGCGCCTCGAACACCGCGCCCGCCGCTGGTTCCGCCGCACCACCAAGACCGCACTCTCCCGCCTCCGCAAGACCCGCGACAAGAAAAGCACCTCGCCTCACCGCGGGCGCAACACGTAGCCGTGGGAAACCGAACCGTTGGGATGCGACGCCCCGCGGTCGGCGGCCCACGCGGCGCGCACGTATTCGACGGTCGTCCTGTCCGGGCCGACCCTGACGCGCAGGTGACCCGACCCGCCCTGGATCTCGCCCGCGACGTAGCCGTACTCCTTCGCCGAGCGCGCATTTGCCCGGGGATTCCCCGGCTGCGGGATCTCCTGATAGACGATGCCATCCAGATCCTGCTTCGCGTAGAGGTGGTCGTGGCCGTGGAAAACCGCATTGACGCGGTTGGCCACGAGTATCCCGTGGATCGGCGCGGGCCATCCCGGGCGCTTGGACCGGAACGCTTCCGCACCGTCGGGGTCCTTGCCGCCCCACTCGAAGAAGGGCGCCGCCTCGATCCCGCCCCGGCAATCCTTGTCGAGTCCGCCAACCAGATGGTGGATGAACACGAGTCGGAATCTCGAGCGGCTCCGTTCCAGGACGCGGCGCAGCCAATCATACTGCTCGCGGCCCATCGTTCGAGTCCAGTTGTCCCCGGCGCCCTTCTGGCGCGGGCAATACCAGAAGGGATCGAGCACCACGAACAACGCATCGCCCCACTCCCAGGAGTAATAGTTCTGGAGAACGCCGGCGTGCGGATCCTTGGCCGCATTGCCCGAATAGAAATCGTCGGGCGCGGGGTTGGGGAAATACCGCTTCCGGAGCGTGTTGGACCAGACGGCCATGTTGTCGCCGGTGCCATCGAGCCAACGTCCCGCCTCGCCATCGTGGTTGCCGAGGACCAGATACACGGGAGCCGAATGGCCGATGAGGCCGAAATAGTACCGCTGGGCGAGGTACTGGGGGGCGGCGTCCTGATACCTCGGGTACTTGTCGGTCATGAAGGTGTCGCCCATGTCGATGTGAAAATCCGGCGCGTCGGCCAGGGCATTCGAGACCGTCGTCGCATAAAGCGACGGCTCGGTGTGATCGTCGAGATGGGAGTCCGCCGTGATCGTGAAGGTGAATGGCCGACCAGGCGACCTCGCGGTGTGGAAGGCGCGCTCCTCGTCCGCGACCCATGCGCCGGACCCGGGCGACCGGAAGTGGAAGCGGTAGTAGTAGCGCGTGTTGGGACGCAGCGATGCAATCATCAGCTCGGACGGTTGGCCGCCCGCGAAATGCTCCTGCGGGGTCTTGCGCGATGCCTGGCCCGCGTCGGTCCCATAGGCGATGTAGCCCTCGGCATCGGCGTAAGCCAAGATGCTGAAAGTGATGGTGTCATCGGTGGGGCGCCCCAGCACGATGTCGTGGCTGCGTGCGGGCACCTCCGTCTTGAAAATGCCGGGTGGACCGCCGCCGCGGCGCTCGCCCTTGCCCCGGCCCTCGCCGCCGCGGTCGCGGTTTTCCGGTTCGCGCGCCGTGCGCCGGTCGCGGTTGTCGTCTGGGGCGCCAGGCGACCGGGTGGCGAGGGTGCCGAGCAGGTGGGCGGCCACAGAGGCCGCGACTATCGTCCTGCACATCAGGGTGTTCATTCGTAGCGGAGGGCTTCGATCGGATCCATGAGGGAGGCTTTTCGCGCCGGATAGAATCCGAAAAACACGCCCACGGCGGCGCTGAAAAGGAAGGCGATCACGGCAGAGGAGAATGAGGTGAGGGTCGGCCATCCCATCCTGATGGCCACGAGCTTGGAGCTGGCCACGCCAAGGGCGATGCCGAGCACGCCGCCGACGATGCTGAGGGCGATGGCCTCCACCAGAAACTGGAGCAGGATCGCGTGGCCCTTTGCGCCGACGGCCATGCGGATGCCGATCTCCCGGGTGCGCTCGGTCACGCTCACCAGCATGATGTTCATGATGCCGATGCCGCCGACCACCAGCGACACGCTGGCGATCGCGCCGAGCAGGACCGTCATGATCCTCGAGGTCTCGCTCGCGGTCTGGGCGATCTCCTCCTGCGTACGCACCGTGAAGTCGTCCTCCTTTGTGCCGGAGATGCGGTGGCGCTGGCGCATGAGGGAGGTGATCTGTTCCTGGATGACGGCGAGTTGCCCGACATCGTCGGCCTGGGCGATGATGCCGCGCAGATTTGTGGTGCCCTGGATGCGGCGCATGAGGCTCGTGTACGGAATGAGCACGATGTCGTCCTGATCTTCGCCGCGCACGCTGTTGCCCTTGGCCGTGAGTTCGCCCATCACGACGACGGGGACGTTGCCGACGCGGATCGTCTGCCCGACGGGATCGCCCTCCCCGAACAACTGTTCGGTCACGGTCTGGCCGATGACGGCAACCTTCGCGGCTGCGCGGACGTGCTGCTCTCCGAACATGTCGCCCCGGGCAAGCGGCCACTGGCGTATCTGGAGGTAGTTGGCGCCCTCGCCCATGGCCATCGTATACCAGTTCTGGTTGCCAAAGATGACCTGGGCGGGCACGCGCTGGTCGGGGCTGACGGCCACCACGCCGGGGACCTCGCGGCCGATGGCGACGGCATCCTCCACCGTCAGGGTCGCCGCGGAGCCCATGCCGCCGCGGGCCCCGCCTCGGCTGACGCTCCCGGAGAAGATGAGGATCACGTTGCGACCCAGGCTATCGATCTGCGCCTGCACCTGCGCCCGGGCGCCGGCCCCGATGCTCACGGTGGTGATCACCGCCGCCACGCCGATGACGATGCCGAGCATGGTCAGCAGCGAGCGGAGCTTGTTGCGCCGCAGGGCGCGCGCCGCGATCCTGAGGGTCACCAGTGGTTTCACGGGACCACCCCCGCCATCTGTGGCGCCCGGCGCATCCCCCCCATTTCGCCGGCGGCGTCGGCCCGGCGGACGACGGCCTCGTCGCCGACCACGCGGCCATCGCGCATGACGATGTTGCGGCGGGCGAACCCCGCGATGTCGGGCTCGTGGGTCACCATGACGATGGTGATGCCCTGAGAATTCAGTTCCTGAAAGAGGCCCATGATCTCCAGGCTCGTCCGGGTATCGAGATTGCCGGTCGGCTCGTCGGCAAGCAGGAGGGCCGGATCGTTCACGATGGCGCGGGCGATCGCGACCCGCTGCTGCTGGCCCCCGGAAAGCTGCTTGGGATCATGGTGGATGCGATCGCCCAGCCCCACCATCTCCAGCGCGCGCGCCGCCCGCTCGCGCTGCTCCGCGGCGGTCAGATCCAAATGGCCATAGAGCATCGGCAGTTCCACGTTCTCGATCGCGGAGGTCCTCGAAAGGAGGTTGAACCCCTGGAAGACGAAGCCGATTTTCTGGTTGCGGATCTCGGCCAACTCGCCGCGCTCGAGGCAAGAAACGTCCTCGCTATCCAGGAAATACCGTCCCGCGGTGGGGCGATCCAGGCAGCCGAGGATGTTCATGATCGTGGACTTGCCCGAACCGCTGGCGCCCATGATGGCGGCGAAATCGCCGCGCGCGACCTTTCCAGCGCGGCCTGCCGGATCGCGCATTCCGCCTGCGCCTGGCTCATGGCGATCATCGCCGCGGTGTGGTCGGACTCGGACATGAGGCGTTTATCGAAGAGGGCGCCGGCCTGCTTGGCGTTGAACTGGGCGAGTTCTTGTGTGGCCTTGGCCTTCGCCAGTTCGCCCTCGTTCTGATGGACGGCCGCCTGATAGGTGGCGGGATCGAGTTGGGCGACGACCTGGCCATTCGTGACGGTTGAGTTGAAATCGGCGCAAAGTCTCTGGATGGTGCCGGAGATCTGGCTCCCGACCATGACCTTCACCACGGGATTGAGTTGGCCTGAGGCGGTGACCTCGTTGGTCAGGCCGCCGGTCGTGACGCGGGCCGTCCGATAGCTTTGGGGGGACTCCCCCTTCTGGAACCAGCGCCATCCCGTCGCCGAGACAGCGGCGACGAGCAGGATGGGCAACAAGGCCCAGAGGCGCCGACGGGTTCGGTTCGGTCTTGAAGTCGTTCGGTTCATGGTGCATCGGGCGGCCTGTCGCGTTCGCCCTTGCGGCCCTTGCCGCCGCCGCGGTCACCCTTCTTGCCCTTGCCGCGCCTCTCTTGGGTGGAGGGCTTGCTGGGGTCGTAATTCGGATTCGGCGCAGGCATCTGGGCGCCGATGGTCTCGAGATGTGCCGTCAGCCGGCGATCGAGTTCGGCGAGTTTCTCCGGCATCGTCTTGGAGAGGTCGTGCTCTTCCGAGATGTCTTTGGCGATGTCGAAGAGCTGGAGTCTTCCGGTCTCATAGGTGCGGATCGATTTGAGGGGGCCCAGGAGGATGGCGGAGGCGGGGCCGTCGTTGTCGTGGTCGTAATGCGGAAAATGGAAGACGAGCTCCTCCCGGGGCCTTGTCACCTCGCCCTTGCCGCCGTTCATGAGCACGGGCACGAGGCTGCCGCCCTCGATGGCCTTTGGCAGGGGTTTGGTGACGTGCGCCAATTCGGCCAGGGTGGGAAAGATGTCGACGCCGGTGGCGCGGACCCGCGAGCAGATCCCGGGTTGGATTCCTGGTCCCCTCATGATGAAGGGGACGCGGAGACCTCCGTCCCAGACGGTGCCCTTGCCGCCGGTCAGGGGGGCGTTGGCGTTGCGACCGGGGGAGCCGTGGTCCGGGGCGTAGAAGACATAGGTGTTCTTGGCGATGCCTAGCGCATCGATCTTCTGCAATAGCATGCCGACGGTGGCGTCCATGTCCTCCATCACGGCGGCGCCCCCGACGAGCTTGTCCTCGCGCCCGCCGCCGCGGGCGAGGACGGCGTCGTAGGTCTCCTTGCGGGCCGACTCGGAGGAGCGGCCGGCGTAATGCCCGAGTTCCAGATAGAAGGGCTTTTTCGCGGCAGCCTGGCGCTCCATGAAGTCGATGCCTTTCTCCGTGATCGCGAATGCCTGCTTCGGGTTAGGCTCATTGACATTCTCTGGGCCGCCGTTGCCGTTGGCGCCGTCGTCCTCTTCGAAGCCGTGCCGCGACGGGCTGGTGCGGCCGACGTGCCATTTCCCGAAGTGGGCGGTGGCGTATCCCGCCGTCTTGAGCAATTCGGCGATGGTGGTCTCGGTTTCGGCGAGTTCGATGGAGCAATGTGGCGGCAGCATCTTGGCGTTCGGGTTATCCCATTCGCCCTTGCCCTCCGAGATGAAGGTCATCCGCAACTGCGCGGGGCTCTTGCCCGTCAGTATGGCCGCACGCGAGGGCGTGCATCGGGGCGACGGCGCATAAAAACTGGCGAAGCGGATCCCCTCTTTCGCGAGGCGCTCCAGGTTCGGCGTGCGCGCCAGGTCGCTCTTGGAATCCGGGCGGGCGTCGTCCATCTGCACCGAGGTGCTCGTCCAGCCAGCGCCCTCTCCAAAGATGAAGACAATATTGGGCTGCTGGGCCGCGACGGCATTCGCGGGTGGATCGTCTAACAGCACCGCGGCGACCGCGGTCACCGCGACCTTCAGCAGGGCCTTCGGGAGTTGCTTTCTGGTGTCCATCGTCATCATCGCCTCCGGGTCTTAAGGTTATTCGGTTGGCGGGGGGGCGTCGCCGTCCTTTCGTTTGCCGCCCTTTTTGCCCTTGCCGCCTGGACCGCGGTCGGTGCGTTGCTCTTCGGTCATGAGGTGGAGGCCGGTCTTGCCCTTCATGGAGGCGGGCAGTTCGATGACCCCCTTCGGGGTGAGGTCGCGACCTTTTAGGCCGGGATAATCGGGCGCGTAGCGGTGGACTTTGAACACGGCGTTCCACAGGTGGCCGCGCATGTCTTTGCCGGGCAGTTCGCCCTGCGCGAGGATGCCTTGCCGCACCATGGGGTTGACGTATTGCCAGACCATCTCGCCGTTCGGCGTGACCTCGAAGAGGTGGCCCACGATGCCCGCGCAGACGAGGGTATTGCCGTTGGGCAGCCGGTGCGCCCCGGAGATCTCGGAGGAGAAAAAGTCCGTCCGGTTCTTGGCCTCGTAGTGCCAGATGGGCTTGTCCGGCCCGTAGGCTTTGCCGGACTCGAGTTTATAGCGCCCGCCGGAATCCATCGGCAGCACGATTTCCTCGACGCTCGACCAGCCGCGATCGTAGCCGTTGTTGAAGATCGTCATGTGGCCGGCGCCGGGGTAACCGTCGGGAATCCACAGGGCGTCGTGCTGCTGGACCAGCTGCTTATCCTGCGCGCTGCCGCGCCCGTAGGCCGCGGGATTGCCCCAGCGATAAATGAGGTCGCCTCCTTTGCCGTGCTGGCCGCCGGTGCTCCCGGCCGCCTGCTGGGTGGTCGTGCTGTGGTCAATGATCCAGATCTCGTTGCAGCCGCGGACGCTCAGGACGATCTGGTCGAGCTTCGGGTTGTAATCGAGCGAGTTCATGTGGTTCCAAAAGGCAGCCGAGGCCCGGCCGTTGCAGTTGACGTAAATCCGCTCCGGGTGCTGCGCGGGATCACCGTAGTTTGGCTTGCCGCGGTCGGAGTCCTGGATCAGGTGGTCCCAGACGTGCCATTCCCAGACGATCTTGCCGCCCCTGGGCTTGATGGGCTGGATCTCGACCACGGCGTCGGGCACCAGGTAATCATCGCGCATCATGTTCGCGTCGAAACCCGCCGCGACCGCCTCCTCGCGTGACTTCCGCTCGACCATCAGCGCGAGGAAGTTGCCATTGGGCAGGGGCTTGATGTCGTGATGCAACTGGTAGTCGCGGGTGGCGTGGTCGAACTCCCAGACCAGGTTGCCATCCCAGTCATACTCCTCGATTCGTCCGCCCTCGCCGCCTCCGGTGCCACCCTGCACCTTGAGCATGCAGGACCGTATCAGGTGTCCGTCTGGCTGCAGATAGACGGTCTGCCCCGGTTCGTAGGTGCTCTTCGTCCAGGAATGAACGATCTGCCCAGCGTTGTTTATCAGGTAGGTGACGGTGTTGTGCTTTGGCGCAAACAGGGTGTAGCCCGGGCACGCCTTGGGGGTATTCAGGAATAGTCCCACCGTCTGGCCGGGGTTGGGCGATGCGGGAGTCTTGTTCTCGGGCATCTCTCGTCGGCCGCCGCCCTCGCGTCCGCGGCCCCGTTCCTGTCCCTCGGGACGAGGCGGGCGGTCATCGGGGCGCCCCTGCCCGAAGGCGATGCCGGGGTGGAGGGTGACGTAGCCCGCGACCAGCAGCGTGAACAGCGTGTTCCTTATCAGGTTGCGGATGGCTTCAGGTGTTGTTTTCATATTTATGGCTTACCTCTGGACTTGGTGGCCCCCGTGAGTCGCATCTGAATCGAATACAGCGCGGGCCGGGTCGTGATGAATAGGGTGTGGCCGTCCTTGCCGCCGAAGCAGAGGTTGGTGGGCTGCTCGGGCACCTCGATCGCGGCGATCCGATCTCCGGAGGGGCTGTAGACGAGCACGGCATCCTCGGCGAGATAGACGTTCCCCTCGCCGTCCATGCACATGCCATCGGCCCCGACGGGCGCGAAGAAGCGCTTGTTGGAGAGCGAGCCATCGGGGCCGATGTCGTAGGCGTAGATCTTGCGCGACCCGTGGTCGCTGACGTAGAGGGTCTTGCCATCCGGCGTGCCGACGAGGCCGTTGGGGCGGACGAGGTCGTCGATGGCGCAGACGACGCGCTTTCGATCGGGGGCGAGGTAATAGACGTTCTCGCCATCCTGGGTCGGGCGGGTCCCGTAGGCCGGGTCGGAGAAATAGATGCCGCCCGACGGCGCGATCCAGAGGTCGTTGGGCTTGTTGAAGCGTTTGCCCTGATACTCGGCCGCCAGGACCGTGACCTGGCCGCGGGGGTCGATCGAGACGAGACGGCCACGATCGCCCTCGCAGGCGATCAGGTTTCCATCGGCGTCAAAGAATAGGCCGTTGGCGCCACCGGAGTCGGTGCGATGGGTGGAGAGCTTCCCGTCCACCGACCACTTGTGCGTCTTGCTGGTTTTCAGGTCGGAGAAATACACGTCGCCGGCGGCATCGGAGGCAGGGCCTTCGGCGAACTCGAATCCGCGGGCCAGCTCTGCGAGGGTGGCGTCTTGCGCCACCGGGCTTTTGGCGCTGGAGGCGGGAGGGGCGGGCTGCCGGTCCCCGGCTTGGGGGGGCGGGTTGTCGGGACGGGCGCCTTCCGAATCTCTGGGTGGTGGGCGATCGCCCCCCTGTCCGCCGCCTCGGCCGCCCTGGGGACCCCGGTCGTCGCCGCCGTCGCCACGGTCTCCACCGCCGCCGCGGTCCCCTCCCCCGCCTTTGCCGCCACCCCCGCCCTTCCCTTTCTTTTGACCGCCTTTGCCGGGGGCGGGGCGATCTTTGGCGCGGGGATCGGGCTGACGGGGAAATACGTCGGTGATGGCCCCCAGCGGTTTGAGGTCCTTGCCCTTCAGGGCGGGGTGGTCGGGCGCATAGCGGTAGGCCCGGAACGCGCTGTTCACCATGGGAAGAACATCCGGCATGACTTTCACCGTGCCGAGTTCTTTGGTGACAGGGTTGATGTACTCCCAGACCAATTTGCCGGCGGCCGTGACCTCAAAGAAGTGGCCCTCGGTGTCGGAGCAGATCAGCGTGTTGCCGTTGGGCAGGCGCTGCCCGCTGGAGCCGATCTGGCTGAAGAACCCGTGGTTATTGATGGAGCGATAAGTCCACACCACGTGCCGGGAGATCTGGCGCGGGGGATTGTGCGTGTCGTGGTCATACTCCTCGCGCACATAGCCGGCGTCGGGCGGGTTGACATAGTTGCCAGTGTCGCGGCCGCTGGAATCGAGGAATGGGTTGATCTCGATGATCGACGATTGAGGGGTTCGCTGGAAGAGATACTGGCCGTTGTTGAAAACCATGATGTGGCCGGCGCCGGGAAGGCCGGGCCGGATCCAGTGCACGTCGTGGGAGCCGCCCATCTGCTTGTGGCCGGAAGTCGCGTTGTCCCAGTTCTCCAGGACCCTGGGCGGGTCACCTTGGCCATAGCGGGCGGGATCGCCAAAGCGGTAGAGGAAATCGCCCTTGGGGCCGGCGGCGAGCGCGATGCTGGCCTTCGCGTCGCCCGGGAAGAACGTGCCGTCGTGATCGATGACGTACAGTTCGCCCTGCACGGAGTTGATGACGATATGCCCCGAGTCGGCATTGTAATCCATGGAGTTGCAGTGCAGCCAGTCCCGCTTCAGGGGCCGGCCCGGCATGTTGATGTTGATCTTGTTCGGGTGGTCTGCCGCTGTCTTGCCCTGCCCGGCGTAATTGGGTTTCGCCGGATCGATGTCCTGCACCACGTGATCGAAGAACCACCACTCCCAGACGACGTTGCCCTTCATGTCCACCTCGACCACCGCATCCATCTGCCCGCCCTCGTAAGGGCCCTTGCGCGGGTCGGCGCCGGCGGCGATGGCCTGGTCGTGCGAGATGGACTTGTTGGCGATGTACATCGTGGTCGGGGCATTGAGTTTCTTGTTGAAGGTGCGCACCCAATCATGATGGGGCGCGTAGTCATCCCGCTTTTCGGTGTATTCCCAGACCTTGTTGCCCTCCCAGTCCACTTCGACGAAGCCCTGGAAGCCGCTCGGGTCATCCTTGGAGGCGTCCAGCAGGTTTCCGTTGTCCAGGAAGCGCGGGTTGGTGCCCTGGCGCCAGGTGTGGACCACCTGGCCGGACATATCGATCAGGTAGGTGGTGCCATGGGTGCCAAACAGCGTGTAGCCGTTGAAGGCATTGGTCTGGTCCCAATAGAGCAATTCCGTTGGGCCCTGGAGGCGCTCGTAGGCGCGAGTGGCAGGGGCACCCAAGACGAGGAGGAATGCCGCGGTAATCAGGATGTGGTCGAGTCTCATGGGGTTAGTTCCTCTCAATTTCGTTCGGGGCCTTTGCCGCGGCCTTGTTCGCCGCCCCTGCCGCCCCCGCCGCCGTCGACTTCCTCGCGGGTGAGGCGGCCGTCGCCGTTCTTGTCGGCGGCTTTCAGAACCGCGGCGGCATTGTCCATTTCCGAAGCGTTGAGAGTGCCATCGCCATCGGCATCCAAGGCGCGCATCAGCGGGCCGCCGGGGCGCCGTGGGCGGCCATCTTTGCCGGGCCGGTTGGTGGGGGCGTCATCGATCTCGTTTGCCGACAACTTGCCATCGTGGTCTTTGTCGAGTGTCTTGAGTGCGGATGGCGCGTTGGCGACTTCGGCGGTGCTCAGGGCACCATCGCCGTCGGCATCGGCGGCCGCCGAGAGGAGCGAGCGCCCGAAGCCTTGGCCGCTGCCGCGGGCCTGCGGTTGGCCGCCCCCATCGCGGGGCGGGGAATTTCCGCCGCCGGGACGGGATCCTTCGTTGGGTACCTGGGTTGGTGGTGGGCGGTCTTCGTTGCTCTGCCCGCTTTTTCCGCCGCCGGGCCCGCGGTCGTCGCGGCCTTTTCCTTTGCCGCGCCCATCCTTTTCTTGGAAGCGCTCGCGGTCCTCGGGCGGGGCGTCTGCGGCATCGAGCCCGGTTTTCCCCTTCATTGAGGCGGGCAGTTCGATGACATCGCCGCGGGTGAGATTTCGGCCAGCGAGGCCCGGGTAATCGGGCGCGTAGCGGTGCACCTTAAATACGGCGTTCCAGAGGTGGCCGCGGACGTCTTTGCCGGGCACCTCGCCTTGAGCGAGGATGCCGCCGCGCACCATGGGGTTGACGTATTGCCAGACCGCCTCGCCGGCGGGCGTGACCTCGAAGAGGTGGCCGACGACGCCCGCGCAGATCAGCGTGTTGCCGTTGGGCAGGCGGTGCGCGCCGGAGATCTCGGAGGAGAAGAAATCTTGGCGGTTCTTGGCCTCGTAGCGCCAGACGGGTTTCTCCGGCCCGAAGGGCTTGCCGGACCGGATGACATAGCGGCCGTTGGAGTCGATGGGCGGGACGATCTCTTCGATGCTGGACCAGCCGCGATCATAGCCATTATTGAAAATCGTGATGTTTCCGGCTCCCGGATAGCCGTCTGGGATCCATTGCGCATCGTGCTGTTGGACGAGCTGTTTGTCCTGGGCGGTGCCGCGCCCATAGGCGGCGGGATTGCCCCACCGGTAGATGAGATCTCCTCCCTTGCCATGTTTTCCGCCTGCGCGCCCCTCGGCCTCTTTCGGTGTCGTGCTGTGGTCGATGACCCAGATCTCGTTGCAGCCGCGAACGCTGAGCATGATCTGGTCCAATTTCGGGTTGTAATCGATGGAGTTCATGTGGTTCCAGAACGCCGGGACCGCACGCCCGTTGCAATCCACGTCGATGCGCTCGGGGTGATCGGAGGGATCGCCGTAGTTCGGTTTGGAGCGGTCGTTGTTCTGGATGAGGTGGTCCCACACTTTCCATTGCCAGACGATCTTGCCGCCCTTCGGACGCGTGGGCTGCACCTCGATGACGGAATCCGGAAAGAGCTGCCGGTCGCGCAGCATTCCTGGGTCAAAGCCCGCCGCCAGGCACTCGTCGTAGGATTTCTTCTCCACGACCAGCAAGAGGATGTTGCCATTGGGCATCGGCGCGATGTCGTGGTGCGAGAGGTAGGTGTCGGAGGAATAATCGAATTCCCACAAGAGGTTCCCGTCCCAATCGAATTCCTCGACGCGCCCGCCCTCGCCGCCGCTGGTGAACCCCTTGTTCTTCGTGAAGCAGCAGTGGAAGAGGTTGCCGTTGGTCTGGAGGTAGACGGACTGGCCGGGTTCGTACTGGCTCTTCCACGAGTGGACGGCGCGGCCCTGGTTATCCAACAGGTAGATGACGGTGTTGTGCTTCGGGGCGAAGAGCGTGAAACCGTCGAAGGCGCGCGGAGTATTGAGGAGGAGGCCGACCGTCTGCCCCGGGTTGTCCGATGTCGGGGTCTTGTTCTCGGGCATGGCCTCGCGGCCTCCGCCCCCTCCGACGCGGCCCTGACCACCGTCCCGCGGGCCACCCTGGTCACCACGGCCGGGCTGGCGGTCGCCGGCATCGCCGCGTCCGCCTTCGCCTTGGCCGGAGGCGAGGCCCTCGCGCGTGTACGTCACGTGGAGTGTGGCGCTGGCGAGTGTGCGATCCTTGATGGCATTCAGCAGGGTTTCCCGATCGACCTGGGCGGGTGGAAGGGAGATCCGCGGCGGGGCCGAGAGCGCGTACAGGGTATAGACATAGATCTTGGCGCCGGGTCCCTTGGAATGAGGCGGGGCGTATTCCCTCCGGCCGTTGATGCTGTTGTTTCCCAGCGTGCCAACCCCACTCACGTTCTTGGGTAAGGCCGCGACAGTCGCCGGGATGTCGTAGAGCGTCCAATACCACTTGGCCTCCCCCTCGGGGGCGATGTGGTCCATGATCAGCGCGTAGCTCTTGGTGCCGGGGGGTGCGCCGCTCCATTCCAGCGGCAGCGTCGCGCTCTCGCCGTCACCGGTGAACTCCTTCGGCAAGGTGCCGCCGTCCGACACCTCGGGACTGCTCAACACGAGCGAGCCGCCGCGGGCCGGGTGCTCCGGGTTCGTGGCTTGCAGCCGATCCTCGCCGCCGCGGCGTTCCCCGCCACCCTTGCCTTTGGCCTTGCCCTTGCCGCCGGGGTCGCCGCCTTTTCCTCCCTCGTGACCGGGGATACGCTGCACGGGCGTCGGTTTGATGACGGGCCGGCCCTCGGCGTTGGCCGGCAACACGACGCGGAAGCCGAGATGGTAGTAGGGATGATCCGGGTCCTGCGGGCCGCGGTAGTAGGACGGGTTGCGGTTCGACACGCGGCCGTGGCCGTTCTCGCCGTTATACCAGTTGCCACCGCGCATGCCGCGATATGGCTTGCCATCCTGCACGAGGCTGCCGCTCGCCGGGCCGGGCGGGTTGTCGGCGGGACTGTAGGCGTAATAATCCCGCCCATACCAGTCGTTGATGAACTGCCAGACATTGCCGCTCATGTCGTGGAGCCCGTAGCCGTTCGCGCCATCCGATGTCTGGTAAGTCTCCTGCGTGCCCGGCCAGCCGAAGTCCGCCTTGCGGTGCAGCCGGCCATCGAAGAACCCCACCGGCGTCGTCCACGGCAGCGGGCCGGCGCGAAACGGGTTCTTCGACTCCGGCCAGTTCGCCCTCGTCGCATCCGGTTCGTCACCCCATGGGAAATTGCGGTAGGGATCGTGCATCCCGCCGCGGCCGGCATATTCCCACTCCGCCTCCGTCGGCAGCCGGAAGCCGCTCTTGTTGAAATCACAGTCCCACGTTCTCGTGTCGTAGCAGAGCGGGCGCCGCTGCTGCGCGCTCAGCCAGTTGCAATACACCGCCGCGCCCGGCCAACGGATGCAGACGATGGGGTGATTCTCCTTCCGGTCGAGCACGGCGAACTTCCCGCCGCTCCAACCGATCCGGCTGTAAGGCGACATCGCCCGCGTCTCGCATAGCAGGTCCTTGCCGCCGACGAGATACACGCCGCCGTCCCGCACCTCGATCTGCTTCTGCGCCAGCGCGGAGTTGAGGAACTCGCAATACTCCGACGTCGTGACGGTATAGACGCCAATTTGAAACGCATCCAACCGCACGGTATGGATCGGCGTCTCATCGCCGCCGTGCTTTGGATCCACGAACCCGTGATGGTCCCCCATCTCGAACTCGCCCCCCGGGATAGCCGCCATCTTCGGCACCGCGCCCACCGCTACTCCCTGCAGCATCGCCACCGCCCAAATCCAATATCCCGGTCTCATCGCTGGCCTCCTATTTCCTGGGATAAATCAACACGACGCGCATGAACGGGAAATGACGCCAAGATTACCGAGACGTCATGTTCTCGGCGCTGCCGATAGGCCGCCGAGGAGCCGCCCCCTTTCCCGCAAACCCCACAACCCCAGGGTCAAGAACGCCCAAGCGGCAAGCGAACCCGGAAAGATGTGCTCGGTTCGTTGGCGGCACAATCCTCGAGCGCCAGCGTCCCCCCGTGCGCGAGCACGATCTCGCGGGCCAGGGCGAGACCGAGACCGACACCCTCGGGGGCATGGGCCGTCGCACGCCCCCCCCGGTAAAAGCGCTGGAAAACTGCCTCTCGCTCGGCCGCCGGGATGGGATCGCCCGTGTTGCCAATGCTCAGTTGCGCCTCGCCACCACCGCTCGAGAGCCGGCATTCGATCCAGCCACCGTCCCGATTGTGCTTCACCGCATTCGACAAAAGATTCTCGATGGCGCGCCGAAGCAGCGCGGGGTCGGCGGAGAGATCAATGCCCGGCGTGACATCTCGGCGGATCGCGATCCCGCGGGGCTCCGCGTGCAGTTCCGTGTCGTCTAGGAGCGACTCGAGCATTTCGCTAAGGGCCAACCTCTCCCTCCGGATCGGCAGTTGTCCCGCGTCCGCGCGGGATAGCAACAGGAGGGCATCGAGAACCCGGCGCTGCCGGACGACCTCGTCCAGCAACTCGCTGAACGCCTGCTGGGCCTCGGAACCCGCGGGGGATCTCGCGAGGGCCCTCTCGATGGAACCCTGCATGACGGCGAGCGGGGTCTTGAGTTCGTGGGATGCGTCTGCCGTAAAGCGGTTGGCCTGGCGGAAACTGCGCTCAAGCCGCTCCATCATGGCGTTGAAGGCGCGGATGATCCGCCGGAATTCGGAATCGGCGCGCTCCATCTCGATCCGCTGGTCGAGGCCGTGGGCCGAGAGGGTCTCCATCCGTTCGCTGAGGGCATGGATGGGCTGCAGGGCCCGGCGAGCGACGGCGAGGGCACCGATGGCGACCACCACCAGGGCGCCGGGCAGCGCGGCCCCGAAGGCGGCGGCGAGCACGCGCAGGTCGGCGTCCATGGGTCTCAAGTCGGCCCCGAGCACGACGAGGACCTCATCATTCCCGAAGGCCGCGATGCGGGCGTGAAGCCCGCTGTGGCGCACAGACTGGATCCGGGGCTGATACTGTAATCGGACCGGGGGTTGTCGGCCCTCGTCGCGCGGACGCAGGTCTTGGACGATCGGCTGGGGATCCATGAGGCGGTCGCCAGGCCGAAATGCCGAGGGATCGATGGCCGGCGGCCAACTGGCATCCCGATATAGTATCGCACCCGATCGGTCGAGCAGGCAGAGAAAACGTCGCGCGGCCCTCTCCTCGCCGATGCGGTCGGACAGAGACAGCCGGATCTGCGCGCCGTTCACATTGCGGCCCGCGCGTCCGGCAACCCGACATCCGAAATCTTGAAGTTCCGCATCAAGGGCACCGAGGCGATCCCGGTACAGGATCCATCCCGAGACGGCCCCGAAAGCGATCAGGACGAATCCCGACGTGGCGACGGTGATGGCCGCGAGGCGGAACCGGAAGGACCGGGGCCGGTTCATGCGGGCGCCTCAGGGTCACGGATCCGGTAGCCCACGCCCCGCACGGTCTCGATCAGTTTCACATGGGCGCCCTCGTCGACCTTCTTTCGGATGCGCGCTATGGCGACATCGACGATGTTGGTGCCGGTATCGAAGTGGATATCCCAGACATGCTCGTTGATCTGGGTTCGCGTGAAGACGCGGCCCGGCGAGCGCATGAGGTAGGCGAGCAGATCGAACTCCCGGGATGTCAGTTCGATTCGCTTTCCGGCGCGTCTTGCCTCACGTTTGATGGGGTCCAGGGCGAGGCCTGCAACCTTCAGTTGGCCCGGCGTTCCCCCCGCCGCACGACGCAGCAGGGCATTGATTCTCGCCGCGAGCTCCTCGACATAGAATGGCTTGGCGAGGTAGTCATCGGCGCCCAAGTTGAGGCCCTCGACCCGTTCCTCGAGCCCGTCGCGGGCCGTGAGCAGGATGACGGGCATCGCGACGCGGCGATCGCGGAGCTCCCGCAGGACGCTCAATCCATCCCTGCCCGGCAACATGATGTCGAGCACCATCGCATCGAAGGGCTCCGCCCTGGCCCGATCGATGCCGTCCTCGCCCGTGCGGCAGACCTCGACCCGAAAGCCGTGTTCCTCAAGCCCCTTGCGGATGAACTCCGCAATTTTCTTCTGGTCCTCGACGACGAGTATCCTCACGGCACGATGTCTTTCGCAGACACTATACCCACCCCACGACCGAAATGCGAGGAGACCCGAACGCGCGGCACGACCGCGGTTGAAAATGTAGCCCCCCCGGCAGCGGAGGGGCCGCGCGGTGGGGCACCACCGGGGGTGAAAATGTAGGGCGCGAAATCCCATTCGCGCCACGGGCAACCGGCAGGGCCCTCGTGGCGCGGATGGGAATCCGCGCC
>CAZYWZ010000074.1:0-33459 GCA_964651705.1 uncultured Verrucomicrobiales bacterium
AAACCTGCCACAACCGTCGAGTATGCGCAATTATTTATGACGCTCAGTATAGCTCGAAAATAGGCCACAGCTCGGGCGCTGTAGGGCGCGGATTCCTATCCGCGCCACGCACCGTCCTGGCGGTCGCCCGTGGCGCGAAAGGGATTTCGCGCCCTACATCCCAACGCGTTGCGCTATTGAATGTTGGCTGTTGGGAGTTGAACAAGGCCCTGGCGAACGGTACAAAGTCCCGGTCCCCATGTCCGAGCAGGCAAACATCCTACGTCTCCACGACACGCTGACCCGCGAGGCGAGGCCCGTCGTCCCCGCCGATGGGCAGACCCTGCGCTTTTACTGCTGCGGGCCGACGGTATACGGGCCGGCGCACATCGGGAACCTGCGGACCTTCTTGCTGCAGGACGTCTTCCGGCGGGTGGCGGAACTCTCGGGGCTGCGCACGCTCCACGTGCGGAACCTCACGGATGTCGACGACAAGACCATCCGGCAGTCGCGGGCGGAGGGTGTCGCGTTGGCGGAGTTCACCGCCCGCTGGACGGCGCGGATGCACGCGGACGCCGAGGCGCTGAACCTCCTCCCCCCGCATCACGAACCGGGCGCCGTCGCGCACATTCCCCACCAGATCCACCTGATCGAACGGCTGATCGCCGGCGGTCACGCCTACGTCGCAAAGGATGGTTCGGTGTACTTCGATGTCAGTTCCTTCCCCCCCTACGGTTGCCTCTCGCGCCTCGCGGAGCGGGAGATCACGACGGGCCGCGCCGCGCCCGCCCCGTCGGGCGACCGCGAGGATGCCGACGAGTACGCGCGCGATTCGGCGGCCGACTTCGCCCTCTGGAAGGCCCGCAAGCCGGAGGACGGCCCGAATTTCTGGCCCAGCCCCTGGGGCGAGGGGCGGCCCGGCTGGCACATCGAGTGCAGCGCCATGAGCATCGAATATCTCGGCGAGACATTCGACGTGCATTCGGGGGGCGTGGACCTCATTTTCCCCCACCACGAGAACGAGATCGCCCAGAGCGAGGCGGCCACCGGCAGGCCTTTCGTCCGCCACTGGTTCCACATCGCCCACCTCATGGTCGAGGACCGCAAGATGTCCAAGAGCCTCGGCAACCTCTTCACCCTCGACGACGTCCGGGCCCGCGGCTTCTCCCCCGAGGCGCTGCGATACGTCCTGATCTCTGGCCACTACCGCCAGCCGCTGAACTTCACGTGGGAATCCCTCGGCGCCGCCACCAGCGCCCTGGCCCGCCTGGCCAAGGCCGACGCCGCCCTCGCGGCCGCCGCGGCCGCCCAAGGACCGCCGGGCTTCGATGCCGCCTCTCTCGACGGCCTCGGCGGCGCCCGCGAGGACCTGGGCGCCTTCGCCCCCGCCTGGGCCGCCCTGCTCGACGACCTCAACACGCCCGCCGCCCTCGGCCGTCTCTTCACCGCCATCGGCGAGATCGAGACCCGGCCCCCCGCCGCCGCCCTGCCCCCCGAAGGCGCCCGCGCCCAACGGCGCTCCCTCCACCGCCTCCTCTTCGCGCTCGGCCTGCGCCTCGTCCCCGACGCACCCCAGCCGCAAGCTCCCGAGGCAATCCGCGGCCTCGCCGATGCCCGCGCCAAGGCCAAGGCCGCCCGCGACTTCAAAGAGGCCGACCGCCTCCGCGCCGAGATCCAATCCCTCGGCTGGACCATCCGAGACACCAAGGATGGCTACGAGCTGGCCCGAACGCACGGCGTCAGCCCCGCGTGAGGCAGACATTCTTGTCTGCCCCCTTGCCCCAGATCCCCCCCGCGGTTATGCTTATCCGCAGGCCATGGTTCTAGAGATCGTCAAATACGGGCACCCGGCCCTCCGCACCCCCGGCAATCCCGTCGCCGAAATCACCCCCGAGGTCTGCCGCCTCGCCGAAGACATGATCGAAACCATGCGGGAGGCCGAGGGTGTCGGCCTGGCCGCACAGCAGGTCGCCAGACCCCTCCTGCTCTGCGTCCTCGAAGTCCCGCAGTCCGACGACCGCCCATCCAACCTCTGGATCGACGGGCACCCGCAGCCCCTCGACACACACATGCCCATGGTCCTCATCAATCCCGAGGTGAAACCCGGCCGCGAAAAGGAAATCGGCGTCGAGGGTTGCCTCAGCTTCCCCGAGATCAGCGCCGAGATCCGACGCCCCGCCCGCTGCAAGGTCACCGCCATCGACCTCCACGGCAAACCCCTCGCCTTCGAGTGCGACGGCTTGCTCGCCCGCGCCGTCCAGCACGAGGTCGATCACCTCAAGGGCATCCTCTTCATCGACCGCATGGACTCCGCCACCAAGCACAGCCTCAAACGCGATATCCAAGCCATCCAGCAAGAGACCCTCCACGCCATCAAAGCCGCCGCCTGATGAAACCATTAGCCGATTTATCGGATCATCTCGCCCGCCCCCGAATGCCAGAGGAAAATCGCTCCAATCCCACTTGCGGCCCTCATGACACGCGCCAAACTTCCCGAACCAAAAAACTAGGAGGACAAGATGCCTATTGCAGTTGGAACCAAGGCCCCTGATTTCACCCTCAAGTCCAAGGACGCCGAGGGCGTCAAAGATATCAGGCTGAGCGAAAATCTCGGCAAGAGGAACACCGTCCTGCTGTTCTTCCCCCTCGCCTTCACCAGCGTCTGCACCAAGGAGATGTGCGACATCACGCAGGGCGTCAAGGCGTATCAGGATCTCGACGCCGCCGTCTACGGGATCAGCGTCGATAGCCCCTTCGCCCAAGAGGCCTGGGCGCAAAAAGAGAAGATCGGCATCCCCCTGCTCAGCGACCTAAACAAGAAGGTCGCCGCGGACTACGGCGTCCTGCTCGACGACCTCCTGGGCTTCGGCGCCACCGCGGCCCGCGCCGCCTTCGTGATCGATAAACAGGGCGTCGTCCGCTATGCCGAGCAGACCCCGACGCCCAAAGACCTCCCCGATTTCGCGAAGGTCCAGGCGGCGCTCAAGGCGGCATAGCGGATCCGCGCGCCCGCGCGCGGGGCATGGGGTCTGATTCGAAAATTGGGTCGCGATGTAGGCTGCGCCTTGGCGCACGCGGGCGGTGGATTCGGCAGCGTGCGCCAAGGCGAAGCCCGCCATTTTCCGCCCGGTGGTGCCCCGCCTGCATGGCATGCTGTCTCCCCTGCAGCATTGACCCGGATCGATCACGAACTTTGTGATCGATCCGCCCGAAGGGCCGACAGAGCTCGGTCAGGGCCCCGCGCTCATCCGGAAATCCACCTGCATCTTGCCGAAATCGACCTTCAGCGCCTCGACGCGCACCCGGTCCCCCATCGCGATGGTCTTGCGCGTCCGCCGCCCCCGCAGCAGCGCCCGCCCCCCGTCGAAAACGTAGTAGTCATCGCCCAGGCTCGATACCGGCACCAGTCCGGTCAACCCCAGCTCGGGAACGTCCACGAACGCCCCGATGTGGATGACCTCCGTGACCATCCCCGCGTACGCCTGCGGCCTCCCGGAGTCCAACTGTTCCTGCAGGAACGTGAAGAGCTTGAGTTTCCGGCTCGCCATCTCGGCTTCCGCCGAGTTGCGCTCCGTCGCGGAGATGTGCTCCGCCACCGAATCCAGATCCTTGCTCGAGGGCCGGCGCGCCCCCTTCTCGAACGTCGCACGATGGACGATCAGGTCGGCGTAGCGCCGGATCGGGGAGGTGAAATGCGTGTAGTCCGCCTTCGCGAGACCGTAGTGCCCCAGGGGCTTCGGCGCGTAGCGGGCGCGCTTGAGCGAACGCAGCAGCCCGATCCGTAGCGCCTGCCCGCAGGGGTGCTCCCGCAGCTTGGCCAACAGCTTCACCACCTCGGCCCGCCTCGTCAGATCCCCGATCACGATGCCGTGCGCCCGCACGATCAAGCGATATTCCTCCAGCCGATCGGGATCCGGATCCTCGTGGATCCGGTAGACGGCCGCGCGCCCGCCGCGCTTCAGGTGCCGCGCCACCGCCTCGTTCGCCAACAGCATGAACTCCTCGATGAGCTGGTGCGACTCGTCGTTCTCCACCCGCTCGATCGACTTGATCCGCCCGCGCTCGTCGATCCACACCTTCACCTCCGGCATGTCCAGGTCCAGCGACCCTGCCCGCATCCGCTGCGAGCGCAGCCGCTGCGCCAAGAAATGCGCGTCGCGGATCATGCCCTCCACCGGACTGCGCGCCTGCCCCCGGATCACCGCCAGCACGTCCCCATACGCAAACCGATGCCTGGACCGGATCACCGCCGGATAGAACTCCGCGCCCGTCACCCGGCACATCTTGTCCAACCGAAACTCCACGCACTTGGTCAACCGCTCCACGTGCGGCTTGAGCGAGCACAGCTCGTTGCTCAGCGCCTCGGGCAGCATCGGCAACACCCGGTCCACCAGATAGGTGGAATTTCCCCGCTTCCGGGCCTCGCGGTCCAGCGCCGAGCCCGGCTTCACATAGTGCGACACGTCCGCGATGTGCACCCAGAGCCGCCAGCCCCCGCCATCCTCCCGCCGCACGCAGATCGCATCGTCGAAATCCTTCGCGTCCGGCGGATCGATCGTCACCACGTCATGGCCACGGCAATCCCGCCTGCCGTGCAGATCGCCCGCCACCACCTCCGCCCCGAATCGCCGCGCCTCCTCGATCACCTCCCCAGGGAAATCCGTCGGCAGCTTGTGCTGGCGGATGACGGCCAGCACGTCCACCCCGGGATCGCCATGCCGCCCGATCTTCTCCGTCAGCACACCCTCGGGGTTGCGGTGCCGGTCCTGCCACTCCAACAGCGACACGACCACCTTGTCGCCCACGCTCGCCTTCCCGCCACCCCGGATCCGCGTGTCCGCCAGATACACGTCGTGCGGAAACCTCGGATCGTCCGGCTCCACAAAAAATAACTGCTTCCCGCGCTGCAGGGTCCCCACCAGCTCGGCGTTGGCCCTCTCCAAGATCCTCACCACGGATCCCCGCCGTTCTCCTTCCCGGCCCCGCCGCACCGGCCCCCTCCGGCCCGGCGGATCGATCCGCACCAGCACGTGGTCCCCGTGCATCGCCGTCCCAGTCCCCTCCGCCGGAATGAACACCTCCGCCTCGCCAACGGCATCCGGCTCCAGATGCCCCGACCCCGTCCGATGCATCTTCAGCCGCCCAGGCACCATGTCCGCCTGCTTGGGAAGCGCATACCGCTCCCCCTTCAGGCGCACCACCTTCCCAGCCACCTCAAGCCGCCCCAGCGCCTCCCGCAACGCCCCGGTCCCGCTCGCCTTCAGACCCAACCCCGAACGCACCTCATGAATCCCCAACGGCGCACCCCGCCCCCCGCGCAAAATCGCAAGAATCTCTTCGTCACGCATACTCTCTCGGCAGAGTCGCGCCACCGCCGCCCAAGAACAATCCCTAAATCCGCCGCATTTTCGAAACCCAAATTATCGGTTTGCTTATCGGGGGCGCCGACGCAAATTGATAACGCTTTGGTTCGAGAAGAGTGGATGCCGGCGATCCTGACCGTGGCCCAACTCGGGGCCCTAGGACTCGTTTTGGCCGGGATCGGATATGGCGCCTACCTCCTCCAACACCGGGGTCGCTCGCCCGAAACGGCGCATCCCGTCGGCGCCACCGCCGCCGAGGCGGTGATGTCACCGGTCGATTTCGCCCGCGAATCGCTTGCGGCCGGCGACATCGATCGCGCCACGACCACGCTGTCATATATCCTGCGCGCCGATCCGTTCAGCCCCGAGGCGCTCCGGTTGCGCGCCGAGATCCAACTCCGCCAAGGGAATGCCGATGCCGCGCTAAACGACCTCAACATGGCGCTCGACCTAGACCCCAACTCCGTGACCAACCGATGGCTGCGCTCCGTGGCCCTTTTGAACAAAGGCTTGGCCAACGACGCCGCCCGAGAGATTGACCGGCTGACATCTCTTCACCCCACCTTCGCACCCGCCCAGCTCCAGCGCGCCAAGCTGCTCGAGGCCCAAGGGAAACACGCCGAGGCCCTCGCCCCGTATGCCGCCGCCCTGGCACAAGATCCCCAGAATGCCGCCGCGCTGCTCGGCCACGCCTCGTCGCTCCTCCAACTCGGCCGCACGGAAGAGGCCCTCAGACAATTGGACGCCGCGATCGCCGCCCGCCCCGACGACCCGCAAGCCCGCTTTCTCCGATCCGGCGCCCTCGCGGTGGCCGGACACCTGACGCCCGCGATCGCCGAAGTCGAGGCGTGCCTGAAACTCGCCCCGAACGCGCCAAAGGCCTGGTTGCTCAAGGGCCAGCTCCTGCAGGCACAGGGCAAACCGACCGACGCCATCGCGGCATTCGATGAGGCCCTCCGCCTCCAGCCCGAATTCGCCGCCGCCAGAGATGCCAAGCGACAGATCCACGATCGCGAAGCCCAGGCAGCCGCGCGCAACGGTTCAATCCCTTGACGCCAAGTTGCGATGGCGCATGCTCTCGCCATGCGGCTAATCGCGATAACCCTCGGCGCGGCGTGCCTCCTGGCCGCCGCCCTGCTCATTTTTTTCGGCCAGTCCAACCAGTCCCTCCAGCTCGAATTGGGCCGCCAGCAGGACGAGATCAACAAGGGCGCGCTCTGCCAGCAGGTCGGCGCCAACATGCTCCGTGAGATGGGCCAGATGGCCGTCGGAAACGAACGGATGCGCGACCTGCTCAAGCGACATGGTTTCACGCTGACCCTCAATCCCCCCGCCACCCCCGCGCCGGGTCTCTCCCCACCGGCCGCTTCGCCCGCACCCCTGCCAGCGCCGACACCCCAGCCCCGCACCATCCCGCCAGCCAACCCGTGATATCCATGAACCCGCCGACGGAGTCATACGACACCATGCCCCCCCAGAAAGACAACGCCCTCGCGCTCTCCCTCACCTCCGCCGCCCTGCTCGCATTCCTCTGCTGGCAGATCATCCATGTCACGAAGAATCACTCCGCGCTCAGGGCCCAGCAGAAACAGCGCGGCGAACTCGTCGACCAATCCCTGAAGGTTCAGGCCGACCTCCAAAAACTCGCCAACGATCTCGTGGAACTCGCCAAGACCGACCCCGAGGCCAAGATCCTCGTCGACCGATTCCAGATCAAGGTCACCCCACCCGCACAACCGTAGCCCAGCCGCCGGCGCGCGAGCGGGCCGCGCCATTCATGGGGAAAATTCCGATTGGGCCGAGGGGTCTTTTGGACTGCGGTGGCAGAACCCCGGCAGGGGTGGCGACACCGCTTTGGATCCGCAGCCCGATCGCCCCAGGCGATCGGAGCGCGGGCGGTGGCCCTGGCGCGCGGGTCCCGGCTCCGCCGGACGCCAATGCCGCGTCGCCGCTGCGCGCTGCCGCCGCAATCCACACCCCGTGAAACTTCAATCGTGAAACTTGAAACTTCTCCTCCGCAACCCCGCCACCATCCCCCCGGCCGCCACTAGCGCGACCCACGCGCACGGCTCTGGCACCTGATACTGGAGGTACACGCCGTCGGCCTGCAGGAAGGTCACGAAGCCCGCCGCGCTGTTCCACGGGTTTGCCGCGAGCAGGTCCCCATCCTTGTCCAGCCATTCCGATGCCGCGTTCAGCGTGAAATTCGTGCTGCCCGATGCGTAGTCGGCGGTCCCATCCAGGAACGAGATCACCAGCCACTCGCGGTTCGAGGACCAGAACGCGTCGCCCCAGTCCACCGCGCTGCCGGCTCCGTCGAAAGACAGGCTCATGGCCGCCCCATTCTCCACCAGCAGCTGCCCGTTGGTCAGATTCACCCCGTCGTAGCCCGTCGTCACCCCGCGCAGCACCAGCGCGTTGCCATTGGTGTTCAGCTCCCACACCAGCGTCGCCCCGTTGGAATACACCAGCCCACCGGCGAAAGTCTGCAGCCCCGGCGAGTTCCCCGGGCTGTGCGTCGAGCCAGACTCGAAAATCGTCTGCCCGCCCACCGTCCCCGAGCCGCCCAGCAAGGAGCCGCTTATCACCCTCACCAACCCCGTCGCCGCGCCGTTGTCCCCATTGATGAGCAGCGAGCCCCCCGCCACCGTCGTCGGGCCCGTGTAGGTGTTGGTGCCGGTGAGGGCCAGGCGACGCTCCCCGGTCTTCGCCAGCGCGACATTCCCCCCGATGACGCCCGAGTACGTAAAATCCGCCGCGGTATTGCTAACCGTCAGAATGCTCAGTCCAGCCTGACCGTTGGTCAGGATGCCGCTGCCTAAACTGCCCGCCCGATCAAGGCCCCCCACGGTCTGGTTGAATCCCGCCATGTCAAAGGTGGCCGCCTCGCCGATGCCAAAGCTATTGATGTTCAGCGTGGTTCCCGTCGGCAAGGCATCGTTGGTCCCGAGCCGAAGCGTGCCCCGCACGATCCCCGTCCTGCCCCCGTAGGTGCTCTTTCCCGACAGGACCACGACCCCGCTGCTCTGATTCGCGCTTATGTCCAAACCGTAACTGTTGGCCCCGTCGTCGATCACGCCCGATACCGTAAGCGCGCCCCCAGACTGCGCCCCGATGCGCGCGAGATCGCTCCCGAGGACGACTTCCCCGGCCCAGGTCGCCGCCGCTCCGGACGCCGCCTGGAGGGCGCCCAGATTACTTGCGCCGTTGCCGTTTATGGTGACCGTCTCGCCCCCGACGCTCACGCCATCACTTAACTGAAGCGTGCCGCCCGACGCAATGGTGCCGCCATTCGTTGCACCAAGTGCCCCGGCATGGCCCAGTTGCAGGATGCCGCCGCCGATCGTCGTGCTGCCGGTGTACGTGTTCTGATTCGTGAGCGACTGCGTCCCCGAACCCGACTTCACCAGCGCGATGTTCCCGTCAATCGTGCCGCCATAGACATAATTGTTGACGTTGCTCACCGTCAGCACGCTCAACGAGGCGCCACTGTTGGTCACGACCTTCGACGGGCCCGACGACTCGGACAAACCCGCCACCCCCTGGCTATAGCCGCCGAGGTCGAAGCTCAGGGCATCCCCCGCCCCCCCCATCGTGAGCACCGTGGCCGTGGGCAGCGCATCGTTTGTGCCCAACCGCAACGTACCTCGATAGAGCGTCGTCCCGCCCCCGTACGTGCCCTGGTTCGCCAAGGTCACCACGCCGCCGTTGGCGTCGGCACTGATCCCGAGGGAATAGGTGTTCGCGCCATCATCGATGACGCCCGATACCGTCAGGCTGCCATTGTCCCGCGCCCCGATGCGGGCGCCGCCGCTCCCGATAACCACGCCCCCAGCCCAAGTCGCGGTCGCGGCGCTGCCAGCCTGCAGCGCCCCCCGGGCGTTATCGCCATTGCCGTTGATCGTGACGGATTCGGCCGAGACAATGACCCCGTCGCCCAATTGCAGCGTCCCGTTCGCCACCGTGGTCGGACCACCCGCCGTCCCGAGCGCCCCGGCGTGCTCGATCCGGAGAATTCCCCCTTGGATCGTCGTGGCACCGCTGTACGTGTTCTGGGTGCTCAGCGTGAGCGTCCCCGCGCCCGCCTTGACTAACGCGACATCGCCGCCGATGAACCCGCCGTACGAGGAGGCGGACGCGTTGCTCACCGTCAGCGTGCTCGTGGTGGCGGCGCTATTGGTCACCACACCCGCCCATCCCGAGGCACTCCGGGTGAGGCCCCCGACCCGCTGGTCGAAGCCCGCTAGGTCGAAGACGGCGAGCTCGGACAAGTTGGTGCTCTGGACGTTCAAGATGCTGGTCGTGGGCAAGGCATCGTTGGTCCCGAGGCGCAGCGTCCCGCGGAGGATTTCGGTCGGCCCGCCGTAGGTGCTCTGGCCCGACAAGACGACCACCCCGCCGCTCTGGTCGGCGCTGATCCGCAGGGCATTCGTCGCCGCGCCATCGTCGATCACCCCGGTCACCGCCAACGCCCCGTTTGCCTGGGCCCCGATCCGCGCTGCGCTGCCGATCACCACGTCCCCGGCCCAGGTGGCGCTGGCCCCGCTCGCCGCCTGCAGCCCGCCACGCGCATTGTCGCCATTGCCATTGACGGTGATCGTCTCGCCCGAGACCCAGATTCCGTCTGAGAGCTGCAGCGTGCCGCCCGATCCCGCCGTCGTGCCCGCGCTCGTCGCGCCCAGCGCGCCGTCGTTGTCAACCCGGAGGATGCCCGCGCTCACCGTCACCGCGCCAGAAATGGCATTGCTGGCGGTCAGCGCCAGCGTCCCCGCGCCCGTCTTCGTCAGCGCCAGCTGGTTCTCGGTCGCGCCGGCGCCACCCAGCACATCCCCGAGGCTCTGTTCCACCCCCGAACCGATGTCCATCACCAGCGTCGAGGCGGCCGCCCCATTGCCGCCGACCACCCGGTTGTCCGTGCCGCTGCCCGAGGTGAATAGCCCCGTCAGGGTCTGGCTGATCGCCGCGGTCCCGTCGCCCAATTGCAGCCGCCCGCTGCTGGTGCCCGAGCCCAACGTCACCGCCGAGTTCGCCGCCAGCCGGTTGTCGCCCCCGGCCAAGATCAATGTCCCCTCCCCCACCGTCGTCCCCCCGCTGGCGGTGTTTGCCCCGCTCAAAGTCAAATTGCTGGCGCCCACCTTCACCAGCGCCACGTTGCCCCGTAGGGTGCCGTCGTAGACAAAATCGGCGGCAACGTTACTCACCGTGAGCATCCCCAAACCGCTCGCGCTGTTGGTGACCGTCCCCGCACCCGTGACGTTGCCACGCTTCAGTCCCGCCACCGTCTGATTGAATCCCGCCAGATCGAAGATCCCGGGGTCGCCAGTCCCGAGCTGGTGCACATCGAGCGTGGTCCCGGTCGGCAGGGCGTCGTTGGTCCCGAGCCGCAGCGTGCCCCGCACGATATCGGTTCCCCCGTCATAGGTGTTCCGCGCCGAAAGCACGACCACGCCATTGTTCGGGTCGGCGCTGATCGCCAGGCTATTCGTCCCCGGGCCATCGTCGATGACACCCGAGACCGTCAGGGTGCCATTGGCCTGGGCCCCGATCCGCGCACCGCTCGTGCCGATCACCACGCCCCCCGCCCAAGTCGCGCCCGCGCCCGATAGCACCGAAAGCGTGCCGCGAAAGTTATCGCCGCCCCCATTGATGGTGATGGACTCGCCGGCGACGGTCACCCCATCGGTCAGTTGCACCGTGCCGTCCGAGCCCACGACCGTCGCGCCGTCGGCCGCCCCCAGCGCGGCACCATCCGAAACCCGCAAGATGCCCGCGTTCACCGCCGTGGCCCCCTTATAGGAATTGCTCGCCGACAGGGTCAGCGTCCCGGCCCCGGTCTTGGTCAACGCCAGATTGTTCTCCGTCGCATTGGTGCCGCCCAGCATGCCCCCGAAGGATTGCGCCACGCCCGAGCCCACATTCAACACAAGCGTCGAGGCCGTCGCCCCGTTGCCGCCAACCACCCGGTTTTCCGTGCCGCTGCCCGAAGTGAATAGCCCCGTCAGGGTCTGGCTGATCGCCGCGGTCCCGTCGCCCAATTGCAGCCTCCCGCTGCTGCCGCCCGAGCCCAGCGTCGCCGCCGAGTTCGCCGCCAGCCGATTGTGGCCCCCGGCCAAGATCAGGCTCCCGTCCCCCACCGCCGTCCCTCCGGTGAAGGTATTGCTGCCGCTCAGCGTCAGGTTCCCGCCGCCGACCTTGACCACCGCCACGTTGCCCACGATCTCGCCCCCAAAACTGAAAGCCGCGACGGCGTTGCTCACCGTCAGCGTGCTCAGCGTCGCCCCGCTGTTGGTAATGGTCCCAAAGCTCTCCACCGTCCTCTTCAAACCACCAACCCTCTGGTCGAAGCCCGCCATGTCGAAAGTGGTCCTCTCGCTTCCGGCGGAGTGCAGATCCAGGGTGGTTCCAGCGGGCAGCGCGTCGTTGGTCCCGAGCCGGAGCGTGCCCCGCACGATATCGGTCCCGCCACCGTACGTGCTCTGGTTTCCCAGCACGACCGTCCCGCCATTGGTGTGCGCGCTGATCGCCAGAGTGAACGTGTTGGCGCCATCGTCAATCACGCCCAGGACCGTGAGCGTCCCTCCGGCCTGCGCCCCTAGCCGACTGCCTGTGGTGCCTAGAAGAATGTCCCCTCCCCAAGTGGCCGCCGCCCCGTTGCCAGCCTGCAGCGCACCGAGGTTTACCCCAGGAGAAGGCGAACTCGGACCTGTGCCATTGATGGTGATCCTCTCGCCCATGATCGTGATCCCGTCGGACAATTCTACCCCCGCGCCCGTCCCCGATACCACCGTCCCCCCATTCGTCGCCCCCAGCGCGCCGTTGTCCGCCACACGCAGCACGCCGCCCCTGACAGTCATCGCGCCCGAAAACGAATTGCTCGCGGACAACACCAGCACCCCAGAACCCGCCTTATCCACGTTGCCCGTGCCCGCGATCTCTGCCCCGATGGTCGTCGTCCCGTTGTTGACCAGCACGGTGGATGCACCGCTCGACACCGACAGGGTCAACGGCCCGCCACTGCCCGGATTCAGGAACCAGTTGTAGGTCGTGGTAGCGGTATCCCCAAACTTCAGATGCCCGATGGTCCGCGCCCCGTCGAGGCTCACGGTCGCGTCGGCCGTCAGATCCAGCGTGCTGAAGTCCGCCGTGAAACCCGTCCCATCCGCCACCGTGCCCGAGGCCCAGTTCCCGCCCGTCGGCCAACTGCCCCCCGCCAGATTCGTCCACGTCCCATCCGCGGCATACAGACGCCAAGGCAGCACCACCACACCCAACACCCACAGCCACAACGGACGCCTGCCCCGCGGACTCCACATAAGCGCTCCTCGAATAAAACTCTTCCGCCGAATTAGCTAGACTTTTAGTCGTCGGCACCCGCCCTTTCAAGGTGATTTCTTGCCTCCCTTGTCCCCGCCCCTCGGAGTTTTCGAACCAGATCCCGTGCCGTCCGAGGGCGGCACCACCGGCGATGAAGATCCCCGCACTTCTCGCCGCGCCAAAGCGGCGCGAGGACGCCCCGCACTCCTGAGCGCTGCGCGCGAAATGCATCGGCGTCCCAAGAGGTTGCCACCGCCCTGGGTGGTGGCCGCATTTCGGCCGAAGGCCTGTGGACTGCGGTGGCAGAACCCCGCCAGGGGTGGCGACACCGCTTTGGATCCGCAGCCCGATCGCCCCAGGCGATCGGAGCGCGGGCGGTGGCCCTGGCGCGCGGGTCCCGGCTCCGCCGGACGCCAATGCCGCGTCGCCGCTGCGCGCTGCCGCCGCAATCCACACCCCGTGAAACTTCAATCGTGAAACTTGAAACTTCTCCTCCGCAACCCCGCCACCATCCCCCCGGCCGCCACTAGCGCGACCCACGCGCACGGCTCTGGCACCTGATACTGGAGGTACACGCCGTCGGCCTGCAGGAAGGTCACGAAGCCCGCCGCGCTGTTCCACGGGTTTGCCGCGAGCAGGTCCCCATCCTTGTCCAGCCATTCCGATGCCGCGTTCAGCGTGAAATTCGTGCTGCCCGATGCGTAGTCGGCGGTCCCATCCAGGAACGAGATCACCAGCCACTCGCGGTTCGAGGACCAGAACGCGTCGCCCCAGTCCACCGCGCTGCCGGCTCCGTCGAAAGACAGGCTCATGGCCGCCCCATTCTCCACCAGCAGCTGCCCGTTGGTCAGATTCACCCCGTCGTAGCCCGTCGTCACCCCGCGCAGCACCAGCGCGTTGCCATTGGTGTTCAGCTCCCACACCAGCGTCGCCCCGTTGGAATACACCAGCCCACCGGCGAAAGTCTGCAGCCCCGGCGAGTTCCCGGGACTGTGCGTCGCGCCAGACTCGAAAATCGTCTGCCCGCCCACCGTCCCCGAACCGCCGAGCGTCGCGCCATTCTTGACCGACGTCAGCGCTGCGGCCAAGGTTCCGTTCACGTTCAGGCGCCCCGCCTGTACCACCCCCGTCCCACCAAACGGGTTCACCGCCTCCAGATCCAGCGTCCCCGACCCCGATTTCGTCAGCGAGCCGCCGCCCGCGATCGGGCTGCCGATCGACGCCGCCTTCCCCGCTTCCACGAAAAAGGTCCCATTCGTCACCATGATCCCGCGATTCGCGTCGTCGATCGCCAGATCCTCCGTCATGCTCAGCGTCCCCCCGGCCAGTTTCAATTGGTCCGCGGTAAAGGTGCCGGGACTCGCGCCGAGCGCGGTCTCGTTGGAAATCCAGAGCGTCCCGTTGCCCACGACCGTCTTTCCGGCGTAGCTGTTGGCGCCCAGAAGCCGGAGGGTGCCGTCGCCCGTCTTGTTCACCCCGCCGGACCCCCCGATCGCCCCCGTGAAAATCGCGTGCCCATTGGTGGTATTCTGCCCCCCGACTTGAATGGTCAGGTCCCCCGAGAGATTGACGCCGGCGAGGACCGTCACGTTCGTCGTCCGCTGGTCATCGGAATTGAACACCAGCGAGCCGGATGTCGGCAGGATCGTGTCCGCCCTCAGCGTCAGGCCCGCCGTGTTGTTCCGGGCGGCGACCCGCGCCCCGGAATCCAACGTCACAACATTCTCCAACGTCAGCGCCGCCGCATTCCCCTGATAATCCAGCGTCGCGCCATTCCGCACGGTGATGTCGCCCAGGCCGATCGCATTCTGCCCGTTGAAGAAAAGCCGCGCGCTGACGATCTCGAGCGCGCCGATCACGTTCGATCCCGAGGAGGGCTGGAGGATGAGATCGGCGCCCCCCGTCTTTTTTAGGCCCGTGCCCCCGGTGATGTTGCCGTTGATGTAGAATCCCCCGGAGGACGCGTCCAGGACGCCGCCGCCCTCACCCAGGGTGATGCCCCTTTGCGCCTGCAGCGTCTGTGTCGCCGTCGATCTCAGCGTCCCGCCATTGGCCAACACGATCGAGTCGGCCGCCGCCGACCCCGGCACCGCCCCCAGATGTGAATTCGTCGCAATGCTCAGGGTGCCACCGTGAATCAGCGTCCGCCCGGTGTACTCGTTCCCCGCGTTCCCGAACACCACCGTCCCCAGCCCCGTCTTCGTGAAGTCCGCCGCGCCGCTCACGATTCCCGTGACCGTCAACGTGACCCCACTGTCCACAAGGAAAGTCCCACCCCCGGAATTCAACTGCACGTCGCGGCCCGTGGCGAACGTCCCGGACGCCTGGAGCGTCCCTCCCCCGAGGACCAGGCCGTTGGCAGCCCCCCCGTCACCCAGGTTGCTGGAACTCGATACCCGCACGATACCCCCATTGATCGTCGTCAGCCCAGAATAGGTATTCGTCCCCGACAACGTCAGCGTCCCGGCACCAATCTTCGTCACACCCCCGCTCCCCCCGATCACCCCGCCAAACGCCGCCGGGCTGGTCCCATCCCCGCCGACGGTCAGGGTGTTGGCATTCAACCTGACGTTGCCCCCCGTGGTCCCCCCGCCCGTCAGGCTGCCAATCGCCTCGCTGTTGGACAGGACCAGCGCCGCGCCCGCCGCGTTGGCCAATGTCACCGCGCTCGCATCCGGGATGGCGAACCCGCCGGAGACCGCCAGGGTCCCGTTGCTCACGATCGTCGGCCCGCCATAGCTGTTGGACCCGCTCAGGAACAGCGTCGCGCCACCGTCCTTGATCAGGCCTCCCGAACCCCCGACCGGGCCGGAGAGCGCGATGTGCCATAGCGCCGAGGCGCTGCTGTTCGCCCTCACAAACGAATTTGAGGAAAGCGTCACGCCTCCCTGCCAAAGCGCCGTGTTCGTCGTGTTGTTATTCCCGTTCGCCTCCACGATGCCCCCCTTGAGATCCAGCGCCAGATTGGTCCCCATCGTCCGGCTCGCGTAAGTGTCCACGCGCCCACCCGAATTCACGGTCATCGTCAGCGGGGCCGTCGGCGACTGGCTGCTCTCGAAGCGCAGCCTCCCGCCCCCCGTCGTCGCGACCGTGATGCCCGCCAGGTTGGTGAGGGCATTGTTGACCCTCAGGTTCGACTCGCCAGACCCGGCGACCGTGAGGGTGTTCCCCCCGCCGTTGA
This sequence comes from uncultured Verrucomicrobiales bacterium, assembly GCA_964651705.1. GTDB lineage: Bacteria > Verrucomicrobiota > Verrucomicrobiia > JADLBR01 > JADLBR01 > JADLBR01. Next base: position 15,838 of record CAZYWZ010000074.1, read on the forward strand.
TCGTGCCATAGAAGTTCAGCTTGCTGAAGTCCGTGCCCACCGTCGCATCCCCCGCCAATGTCACGTTCTTGACCCTGCTCTCCCCGGCCCTCGTCGCAGTGAGCGCACCCACCGTCCCCGCGGCCCCGGCCCCGCTCACCGTCACCGTCGGCGCCCGCACCTGGATGTCTTGGCCGTAGACATCCAGAGTGCCACCCGAATTCACCGTCACATTGCCAGGGATCGCCAGATTTGTCGTGAGCCGCAGGATTCCCCCGCTGACAGTCGTACCGCCCGAATACGAATTCGAACCCGATAGGATGAGGGTCCCCGCCCCCGCCTTCGTCAGCCCCGCCGCGCCCGAGATCCCGCCGCTCGCCGTGAACGGCGACGCGCCCCCCAGCGTCCATGTCTGGCCCTGCGCCAATGCCACCTGCGCCGAAATGACATTCGTCCCCAGCGCGCCCGAATCCACCGTGATCCCGTTGCTGATGGTCAAGGTGTTCGCGCCGCCAATCGCCACGTCGCTGTCCGCGCCCGCGTTAAACAAAAGGCGGTCGATCGTCCAATCCTGCCCCAGGATGGTGTTCAGGTTGTTGCCCGACGCATAGAACTCCACCGAATCACCCGACGACAATGCAATGTCATTCGTCCAGTTCCCCGCCGTGGCCCAACTGTTGTCCACCCCGCCATCCCAGACGTTTGTCGCCCCCGACGCCAATGCCGGAAGCACCGCCACACCCAACACCCCAGCCCGCAGCCACCGCCTGCCCCGCGGACCCCACATCAGCGCCACACTAAAATTATCTCGTCTAATACGCGAAACATTTAGCCATCAGGATCCCGCCTTCAAGGCGATTCGTTTACCCATCTGCCCGGCCCCTCGCGTGTAGCCCATCGGGTCACCGGCGGGTCCCACGGTCTGACGACCGTGGCCCAGATCCCATGCCACCAGAGCGGAAAATGGTAGCGAAGCCCCTTCGGGCTTCGGCGTGGGCCCGGACCGCCGGCCGAAGGGCCGAAGGCCCTTCGCTGCTGAAATTTCCGACTCCGCGCCACCGCCGGAGGGCGCCAGCGGCGGGGTTGGCCAAGCCCGCCAAACCGTAACTTGACTTCCCTCCCCGCCCCGCTTGCCATACCCTCGAGCATCTGTCAGACCGTGTCCGGCAGATGCCGCCGATGCGATCTATGAACATCCTCTTTGCCGCGAGCGAACTGTACCCCCTGGCGAAAACCGGGGGCCTGGCCGATGTCTTGGGTGCCCTGCCCGCCGCGCTCCAGGCCCGGGGGCACTCGGTCTCCTGCGCCCTGCCCCTCTATCGCGAGGTCATGGAGTGCGAACCCGACCTGCTCGACACGGGCCTCGCCCTCGAGATCCCCATGGGCGACCGCATCCTGTCGGGACGCGTCTACCAGACCGAGACCCCCAACGGCGTCACCGTCTTCCTCGTCCGGCGCGACGAATGCTTCGACCGCTCCGGCCTCTATGGCAACGATCTCGGCGACTACCAGGACAACGCCGAGCGCTTCCTCTTTTTCAGCAAGGCCGTCGTCGCCCTCGCCACCTTCATCTCGCCCGAGATCGATATCCTCCACGCCCACGACTGGCAGACGGGCCTCGTGCCGGTCCTCGCCAAGGCCACCGGCGCAAAGTACAAAACGGTCTTCACCATCCACAATCTCGGCTATCAGGGGAATTTCTGGGGCGTGGACTTCAGGCTGTGCAACCTGCCCGACCGGTATTTCGCGCCCGGCGCCGGCATCGAGCACTTCGGCCACCTCAACTGCCTCAAGGCCGGCATCGCCCACGCCGACCAAGTCACCACGGTGTCGCCCACCTATGCCAAGGAGATCCAGACCGCCGCCCTCGGGCGCGGCCTCGATGCCACGCTCCGCGAGAATAAGGCCAAATTGACCGGCATCCTCAACGGCATCGATGGGGCCCTCTGGTCGCCCGAGACCGACCCCCACATCAAGGAGAATTACACCGCCGAGACCCTCGTCGAAGGGAAGGACGCCTGCCGGCGGCACCTCCTCAAGCGCGCCGATTGGCCAAAGGACACGACCGACCTCCTCGTCGGCATCGTCTCGCGCCTCGACACCCAAAAGGGCATCGACCTCCTCCGCGATGCGTGGCCCGAACTGCTCGACATGCCCGTCCGCTTCGTCGTGCTCGGCTCCGGCGACCCCGAGATGGAGACGTGGCTCGAATCCACCATGGAGGCCCACCCCGACAAGCTCGTCGCCGAGATCGGATTCTCCGAGAAACTCGCGCACCGCATCCAGGCCGGCTGCGATGCCATCCTGATGCCCTCCCGATACGAGCCCTGCGGCCTGAGCCAGCTCTACGCCCAGCGCTACGGGACCCTGCCCATCGTCCACGGCACCGGCGGCCTCGCCGACACCGTCGTCGACTGGAACCCCGTCACCCGCCAGGGCACCGGCTTCGTCTTCCGCCCCTGCAACACCACCGCCCTGGCCGGCGCCATCCGCCGCGCCATCGAACTCTCCCTCGACCGAGAGGCATGGGGGTCCGCCGCCCTCGCCGGCATGGCGAGGGACTTCTCCTGGGATGCGTCGGCCGAGAGAACCGAGGAGGTCTACTCCCGTGCCTGATCTGCGCAGAGATCCCCTCACGGGCCGCTGGGTGGTCTTCTCCACCGAGCGCCGCCGACGCCCCACCGATTTTCAGGTCGGCCTCACCCCACACGCCACCGAAAGCCCCTTCACCCACGGTAACGAGCACCTGACGCCCCCCGAGGTCTTCGCCATCCGGCCCAACGGCGGTCCCCACAACTCCCCCGACTGGCAGGTCCGCATCGTCCCCAACCGCTACCCCGCGCTCCGCGTCGAAGGAGAACTCACCCGCCGCGCCGATGGCATCTATGACGCCATGTCCGGCATCGGCGCCCACGAGGTCGTCGCCGAAACCCACCTCCCCGACGCCCCCTTCCACGAGCTACCCCCCGAACAGATCGTCCGCATCTTCGAGGCCCTCCGCGCCCGATGGGAGGACCTCCGCCGCGACGGACGCCTCCGCCACCTCATCGCCTTCAAAAACCATGGCGCCCTCGCCGGAGCCACCCTCCGCCACCCCCACTCCCAGATCGTCGCCACCCCGTTCGTGCCCCCCGCCATCGCCGACCGCCTCGACGCCGCACGCAACCACTTCGCCCGCACCGACCGCTCCCTCTTCCAGGACATCCTCGACGCCGAGCGCCAGACCGTCGAGCGCATCGTCTGCCAGAACCGCGACTTCGTCGCCTTCTGCCCCTACGCCAGCCGCGCCCCCTTCGAGATCGCCATCTACCCCACCTTCCCATCCCACGACTTCGGCCGCGCCCAGACCCACGACTTCTGGCAGCTCGCCGAACTCCTCAGAGAGGCCCTCGCCCGCCTCCACGCCTCCCTCGACGACCCGCCCTTCAACCTCCTCCTCATCTCCGCACCCCTCCAGGACGATCCCCGCCGCTGGCCCACCACCCCACAGGACTTCCGCTGGCACATCGAGATCCTCCCCCGCCTCTCCGTCTTCGCCGGTTTCGAGATGGCCACCGGCTGCTTCATCAACACCGTCACCCCAGAGGAAGCCGCAAGACACCTCCGCCAGGTCCAGCTCCCGCGCTGACCCCAGCACAGCGTTCAATAACCAACATTCAACAGCCAACGGAAAACCGAACACGGAAAACGGAAAACCAAACAACAAGAGATGCTAAACGTCGTCATCCTCTGGCACATGCACCAGCCCTCGTACGTGGACCCCTCCACGGGCGACGCGCTGATGCCATGGGTCCGGCTGCATGCCGCCAAGGGATACCTCGACATGATCCACGCCCTGCGCGGCGTCGAGGGCGCCCGCGCCGCGTTTAACTTCACCCCCGTCCTGGTCCGCCAGATCCAGCAGCTGCTCCACCGCGAGGTCCGCGACGTGTGGTACGAGTGGAGCCAGAAGCCCGCCGCAGAACTCGACGAGGCCGAGCGCACCGGGATACTGCTGCACTTCTTCAACGCGAACTGGGATAACCTGATCCACCCCCACCCGCGCTACTGGCAGCTCCTGCAGCTCCGCGGCCAGCGCGCCAGCCGCGCCGACATCGAGCGCGAGCGCCACCGGTTCTCGACCCAGGACTTCCTCGACCTCCAGGTCTGGTTCAATCTCGCCTGGTGCGGGTTTACCGCGGAGTCGATGTGCCCCGAGATCCGCGAGCTGAAATTCAAGGGCGCCCACTTCACCGAGGACGACAAGCGCGCCGTGCTCGGCACCCACGACAAGATCCTCGCGCGCATCCTCGAGGATTACCGCGAGGCCGAGGCCGCGGGAATCATCGAGACGACCACCACCCCCTATTTTCACCCGATCCTGCCCCTCGTCATCGATTCCGACCTCGCCCGGCGCTGCATGCCCGCGCGCGCGATGCCGCCCCGATTTCGAGCCCCGGACGACGCCCGGGAGCACGTCGCCCGCGCGATCCGCCAGCACGAGGAGACCTTCGGGCGCCGACCCTCCGCGATGTGGCCCGCCGAGGGCTCCGTCGCACCAGAGATCCTCCCCATCCTCCAGGAGCACGGCGTCCGCCTGTTCTTCACCGACGAGGGCAATCTCTTCCGCTCCCTCGCCGAGGATGGCCGGCCCCCGCACCACCGCGACGAGCTGTTCCACCCATGGGCCTGCACCCACGAGGGCGCCCAGGTCGCCGCCCTGTTCCGCGAGCGCTCGCTCTCGGATTTCATCGGGTTCAACGCCGCCCGCAACCCGCCCGAGGCCGCCGCCCGCCACCTCGTTCTCCACCTCGAGCGCATCGCCGACGCCAACCGCCACGAGGACGCCGTCGTCGCCCTCATCCTCGATGGCGAAAACGCGTGGGAGAATTTCGCCGACGGCGGGCGCCGATTCCTGCGCCTCTTCTACGAGGGCATCGTCGCCAGCCCCCGGCTAAAACCCGCCCTCCCCACCGCCTACCTCGATGCCCACCCCCCCAGGCGCCGCATCACCCGCCTCCACACAGGCTCCTGGATCCAGAGCGACTTCGATATCTGGATCGGCGACGAGGAGGAGAACCGCGCCTGGGAACTCCTCGGCCAGACCAGGGCCTTCTTCGATGCCGCCGCCCCGGCCGCACCGCCCGAGGCCGCCGCCCGCGCCCGCGAGTCCCTCCTCACCGCCGAGGGCAGCGACTGGTTCTGGTGGTTCGGGCCCGACTTCCACACCTCGCTCGACTTCCTCTTCGACGAGCTATTCCGCAAGCACCTCGCGGCGGTCTATCGCGCCCTCGGCGCCGAGCCCCCGCCCGAGCTCGCGCAGCCCATCCGCAAGGGCCGCGCCCGCCTCGTCTTCACGCGTCCCAGCACCCTCATCGCCCCAAAGGTCAACGGCCGCGTCCTGAGCTTTTTCGAATACTTCGGCGCCGGTCACTTCGACACCGCGCTCCAGTCCGGCGCCATGTACCAGGCCAATCGCACCACGCAGGGCATCTGGTTCGGCAACGACCGCGCCAACCTCTACCTCCGCATCGACCTCGCCGCCATCAGCCGCTGCGAGCTGGAAATCGAACTCTCCGACCCCGCGCCCGCCACCCTCCGCATCCCCGTCGCCCCGGACACCACCGCCGATACCGCCCGCCGCACCGCCCCCGATGGCGCAGAGCAAACCATCCCGGCAACCATCGCCATCGCCGATGTCATCGAGGCCGCCATCCCGCTCGAATCCATCGGCCTCCGCCCCGGCGACACCGCGCAGTTCGCCGCCAAATTGATCCGCGACGGCGTCGTGCTCGAGCGCCACCCCGCCGAGGGCCACCTCGCTTGCCCCATCCTCCCCGAGGAGGCGGTCTGGCAGGATTGGTTCATCTAGGGATCTGTCGGACGAAAACCTACTGACCCCTCACGCCATCCACGCCCGCTGGCGCTTGGCGCTCTTCGCCACCGCCGCGCTCGCGATCCCCACGTCCTCCGCGATCTGGAAATCAAACATCCCCACGCACGCGAAATCCGCCCCGCTGGCAAAGGCGTACTCGAATCCCTTCGCCGGGCGGATCGCCCCCGCCGCGAGCACCTTGTACGCGATCCACGGCTTCTGGATCTTGCCCATCTCCGCGATGGTCTTCTCTGGCTCCATGTCCCAGTAGTTGTCCGTCGCGTAGTTGTCGATGACCTCCTTGTGCTGGTCCGGGCGCCGCGCCGACCAGTAATCGGTCCGGTGGAGCGTCTTCATGTAGAAATCCACCGGGATCCCCGCATCCTCGCACGCCAGCGGGGTCTCGATCGAATGCCCCGCCACCCCCGCGGGAAGGCCCTGCTCCTGGATCAGCTTCACCAGCCCGTCGATGAGATCCACCCGCCCGTCGAATACCCACCGGTCGCCCAGGTTGCCCAGCAGGAAGATGCCGCTGGCCCCCGCGTCCACCGCACGCACCACGATCTCCTTCAGCGCCTCCGGCTTCGGCGCCACTTGCGCCAGCCACTGGATCTTCCCCCCGCGCTTCCGATATTCCCCGAACAGCCGCACCGCCCGCTCATCCCGCGGATTGCAGATCATCGTGTTGATCCCGTGCTCCTCGCACACCCGCCACGTCTCCCACACCTTCTCGTCCGTGAAGTATTGCTTCAGCAGCGGCGAGACATAGACCAGATCCCGGCTGTGCGCGAACCCGCTGATCAGATTCCCCCCGCAGATCAGCCGGCTCACGCTCAGGTTGCCGATCTTCCCCGTCGGCATCGCCCCCCGCGGCCCAGCCGACGCCTCCCCCGCACCCGCCGCCAGCGCCCTCTCCTCCAGGCTCGCCCCAACCGCCGCACCCGCCGCCGCCATCGTCCCCACGAAAAAACAACGCCGCGATACCGCCCGGCCGCCGCCAAATCGATCCACGCTCATGGTTAATAGGCTAAGGCGCCAACCCTAATGATGCAAGGCCCCGGCGTAGGGGGGAGCGTGAGCGACCCGTGCGTCGGCCCTGTCACGGCTCTCTCTGGCCTCCACTGCGGCCAAGCCAGCGCAAGCATATTCCTCAAAGCGCCACTCGTTCCCATCCACCGTCCTCTTGAGCGCCTCCTCATCGCTAGCGCGTCGAAACCCAACACGTCTCGGGCCAACTCGAAATACTCGACGCGCTCTCTCGGCTCCCACCAAGACACCGACGTCGAGCGCACTGGACAATGCCAATCCCCAGGAGGGAAGCCAGCGGCAACCCTAGCAGCCTGTCAGACTTGGCAAAGTCTGACAGGCTGACTCGAACGTTCAGGATGTAGCCACGGTCGTCAGACCGTGGACGCGCGCCGCGCGGCCCCTCCGTTACCGGAGGGGCTACATTTTCACCCCCGGTGGTGCCCCGCGTGCGGGGCGCGGGATCTAGCCAGAACCAAAAACCTGCCCGCCCCCGCTGCCCGCGCCTCAACTCCCCGCCGGCGGGGCCGGTGCGCCCGGTGCAGGCTCCCCGCCCTCCGGCGCCAGCTGTCGCGCCGCGACGCCATCGAGCCACGCCTGATAGTCCTCGGCGGGATCGACGTAGAGCCACGCCTTCATGCTGTAGTGCCCCGAGCCGCAGAGCTGCCCGCAGACCACCTCGTACTCGCCCTCGCGGATCGGCTTGAACCAGATCGGGACGCTCGTGCCCGGGATCGCATCCTGCGCGATCCGCATGTGCGGCAGCGCGAAATTATGGATCACGTCCCGCGAGCTGATGTGCACCACCGCCTGCCGGTTGGCCGGCAGGTGGATCTCGTTTATGGACATCAGGTCGTCCTTCGCGTCCGGGTCGCTGCGGTCCAGGCCGATCGGATTCTGCGCGTCGATCAGCGCCGGATCCTGCCGCCCGAATTTCCCGTCCTTCCCGGGGTAATGGAAATTCCAGCCGAACTGTTGCGCGATCACCCGAACCACCACCGCGTCGCCGCCCGAGGGCATCTCGTTGACCCTCGCCGCCCAGAGCGGGAACGCGAACGCGATCAGGAGAAACGCCTCGACGATCACCACGGAGATCTCCGCGTGCGTCGAGAAATGCGACCGCATCCCGTGGTAATTCGCCCTGGGGTTCGCCCTCCGGTTAAAGCGGATCAGGCAGTAGGCGAAGAACGCGCCCCAGAAGACAAACAGGGCGAGCATGAACCAGTGCACCACCTCCAGCATGTGGTCGATCTGCGCCCCGTGCTCCGAGGCGTTCATGGGCAGGCCCAGCAGCCGATTGATCATCGCGACACCCCCGTCCCGCCCATCGCCCGCCGCCCCTTGGCCGCCAGATACACCATGAAAGCCGCGAACGATGCCAGCACGCAGGCCACCAGCCCGAGCAGGAAGAGGATCGCCCCGCCCGCGGCCTCCGTCACCGGCTGCCCCTTGCCGCCAAAACACACGGCGCACGCCTCCGCCCCCAACGGCACCGCGCCCAACGCCACCACCGCAAGCCACCTCGCCATCGCACTCACTCCAGGTTGATCTTCTTCGCCTTCCGGAAGAACCAAACCTCGTATACCACCAGCGCCACCGCGGCCGCCCCCGCGCCGATCGCGTAGCCCAGGCCCCCGGCCCCTTCCCGGTACTGGATCCAGCTCCACCAGCAGAACCAGCCCGCAAGGATCAGCGCCGCATTCACGAACACCAGATGGAAATGCTTTAGCGACATGTCACTGCGTCCCCGAGATCGGATCCTTGAGCGCAAAGATCGAAAGCACCACGAGCGCCAAAAAGAAGAATGCCGTGAACGCCATGAGCCGATGGATCATGATCCTCTCGTGCAGCAGGTGCATGAAGATCGATGCCACGAGGCCCGCCTTGACCGCCGCGATGAACAGCGCGATGGCCACGTGGCCCCCCACCCCCATCGGGAGGTATGACGCCAGCACCGTCACCACCGTCAGCGCCAGCAGGTACAGGAAAACCTGGATGTAGTGGTGCGACCACCCGTACGCGAAGATCGCCCGCGCTCCCTCCGCAAAACCCCTTTTCTCTGCCGCCGGGCCCTCGACCATCTCGCCTCCTAAAGCAGGTACAATACCGGGAACAAAAAGATCCACACCAGGTCCACGAAATGCCAGAACAGCCCGCCCACCTCCACGCGGTTGGCCAGATGCTCCGGGTCCGACAGGAACATCTTCGACCCCGGCATCCAGAAATAGAAAAGCACCACCATCCCCCCGAGCACGTGCAGGGCGTGCAGCCCGGTGAGCGTGAAGTATATCGCGTAATAGGTGCTGTACCGCGGCGCGTACGGGCCCAGGCGCGCCACGTCCTCCGGCGCGATCTTCAGCGAGGCACCGTGCCCGCCGGCACCCGCCACCTCGTGCCCCGCGTCCGGAACGAACTCGATCGACCCCGCGCCAGCCTCGCCGACGCGGTGGCCCGATATCTCGAAATGCGGCGTCCGGCCCGGCCTCGCGCCGTGCCCCTCCGTGTTCGTCTTGATCTTCGCCCCCAGCGCCCGCAACTCCCCCTCGTACTTGCGGAACGCCGCCTCGTCCCGAAAAACCAGGCCATGGTGCGCGAACTTGTCGCGGTACTCGATCGTCTTGATCACCATGAAAAGGCACCCGCACGCCAGCGTCGCGCCCATCCAGACCCGGAATTGCCCAAAGTCGCGCATCTTGAGCGCCACCCACGCCAGCACCATCGTGATGCTCGACGTGATCAGGACAAAGGTGTTCGTCAGGCCCAGCGGCACGTTGAGCACATGGTGCGGCCAGAAGTCCGCCCCCATCCGAAGAAAGATGTACGCCGAGAACAGCCCGCCAAACAGCATCACCTCCGAGGCGAGGAACAGCCAGATGCCAACCTTCGCGTTCCAGAGGCCCGTGTCCGGGCGCGCGCGGACTGTGTGCGGGATCTCCATCGCGCCTCAACCGCCCCCTGGCCCGGCCCCTTCCCATTGTGGCTCGAAGTCGCGCTCCCGTCCCGGCACGCTGTACTCGTACGGCCCACGGTGCACCTCGACCGGACCGGAAAAATTCCCGTGCGGCGGCGGAGTCGGCGTCGCCCACTCCAGCGTCGTCGCCTCCCACGGATTGTCCCCCACCCGCTCCCCCTTCCACAGGCTCGCGAACACGTTGATGATGAAGGGCACCTGCGCCACCGCCAGGAGGAACGCCGACGTCGTCATGAACTCGTTCCAGTGGATCACCCCTTTGGCCAGCTCATAGGTCGGGCTCTCCACCGTCCCGCCGCCGTCGTACCATCGGCGATGCACCCCGGCCATCCCCTGCAAGAACATCGGCAGGAAGATCCCGTTCATGCAGAGCAACGACGGCCAGAAATGCACCTTGCCCCAGAACTCGCTCATCTTCCGCCCCGTGACCTTCGGGTACCAATGGTAGATCCCAGCGAACAGCGCGAAAATCGTCCCCGGTGCCACCACGTAGTGAAAATGCCCGATCACGTAGTACGTGTCGTGCAGCTGCAGATCGATCGCGCTGAACGCCAGCGGCAGTCCCGTCAGACCGCCGAGGCCGAACATCGGGATGAAGGCCGCCGCGAACAGCATCGGCACCGTGAAACGGATCGACCCGCCCCAGAGCGATATCAGCAGCGCCGTCAAGATGATCACCGATGGCACCGAGATCAGCACCGTCGTGGTCTGGAAAAACGTGCTCACCCTCGAACCCATCCCCGTCAGGTACATGTGGTGCGCCCACACGACGAAGGAGAGGAATCCCACCGCGATCGAGGCCAACACCAGCGACCGGTACCCCCAGATCGGCTTCCGGCTGTTGACCGCGATCACCTCGCACACGATCCCCATCGCCGGCAGGATCAGCACGTACACCTCGGGATGCCCAAGGAACCAGAACAGGTGCTGCCACAGGATCGGGCTCCCCCCGCCGCTCGCCTCCAGCAGCTTTCCCCCCACGTACAGCCCCGATGGCACGAAGAAACTCGTCCCGGCCAACCGGTCCATCAGCTGCATCACGCCCGCGGCCTCCAGCGGCGGAAACGCCAGCAGCAACAAAAACGCCGTCACCAGCTGCGCCCAGACGAAAAATGGCATCCGCATCCACGACATCCCCTTCGCCCGAAGCTGGATGATCGTCGTGATGAAATTCACCGAGCCCAGGAGCGACGAGGTGATCAGCAGCACCATAGCGATCAGCCACATCGTCTGCCCGTTGAAGACCGGATGGAACGCCACCATCGGCGCCATCGCCTGCGTGTCCGCCACGTTCGCCAGCGGCGAATACGAGGTCCAGCCCGACTTCGCCGCCCCGCCCGGCACGAAAAAGCTCAGCAGCATCAGCACCCCACCCCAGAAATAGGCGTGGTAGCTCGCCATGTTGATCCGCGGAAATGCCATGTCCGGCGCCCCGATCTGCAAGGGCACCACGTAGTTCCCGAATGCCCCGAACGCCAGCGGCACCACCCCGAGAAAAATCATGATCGTCCCGTGCATCGCCCCAAAACTGTTGTACAGGTCCGGCGACATCACCCCGCCAGGCAAGAACGGGTGCTGCGGATGAAAAAACCTCCCCACCACCGGCAGCGGCTCCCCGGGATACGCCAGCTGCCAGCGCATCGCCAGCATCAGGAAAAAACCCACCAGCAAAAAGACCAGCGACGTCAGCCCGTACTGGATCCCGATCACCTTGTGATCCGTCGAGAAAACATACCGCCCCCACACCGAGCCAGGCGCGTGCGCCCGCTCGCCCTCGCCGGCCCCGTGCGCCGCCACCATCGTTCCCGATCCAGACATGCGAATGTCCCGAAACTCTGCCAACACCGGCGCCCGCGGCAAATGAAATATTAGGCTTTCTTTGAACGCTAAACCGTCTATCTAATTAATGGGCGGGCTCCCGGCGCGCGAACGCGCCGCATCAGTCATCATCGGGAAACTCCATTCCCGCCGCCGCCTGGCACAGGCGGCCTACAAAATTTGCAGGGCGCCTCTGAAGACGCCACCGGGGGAAAAATGTAGGCTGCGCCTTGGCGCACGCTGCCGAATCGACCGCCCGCGTGCGCCAAGGCGCAGCCTGCATCGCGACCCGATTTCCGGGTCAGGCAAGCCGCGCGAAGATCGCTTTTTTCTCGCCCGGGGCGGCGGCCGCGACATCATGCCGACGGGCATCAACCTAGAATAGAGAGGGAGGAGACCATGAATTACCAGATCATCGGCGGCGACGGGCAGGAATACGGGCCCGTTTCCGAGGCGACGATCCGAGAGTGGATCGCCGACGGCCGGCTCGACAACAATTCGAGGATCAAGGCGGAGGGATCGGCCGAGTGGTCCACCGTCGGCTCGCTCGCCGAGTTCTCCGGCGCGCTGACCGCGGCCCCGGCACCATCCGCCGGCGGTTCCGGCCGCATCGACATCGGCAACTGTATCTCGACCGCCTTCCGGCTTTTCGGGCAACACTGGCTGGCCCTGGTTCTCGCGACGATCGTCGCCGGCCTGGTCGGGCTCGCCTGCAACATCATCGGCATCGCCGGGAATGGCCTGATGGAATACGGCAAGGCCGCCGGAGGGGACAGCCAGACCCTCATCTGGATCGGCATGCCTCTCTACATCGTCGGAAGCATCATCGGCACCGTCCTCGGCACGATCCTCGGCGGAGGCATCTATCGCTACCTGATCCGCATCGTGCGCGGCGGGCAACCCGAGCTCTCCGACATCTTCGCCGGCTTCCGCGAGAAACCCGTCCCCCTCGGCATCCTGGGCATCGTCCAGGGCCTGATCATCACCGCCGGCGTCCTCCTCTGCATCCTCCCCGGCATCTACCTCGCCGTGGCATACGCCTTCTCCATCCCGCTGGTCATGGAGAAGAACCTCGCCTTCTGGGACGCCATGGAGGGCAGCCGCAAGGTCGTCACGCCGGTCTGGTTCCCCCTATTCGGCCTCTGCCTGATCGCGATCGTCTTCGCCGTGATCGGCGTCCTGCTCTGCGGCGTCGGCCTGCTCGCCGCTTACCCCATCTGCGGCCTCATGTTCGCCAAGGCCTACTGCGATCTCTTCGACGCCGGGGCCTGACTCGAAAATTGGGTCGCGATGCAGGCTGCGCCTTGGCGCGCGCGGACATTCGATTCGGCAGCGTGCGCCAAGGCGCAGCCTACCATTTTCTGCCCCGGTGGCGCCCCCCAAAAAAAAGCGCCCGCCGAAGCGGGCGCCTCAATTCAATCAGAAGCAGAAACGGACCTTATTCCGTCGCGCCTTTCTTCTTCTTGCCACCGCCCTTGGCGGCCGCGGAATTCCCGTTGATGCTCATCGCGGTGTCGCCCTTCTTGCCAGGCACCACCGTGACGCGCAGACCCTCGGTCAGGTCGGCCAGGGTCTTGTCGGCCTTGTCGACCTTGATCTTGGTCTTCTCGGTGACCGTGAAGGTCTTCGCCTCGCCACCCTTGGCCTCGACCGTCACGGTTTTGGCCGAGGCGTCGACCGACTTCACCACGCCCATCACCGCATTCGCCGGAGGACCCTTTTTCTTCTCGCCGCCCGTCGCGTCCTGCGACAGCGCCGAAAGGGGAATCAGGGCGGCCAAGGCGACCGCGGCACCGGCAAAATATGCCATCTTCATACGTTTGTTTCTTAATTTCGGAGTTAGGTCAGTGATTGTGGAGGACCCGGCGGCGGACCCGACCTACGGTCGCACCGGGGAAATCTGGCGCCATGTGAGGCATCAGGGGGCAAGCTAGCCACCCCTCCGCCCACCGTCAAGATCCGCCGGGCCCTCGACCATCTCTCCGCCCAGCAAGGCCCCCGCCCGGCTCAGTTGGGCCAGCGTCCCAAACAGGACCAGGGCATCGCCAACCTCGAGCTGCGTGCCCGGTTCCGGATTGAGCCGATTCTCCCCTCCCCGGATCAATCCCACCACCGAGACCCCCGCCTCGGCGCGAAGATTCAGTTCGCCGAGCCCCCGGCCCACCGCCGGCGAGTAGTCGGTCAGGCGCACCGTCCACACCTTCGACGCAGCAAGCGCATCCTTGGGCCGGATCCCGCGAAAGAACGCCGTGATCCTCTCAAGATCCTCGCCCCCGCCCACGACCAAGACGTGATCCTCCGGGAACAACACCGAGTCCGCCGCGGGATTGACCAGCTCGAAACCCGACCTCCGGATGCTCAGCACCGTGGCGCCGGTCTCCTCGCGCAGGCGCAACTGCCGCAGGCTCTGGCCCACGACCTGGGAATCCGGCAGGACGATCAGCTCCCGGATGCCGGCCTGCACCGGATAGCGGTCCTCCAGTAATTGCCTCACCTCGCGCCGCGCCACCGTGCTGAGGTCCGTCGCCCGCTCCAGAGATGTCTCGATCGCGCTCTCGACGCGATGGTGTACCTGGACCATCTTGCGCCACAAGAGCGCCGAGAGCACGATCCCCAGCGCGACGAGGCCGGCCGTCACGGGCCACGGCGGCAAGAACGGTTGCGACATCACCACCAGCCAGCCCACGACCAGCAACCCCGCGAAACCGGCCACCGACCCCCCCACCGCCTTCTCCAGCATCCCCCGCCCGGCGCCCGTCGCGCCGCGCGGCACCGCCATCTCGGATAGCACCATCGCCAGCACGCCGATATTGCGCCACGCCGCCACGCCGATCGGCACGCACAGCAGCAACACCACCACCCAGGCCACCAGCTCTGGCGACAGATAGCCCCCCCCAGACCCGGCCCAGAACCTCGCCACCAGGGAGCGGATCGCCGGTGTCCCTGCCACCACCACGCTCATGGCGACCACCTCCCCGGCCAACATCAGCAGCGGCCGCCGCAAGACCCGCCACCACCGCCTCGGGTGACGGGGCGCCCGCGGCTGCGCGATCCGAGACTCGTATAGGGCAAGAAAGGTCCGCAACGGCCCAGGCATCCATCCATCCACGCGTTCGACAACCCGATCCACCGACCTCGTCACCAGCGGAGACCATGCCGCGCTGATGACGCACACGCCCACCATCATCGGATAGAGCGAGGACGGCGCCAGCCCCTGGGCCGCCGCAGCAGCCGCCAGGATGAAGGAAAACTCCCCGAGGTTCATCATGGCCAACCCAGACCTCATGCTCCGCTTCCAGTGAAAGCCCGCGACGATGCCCCCGACGAAAACCGCCCCCACCTTCGCCAACGCAAACACGCCGGCGACCGCGAGAATCTCTCGCGCGTGCGCCAAGAAGAGCCGCGCATCAAATAGCACGCCGATCGACACGAAAAACAGCGCCACGAAAAACTCCCGCATCGGCTCCAGGCGGCGCACCAGCCACTCCCGCGCGACGCTCTCCGCGACGATCATGCCCATGACGAACGCCCCCAGCGCGCCCGAGTAGCCCATCTTCATCGTCAGCAGGGAAAAACCGAAACACAGCCCGAAGGTCAATATGACCAGCGCCTCATGGTGGTGCGCCCGATGCAGCCCGTTGAGCACGCGGGGCACCAGCAGCAGGCCGCCGACGATCGCCGCCGCCAAGAATAGCAGCATCCGTTCCCCGAGCCCCCAGATGCTGCCCCAATCGGGCGAGACCCCCCTCCCCAGGGCAGTCAGGACCACCAGCAGCACGACGACCACGAGATCCTCGAGGATCGCCAGCCCCGTCGCCATCCGCGCAAAAGGACGCCCCCCGAGCCCCGCCTCTGCCACGCTCTTGGTCAGGATGATCGTCGAGCACGGCACCAGGATCGCCCCCAAGAACAGCGACGCCAGCGGCTCCCAACCCAGCGCCCGCCCCAGGGTCACCCCCACCAGAAACATCACCGCGGCCTCCGCCACCCCGCACAGCACCACCCGGACCCCAAGCTGCTTCAGGCGATAGAGACGAAATTCCATGCCGATGTTGAACACCAGGAACACGACCCCCAGATCCACGAGGCCGCTCACCGTCCGCATGTCGTGGATGGGCCGGCCCAGGGCCGCCGGAAATACCCCCGGGCTCAGCAGGATGCCGGCCACCAGATATCCCAGGACGAAGGGGAATCGCAGGCGATGAAAGACCACGGCCACGCCGCCCGCCACGGTCATGACGACGGCGATGTCTCGCAAGACACCCGCTTGGCCAGCCTCAACCAATCCGCTTCTCCCTCCGCCGCACCGGCGGCGGCGCGCCCCTCAGCCCTGCGCCGCCAGATACCGCTCCGCCTCGATGGCCGCCGCACACCCCATCCCGGCCGCCGTGATCGCCTGCCGATACGCGCGATCCGCGACATCCCCGGCGGCAAAAACACCCTCCACGCCCGTCCTCGCGCCGCCCTTCAACACGATGTACCCATCGGCATCGGTCTCGAGTTGCCCGCCGAGAAAGGCCGTATTGGGCACGTGCCCGATCGCCACGAAGACCCCGGCGCATGCCACGTCCCGCCCCTCCCCGCGCTTCACATCCTTGAGCCGGACCCCGGTCACCCTCCCCTCACCGACACCCAGCACCTCGGTCACCACGGAATTCCACACGAACTCGATCTTCGCGTTGGCCTTCGCCCGGTCCCCCATGATCTTCGACGCCCGCAGCTCGTCCCGCCGGTGCACCACGAAAACCCGCGACCCAAAGCGCGTGAGGTACATCGCCTCCTCCATCGCCGAGTCCCCTCCCCCGACGACGACGAGCGGCTTGTCCCGGAACATCGGCAGCGCGCCATCGCAGGTCGCGCAATACGTGACCCCCTTGTTCTCCAGCGCGCGCTCGCTCTCCAGCCCCAGGTGCCGATGCCCCGCGCCCGTCGCCACGATCAGAGTTTTCGCCAGCACCTCACCGTCCTCCGTGGCCAGCGCGAACGGCCTCCGGGACAGATCCAGCTTCTCCACCTCCCCAAACCGCACCTCCGCCCCGAATCGCTCCGCCTGCTTCTGCATCCCGGCCATCAGGCCAAAACCATCCACACCCTCCGGGAAACCCGGGTAATTCTCGACGACGGTCGTCGTCGTCAGCAACCCGCCCGGCATGCGGCCCGCCAGCACCAGGGGCCGCAGGTTGGCCCGCCCCGCGTAGATCGCCGCCGTCAGCCCCGCACAGCCGCTCCCCAGAATCACCACGTCTCTCGTCTCGCCCATCACTGCCTCCGCTCGTCTCGGCCCCGGACCCTCGCCGCGGCCTACCGCCGCGTTTCATTGCAGATGCGCCGCCCTTTGTCTATCAAAACCGATATGACCAAACCCGACATGCTCGAGCAGATCTGGGAACTCCAGCGCGCGCTCAACCTCCGCATCGGCGTCGATACCGCCTCCATGAACGAAGAGGAGAGGATCCGCTGGGCGCTGAACTACTGCCGCGCCATGTCCCAGGAAATCGCCGAACTCACCGACAGCTTCCCCTGGAAATGGTGGGCGAAGTACCAGAAAGTGGACGAGCAGAACGCCCGCGTCGAGGTGGTCGATCTCTTCCACTTCCTGATCTCGATCGCGCAGGTCCTGGGCATGAGCGCCTCGGACGTCCACGGCGCTTACATCAAAAAGAACGAGGTGAATCTCAGGCGCCAGGACTCCGGCTACACCACCAAGGACGAGTCGGACTCCCGGCACATCTGACCTGAAATTTCAAACCGCGGATAACGGGGATGACGGGGATTTATCCACTGAAATTCAGTTGGTTGTGAATCCGACGGTAGCCGACGAGAACGGGCTGCGGCCCGTTTTTTTTGGACTGCGGTGGCAGAGCGCAGCGGCGACACCGCTTTGGCTGCCGCGCGGAGCCGGAACCCGCGCGCCAGGGCGCGGACGCGCCGCATCATTCGTGTGGAAACTTCGCGTCCATCGTAGCCGCCGACG
>CAZYWZ010000075.1:0-33048 GCA_964651705.1 uncultured Verrucomicrobiales bacterium
GTCCGCGTGCGCCAAGGCGCAGCCTACATCGCGACCCAATTTTCGAGTCAGGCGGGTGGGCGAGTGGTGCGCGGGCCCGGGTCGCTCACGCTCCCCGCTACGCGCCGCGCGACGGCAGGCATGCGGGGCCTAGGGGCTCGAAGGTCTTGTAGGTGAGGGCGAACTCCTGGTGGCCGAGGCGCTCGGAGGCGGTGGGCTCGCCGGCGGCGGTTTGGGCGATGCGCTCGAAGATCTCGCGGCCGACCTGGTCCAGGGAGGCCTTTCCCTCGAGGATGCGTCCGGCGTCGATGTCCATGTCATCGGCCATGCGGCGGTAGGTCTCGGGATTGGCGCAGATCTTGATGACGGGCGAGATCGCGGATCCCACCACGGAGCCGCGGCCCGTGGTGAAGAGGACGAGGTGCGAGCCGCAGGCGATGAGCTCGGCGATCTCGGCGATGTCATTGATATTGGCGAAGCCGAATCGCACCTCGCCATCGGGGACCACGTCGAGGAGGTAGAGGCCGCCCTTCGGGGGGACATCGCCGGGTTTTATGATGCCGGCGATGGGCGAGCGGCCGCTCTTGCTATACGCGCCCATGGATTTCTCCTCGATCGTGGTGAGGCCGCCCGTGGCATTGCCTGTGGCGAAGCTGCCATGGCCGAGGGTCGCGTAGTGGCGCGCGGCCTTGCCGACGCAGGCGACCAATTCCCGCGCCAGTTCCGGGCGCGCGGCGCGGCGGGCCATGATGTGCTCGCAGCCGATGAGTTCTCCGGTCTCCTCGAAGATCGCGGTGCCGCCGCCTTCGACCAATAGGTCGAAGGCGCGCCCCGCCGCGGGGTTGGCGGTGATGCCGCTGGTGGCATCGGAGCCGCCGCAGATCGTGCCGACGATCAGTTCGTCGGCGCCCATCTCCGCGCGCGGGGCGCCTTCCAGCGCCGCGAGCGTGGTGTCTACCCACGCGCGCCCGGCGTCGATGGTGGCGCGGGTGCCGCCGCGGTCCTGGATCACGAGGGTCTCTACGGGCCTGCCGGACTCGCGGATCAGCCGCGCCAGCGCCTCGCGGTCGAAGCTCTCGCAACCTAGGGAGACCAGGAGGACCGCGCCGACATTGGGATGCCGGCAGAGCTGGGACATCATGCGGAACGCGTAGGCGTTGGGGTAGCAGCCGCCGAAGCCGATGAGGTGCGCGCCGCGCCCGCGGTGGGGCCACCAGATCTCGCGCGCCACGTGCTGCGCGCACTCGACGAGGTATGCCACGGCGATGACATTGCGGATGCCCTTGCGGCCATCGGGTCGGAGATAGGCTCTCATGCGATCAGTGTTCCAAGGGCCCGGGCAGGTAGTCGCTCCGGAGGTTCTGCGTGTGGACATGCTCGCCTGCGGCGATGTCGCGCGTCGCCGATCCGATGGGGACCCCGTATTTCAAGATCTTCTCCCCGGCGGCGATGTCGCGGGCGGCGAGCTTGTGGCCCAGGGGCAGCGGGGCGGACATCCGGGTGGCGCGGCCATCGATGACGAGGTCCTCGCCGGCCGCCACGGGGCCGAGGAGCACCAGGACGTTGTCCTCGGGCGAGAGGCGCAGCAGCCTGGGATCGATGCCGGGGGTCGTCATGCCGGTGCGCCCTGCTCGGGGCCGTGGTCGGGCATCCGCCAGGCGGCGAGGATCGCCGGGATCAGGAGAAAGCCGCAGTACAACAGGGCCAGCCGGAAGTCGCCCACCTTCGCGAAAAGCCCAAAAAATACCGTGCCGAATGCGGCGGCGATGCGCCCGATATTGTAGCAGAAGCCGGCGCCGGTGGTGCGCAGCAGCGTGGGGAACAGCGGGGGCAGGTACATGGTGAACAGGCCAAACACGCCCGAGAAAAACCCGACCCACGGGATCCAGAACAGGAGGGAGACATGGTCGCGCGGGATCCCGAAGGTGCCCAGCATCGAGAGCAGCGAACCGAGGCACATCAGCGCGATCGCGCGACGATAGCCGAGGCCATTGGCGAGCCAGCCCGCGAAGAAATTGCCTAGGACCGAGACGCCGATGACGAGGAAGAAGGCGGCGCTGACCATCTGCTCGCGCGCGGTCTCCTCCCAGCCTTCGGTGATGAGGAGGTTCCTGAGGTGCTGCTGGCTCCAGAACATGAAGGCCCACCACGCGGTGAGCGATGTGGCGCAGACCACGATGGTCATGAGGGTGATGCGCCGCGTGGGGCCACGGAAGAGCGCGGCGATGCCCGGTTGCTCGGCCGGGGCGGCGGCCTTCGCCCGGCTCCATTCCTCGGGCTCCGGGACGTGCCGCCGGATCCAGTAGACGATGATCGCCGGCAGCAGGCCCACGAGGAACACGAGCCGGGGATAGACGCGGGCCTCGCCCCAGGCCTCTGGCCACACGCCATCGAGCCAGCCCTGGATCGCGGGCGAGACCGAGGCGATGGCGAAGACCGCCACGCACGCGCCCAGCACCCCGATGTTGACGGCGGTCTGGAGCACCGCGGCGATCCAGGGGCGCCAGCGCCGCGGCCATGTCTCGGACAATAGCGTCGAGCCCACGGCCCATTCGCCGCCGATGCCGAGGGCGGCGAGGAAGCGGCAGATCAGCAGTTGCCACCAGCTGGTGACGAAACAGGAGAGCCCGGTGAACATCGCGTAGGTCAGGATCGTGAGGCAGAGCGCGCGGCTCCGGCCCAGGCGGTCGCCGATCCGGCCGAAGAAGCCGCCCCCCAGCGCCCAGCCGATCAGGAATGCCGCCTGGATCCACGAGCTCTTCTCCCGGACGGCGGGGTCACTCGTCGCCGCCACGTCGAGCAACTGCATGACGAAAGGCGCCGCGACGATGGTGTAGAGATGCATGTCCAGCCCGTCGAAGAGCCAGCCGAGCCAGGCCGCGATCCCCGAGCGCCACTGCTGGGGAGAGAGGTCGCGCAGGCGGCGCGCCTCGGGTGCGGCGGCAGTCGCGGGCGGGGCATCCGGGCCGTTCACGGGGGTGGGATAGCGCGGATCGCGCGAGAATGCCAGCGCGGGGATGGGTGTGGGGAAATGTAGCCCATCTGGTCACAGATGGGTCCGGGCGCTGGGCCGGCGCGTCCACGGTCTGACGACCGTGGCTACGCGTGGAATTTTCGACTCAGCGTCCTTTCGGGGACCCCGGCATTGGCACCGGGCGATTTTCGCGCCATGCTATGCGCGATGCGATTCGCCGGGGTCACAGAGAAGCTCAACGCCTTTTTCTTCCGGGCGCAGCTGCGGAGGCTGACGCGGCTCGACATGGAGATGGCGGACCGCTGGACCCTGGCCCGGATCCGCGAGGGACACCCCGATTGGTCCGAGGAGCGCGTCATGCTGCATTTCGAGGCGCTCGGGCACTTGCCGGTCCGCGCCGTCGACGAGTGGTCGCGGCGATTCGGGCTGGACTAGCAGCCTGTCGGACTTTGCCAAGTCCGACAGATTCCTTGAGGCGGCACGCCGCGGAATCGGGAATGCCTCGCGCAGGGGCGCGGGGACGCAGGGATCGCGGGCCGTTGGATTCCGGACACTCACGCGCGCAACGGGTTCTTCCATCTCAGGCCCGGGAAGCGCGCGAAATCGTTGTCATGCGTGCAGAGGCACGCCCCGTGGCCGATGGCCAGCGCGGCGAGGTGCGCGTCGTTCATCAGATTGCCTGAGGCGAATGAGGCGCAGACCAGGGTCTCCAAGTGTCGGCGATGTTCGGGTCCGGGCGCGAGATAGCGAATGATCCCGGTGGTTTCCCACGATGCCACCGTGGCCATCGCCTGTTGCGGTGCCAGGGGGCGCTCGTTGATCGAGGGGTTGGTGGTGATGCGAAGGAATGCCAGGACCACAACCCATGAGAGGCCGATCGGCTCATCCCCATTCAGGACATGTTCCCACCATGCCGCGGCCTCCCTGTGCCACGGCGACTTCCTGTCATGGGCGTAGATCAAGAGGTTCGCGTCGGGGATGATCACGTCGACCCCCGCGACCCGCGTGAACGCTGCATCTTTTGCAGGATCGCCTCGTCCTCCAATTCGCTGGCCAGATGGTTGAAGTTCATGCCCCGATAACCCGCTTTCATGCCGAGGTCGAATGCCCTGACCCGGAACCGCTTGGCGGGGGCGCCCGGCCTGCCGGGCTGGCGCAGCTTTTCCTCGATGGCGACCTCCACCAGACGGGTCAGCGGCATGCGGAGTTGCGCCGCCAGCGCCTTCGCTCGGGCGTGCAGGGCATCATTGATGTCCAGGGTCGTCTTCACAGAAAAACGGGTGCCATATAAACAGGAATCTGTCAAGCTTTGGCAACCGTCATCTGGGCGACCCGCCGACAGCCTGTGGGGCGTTGCCAAGTCCGACGGGCTGGTGGGTTAGACAAAAACGTGCTCTCCCGTCGTCTCTGTTTGTGAGAGCGTGAAGGCGAGGCATACAGCTGGTGGGCGACATGATGTCCGAGGGGATCGAGGAGGAAGTGCGGCGGCTGGTCCGGGAGGACGATCCGCGTGCGCTGGAGGTCCTATACGATGCCGTCGGCGCGGGGCTGCACGCTTTTCTGTCGGCGCGGTTGCGGGATCCGCACGAGGCGGAGGATGTGTTGCAGCAGGTCTTCTTGGACTTGGCGCGGCGGCCCGGGCGGCTCCTGGGCGCGAGGCGGTTGGGGCCCTGGCTATTTGCGAAAGCACGCAATCTGGCGATCGACCGGATGCGGGCGCGGCGGCGGCTGGAGAAACGGGAGACGGAATGGCCCGCGTGGCTGGAGCCCGCTGGCCCAGTGGACAAGTTGGCGGGCGAGGGGACGGCGCGGCTGGCCGCGCTGGTGGACGGGTTGCCGGAGGAGCAGCGCGAGGTGATCGCCCTGAAGGTGTTTCAGGAGAAGACGTTTGCCGAGGTGGGCGAGGTGTTGGGGATCTCCATGAACACGGCGGCCAGCCGCTATCGGTACGCGTTAGAGAAGCTGCGGCAGGGGATGTTGGAGAAGGGTTGCGATGGATCCTGAGTCGATAGAGGGACGGTTGGCGGGACTTTGCCTGAGGGGGTCGGACGCCGCATTGCGCGCGCGGGTGCTGGGGGCGGCGCGGGAGGCGTGGGGGGATCGCGTCTCGGGCCGGGCGGCGCTGTGGCGGCTGGTGCGAGGATGGGCGATGGCGGTCGCCGCGGTGCTCGTCGCATGCGGGGCGATCTCTTGGCGCGAGGAGTCCCTGACCGCGCGGCATATGGTGTCGCGGCCCGTTTCTGGCGATGCCAGGGAGGACGTGCTGCGAAAGGTCTGTTCGGATGTGGGCTTGAATCATGGGTACGCGGCGCGCCTGGCGCTGATCGTGCGAGCGCGACGGGGTCCGGCCAAGGGGCTTGCGCCCTCGTGGCGGGAGTGGGTTAACCAGTGATCGAATGGAGGCAGGACGTTGATGAAAAAAGGGCTCCGGTGGGTTGTGATGGGTCTCGGGATGGCGATCATCCTGGTGGCGGCAGGCTGGTGCGTTTGGAATGCGGTGGCGGGGGCGAGGCTTCGGGGCGCCCTCAAGGAGCTCGGGGATCGGGGGCTGCCGCTGCGGGTCGAAGAGGTGTGGTCCCCCGCCGTGCCCGATCGCGACAATGCGGCGCTGTTGCTGAACCAGGCGTTCTTGCTGATGGCGGGGGGCAAGAACGAGCCGGGCGCGAGATTGCCCGCGCTCAAAGAACTGGAGGCGATTTCGGCGGACGCGGTGCGCGGGCGACCCCTGGGCGCAGAGGGCGAGGCGATCCAGAAGAAACTCGATGCCCCCGAGATCCGGGAGATATTGGGTTTGCTGCATCGCGCGGCCGAACGCCCGGGGTGCGATTTTGGTCTCGATTACTCCCTCGGGGCGGAGTTGCCGATGCCGCACATAGCCGGTATGCGGGCCGCCGCGCGGCTGTTGGCGCAGGAAGCCTGGGCGAAGGCGTGCCAGGGTGATGGGGAGGGGGCCACGCGCTCGATCCGCGCCGGCCTGCGGATCGGTGGGTTCAGCCTATCGGAGGGGCTGCTGATCAGTTTTTTGGTGGGGGCCTCGTGTGACGCGGCGACCGTGGACTGGGCCGGGGCCGCGCTGGGGCAACTGGCTGCGGGTGTCATTTCGCCGGACGAACTCGGGGCACTTTCGGGGGATCTGGCGGAGCGCCGGACGCGCATCCGTCCTGCCTTCGTGAGGACGGTCGACGTGGAACGGTTGACATTAGGAACCTGGGCCTTCGAGGGACTGCTCGCGAACCGAACGCTGATGTCGCGGCTGCTGGCTCCCCTGTGGGAAGCCGCATCCACATCGGACAAGGGTCTCGTGAGGGCCCGCGCCTTGGATGCCTACGCGTGGGTGGGCCGGCCCTTGCTCAAGGCGGATTACGCCGCGTACCTCCGGCTGATGTGCCGTTTCCGGGAACTGGCGGCGCAGCCCTACGAATTCGCCGCGGCGGCAGAGTTTGATCGGCTCATTGGAGAGTTGCCGAGGATGGCCATTCTCACCAGGATGACGGTTCCCGCGTACGGCACCTGCATGAAACAGGCGGGACAATACGAGGCGCTGATGGATATCGCCCGCGCGGGCCTGGCCCTGGAGGCGCGCCGGGCGCGGGCGGGCGCGTACCCGGAGCGGTTGGCCGATGCGCCGGGCATCGGGGATTTGGCGAAGGATCCGTTCTCTGGCGGGGAGTTGATCTATCGGCGGGAGGGGGACGGTTGCCGGCTTTGGAGCGTTGGGGTTGACGGAAAGGATGACGGCGGCGCGAGGCGGGGCGGGGGGGCGAAGACATACGATATCGTGTGGGAGGTGAAGCGGGCCGAACGGTGAAGGCGCCTCGTTCGATGGCGGCTGCGGGCCAGAAGGGCTTGAAGGGGGGCGGCGGTGGCGCTAGCGATAGGGGATGGACGCGCAACGATCCGTGCGGTTGCCTGAATCCCATTCGAACAATCAACTGGCCCGGGGAGGCATGACGCGCCGGAAATTCCTGGGCGCGGTGGGCGGGGCGATGGGGGCCCCATTCATTCTTCGGTCGGGCCTGGGGGCGGCACCGCCGAACGGAAAGCTGCGGCACGCGTGCATCGGCGTGACGCGGATGGGGGAGAACGACCTGAAGAATTTCTTGGGCAACCCGCGGGTGGAGGTCGCGGTCCTTTGCGACGTGGACAAGGGGCACCTGGACAAGGCGGCGAAGCTGGTGCCGGGCGCGCGGCGCTACACGGATTGGCGGGAGATGTTTGTGGCGGAGGGGGACAAGATCGATTCGGTCAACGTGACCACGCCCGACCACATGCACTTCCCGATCGCGCACGAGGCACTGCGGCTCAAGAAGCACGTCTATTGCCAGAAGCCGATGTGCCACGACATCGCGGAGGTCCGGCTGCTGACGGAGTTTGCTGCGAGGCAGGGGGTGGTGACGCAGCTGGGCACGCAGCACGCGTCAAAGATCGGCGACCGGATGATGGTGCGGTATATGCGGGACGGGGTGATCGGCAAGATCAAGCGCGCCTACCTCTGCACGACGCGACCGGCGCCCAATCGCCTCGGCGGCCCGCGCCCGGCGGGGGGCCAGGAGCCGCCGCCGGAGCTGGATTGGGAGCAGTGGATCGGGACGGCGCCCATGCGCCCCTTCGCGCCGGAGATCTATCACCCGGCGCGCTGGCGCGCGTGGAAAGATTTCAGCACGAGCTGGGTGGGGGACATGGGATGCCACCTGATGGACGCGACGTGGCGGGCGCTGGATCTGAAGGCGCCGAAGTCGGTGGTCGCCGAGGTCGATTGGGTCTGGAAGGAAGCGGCGACGTGGAAGGCGCTCGACGCCAAGGGAACGAGGCCGATGGGTGCCGAGGTCGAGGCGCTGAAGCAGAGCGTGGCGGAACGGCAGAAGGAGAACTGGCCGTTGAGCGATCACGTGACGTGGACTTTTCCCGGCGGGCCGCTGGTCGATGGCGCCGAGATGGTCATCGAGTGGTTCGACGGCGAGTTCTTGCCCCCCGAGGAGGTGCGCACGCTGGAGCCGGGCGGGAAGTTCTTTGCGGAGGGGACGCTGGTCGTCGGCACGGAGGGGGCCATCCTGCAGCGCACCGGTGGCGCGCCGATGCTGCTGCCTCGGGAGAAGTTCCAGGCGCACCCGAAGCCCGACCTCCCGCCGCGAGACCATTATGAGCATTTCGTCGATGCCTGCCTCGGCAAGGCGACGACCGAATCGCATTTCGCGCAGACGGGGCCGATGACCGAGGCGATCCTCTTGGCGAGCATCGCGCTGCGGCATCCCGGGCAGAGGCTGGATTGGGAGCCCGCGGCGCTGAAGATCCCGAACTTCCCCGAGGCCGAGCGCTTCCTGCGCCGGTCGTATCGCGACGGGTGGAAGGTCCAGGGCGTGGGGTTCTGAGGCAAGGATGCCGCGCGGTGCGCCCGTAGCGAAGCCGCTTCCGGCTTCGGGGCTCGGGCAAGGCGTGTCGATGATGCCCCGGCGGCAAGCCCGAGTCGCCGAAGGGCGGAGGCCCTTCGCTACAAATTTTCATGCCGGATGATGCCCGCCGCGGTGGGCGGGCAGGCTTTCGGCCTTGCGCTCCTCCGGGACGCGGCCAAAACGGCGGCATGGTACACGGGGAAGAGATCCGGATTTCGACGCAGGGGTTCTCGGACGTCTGCGACCTGACGGCGGAGGTGACGCGCGTGATCGAGGCATCCAAGGTGCAGGCCGGCATCGTCGCCGTGACCGCGATCGGTTCGACGGCATCGATCACGACGATCGAGTACGAGCCGGCGCTGGTGGAGGACCTGCGCGACAAGCTGGAGGAGATCGCGTCTCGGGACGAGCCGACGCGGCATTCGGAGACGTGGGGCGACGACAACGGATTCTCCCACCTGAGGGCCTCGCTGATGGGCCCGGGAGTCTGCTTGCCGGTGGTCGGCGGGCGACCGCTGCTGGGGACGTGGCAGCAGGTCGTGCTCGTGGATCACGACAACCGCCCGCGGGAGCGCCGGGTATACGTGCAGGTGGTGGGGGAGTGATTTATTTTCCCGGGAAAGTCCACACGGGGTCGTAGTGGGTCTCGTCGGCGAAGAGGGCGGAGACCACGCGGGACATGAGGAGGAGGGAGGGGCCGTCGTTGGGGTACTTGACGAGGAGGTCGCCGAGGAGGGAGGAGGCCTTGCGGAGCTGGCGTTGCTCGAAGCAGGCGAGGGCGCGCTCGTAGGAGCGGCGGAGGGGTTGCCAGTCGCCGTGGGGGGCTACCGCCAGCTCGTACAGGCCGACGGGCTCCTCGATATTGTTGACGCGGAACTGGCCGAGGCGCCGGTGGCGGGGGCGGGACTTGAGGCGCGCCTGGGTGTGGTGGGTCATGAGGACGGGGGCTCGTACGAACTTGGTGGCGCTCTGGACGCGGCTGGCCAGGTTCACCATGTTGCCGAGGGCGCCGTACTGGAATTTTCTCGGGGTGCCGACGTTGCCGACGAAGGCCTCGCCGCTGTTGATGCCGATGGCGACCTCGGTCTTGCCCTTGATAATGGCGCGCCACGAGCGGTCGAACTCGGGCAGGGCCCTCATCATGGCGATGGCGGTGCGGCAGGCGCGGTCGGCGTGGTCGGGCTGCGCCTGCGGGGCTCCCCACATCGCCATGATCTGGTCGCCGATGTAATTGACCAGCACGCCGCCCTCGTCCATGACGCAGGCCGCCAGCGCGTCGAGGACATCGCTCAGCCATCGGATCGTATCGATGGGGCCGAGGCGCTCGGTGATGCGGCTGAAGCCGACGATGTCGCAGAAGAGGACCGAGACCTCCATGCTGCGGCCCTCGGTGAGGAGCTCCGGGTGGCGCACCAATTGGCGCGCCAGTTCCGGGGTGAAGAACTGGGCGAACTCGCGCTCGCGGAGCCGCTGTCGCTCCAGGCAGGAGCTGACGCGGGCCTTGAGCAGCGCCATGTCGATGGGGCGCGGGAGAAAATCCTCGGCGCCCAGCTCGATGCAGCGGACGACGTTCGGGCCGGAGTCCATGCCCGAGATGACGATGACGGGGGTGTGCGCGAGTTTGCCGGCCCCGCGCATTTTCTCCAGCACCTGGAAACCGTCGGCGCGCGGCATCATCACGTCGAGGAGGACGAGGTCGAAATCGCGCTTGGCCAAGAGTTCCAGCGCCTCGATGCCGTCGGCAGCGAAGGCCGCCTCATGGCCCTGGCGTTTCAGGAAGCGGCCGAGCAACTCGCGGCTGGTGGGGTTGTCGTCGGCGACGAGGATGCTGGCGCCGGAGATATCGGCGGGGGGGAGCGGCGAGCGCGGGGCGGGGGCTGTGGATTTCGGCGCGGGGGCGGGCTGTTGTGATGTGGTGGCCCCGGGCGGTGGGATCTCGTGGGTTGACTCGCGGTGCTGGTCGAGGTGTGCGACGCAGCGTAGCGCGTGGTGCCGGATGCGGTCGAGGTCGGCGCGGAGGTCGGCGTCGAGCCGATCGGCCTCGAGCATGACGAGCTGGCAGCGGTTGAGGACGTTGCCGAGGATGCCGCGGATGTCGTGGCGTGCGCGGTGGAGGCGCTCGGCGAAGGCGCGGGCGCCGGAGGCGCCATGGGGCGGGTGGAGGCGCTGGCGGACGGCGCGGTAGAGGCGCAGCGCGCTCTGGCGGATGCGCGCCAGATCGCGGCGCCAAGGGGCTGCGGCGTCCGATGCCCCTGCATTCTCCAGCAGCAGCTGCGCGGTGGAGGCGGCGGCCTCGGCATCCTCCAAGAGCGCCGCGCGGAGGCGCGTCAAGGCATCTGGGGCGTTCATGGATGTCCCTGTGGTCTGAGGTGGCGGTCGATGGCGCCGAGCAAGACGGCGAAATCCACGATGGGCTTGTCGAGGAGTTGCGCGCAGCCGGCGGCGAGGATCGCCTCCTTCCATTTGTGCATGGTGTGGCCGGTGAGGGCCAAGATGGGGATCGCGGCGGTGGCGGGGTCGGCCTTGAGGCGCACCGTGGCATCGAGTCCCGCGCGGTCGCTGATCTTGCCGTCGTCGGCGGTGGGCATGCGCATGTCCATGAGGATGAGATCGGGGCGTTCGGATGTGGCGGTGCGGACGGCGGCCTCGGCGTTGCGCACGACCAGGAGGTCGTGTCCTTTGCGGGACAGGAGCCGCGAGCAGATCTCCACCATGTCGTCATCGTCGTCCGCGATCAGTATCTTGGCCATGCCGTTTCCATTCTTGGTCTAAGGGGTCGTTGGCGCGTGCCGGGCGATCATCGCGAGGATCTCCCCGAGGAGTTGCTCTTGGGTGTGGCCGCCCTTCTGTAGGATGCCCTCGACGAAGCCGTTGAGCCTGGCGCGTTCGGCGGCGGTGGGGTCTTTGGCGGTGACCACGAGGATGGGGATCGGCGCGCTGCCGTCGTCGATGCGGCGCCGGGTGTGCTCCGCGACGAACTCGAAGCCATCCATGACGGGCATCATGAGATCGAGGATGATGGCATCGGGCCTGTGGGCGGCGAGGGCCTTGAGGCCCTCGGCGCCATTCTCGGCCTCGATCACCTCCCAGCCTGCGGCCGCGAGCGTCCGCCGGAATAGCTCTCGGGCCTCGGCGTCGTCCTCGATCACCAGGACACTGCGCGCGGGGCCGGGGGACGCCCCGCAGAGGCGATCGAGGGTTTTCTGGAGCCCCTGCCAGTGGATGGGCTTGACGATGTAGTCGGCGGCGCCGAGCGCGAAGCCCTTGCCGCGCTCGTCGCGGAACGTGACCATGACGACGGGGATGGGCGCGGTGCGCGGATCGGTCTTGAGCGCGGCCAGGACGTCCCAGCCGTCGTGGCCGGGCATGACGGCGTCGAGGGTGATGGCATCGGGCATCTCTCGCGAGGCCGCTGCGATGCCCTCCTCGGCATTGGCTGCGGTCAGCACGCGGTAGCCGTTTTGACCGAGGAAGCGGGACATGAGCTCGTGGACGGCGGGGTCGTCGTCGATGACCAGCACGGTGGGTGCGGCGACGTGGGGCTTTTGGGCGGAACGTCCGGGAGTTGCCGGCGGGGCCGCGTGGCGCGGGAGGTGCTGGGTGCCGATCTCGGCGGGGATGCGGACCGTGAAGGTGCTGCCCTTGCCGAACTCACTGGCGAAGGAAATCCCGCCGCCCATGAGCTCGCAGAGACCCTTGGTGATGACTAGGCCGAGGCCGGTGCCGGACTTGTTGCCCTCTCTGGCGGAGAGTTTCTTGAATTTGACGAAGAGGTTCTGCTGTTCCTCGGGTCGCATGCCGCGGCCGGTATCGGTGACGTCGAAGGTGATCCAGTCGTGGCCGATGGCGGCGCGCTCGCGGCGGGCGCGGAGCGTGACGCGGCCTTCGCGGGTGAACTTGCAGGCGTTGCCGAGGAGGTTGAGGAGCACCTGCTGGAGGCGCTGCGGGTCGTTGCGCAGGGCGCCGATTCCCTCGGGGATGTCAAACTCCAGCGCGTTGCCGAATTCGCGCGCCTGGACCTCGACGGAGTCGCGGAGGGAGGCGAGGAATTCCCGGGCGTCGATCTCCTGGGGTTCGAGCTCGAGGACGCCCATGACGATCTTCTGGTAGTCGAGGATATCGCTGATGAGGTTGCGGAGATAGATCGCGGCGTTGCGGATCTTCCGGACGTCGGCGCGCTGCGCCTCGTCGAGGCCGGACATCTCGAGGAACTGGAGGAAGCCGAAGATCGAGTTGAGCGGCTGGCGCAGCTCGTGGCTGACGCTGGCGAGGAACTCGTCTTTGGCGACCGAGAGGCCCTTGAGTTGCTCGTAGGCCTCCTGGAGTTCTTGCGTGCGCTCGCGGATGCGTCCCTCGAGGTCGGCGTTGAGCTGGCGGAGCCGCTCGTGGGCGTTGAGGACCTGGAGCAGGAGGGCCTCGAGGGCGCGCGCGATCTGGCCGACCTCGTCGGAGCGGCGGGCGGGGAGGGCGCGCCGGACGGCCTCGATCTTGTCGGGGAGGTTCTCGGCGGAGGAGGCGCTGACGTGCCTGGCGGTGGCGGCGACGCGGAGGAGGGGCCGCACGAAGAAGAGGGATATGAGGAATGCGATCGCGCCGGCGATGAGGGCCAGGAGGATGGAGACGCGATTGAGGGTGGCGAGCTCGTTGTTGATGCTGGAGATGAGTTCCTCGCGAAAGGCGGAGTAGACGAGGCAGTAGGTGGCGGGCCCGGCGTGCGAGTGGAGGGTGACGCGGACGAGCTGGGCGTCGCCGCGCGCGCAGTTCACGAGGGGGCGCCACCCGATGGCGGGGGGCCGGCCCGGCAGGAACTTGCCGAGGTCCGCGCGGATCTCCGCCTTGAGCGCGGCGGGATCGACTCCGGGGTGGGCGAGCAGGCGAATCTCGCTGACCCCGCCCGAGACGCCGCCGACGCGCACGCCGCGCGGCTCGTACTTCGCGCGCAGCCGGCCGAGCGCGCTGAGGAAGGCGGCGGGATCCTGACGCTCGAGTTCGCGGACGGCGGCGCCGAAGGCCGCATCAGGGACGCCCTCGATGAACAGGTAGGGCGAGCGGAGCCAGGGCATGGCGTGCAGGTCGCCGAGGCGGACGTTGGCCTCCTCGCCCATCCAGGCGGACTGGCGGAAGGCCTCTGCCAGATCGAGGTGTTGGAAGGTCGTGTCGCGTTCGCCCGACCGCCTGAAATCCGGTTCGGGGTGCATCAGGAAATTTCCATCCTCATCCAGGAGGAAGGCGATGTGGCGCGGCGAGCCGCGCAATGCGAGGTCCATCAAGATCCAGAGGGAGCCGCCATCGGGCCCGGGCAGGGGCGCACCGGCCCAGACCGCGGGAGTCCGGAAGAGAGGTGCGTTTCCCGCGTCGGCGAAGGCCGGTGGCAGATCCAGCGGCAGCACGCGCGAGAAGCGGACGGTTGGCCCGGGCGACGTCTCGCCGGGAGACGGCACGAGGTCGGAGGGAGGCCCGAGCGCCTTGCAGCCGGCGCGGAAGACGATGGCGCCGGGCTGGGGGGCGCCCTCGCGGTCGAGGATCACCACTTTAAGGAAACGTTCCCATCGGAGGGGGAGGCGGCCCCGGAGGGAGGGGTCGAGATCCCAGGGTGGGACGCCGACCGCCTCCCGGAGCGGCGCGAGGTCCCATCGGCCAGAGGCCAGACCGCCGATATCCTCGCGGAGGCCCGAGAGCAGATCGCGCAACTCCCAGCCGCGCAGCATCGCCTCGTCGCGCAGGTCCACGACCTCGTGTTCCTCGACGATGGCCCGCACGTCGTCGAACAGCCACCGGGGCACGATGTAGCTCGCGCCGAGGACCAGCAATATGACCAGTCCGGTCAGTTGGCCACGGATGCCTATCTCGCGGAGTCTCATCGCGCTGCGCGCCCCCGCCGGGCACCCCCCGCGCGTTGGAGCGCAAGGAAACCTTCCCGCCTTCGGGTCCCGGAATCAAGGGGAATGCGCCGCGAGGGCATCGGGACTGGCGGAGCGAGGCGCATGGGACACAAATCCAGTGTGCGACGGGAGAGCGCCTGGCCCGGCCCCGGAGGATGCGGGGCGGACTTTGCTGCCGGGTATCACGGGCAGGATGATGCGCGAGGGGTGGTCGGCATCATGGAGGACGGTGTTCGTGGCGATGGCGGTGCGGCGGTGGTCATTGAGGGGTTCGCCGGTGTTGGGGTTGACATCGAAGCGGGGGAAGTTGCTGCTGGAGACATCGACCCGGATGCGGTGCCCCTTCTTGAAGACGTTCGATGTCGGGTAGAGCCTTATGGTGAACTCGTAGGCGTGGCCTGGTTCCATCAGCCGCTCTTCCCCTAGGCTGTCGCGGAATCGGGCGCGGGCGATGCCGTCGCCGATGTTGAGGTCGAAGCCTCCCGGAAAATCGGCGCTGGGCGGATAGACGTCGATCAGCTTGGCCGTGAAGTCGGTATCGGGCGCCGAGGACGTGGCCCAGAGCCTGACCTCGATCTCGCCGGTGACCTCCAGGTCTTTCTCGAGCGGTTCGGTCTGGAAGACGAGGATATCGTTGCGCGCCGAGAGGGGGACGGGGCGGGGCCAATTCCAGAATGGGGGTCCGCCGCGCTGGTCCCAGGCGCCCTGCTGCATGATGCCGTCGCCGGACGAGATGTTGCCGCCGAGGGTGGGCACCGGGTCGCGGGGATCGAACAGGAAACTGGTCGAGGCCGGGCCGGTATCGGGCCTCGCGGTGGCGAGCCCGCCGCGGGGGAGGAGATAGAAGGGCGTGGGTCGCGCTCGGGCGATGGGCCAGTCGTCCTCATCGCGCCAGTAGCCCCCGTGGTTCAGGAGGCCGGATTCGGTCTTGCGGCCATCGCCGGTGCCCATGACGAAGATGCGGACCCTCTTGGCAAAGGGGGCGGCCTTGCCGACGGAGTTATCGATTCCCTTGAGCCAGTGATCGTACCATTCGAGCCGCCAGGCCAGGGCGTCGGAGATGGCGGCCCCCGCGCCGAAAGAGACCTGCCCGTGCTGCGACTTGTCCTGTCCGCCGTGGATCCATGGGCCCATGATCAAGAAGACGGGGCCCCGGATCGCCTTGTTGAGGGCCATGAAATTGGCCGTGGTATTGCCGCCCCACGAATCGTACCAGCCGCCCACCAGATAGACGGGGATGTCCTTGTAGCGCCCCGGCTGGGCGACGATGTTGTTCTGGGCCCAGAAGCCATCGTCCGCGCCGTGGCCCATGGCATCGATGAGCCACCCCTCAAACTCGGGAGCGAGCCTGAGGGGTGTGGTGCCATGCCGCAGGGGAAGGAGGCGCAAGTATTCGAGCCGGTTGGTGGCCATTTCGGCGAGAACCGCCGCGGTGGCCGGGTCCTGCGCCGCGCGGCTGCCGCGCCCGGCGTTGAGCATGATCCAGTTCCAGAAGCGCAATTCGAACGCCCCCGCATTGCGCATGCCCTGGCGGCCCATGTTTGAGACGGCGTCGACGGGTATGACGGTCGCGAGTGCGGGCGCGTTCTCCATGGCCATCGCGTGCTGGGTGCCGCCGACGTAGGAGGTCCCGATCATGCCGATCTTGCCATCGGACCAAGGCTGTCTCGCGACCCAGTCGGCGCAGTCCCAGCCGTCGCGGCCGTCGTCGGTCATCCAGTGCCAGACGCCCTCGGACGCGAAACGGCCGCGCGTGTCCTGCGCGATGAAGACGTAGCCCCGCGCGGCGAAGTAGCGGCCGTCCCCGGCGCCGCCGCCCTTGTTGTAGGGAGTCCGGGTCAGGATCGCGGGAAATCTGCCCTCCGCGACCGCGCCGTCCCTTGCGGGGAGATAGAGGTCGGTGGCGAGCCTGACCCCGTCGCGCATCGGCACCATGACGTTTGTCTGGGTCACGACGGCGAATTCCGGGGCGCGGCAGAAGGCCCGCGGCGCGAGCCCGGCCAGGGTGAGCGAGGCGACGACGACGATCGTGCGGTGGGACGCGGTTCTCATGGCGGACGCTCCGGGCGAGTCTGTCGCGCCCCGGCGCTCGGCGCGAACCTTTTCGGGCCGCGCATCGCCACGCGGGGGGCGTGATCTTTCTCCCTTGTCGGGGCGGCCGCGGGGATTAAGATTCCGTGATTCGGGGCGCGGCATGGCCCCGCCAGAACTCAACCGCAGGAGGAAACCGTGCAGGCCGGATACCGATTCTCGATAGGACCGTGGAACATCAGCGAGGGGGCAGACCCTTACGGGCCGACGACGCGCGCGCCGAAGTCGTTCGACTGGAAGCTGGAGAAGTTCAAGGCCGCGGGTTTTGACGCGGTGATGTTCCACGATGACGACGTGGTGCCGGACATCGACGGGAAGAGCGCCGACCAGTTGAAGAAGGAGGCGCGGGAGATGAAGAAGAAGTTGGGGGACGCGGGGATGTTCGCGGAGATCGTGGCGCCGCGGCTTTGGTTCAGCCCCAATACCATCGATGGCGCGTACACGAGCAACGACCCGAAGGCGAGGCGGTACGCGATCGAGCGGTCGCTGCGCACCATAGACATCGGGGCCGAGCTGGATTGCGATCTGGTGGTCCTGTGGCTGGCGCGCGAGGGGACGTATCTGCGGGAGTCCAAGGATGGGCGGCGGAGCGTGGAGCTGATCGTGGAGGCGATCGACAAGATGCTGGCGCACAGCCCGAAGGCGAAGATCGCGATCGAGCCGAAGCCCAACGAGCCGATGGATCACGCCTACATCCCGACCATCGGGCACGCGCTGGCGGTGGCGCAGCTGTGCAGCGACCCGAAGCGGGTCGGCGGCCTCATCGAGACCGCGCACTGCATCCTCGCGGGGCTCGATCCGGCCGACGAGATCGACTTCGCGATGGCGTTCGGCAAGCTGTGGTCGCTGCACCTCAACGACCAGAACGGCCTGAAGTTCGACCAGGACAAGCCCTTCGGCTCGTCGAACCTGCGGGTGGCGTTCAACCAGATCCGGGCGCTCGAGCGCAACGGCTACGCGAAGACCGGGGCGTGCGTGGCGTTCGACGTGCACTCCTTCCGGGCGACCAAGGAGGAGCACTGCTTCGATCACGCGACCAACAGCATGCGCACCTTCGTGAAACTGGTGGAGCGGGCCCGGTCCTTTGACGAGAAGGCCGCGCAGAAGCTCGTGGCCGACCGGAATTATCAGGCCCTCGACCAGATGGTGATCGAGCACCTGCTGGGGAGGTAGGGCCCCGGATGAAACTCAACACCGAGCCCGACATCCGGATCGGCGTCATCGGCGCCGGGGCCAACACGCGGGAGAAGCACATCCCGAAACTGGCCGAGCTGGAGGGCGTGGAGATCGTCGGCGTGGCGAATCGCTCCCACGAGTCCTCGGAGCGGGTGGCGCGGGAGTTCGGGTTGTCGAAGGTGTATCTCGACTGGCACGAGGTGATCGAGGACAAGGAGGTCAACGCGGTGGTGATCGGGACGTGGCCCTACCTGCACGCGCCGGCGACGATCGCGGCGCTGGCGGCGGGCAAGCACGTGCTGACCGAGGCGCGGATGGCGATGAATGCGGGGGAGGCGAGGGCGATGTTCGAGACCTCGCAGGACAACCCCGACCTGGTCGCGCAGGTGGTGCCGTCGCCCTTCACGCTGCACGCGGACCGCACGTTGCAGCGGCTGGTGTCGGAGGGATTCCTCGGCGAGCTGCTGGCGATCGACGTGCAGGCGGGGGGCGGTTTCCTGGACCGCGAGGCGCCGCTGTCGTGGAGGCAGGACATCGAGCTGAGCGGCTGCAACGTGATGCAGCTGGGCATCTGGTATGAGGCGGTGATGCGATGGGTGGGGCCGGCGACGCGGGTCATGGCGATGGGCAAGGTGTTCGTGAAGATGCGGCGGGACCTGCGGGGCCGGGCGCGCGCGGTGCAGATCCCGGAGCACCTGGATGTGATCGCGGACATGGCGTGCGGGGCGCAGGCGCACTTTCGGGTGTCGGCGGTCACGCCGTTCACGGGCCCGCCCTCGGCCACGCTGTATGGCAGCGACGCGGCGCTCCGCTTTGCCGACGGGAAGGTCTTT
The DNA here is from genome assembly GCA_964651705.1 of uncultured Verrucomicrobiales bacterium. Taxonomy (GTDB): domain Bacteria; phylum Verrucomicrobiota; class Verrucomicrobiia; order JADLBR01; family JADLBR01; genus JADLBR01. Next base: position 18,326 of record CAZYWZ010000075.1, read on the forward strand.
GCCGGCAAGAAGGGGGCGAAGGACTGGCGGGAGGTGAAGATCCCGGCCGAGGAGAACATCGGCTGGCGGGTGGAGGAGGAGTTCGTGAGGTCGATCCGGGGGCAGGAGCGGGTGAGCCGCACGACGTTTTCCGACGGGTTGCAGTACATGGAGTTCACGGAGGCGGCGGCGCGGAGCCTGGCGGGCGGGAAGGCGGTGCCGCTGCCGCTGCTGCCGGGTTGAGGGCCATCATGCGCACCGAGAGGTATTCTGTTGGGCAGGTGATCTTCCGCGAGGGGGACGATTCTCAGGAGGCTTACCGCATCCTCGCGGGGCGGGTGGACATCAGCATCGGGACGGGATCGAAGCGCATCCTGCTCGCGCGGCTGGGGCCGGGGGACATTTTTGGCGAGATGGCGATGATCGAGGACAAGGCGCGCTCGGCGACGGCAACGGCGGCCGAGGGCGTGGAGGCCGAGGTGATGTCGCCGGCCGATTTCAACCGGGCGATCCTGCAGGATCCGGCGCGCCTGGTGCCGTATCTGGCGTCCTTCTTCGAGAGGCTGCGCACGACGAACAACATGTTGCGCATGGAGATGCGCCGCCGCGGCGCGGGGGCGGAGACGGCCGGCGATCGGCTGCACGTCGACACCGGGCCGGGCGCATCCTCGATCCAGGTGCTTCCCGCGGCGCGGGTGTTGCTCTCGGCGCAGACCGAGCACGCGCGGGGGCGGTGTTCCGCGGAAGAGCTCCGGGTGGACAAGTTCCCCTTCCGGATGGGGCGGATGTCGTCGGGCGGCGCGGACGTCCTAGTGCAGAACGATTTCTTCATCCGGGACGAGGAACCCTTCCAGATCTCTCGCAACCATTGCGCCATCGACCGCGAGGGGGACCGTTTCTACCTGCGAGACCGCGGCAGCACGCTGGGGAGCGTGGTCAACGGCCGCCGGATCGGGCTGCGCTGGGAGGCGATCAGCGCCCCGTTGCAGGGCGGGGAAAACCGCGTGGTTCTCGGCGCGGAGGGGAGCCCCTTCGAGTTTTGCGTTCGGATAGACTGACCCGCTATTTCAGGTCCTGGTCGTTGAGCGCGTTGGTGATCCGGTATTGTTCCTGGGTGAGGCTGGCGTCGGCGCGGAAGGCGAGGCGCCCGGCGAAACGGCGTTCCAGCTCGATGAGGGATTCCTCGTCGTGGGTGCGGAGCCGCTCGAGGACCTTGGGGTGGACGATGGCGCGGACCTCGTGGACCTCGGGGTTGAGGCGCATGCGGCGCGAGATCTCGCGCTGGATGTCGAGGCTCATGGTCTCCGGGGTGCGGACGCGGCCGCGGCCGCGGCAGTAGGGGCAGTCCTCGTAGCTGAGCTTGAAGTGGCTCTCCTCGGTGCGCTGGCGCGTCATCTCGATGAGGCCGAGGGGTGAGATGGGCAGCACGTGGGTCTTGGCCTTGTCGCGGGACAGGGCCTGCCGGAACTGCTGGTATACGGCCTGCTGGTCCTTGCGCATCCGCATGTCGATGAAGTCGACGATGATCAGCCCGCCGATATTGCGCAGGCGCAGCTGGCGGGCGATCTCCTGGGCCGCCTCGAGGTTGGTGGCGACGATGGTGTCCTCGTTGTCGGCGGTGGCCTTGCTCCGCCCGGTGTTGACGTCGATGGCCACGAGCGCCTCGGTCTCGTCGATGACGATGTAGGCCCCGCTCTTCAGGTAGACCTGGCGGCGCATCGCGGAATCGAGCTGGCGGTCGATGCCGAACTTCTCGAACAGGGGGACGGGCTCCTGGTAGAGCTTGATCTTTCTCAGCGAGCGGCGGGAGATGGTGGCGACGGACTCCTTGATCCGCTCGAACTCGGCCTCGTTGTCGAGGATGATGCGGTCGACGTCCTCGGTGAGGAAGTCGCGCACGGAGCGCTCGACCAGGTCGGATTCCTCGTGGAGGGGGGCGGGCGCGTTCTTGGTCTTGATGCCCTCCTCGATGCGGCGCCACTGGTCCAGCAGCATCGCGACGTCGCGGACGAAGAACCGGGCGCGCTGGCCCTCGCCGACGGTGCGGATGATGACGCCGATGCCCTCGGGGACCTCGAGCTTGCTGAGGATTTTGCGGAGGCGGGCGCGCTCCTGCGGGTCGGAGATCTTCCGCGAGATGCCGAACTGGTCGGAGTAGGGGGTGAGCACCACGAAGCGGCCGGGCAGGCTGATGTTGGTGGTGATCCGCGGCCCCTTGTTGCCGATCGGTCCCTTGGTGACCTGGACGACGACCTCGGATCCCGGGGGGTAGAGCTCGGGGATGTCCTCGACCTGGATGCGGCGGGGCCGCTTGCCCGCGCCGCGGTCGATGGTCTCGATCTCGTCGAGCGCGGCCGGCATCGCATCCCAGTAGTGGAGGAACGCGTTCTTCTCGTAGCCGATGTCCACGAACATGGCCTTGAGGCCGGACTCGAGGTTCTTGATCCGGCCCTTGTATATGCTGCCGGCGAGGCTGACGTCGCCGGCGCGCTCGATCTGGAATTCCTCGAGCCGGCCGTCCTCCAGCAGGGCGACTCGGCGCTCGATCTTCTCGATCGAGATCAGCAGTTCCACGGTCGGTTTCTTGGGCCCGAGGCCCAGTGCCGACTTTATCTTCTCAAGGATCATTATCAGGCTCCTCTCCGCTTTGCGGAATGCGAGGGAGTGTGGAGCCGCTCATCGTGGTCGACCATGAATGTGGACGCTCTGCAAGAGACCGATCCCCGCGAGGCACGTCACAACGAAAGTTCCACCGTACGAGATGAACGGCAAGGGGATACCCGTGATGGGAGTCACTCCAATCGTCATTCCTATGTTCTCAAAAATATGCGTAAAAAACATCGTGCAGACGCCGATGGCCACGAGGGAGCCCCGCAGGTCGCGCGCGCGCACAGCTATATTTAAGCCCATTAGCAGGATAATTGCAAAGGTGGCAAGCAGTATCACGCTGCCGAGGAAGCCGAATTCCTCGCCGATGACCGAAAAGATAAAATCGCTGAAGGAGACGTCTTTTGGGAGGAAGCCGAGGATGCTCTGTTTGCCCTCCATGAAGCCGCGGCCGAGCATGCCTCCGGAGCCGACGGCCTTGATGCTCTGGAGGACGTGATAGCCGCGGCCCTCGGGGTCGCGCTCGGGGTAGAGGAAGGAGGTGAGGCGGTCGCGCTGGTATTCCTCGAGGAGGAAGAGGTAGGCGTAGACGGCGGCGACGGCGCCGAGGATGAGTCCCATGAGGAGCCAGCGGCGGCGGACGCCGGCGACGAACATCATGACGAAGCAGATGGGGGCGAAGACCATGGCGGAGCCGAGGTCTGGCTGTTTGAGGACGAGGGCCATGCAGGTGCCTGTGGCGGCGCAGCACCAGAAGAAGCTCCAGAGGTTCTGGACGCGCTCGCCGCGGCGTGCGAGGAACCAGGCGAGGAACAGGACGAGGGCGAGCTTGACGAGTTCGGCGGGCTGGAGGCGGACGAAGCCCCACTCGAACCAGCTTCTGGCGTTATTGACCTCGGTGCCGAAGAGGAGCACGGCGACGAGGAGGCCGTAACCGGCGAGGAGGATGAGGGGGGCGAGTTTCAGGAGGGCGCGGTAGTCGATCAGGGCGAGGGTGCCGCAGAGGCCGAAGCCGATGAGGGCGTGGTAGAGCTGTTTGACGTAGTAGTCGCGGAGGTCTGGGTTGTCGCTGGTCCAGGTGGCGCTGTAGATGAAGACGATGCCGGAGGCGACGGCGAGGGCGGCGACCAGGAGGAGGATCCAGTCGACGCGCGCGATCTTCTCGATGAGGGTGATGCGGTCTGCCCTGGGGGTGGCCATCAGCGCGACCTCCAGAACTGGCGGCGGCCCCTGGCCTCCCGGAGGGTTGGGGCGCGGGGCTGGACCGAGGAGCGGTCGGGGAGGGTCATGCGGTCCTCCTCGTGGGGCACGGCGTTCTCCTCGAGGCCCTCGAAGGTGACGGGGACGTTCTCGGCGACCAATTCATCGCGGGAGGCGGAGGGCTCGTCGGGGAAGGCGAGGGAGCCCTGGAAGTGGCCGGCCTGCGGCTGGGTGTAGGCCAGCTCATAGTTCTCGTTTTGGCGGATGAGGCGGAAGATGCGGTAGAAGACCTCGCGGACGCGTGGGGCGCAATCGACGCCGCCGGCGTGGCCGTTTTCGACCATGACGCATGCGGCGTAACGGGGCTGATCGAATGGGGCGAAGGCGATGAACCAGGTCTTGTTGTCGGCGCGGATCTCGCCGCCGACGCGGCCTTTGAATTGCGCGGTGCCGGTCTTGCCGGCGACGGCGACGCCGGGGACGGCGGAGCGCTTGCCGGTGCCGCCGCCCTCGTTGACGACGGCCCACATGCCGCGGCGGATGACCTCCATGGCGGCGGGTTCGATATTGAGCCTGCCGCGCACCTCGGGTTTGAATTCGAACTCGACCTCGCCGTCGGGGCGGATGATGCGCTGGATGAGCTGGGGTTTGTGGATGACGCCGCGGTTGGCGACGGCGGCGGCGATGAGGGCCATCTGGAGCGGGGTGACGAGGACGTAGCCCTGTCCGATGGCGGCGTTGGCCATGTGGCCATCGCTCCATCGGTCGCGGGGGTAGGTGGCGCGCATCCACTCGCGGGAGGGCAGGGTGCCGGCGCTGACGCGCGGGAGGGGGATGTCGTTCTTGTCGCCCAGGCCGATGGCGTGGCCGACGGCGTAGACGCGGTCGATGCCCGTCTTGACCCCCAGGTTGTAGAAGTAGGTGTTGCAGGAGACCTTGATGGCCTCGGCGAGGTTGACGCTGCCGTGGCCGGAGGAGCTCCAGCACTGTTTGAAGCGGTCCGCGACGAAGAGGCCACCGCCGCAGGTGAAGGAGTAGTTGGGGGGCACGACCTTGTAGGTCATCGCGGCCAGGGCGATGAGGATCTTGAAGGTGGAGCCCGGGGGGTAGCCCGAGACGGCGCGGTTGACGAGGGGCCGGGTCTTGTCGTTGATGACCGTGTCCCAGATGGCGGGGTCGGAGAGGCCGTTGGGGTCGTAGTTGGGCACGGAGGCCATGGCGAGGATCTCCCCGGTGGTGCAATCCAGCACGACGCAGGCGCCGCGGCCGACGCCGACCATGGCCTTTTCGGCGATCTGCTGGACGCGGAGGTCGAGGGTGAGGTAGACGGTCGAGCCGGCGCGCGGGGGATCCTCGTACAGGAGGCGCTGCACGCGGCCGAGGTTGTCGACCTCGAGGACGCGGTATCCCGGGTCGCCCTGGAGGTGCTCGTCGGCGGCGAGCTCGATGCCGTCCTTGCCGGTGCTCTCGGCCTCGAAGGTGCCGCCGTCATCGCGGGTGAGCAGGAGGGGCTGCTCGGGTCGCCCGACGAAGCCGACGACGTGGGAGGCGGTGGCCCCGTAGCAGTAGCGGCGCAGCGGGCGGGCGGTGATGCGGATGCCGGGGACGACGGGGTTCTGCTCCATGAGGACCGCGAGTTCCTCGAACTGGAGGTCGCCCTTGATCTGGAAGGGGAGCTGCTCGCGGATGCGCTGGTGGAGCATGAGCGAGGCGCGGTCGATCTGGATGCGGTCGCCGAGGACCTTCCGGTAGGGGCCCAGGCTCTCGTCGGCGATCTTGTAGATATCGTCGACGATATCGGTCTTGGTGACCCCGGCGACGGTATAGGTATCGCGGACCTTGGGGAGCTTGCCGTGGGTCTTGCGGTAGTGGGATTTGAGCTCGAGGAGGTACAGGTCGATGTCGAAGTTGGCGCGGTGCTCGGCGAGCGGGACGCCCCAGCGGTCGGCGATGAGGCCGCGCGCGGGCGGGAGGAGGATGGTGCGGGTGCTCTGGGCGCCGACCTGAGCGGCGAAGGTGTCGGCCTGGCCGATCTGGAGCTGGTAGAGGCGGACCAGGAGGACGCCGAAACCGGCGATGAAGAGGGCGGCGATCGCCAGGATGCGGACGACGTGGCGCGGTGTGGTCTCACCGGTCATCGGTGGTCTCCTTCTGGGGCTGGGGTGCGGGCCCGAAGAGGTGCTTGCCGATCTCGATGAGCGCGCAGAGCAGGGGGGCCACCATGGCATTGAAGCCGCTGACCACGATCATCTTGTAGAAGGGGCCGATGCGGAAGATCTCGGGCGAGAAGCGCCGCTGCTGGAGGCAGAATCCGGCGTAGTCCATGAGGAGGAAGACCATGGTGCCCACGAGCACGAAGAACGACTGCGCGTACCAGCGGTGGCGCCAGCGCGGGATCTCCTGGGTCTGGACCAGCAGGACCGTGGCGAGGAGGCAGACCGCGCCCCAGCCGAGGTGATTCTCCGAGACGAGATCGCGGGAGAGGCCGATGCAGAGGGCCAGCATCCATGCGGCGGCGGGGTTCAGGAACAGCGCGCCGCAGACGGCGAGGAGCGGGGCGATCTCCCAGCTGGCCCCCTGGAGCCATTCGGGCGCTGGCAGGCAGACCTGCGCCAGGAGCGCCGCCAGCCCCGCCAAGAGAAGGATCGCGAAGAGCATTTCGGGTTATACTAGCCCGGAATCGGCGGCGTGGAAGGTGAGAAATGGGGAGGGGGTTTAGGCCAGCGGGATGTGGACGTTGAAGGAGTGCTCCGGTTTGGTCTCGGGGCGGGCGGCGCAGAAGAGGACGGCGGGGCGGCCATTTTCGAGGTGGAGCTGGGGGCGCTCGAGGTTGCGGACCTTTTCCGGGGGGCCGTCGGCCCAGGGGATCTGGAGGGTGGAGACCAGCGGGTGGTCCGCGAGTTTCCATTGGATGCCATCCGGGGAATCGAAGAGGACGAGGGAACGTCCGGCATCGGTGAAGTGACCGCCCATGTCCTTGACGATGGCGCAGTATCGGTCGCCGGCGTGCCAGACGTAGGGGTCTTCGGCGGGGAATTCGGCGGTGGCGTGGGTGAAGATGGGGTCGGGGTGTTTCTTGAAGGGGCCGAGGGGGTTGTCGGCGAAGGCGACGCCGTGGACGACCTTGCCGGCCGGTTTCTCGCCTGGGCTGGCGGTCTTGTAGATCATGAGGAAGCGCCCGTCCGGGGTGGCGGCGACGCTGGGGTTGGTGGTGATGAGCGTATCCCAGCCGGCGGCGGAGACGTCCAGGAGGGGCTTTTCGAAGCGCCTCCACGGCCCGGCGGGGTCGTCGGCGACCGCGACGCCGATGCGCTGGTTGTTCCTGCAGAACCAGTAGTCGTCGTCGGAGGGGAGGGGCTCGCCCTCGCGCCAGTTCGCGTTCCCGTGGGTGCCGGTATAGTAGAGGTAGTACTTGCTGCCGTGGCGGAGGACGGTGGGGTTGTGGATCATGTGGCGATCCCAGGTGCCGGCGCCGCTGCCCTTGAGCGCGATGGCTTCGAATCGGTAGGGGCCGAGGGGGCTGTCGGCGACGGCGTGTCCGACCTCGGAATGCGAGACCCAGCCGCGGAAGGTGGTGGCCTTTGGCCATCGGGAGAAGAACAGGTGGCACCGGCCGGCGTCGTCCTTGGCCATCGTGCCGCACCAGACAAAGAAGCCCTCCATCTCGAAGCGCGCGGTGCGCGGGACGGGGCAGAGCATGGCCCGGAAATCGAGGGACGATGCCGCGCCTGCGCCCGCGGCATGCCGGCTGATGCCGAACGCGAATAGGCCGCCGGAGGCGCGGCGAACGAGGTCTCGGCGTGTCAGGCGAGGGGCTATCGGGGATCGAGTCATGGGCTTGGGTCCGGGTTTTCCGGGAGGATAACGGGCGGCGCGGACGGGGACAAGCGCGCGGATCCTGGTCTCGGGGCTTTCCCATTGCGGGGGGATTCGTCTAGGTTTGTACGATGCGCATCGTATACGATCCGATCTGCGCGGAATACGGTTCTGCCGATCATCCGGAGCGGCCCGCGAGGGTGGTCCGCAGCTCGGCATTCTTGAGGGAGCGGCATCCGGGGTGGCGCTGGGAGAAGCCGGCGCCGGCCGGGGACGAGCCGCTGCTGCGGGCGCATCGGCGGGAGCATTTCGACCGGTTGCGCGAGGCGGAATTTTTCGACGCGGACACCCCGGCGTATCCGGATATCGAGGCGCACGCGAGGCGCTCGGCCGGGGCGGCGTTACGGGTCCTCGAAGAGGCGCGGGCGGGGCGGAGAGCCTTCTCCCTGATGCGGCCGCCGGGTCACCACGCGTGCAAGAACCGGATCATGGGGTTCTGCTATTTCAACAACGTGGCGATCGCGGCGCTCGAGGCGAGGGCGCGCGGGACCGGGAAGGTCGCGATCTGGGATTTCGACGCGCACCACGGCAACGGGACCGAGGATATCGTGCGCCACGAGGAGGGCATCTATTTCGCCTCGATCCACCAGTATCCGGGTTACCCCGGGACCGGGCGGACCTCGTACGCCAACATACACAATTTTCCGGTGCCGCCGGGCAGGCACCGGCACGAGCACATCGAGATACTGGAGTCCTCTTTCGAGGCCGTCGTGAGGTTCAAGCCGGAGCTGCTGCTGGTCTCGGCGGGATTCGACGCCTACCGCGGCGATCCGATCACCAACATGGATCTGGAGATCGAGGACTTCGGCGAGCTGGGCCGTTGGATGCGCGAGTCGGGCCTCAGGGCGGGGGCGGTCCTGGAGGGTGGGTACGCCGAGCAGCTCCCCGAGATGATCGACGCGTTTCTCGTCGGATGGGAGGGCAAGGAATCTGCCGAAATTTGTCCGGCGGATTCCCCATCATGAAGATCGTGATCGCGCCCGATTCCTTCAAGGGGAACATGCGCAGCGGCAGGGTCTGCGAGATCATCCGCGGGGCCATTTTGCGCGAGGCGCCCGATGCCGAGGTGCTGGCGTATCCGATGGCCGACGGCGGCGAGGGGACCGTCGAGGCGGTTGTGGCGGCGACGGGGGGCGAGATCCGGAAAAGGCGGGTATGCGGTCCGCTGGGCGAGCCGGTGGAGGCGGCGTATGGGGTGTTGCCCGATGGGACGGCCATCGTGGAGATGGCGGCGGCCTCGGGCATCGAGCTGGTGCCGTCCGACCGGTTGAACCCGATGGAGGCCACGACGTTCGGCGCGGGAGAGCTGGTCCGGCATCTGTTAGGGGAAGGGCACGACAAGATCGTGATGGGCATCGGGGGGAGCGCCACGGTGGATGGCGGGACCGGCATGGCGCAGGCGCTGGGCTATCGGTTCTTGGATGGAGACGGGAAAGAGATCCGCGAACGGGGCGGACAGGTCCTATCCCGGATTCGCCGGATTGACGCGTCCGGGGTCTTGCCGGATCTGAAAAGGGCGGCGATCCGGGTGGCGTGCGATGTCACCAATCCGCTGTGCGGGCCGGATGGGGCGGCGCCGGTGTTTGGCCCGCAGAAGGGCGCGACGCCCGAGATGGTGGCGGCGCTGGACGCTGGCCTCGCGAACCTGGGGGAGGTCGTGGGCATCGATGGCGCGGCGGGGGATGGCGCGGCCGGGGGCCTGGGTTTTGGCCTCAGGGCGTTCTGTGGCGCGGAGGTCGAGTCCGGCGCCCGATTGATCGCGGAGACCGTGGGCCTGCCGCGCGCCCTGGAGGGGGCCGACCTGCTGATCACCGGCGAGGGCCAGACCGATGGCCAGACGGCGTCGGGCAAGCTCTGCTCCGTGCTCGCGGCGATGGCGCGCGAGCGCGGCGTCAAGACCCTGCTCCTCTCCGGCGCGCTGCGGGGCGACCTGGACCCCTTCCTAGAGATGTTCGACTACGCCTTCAGCATCTCGTCGGGGCACGCCTCGCTGGAGGCCTGCATCGCGCACGCGCGCGTGGACCTGGCCTTTGTCGCGAGGAATGTGATGCGGTTGTGGGCCGCCGGGCCATGAGGCGGCGAGAATTTCTTGGGGGCGCGGCGCGCGCGGCGATCTTCTCGGTGGTGCCGGGGCGGGTCTTGGGTCTGGGCGGGGTGTTGCCGCCGAGCGAGCGGATCGGGATGGGATTCATCGGGCTGGGCGGGCAAGGGGCGGGGCATCTGCTCGGCGGGGCGTGGACATACGTGCCGGGCGGGTATGTCGCGCGGGATGACGTGCAGGTGTTGGCGGTGTGCGATGTGCGGCGGGAGCGGCGCGAATCCGCGCGGGCGAGGTGCAACGAGATATATGCGGGGCGCTTCGGTGAAGGGGGCTATCGGTCGGTGGAGGCGCACGACGATTTTCGCGAGGTGCTGGCGCGGCCGGACATCGACGCGGTGCTGCTGGCGCTGCCGTACCACTGGGCGGGCAAGATGGCGACGATGGCGGCGCGGGCGGGGAAGGATGTCTATTGCGAGAAGCCGGTGTGCATCACGGTGCGCGAGGGGCGGCGGTTGGTGGAGACGGTGCGGCGCCATGGGAGGGTTTATCAGGCGGGGACGCAGCAGCGGTCCGAATACGGGGGCAAGTTCCGGCGCGCCTGCGAGCTGATTCGCGGCGGTCACATCGGGGAACTGAGGGAGGTCTACGCCTTTCGCCAGCCCGGCGCGTTCTATCCCCCGGGGGCGCTTCCCGGCGCGCCGCAGCCCGTGCCAGAGGGGCTCGATTGGGATCTGTGGTTGGGGCCCCTGCCGGGACAGCCCTATTGCGGACACGCGGGGCATGCGTTGCCGGGGAACTTCGTCGGTGACGTCAACTGGTCGCCGCACCATTATGACATCATCCAGTGGGTGCTGGGCGCCGATCGGACGGGGCCCGTCACCGTGGAGTGGGAGGCGGGGACATCGGGAACGCGGGATGGTGAGGTGCGTCTCCGGTATGCCAATGGCGTCGTGGTCCATTCCGTGCCGTATCCCGGCGAGGCGGTCGGATCGGTGGGCGGCGCCTGTTTCGTTGGCACGGAGGGACGGATCAGCGTGGACCGGGACCGGATCGTGTCGCATCCCGAGGGAATCCTGAGGGCGCGGATCGCGCCGGGGGACGCCGTGGTGCCGAGGCCCTTGAGCCACGCCGACGATTTTGTCCGGTCGATGCGGACCCGCCGCCCGGCGATATGCGATGTGGAAACCGCGCATCGCAGCATGAGCGCCATCTTGGTCGGGGGCATCGCCATCGCGCTGCGGCGGGGGGTGCGCTGGGATCCCGCGCGGGAGGAGTTTCCCGGCGACGGGGACGCCAACCGGCTGTTGTCCTACGCCCCGCGCGCGCCGTGGGGCGATGTGCCGTGAGGCGGAACACGCGCCTCACCTCGGCGCGTCTTGTAGGGCGCGGATTCCCATCCGCGCCACGCACAGTCCTGCCGTTTGCCCGTGGCGCGAAAAGGATTTCGCGCCCTACATCGCCAAGCGTTGCGCCCTCGGGTGCCGCGTTACGCGAGGATTTAGGGCCGCACTCGCTCCTTGTCTGCGGCGGGCGCGCCATCCATCATGCAATCGAGTTGTCCGACCCGAACCCCCATCAGATTGAGGTGAACACCATGGCGCCCCCACCTTCGACCGCTAGCGGACTCCCGGCTCGAGTCGCCGGGATCCTGTCGTTGGCCGCCGCCGTCGGCCTGCTCGCGTCCTGCGGTGACGGCGGCGCGAGCGGGCCGCCGCGGAGGGCGGATGCCTTCCTGGGCATCCATTTCGATCTGCACGCGGGCGCGGACTGCACCAACATGGGGGCGCGGACCACCCCCGCGATGGTGGATCTCGTCATTGACAAGGTCGCCCCGGATTACATCCAGATCGATTGCAAGGGGCACCCCGGCTATTCCAGCTATCCGACCACGGTGGGCAATCCGGTGCCGGGTTTCGTGGGCGATCCGCTGCGGGTGTGGCGGGACGCGACGCGGAAGCGCGGGGTGGCGCTATTCATGCACTATTCCGGCGTCGTGGATGGCCTGGCGGTGACGATGCACCCGGAGTGGGCGGCGAAGGATGCGGACGGGAGGCCGGACAAGCGTGCCACCTCGGTCTTTGGCCCCTACGTGGACCAGTTGATGATCCCGCAGTTGCGGGAATTGGCGGGCGGATACCGGGTCGATGGCGTCTGGGTGGACGGCGATTGCTGGGGCGCGAGGCCGGACTATGGGGATGCCGTGGTCGAGGCGTTCCGGCAAAAGACGGGCGCGGGCGCCGCGCCGAAGAAACCGGGCGAGCCCTTCTGGAACGAGTGGCTCGATTTCCAGCGGGAGGGGTATCGCGCGTATCTCCGGCGCTACGCCGGGGCGCTGAAGTCGTCGCACCCCAAGTTCCAGGTCATCAGCAACTGGGCTTTCAGCGACCACATGCCCGAGCCGGTGAGCGCCGACGTGGCGGCGCTGTCGGGAGATTTCTCGCCGGACAACAGCGTGAATTCGGCGCGATTCTCGGGCCGGTGTCTCGAGAATCAGGGGATGCCGTGGGACCTGATGTCGTGGTCCTTCAGCCGAAAGACGCGGAAGCAGAAGCCCGCGGTGCAGCTGATGCAGGAGGCGGCCGTGGTGCTGGCGCTGGGCGGCGGGTACCAGGCCTACTTCAAACAGGATCGCGACGGGGCGCTGAAGGATCCCGCGGAGATGGGCGCGATGGCGGAGGTGGCGAAGTTCTGCCGCGCGCGGCAGAGACATTGCCACCGCTCCGTGGCGGTGCCACAGGTCGCCCTGCTGTATTCCACCGCGGGGCACTACCGGAGCTCGCCGCGGCTTTTCCATCCTTCGGGCGGGGATGGCATCGACGTGCTCAAGAAGGCCCTGACCGCCCTGCTGGAGAACCAGCGGGCGGTGCAGATCGTCAGCGAGCACCACCTCGCGGGCCCGATGTCGCGCTGGCCGCTGGTGGTCGTTCCCGGCTGGGGTTATCTGGAGCCGAAATTTCGCGACGAGCTTGCGGCGTACGCGAGAGGGGGAGGGCGGCTGCTCCTGGTCGGCGCGGGGCCGGCCAAGCTGTTCGCGGATGAGCTGGCGGAGGCGCGGGGCTCGGCCGACGCGCGCGTCCTATCGGTCGCGGACGTCGGGGATGCGTTCATTCCCTCCGTGGGGATCCTGTTTCCCCTGCCCATGGTCGAGGTCAAGGGCGCGTCGGATGTCGACGTGAGCCCGCGCCTCCTCGGCGGCACGCTGGGCATCCATCTGGTCAACACGTCCGGCCCCCACGCGGATTCCCCGCCCGAGGGGATCTTCGACGACATCCCCCCCATCGGCCCGCTGGAGGTCACCATCCGCCTGGAGAAGAAGCCGCTCTCGATCACGCAGCAGCCCGAGGGCGCGACCCTGCCGTTCTCGTGGGAAGATGGGAAGGCGAGGGTCGCCGTGCCGCGGCTGGAGCTGTATTCGATACTGCTGGTGGAAACGGGGGTTTGAGCGCGACCTTAGGGCGAGGCAGATATGAAGAGAACACGCGGCCCAAGAACATGGTTTGGCGCAAGGCTGCTCGCGTGGGCGGCGATGTGGTCGGGCGCGAATTTCGCGGCGGCGGCCGATTCCCGCCCCCCGAACATCGTCCACGTGATGGCGGACGAGCTGGGCTACTACGAGCCGTCTTACATGGGCAACCCGAACATCCGGACGCCGAACCTCGATCGGCTGGCGGCGGGGGGCATCCGGTTCGACAACCTATTTGCGGGCTCTTCGGTTTGTGCGCCGACGCGGTGCTGTTTCCTGACCGGCAAGCACAGCGGGCACACCTCGGTCCGCGCCAACGGCGGCGGGACCCCGCTGCGAGCCGACGAGGCCACGATCGCCTCGATGCTGAAGCCGAAGGGCTATGCCACCGGCGGTTTCGGGAAGTGGGGCTGCGGCGGGCGCGATTCCACGGGCGTGCCGGAGAAGCACGGGTTCGACGTGTTCCTCGGGTACTACGATCAGGTGCACGCGCACAGCTACTACCCGCCGTATATCCTCAGGAATAGCGAGGAGGTGCCGCTCGAGGGCAATCGCGGCCTGAGCGAGGGCAAGACATACTCGCACTATGTCATCTTCGACGGCGCGATGGATTTCATCCGCGAGAACAAGGGACGGCCCTTCTTCTGCTATCTGCCGGTCACCCCGCCGCACGGCCTCTTCGATATCCCCGACTCCGATCCGGCGTGGGCGATCTACAAGGATAAGCCCTGGCCCGAGGAGGCGCGCCGCTATGCCGCCATGGTCACGATGGTCGACCGCCAGCTTGGGGAACTGATGGCACTGCTGAAAGAGCTGGGCCTCGAGGGAGACACGCTGGTCATGTTCAGCGGGGACAATGGGGGCGCGGACTACTTTGCCTCGGACGAGTTCCCGCGCGGCATCCACGGCGCCAACAAGAACCCGAAGACGGGGGTCGAGTACCGCGGCAAGAAGGGGACCCTCTACGAGGGCGGGTTGCGGGTGCCATTCGTCGCGCACTGGCCCGGTAAGATCGCCCCGGGACAGGTTTCCGATCACCTGTGCTATTTCCCGGACATCCTGCCGACCATCGCCGAGGTGACGGGCGCGACGCCGCCCGACGACATCGACGGGATCTCGATATTGCCGACGCTGGTCGGCGAGAAGGCCGCGGGTCGCCCGCAGCGGCAGCACGCCTACCTGTATTGGGAGATCAACGGCTGGACGGCGATCCGGCAGGGCAGCTGGCGCGCGGTCCAGCCGAAGGGAAAGGGCAAGGCCGAGGCCGCGTGGGAGTTGTACGATCTGGCCGCCGACCCGAGCGAGGCACACGACCTCGCCGCCCGGCAACCCCAGGTCTTGGAGAATCTGAAGGCGCTGGCCGCCGGGGCGCACCAGCCGGTGGTCGAGGGCACTTTCGCCCGGACCGATCGCCACGAGCGCGACCGCCGCGCCAAATTCGGCAAACAGGATGATCCGGGCTTCAAGGCCACCGCTGGCGGCGGGAACACGAAAGGCCCCGGGCGCTGACTCGAAAATTGGGTCGCGAGGTAGGCTGCGCCTTGGCGCACGCGGACG
>CAZYWZ010000076.1:0-32663 GCA_964651705.1 uncultured Verrucomicrobiales bacterium
GTGTCAAACGTGATCCGCGCCCCCGCCGCGTTGGTCCGGATGTCGATCTGGTTGCCCCGGTCCCGATCCCCCCAGATCAGCGCGCCCAGCGTCACGTTCGTATCCAGGGTCAGGATCCGGTTCCCATTGACGTTGTTCGTCACGTACGCCACCGCCCCCACCCCGTCGGGATAGTTCGTGTTGGGGCTCCAGGTGTTCGTCGCGCTCCATACCCCGTTCGCGTTCAGTATCCACGAGTTCGTCGTCTGCCCAAAGGATGGAGAGCCTCCCCAACCAACCCCCAGAAGCCCCACCACGCCAACGCACCACCCTCGCAAAATTGATCCATGCATCACTCTCATACACTCACCTCGTCCGTCACCGACACTCGCGACACCACCAAATGCCAACGCAAAGGAAAATCATGGGCCAATGACACCCCATGACGTTCAGCGGTCCTTGTTATCGCAAAAAATGTTCCCGAAAAGCTTATTTTTGCCGATTTTTCACTGCCCTGGGCCGGGGTCGGGGTGGGTTGCCGAGCCGGCCGCGGCTCGGGAGCAAAAGCCTCGACCACGGAACCGCTTCATAGCAGACTCCCGGCGCCTACAGCATGACCCCTGCTCCAAAAGAGGCCCCCGCCGCGCCCGAGTCCAGCTTTCAGGCCCGGTCGACAGGCATCGTGTCGGTCGCGATCCTATGCAGCCGGGTGCTGGGTCTGGTGAGGGACCAGTTGCTCAACGGCCTGTTCGGGTCGGCCTACGCGGGCATCTTCAACCGGGCCTTCGGCACGCCGAACATGCTCCGCGACCTGTTTGCGGAGGGGGCGCTATCGACGGCATTCGTGACGACCTTTTCGCGCAAGATCAAGCTGGAGGGCGATGCGGCGGCGTGGGAGCTGGGGCGGAAGATGGCGACGCTGTCGGTGTGTTTCATGAGCGCGCTGACGGCGGTGGGCATCGCGATCGCGCCGATCTGGATCCGGCTCTTGAACCCTGGCTGGGGCGAGCCGGCCAAGGCCCTGTGCGCCTGGCTGGCGCAGGTGATGTTCCCCTTCATCATGATCGTGTCCCTGACCGCGCTGGTGATGGGGATGCTCAACGCGAAGCGGGTCTTCTTCGTCCCCGCCGTCGCCTCGGCCTTTTTCAACCTCGGCTGCATCTTCGGGGGCCTGGCGCTGGCGTGGGTGATGGACCCGGGATTGCGGGAGGGGAAAATCTCGGAGACGGGCCTCACGGCCTTTGCCATCGGGACCCTCATCGGCGGGGTGGCGCAGCTGTCGGTGCAACTCCCCTCGCTGAAGCGCGTGGGTTTCCGTTTCGGGCTGGATTTCCGATGGAAGGACGAGGGCGTGCGCGAGGTGCTGCGGCTGATGTGGCCCTCGCTGATCGCCGCGGGCGGCACGCAGATCAACGTGCTCCTCAACGCCATATTCGCGTCATTCACCCACGGCAAGGAATCCGCCGCCGCATGGCTCGGCAACGCGCAGCGCCTGCAGCAGCTGCCGCTCGGCCTCTTCGGGGTCGCGGTGGCGACGGTCACGCTCCCGATGCTCTCCGCCCTGGCCTCGGAGGGCATCACCCCGGCGTTCCGCGCCGCGCTGGCAAAGGGCCTGCGGCTCGTCCTGTTCCTCACCCTCCCTTGCGCCATCGGCCTCTCCCTGCTGGCCCACCCTATCCTGTCACTCATCTTTGAGCACGGGAGATTCACGGCATACGACGTGCGGCAGACCGCCGCCCCGCTCCAGGCGTACGCCTTCGGCCTCGTCTTCTACGCCGGCATCAAGGTCATCCAGCCGGCCTTCTACACGATCGGCAAGCGCTTCATCCCGATGTCCGTCAGCCTCGCCATGATCGCGCTCACCGCCGCCGCCAACGCCTTCACCGTCTTCGGGCTCGGCTGGGATCACACCGCCCTCGCCTGGGCCACCGCCATCGGATTGGCCTTCAATTTCTCGACGCTCTACCTGTGCATGCGACGATTTGCCGGCCGGCTCGAGACCCGGTCCCTCATCACCCTCCTGGCGCGCAATGCGATCGCCCTCGCCGCGCTGGTCGCCATCTGCGTCGGCGCGAAGTGCACGATCCTCGCGGGCTGGGCCGACATGGGTCTCCCGCTGAAAGCCGTCTCCCTCCTGGCGACCATTTCCCTGGGCGCCACCGCCTACTTCGCCCTCGCCAGCGCCATGCGCATCGAGGAATCCCGGGAGTTCCTCTCCCTGATCGCCAGACGGTTCGCGAGGAAGTAGCCCATCTGGTCACAGATGGGCCCGGGCACTCGACCGGCCCGTTCACGGTCGGGCGACCGTGGCTCCACCCAGGATTTCCGATTCAGATCTCATGCCCCGCATGGCGGGGCACCAACGGGGGAGAAAATGTAGGGCGCGAAATCCCTTTCGCGCCACGGGCAACCGGCAGGGCCCTCGTGGCGCGGATGGGAATCCGCGCCCTACAGGCCGATCCCGTGGCCGATTTTCGAGTCAGGCTCCCCCGCCCTTCAGCCGCGCGATCAGGAAATCGTACATGTGGCCCTTCGTCTTGGCGGCCTCGTCCAGTCCGGGCGCGCCGGGATATACCAGCACGCACTCCACCCCGGCGTCCTTCAACTTCTCCTGCAACTTGACGCCAAAGTTGGCCGAGTGCGTCGGATCCTTCTGCTCCTGGCCGAGCGCCGGCGGGGCCGCATAATAGAGATAGATGGGAGGGTCATCGGCGCTGACCCACTCGTACGGGGAATACTCCTTGATCCAGGGGAGGATCTCGTCGCGCCTCGCCAAGAACTCCTGGAAGTCGGCCACGTTCTTGCCATTCACCTGCCGGAAGATCCCGAAGGCGTGTCCGCCATAGCGACTGTTGGGTGTCCACTCCTTCATCTGGCGGGGGTCGAGCGTCGTCTGGGCCCCGAGCACCCCCGCGCATGTCAGCCGCGTGGACTCCCGTGCCACGGGGTCATCGCTCTTCGGGTCGGCCATGTCATCACGAAAAGCCAGCCAAAGAGATGAGCACGCCCCGGCCGAACCGCCCGAGGCGGCAACCCGCGTCTTGTCGATGTTCCATTCCCCGGCCTTGCTCCGGACGAACTGCAGCGCGCGTGCCGCATCATGGAGCGGCCACTCCACCGGCGGCTTCACCCCCGCCGCGTGCGCCTGAGAAACAAAACGATACTCCACCGACACCACCGATACCCCGGCCGCCAAGAAATTGGTCAACCCGCTGGAATAGACCTTCCCCTTGTCCCCGCCCTGCCACCCGCCGCCATGGATGAAAAACAGCAGCGGCGCAGGCCCCGGCGAATCCACCCTCCATAAGTCCAGGACCTGCCTGGGGTCGTCACCGTAAGGCACGTCGGCCAACGTGGGCGGCGGCCCCGGCGGCGGCTTGGGCGCCCCCTTGCGTTTCTCGGGCGGGTCCGCGGCCAGGGTCAGGCAGGGGACGAGAACGAGCGCGAGGGGCGCGAGACGGAATGGTTTGCTCATCATGGGGGCCATCCTGCGCGCCCGAACCATCGAATGCAAGGACCCGCCGCAGCTTGACGCCCGCGGCCCGACCGCACCAAGATATCTCCAACCATCGCCCCCCATGAAAACCATATCCGCGATCTGTCTGCTCGGCACGATGACCATTTCCCCCGCCGCCCCGCCATCGGCGGGGACGGCAGCAGCTGAAACCCCGCTGCGCATCATCGCCTTCGGCGCCCATCCCGATGACGCAGAATTCCAATTGGGCGGCTGCGCGATCCAGTGGGCGAAGCTCGGACACAAGGTGAAACTCGTCTCCGTCACCAATGGCGATCTCGGCCACTGGAGATCCGCGGGAGGCCCGCTGGCGCAGCGCCGGACCGAGGAGGTCCAAGAGGCCGCCCGGCGCATGGGCACCGAAGTGGAGGTGCTCGATATCCACGATGGGGAACTCGAGCCCACCCTGGAAAACCGCAAGAAGATCGTGCGCCTAATCCGAGGATGGGAGGCGGACATGGTCTTCACGCACCGGCCATGGGACTACCACCCCGACCACCGCTACGTCGCGATGCTCGTGCAGGACGCCGCGTACATGGTCCAGGTCCCGTTCCTCTGTCCCGATACCCCGCCCCTGAAGAAGAATCCCGTCTTCTTCTTTTACGCCGATCGCTTCACGCGCCCTTACCCCTCGGCACCCGATATCGCCGTCGCCATCGATGATGTATTCGACCAGAAGGTGCACGCCATCGACGCGCTCGCCTCGCAGGTGTACGAGGGCGGGGCCCTCGGCTCGGAGGAGGCGATGCGCGAGCGCCATGCCGATGACCCGGCCAAACGCATCGAGTGGCTCCGCCAATCGTGGCTCCGCCGCAACGGGGCGATCGCCGACAAGTATCGCGACCTACTGACCCAATGGTACGGGGATGAGAAGGGGAAGGCGGCGCGATGCGCGGAGGCCTTCGAGATCTGCGAGTATGGCCGCCAGCCCTCGCGCGAGGAACTGAGGCGACTGTTCCCATTCTTTGAATGATTTGAAAACTTGCGATTCGGGGGCAACCGTCAAGCGCCCGACCGACCGCATGGCCGGCGCGGCGGTGGCCCTACTTTGGACTGCGGTGGCAGAGCGCAGCGGCGACACCGCTTTGGCTCCCCCCCAAACACCAATCTACAGGCCGATCACCGGCCCCGCCACCGACCCGAGGGCGGCCTCGATCTCCTTCGCCCGGGCCCGCGCCGACTCCCCCGCCTCACGCCGGTGATACAGGCGAAACCCCTCGAAACGCGCGGGCCCCGAACCCACCGTCTCCGAAAGGCCGCGCAGCAGCGCGAGCGACCCTTCGCACAGGTGGTCCCGCGCCTCCCACATCACCACCACGCTGTCGCCCTCCCCCAGCGGCGGAAGATCCTGCCAGAACCGGTCGAGCAAAACGAACACCGAGACGCGTCCCTCGTCCGCCAAACGTTCCCGCAACCGATCGAGCACCTCGGCCATCGGGGTGGCGTGGACCGAAGCCGTCGGGGGAAACACCACCCTCCCCTTCCCGCCAGACCACTCGACCTCCGTGACAAGGCTCTCGCGGCGATAGCGCAGCAGGCCGGTCACCCCGGGATAGTCCGCCGGCACCCCAAAGCCAAACTGCAGGGAACAATTCTCCCCGCCCGCCGGCACGAGCACCAGGTCCCCCCCATCCGACTCGACACCCAGACGCAGCGCGAGACGCACGCCGTCGGCCGGATGCCTACCCACCAGGATTCGATATTTGCACTCGCTCATAGAATTCAGATCCCGTCGATCACCTTGTCCGCATCCTCTCCCGCCTCGATCCGGGCATCGACGCCCGCCAGGCGATCCGCGGCCGTTATGACAAACCGGCTACCCGGCGATCCGGTCGGCCCGTCGAGCCGGACGCAATCCAGCGTCTCCCCGCTCACCCGAGACAGAACGCTGGCCAGCATCCCGGCCAACAGGAGATCCCCGGCCGAGGATCCCTTCCCATCCGAAAAAACCGAATTGATCAGCAGCGCGCGGATCAGGCCTCGCCCCGGGCCATCGCTCAAATCGACCTCGAGCCGCCCCCATCCCTGCGCGGTCACCTGCTCCGTCAAAAAATCCAGAAACTTCTCCAACGGCAGTTCTTCCAGGGCGCAGCCAAGGACCTCCCCGCACCGGCGGTCCAAATCCTGCATCACGCGATTCCCCCAGCCGCGGCCACACTCCTTCCAGACTTGTCGCCACGCCGCACCCGCCTCCTCCTCAAGCGTCTCGCGGAGGCGCTGCACGAGATCCGCGGGCCAAAGGGCGGCGGGACGCCCCACCGAGTCGACCGCCGTCCCCGAGGCAAAATCGGCCTGAAACAATGGCCGCTCGGTCAATTTCGAGCGCCACTGCCCGGTCGTTCCATTGCCTGAGTCACCGGTTCCCATTCGACTCCTTCAGATCCGCTGACCCGGGGCCAGCCATGGACCATCGCTCATTCGGGACCCTTCTTCCACGCCATCTTCTTGAAGAAATCACCAGCCTTCTTGGGTTCTGGTGCCGCCGGAGGGGGTGGCGAGGCCGGGGCGGGCGGAGCGGGCGGAGCGACCATCGTCGGCGGCATCACGGGCGGCACGGCGACCGGGGGGACGGGTGCCGCGGGGGCGCCGGGGGGGACAAATGTGGTCGGAGGCACGCCCGACAGTGCGGGCGGCACCGGCATCGGGGGCGGCGCGAACGAGATGGGCGGAGTCGCGGGAGCCGCCTGCGGGGGCGGAAGCGGCGCGGGGGAGGTGCCAGCCTCAGGCTTCGTCAAGAACCCGATCGGCGGTGGGGGCGGCACCGGCACGCCCGCCGGACGAGGGGGCACCGCGGGCGTCGAAAGACCGAGGGATTCTGGGGTTCGGACGGGCGCAGGGATCGTCCGACCCTCGGTGCGGATCGGATTCAATCGCAATCCTCCGCCAGCGGGCGGTCCCGCCGGAGGCAAGGGAGGCACCGACACCCCCACCGGCGGTGATATCGGGCCCGCGGGCCGCGGCGGCGCCATCGGCAATCCCGCACCCGCCGCGGGCCCAGGGCCGCCCTCGACCAACGGCCGCACTTCGGACGCACTGGCCTCCGGCTCCGGGCGCCTCTCCTCTTCGGGCGCCTTGATCTCGGGTCCCTCGGTTTTGGCCGTCTCGGCCTCGGGTGCCTTGGCCATTTCTGAATCGGGGCCTTTGCCTTCAGGGGGTGCCGCCGGAACAACTCGGTTGGCCAAACTCGGCGGCATCGCCGGCAGAGCGCGCCCGCCGAACGTGCCCTCGGGCTTCGCCGGCGGCACTGGCGGTCCGTCTTCCGCGGGCCGTGCCCGCGTCACGGCGGCAGCAACCGTCTCCGGTCCCGGGGAGGTCGCCCCGCCACCGGCGCCAGGCGCGAGTGCAAACCGCGCCTTGATCTCCGCCCATCGCTTAGCCTCAGTGTCCTGCATCGTTTTCCTCCAATTTCCCAGGCGTCTCCTCGCTGAGGCGCCGGATGATATCGCCCGCCGGCGCACCCTCCCGCCTCCACGATTCGGCCCTCTCGATCTGGCCGGGTTCACCCACGACAAATCGGCAAATATCGTACCCCATCGAATAGCACTGGATCTCGGTCGCCTCCCGGGGCGCGCGATCCAGCACGCTCATCGCCCCCGCCAGAATCCCAGAAAACAGATGGCACACCGGCCGCCCCACACGCCCGGCTCCCTGCCCGATCACCGACCGATCCACCTCGACCACGGTCAGGCCTTGCCTCTCGTGGGAGAAATCGGGCGACCACACGCCCCATCCCACCGCGCGAAATGGCCACAGCCACTCGTCTATGATCGACCGCCGCCTCTCCGCCCAGTCCCCACCCGCCTCCTTCCGCAAACGCGCCCCGAAACCCTCCATGTTCCGGCGCCCCACCGATGCGCCCGCCTGATACCACACCAACCCGGCCGCCTCCCCCATCTCCTCGGCGAGCACCGCCTCGGCGGCCCCCACCATCGCATCCGACACCATCACTGTCCGATGACCAAAACGCGATGACAGCACCCCGGAGACCGGATCCAGGCGCAGCAGCTCCTCGGCGATGAAATCCTTGGCCTCGTCGGTGCCCGATTGCGTCATCTCAATATGCTCCGCGGCAGACGGCGTCGCCCGCCGACCCATCTAGCCACACTCTGCAACAAAACCCCGCGGTGCGAAAGCCCGATTTTTCCAAGCCGCGCGAACCCGTCTCCATTCGGCGGCAGAACCCCGAACGGGGGTGGCGACTCCGCTGTGGATCCTCGCCCACCGCGGCGGAAAAC
The DNA here is from genome assembly GCA_964651705.1 of uncultured Verrucomicrobiales bacterium. GTDB lineage: Bacteria > Verrucomicrobiota > Verrucomicrobiia > JADLBR01 > JADLBR01 > JADLBR01. The sequence continues at coordinate 7,729 of CAZYWZ010000076.1, forward strand.
GGTAGCGGGCCACCGCCGAAGGGCGAAGGCCCTTCGCTACCGGATAGCGACACCGCCTCTTCGAGTCACCCTACTTCGCCGCGCCGCGGATCAGGGCCACCCCCTCGGTGTACACCTCCTCCGGACTGGTGAAAAAGTCGCGCCAGCATCGGGTCGCCGCCGCGACGCTCGGCAGCGCCCGGCCGAACGCCTCGATCGTGAACCAGCCCTGGTAGCCCAGCGAGAGAAACTCGCGGATCGTCTCCCGCAGCGGCGCGTGCCCGCGCCCCGGCGTCCCGCGGTCGTTCTCCGAGATGTGGACGTGGCCGATGGCGCCGTAGTGCGCCTTGATCACCCCGATCGGATCCTTCTCCTCGATGTTCGCGTGGAACGTGTCATACATGCACCTCAGCGACGGGTGCCCCACCCGCGCCACGTGCGCCGCCGCATCGGCGATCGTGTTGAGCAGATAGCACTCGAAACGGTTCAGCGCCTCGACCGCCAGCAGCACGCCCGCCTTCGCCGCGTGCTCGGCGGCCGCGCGATGGCCCTCCGCCGCCCGGGCCCGCTCGTCGTCCGTGGGTGGCTCGCCGGAAAAGTTCGCCAGCGGCTGATAGAACGGCCCCGCCACGACCTCCGCGCCCAGCGCCGCCGAGCGGTCGATCGCGCCGCGCATGTACTCCAGCGCCGCCTGGCGCGACGCCGCGTCCGGGCTGATGAAGTCCGCCCCGGGCGGCAGCACCGTCGTGACGGTCCGCCTCAGCCCGATCGCGTCCAGCCTCTTGCCCAGCGCCGCATAGTGCCCCGCATCGCCCTCGTGGACCGGCACCTCCACGCCGTCGAATCCCGCCGCCTTCAGCTTCTCGCACAGCGGCAGGTGCGCCTCGGTCACGTGCGCCGTCCACAGCAATAGATTGATACCGACTTTCATGGCCGCCTCACACGTTCTTCCAGGACCGCTCCTTGCCCGACTCGATGACCCGCTCGCAGACCCGCTGGGTCTCCAGCGCGTCGCGGAACGTCGGCCCGGTCGGCTTGCCCGCCGCCACGCCCTCGAGGAAATCGTTGAGCTGGTGCACGAACGATTCGGCATAGCCGATGGTCAGGCCGGGGACCCACCACTTGCCCATGTACGGCATGTCGCCGTCGGTGACATGGATCGAGCGCCAGCCGCGCACGATCGACTGGTCGCGGTGGTCGAAGTACTGCAGGCGGTGCGGGTCGTGCAGGTCCCACTTGATCGAGGCGCTCTCGCCGTTGATCTCGAAGGTGTAGAGCGCCTTGTGGCCACGGGCGTAGCGCGTCGACTCGAACAGGCCCAGGGAGCCATTCGCGAAACGGCACAGGAACGCGCAGGCGTCGTCGATCCCGACTTTCTCCACCTTGCCGGTGATGTTGTGCTTGCGCTCCTTGATGAAGGTCTCGGTCATCGCGCAGACCTCCGTGACCCCGCCATTGAGCCACAGCGCGGTATCGATGCAGTGCGCCAGCAGGTCGCCGGTGACCCCGCTGCCCGCCACCTTCACGTCGAGCCGCCACAGCGCGTCACCGCCCTGCGGCAGGTCCGTCGAGATCGTCCAGTCCTGCAGGAAGTTGGCGCGGTAATGGAAAATCTTCCCGAGCCGCCCCTCGTCGATGAGCTGCTTGGCCAGCGTCACCGCCGGCACGCGGCGATAATTATAGGAACAGAGGTTCGGCACGCCGGCCTTCTCGACCGCAGCGACCATCCTCTCGCCCTCCGCGACGTTCAGCGCCAGCGGCTTCTCGCAGATGATCATCTTCCCCGCCTCCGCCGCGGCGATCGCGATCTCCGCGTGCGTGTTGTTGGGCGTGGTGATCTCGACCATGTCGATGTCTTTCCGGGCGAGCATCTTCCTGTAGTCGGTCTCGACCGACTCGTAGCCCCACTTCGCCCCGAAGGCCCTGGCCTTCTCCTCGTTGACGTCGCAGATCGCCTTGAGCGCCGTCCGGTACGGCGGGTCAAAGAACTGCGCGATCTGGTGATGCGCGTTGGAATGCGTGCGGCCCATGAAGCCGCACCCGATGAGTCCCACGTTTACTGTCTTCATGATCTCCCCTTGGACGTTGTTTGTTGAATGTTGGTTGTTGGGCGTTTTCCGTGTTCCGTTTTCAGTCTTCCGGTGACCTTTCTCCGCGATCGGCGCTCAGCCCTCGTGGCTCGTCACTCCTCCCAGCCGTGGCGTTCCCTCACCTCCAGCATGGCGGCGAGGATGTCGTTCCAGGTCTGCTGGTTCAGGAGCGTCGCGTTGGGGAACATGCACCCGTCCCAGCAGATGTGGCGGCAGGCCTTGGTGAGCTGGCCCTTCTCGTCGCGGAGCCAGAATCCGGCGTGGCGGGGCACGTCCAATTTGCCCTTCGGGTCGTTGACGGGGCAGTGGCGCCCGGTCTTGTCGTGCGAGCCCGCGCCCTTGACCGTCGCGTCATTCTGGGCGACGTGGAAATCGATGGTCCACGGACGGAGGGCGCCGGTCAGCTTCGCGAGCGCATCGTCGAGCACCTTGGGGTCGCTCCAGTCCCAGCCCTCGGGGAGAATGCGGTCCTCCGGGGCGTTGTAGCCCATGGTGTACAAGAGGGTGTGGGCCATGTCGGCCTGGAAGCCGAGCGTCTTCGGGCGCCCGACGCGCTCGAGGAGATCGACCATCTTGCGCCACGAGTGCATGCCCCCCCAGCAGATCTCGCCCTCGGCGGCGAGTCGCTCGCCGTGGTCCTCCGCGACCTTGCACGCCTCCGCGAACGTCTCGGCGATCTTCTTCTGATTGCCGTCGGGATCCTTGGCCCAGTCGCCGGGACCGCAGGCCGAATCGATGCGCACCACGCCATGGGGACGGGCGCCCAACTCGCGCAACCGCCTCGCGATGCGGCACGCCTTCCTCACCTGGCCCACGAACTGCGCCCTCTCCTCGGCCGAGCCCATCGCCGACCCGCCGCCCGTCGGCGGCCAGACCGGCGCCACCACAGAACCGATCATCAGGCCCTTGCCCCGGACCTTGTCGGCCAGCGCCACGATCCCGTCGTCCGACACGTCGATGGCGATGTGCGGGTCGAACAGGAACAGGTCCACGCCATCAAACCGCCGGCCGCCCACCTCGGCCCTCGCGGTCAGTTCCAGCATCGTGTCCAGGTCGATGGGCGGCTCGGAGTCCGGGCCCTTGCCCACCAGCCCAGGCCACATCGCGTTGTGCAATTTCGGAAATCTCTCAGCCATGTTCTGCCTCCTTCAAAGAAAACAATCCACCAGGCGGTCTTGCCAGAGGAATCCGTCGGACAGAGTCTGGCGGACCCCTAGCGACCCTTCTTGTGGGCCCCGACCTTCGGCATGTCGGGGTTCACGTCCGGCCCGAAATACCGCAGCACGACCAGCGGCTCGACCTCGGAGGTGTTCTCGAAGGTCACGCCCGCTTTCGCGGCATCCTCCGTGCAATACACCTCGTCCTCGGTCATCTCGTGGAAGCGGATGAGCTTCGGGCAATCGAGCGTCATCTTGTTCATCTTGCCCTTGCCCTGCACGCAGATCAGGCCATAGGCGCCGTTGTCCTTGACCGTGCACTTGGCCTTCGGCTCCACCGTCAGCTCCTTGGCCGAGAAGTACTCCTTGCCGTCAACCTTGCCGTACACGATCCACCGATCGACCCAGCCCTCCTTGGCGGTGTCGGCCACCGGCACCGGCTCCAGATAATGGTTGTCCTTGAAACTCGGATCGACGTTCGACTCCCAATCCAGCTGCTCCACGATGTAGTCGAGGTCGCGGTGCTTGTCCTTCGGCACATCCTTCACCAGCAGGTCCCACGGCACGTACCGCCCTTCCACCAGCGACTGGTACATGCCGAAGACGTCCGAGCCCCACTGCGGCTCGTAGGTGCACAGCGAGCCGGGAGCGTGCAGGATGCACGGCCCCACCAACCACCCCGTGCCCGGCTTCAGGCGATAGGCCTTGGACAGATCCAGGATCCCGTTGTCGCCCTTGTTCCAATCCTCGAGGCACTTCCTCACCTGCGCCTTGGTCGTCCCGGGCTCCAGCCCGAAAAACGTATACGGGAAGTTGTTGCCCACGTTGTTGTGCTGCGGCGGGAAGTAGTAGCTCTCCGGCTTGCCCTCCAGACCCAGCAGCTTCGCCTGCGCCGCGTTCTGGTGCATGTGGTGCGGGATCGGCCCCATGTTGTCGAAATACTTGGAATAGACCGGCCACCTCTTGTACTGGTCCCAGATCCGCTTGCCCACCAGCAGCGCCCCGCAGTCCGCCACAGCCTGCTGCAGCGTGAACCGCTGCCCCGCGTGCACCACGTAGCTCAACCCCTCGTCCGGGGTCCGGTTCTCGTTCGCCGCCGGCGTCGTCGACGCAAACCACCGCTCGTCGATGCCCCCGCGGTCCAGCCCGAACGCGTACAGATCATCGGGGTGCAGCTTCAGCCGCTTGCCCGGCTGCAGGAAGGAACGCGGCACCCAGCACGGCGCCAAGCGCAGCAGGCCACCGCTATCGGCCAGCGCGCCCTCGACGAGCTTCGCCACGCCCTTCTCGATTGTCTTGAGATCTTTAACGGATTTCATGGTCTCTCTCCCTTCGGATGCTTTTCGCGTTGTTCGCGGCGGCGCGGCCCCCGCGTGCCGCCATCCCGGGATCCCCGGCAAGCTCGCGATCCGGCCACCATCGCCCCAAACTCTGGGAAGTTCCCCACAGCCTGACCAGCCTTTTTTTGCGCGAGGTTGCGCATTTCCGCCGGATCTGCCAGACTGCCCCCATGAGACCGTTGCCCCCGTTCTTCCTCTTCCTCTTCCTCTTCACCCTTCGTCCCCCTGTGTCCGCCGCACCCCCGAAGGCGCCCGCCTCCCCGTACGCGTTCCGGGTTCAGGCGCTGGCCTTCGACTACAACGAGGCCTGCGAGGTGGCGGACTATGACAACGACGGAAACCCCGACATTTCCGCGGGTGAGTTCTGGTACCCGGGACCGAAGTTTGACGAGAAGCGTCCGCTGCGCCTGGTCGGCTCTTTCTCACCCGAATATCGCGAGAACAATGGCGAGCACGCCTTCGATGTCGACGGGGACGGGTGGATCGATGTCGTCTCGGGGTCATTCATGCCCACCGAGGTCTTCTGGTACCGGAACCCCGGCAAAGAGGGGCTCGGGTCGGGCAGGATGTGGGAGAAGCGACGCCTGATCGACACGCAATACAAGTGCAACGAGGCGTCGCTGTTCCACGACCTCGACGGCGACGGCAAGCCCGAGTTCATCGTCAACAGCTGGAAGGACGACCTCCCGCTGATGGCCTGGCGCTTCGGGAAGGGCGCCGACGGCCAGCCCGCGCTTCTGCCGGTCACGATCGGTTCTGCGGCCCCGCAGAGCAACGGCCACGGCCAGGGTTTTGGCGACATCAATGGCGACGGGCGCGAGGACATCATCTTCAAGAACGGCTGGTACGAGCGCCCCGAGAAGGACGCCATGACCCAGCCCTGGAAGGCCCACAACGACTGGACCTTCCCGCACGCCTGCGTGCCGATGCTCGTCGCCGACATGGACAAGGACGGCAAGGGCGACATCATCTGGGCCGACGGCCACAATTACGGCATCTTTTGGGAGCAGCAAAAAGCCCCTTCGTCCGACGGCTCGACCAACTGGCGCCACCACACCATCGACCGCCAGTACTCCCAACTCCACACGATGGTCTGGGCGGACCTCGACAACGACGGCGAGCGAGAGGTCGTGACCGGCCGCCGCCTCCGCGCCCACTGCGGGAAGGATCCCGGCGACAACGAGCCCCCCGTCGTGCTCGCCTACCAGTGGATCCCCGCGCAGAAGACCTTCAAGCGCCACCTCCTCGCCGAGGCCGCCGGCTGCGGCCTCGTCATCCGCATCGCCGACCTCGACAAGGACGGCAAGCCAGAGATCGTCTCCGCCTCCAAGGCGGGAACCTTCATCCTTTGGAACGAATGCCAGACAAAGTAGATCCTCCCGCGGAGTCGCGGGGACGCGGGGATTCCCTTGGGCGCGGGGTGCCAACGGTTGGTTGTTGGTTGTTGAATGTTGGTTGTTGGGCGTTGACCGCGGGTCAATTGTCCGCCACCGAGCCGCCCCGCCTCGACATCGAACCCGTTTGGTCCGGCCATCCCGTCGGGTTCTGCCTGCTGACGGAGAAGGACCAGCAGTTTGTCGGGTACTACGACACGAACCGTCAGATGACCGTGGCGCAGCGCCGGTTGGGAGACACCGCGTGGTCCTTCACGCGCCTGCCCTCGCATGTCGGCTGGGACAGCCACAACTACATCACGATGGCGGTGGACCGCGACGGCCACCTGCACCTGTCCGGCAACATGCATGTCTCGCCGATGGTCTACTTTCGGAGCCAGGAACCGCTCGACGCGTCCACCCTCCGGCCGGTCGCGCCGATGGCCAACACCACGGCCGAGAAACGCACCACCTACCCCCGCTTTTTCACCGGACCCGACGGCGCGCTGCTTTTCAAATATCGCGATGGGAAGAGCGGCGAGGGCAACGACATCGTCAACCGCTACGATTCGGTGGCCAGGCGCTGGCGCCCCCTGATCACCACCCCATTGACCGACGGGCTCGGCCAGATGAACTCATACTTCGCGGGCCCCGAGCCCGGCCCCGACGGCTACTACCATCTCTGCGGCACCTGGCGCGACACATCCGACTGCGCCACCAACCACAGCCTCTCTTACGCGCGCAGCCGCGACCTGATCCGCTGGGAGACCGCCGGCGGCAAGCCCCTGAAACTGCCCCTCTCGCCCGAGAACATCGACATCGCCGACCCCGTCAGACCGGGCGGCGGTCTCATCAACGTGAGCTACAACCTCGGCTTCGATAACGCGAAGCGCCCCGTCATCGCCTACCACCGCTATGACGATTCGGGACAAAGCCAGGTCTTCTGCGCCCGCTTCGAGGGTGGCCGATGGATCGCGCGCCCAGTCACCCGATGGAAAGGCTACCGCTGGGACTTCGGCGGCGGCGGGTCGATCCCCAATGCCGATGTCGGCGTCGGCGAGGCAACCCCCGCCGGCGATGGGAAGATCGAGCTCTCGTGGCGCAGCCCCCACGAGTCCGGCGCGTTCCTTCTGGACGAGAGAACGCTGGAGCCCATCGGAAAGGCCCCGCGAAAGCCCGCCGAGTGGAAAAACCCCGAAGGTCTCGGCAAGATCGAAAACCCGGCGCCCGGCATGCAGCTGAAACGCGCCTCCGACCAGGGCAAGGATCCACCGCCCGATTGCCGGTACATGCTCGTCTGGGAGACGCTCGGCGCCAACCGCGACCGCCCACGGCCCGGCCCCCCGCCGCCGCCCTCGATGCTGCGCCTCTTCCGGCTCGAGCGCGCCAGTCGCTGACCTGAAACTACAAACCGCGGATAACGGGCATGGTTCAGATGATAATCTGAAAATAAGACACTTGCGGCGGCTACGATGGACGCGAAGTTTCCACATGAATGACGCGGCGCGCTCGCGCGCCGACGTCGGGGCCTGCCCCGACGATTCGTGTCGGCACTCTGTGAGGGGTTGCTCTCCCATCTTCAAGGGTACCGCTCAAGGCACGGGGGCGACGCCTTTTGGGACTGCGGTGACAGAGCGCAGCGGCGACACCGCTCTTCCTTACGGCGGATCAGGGACCCCCGCCCCCAGCGCCCGATCAAAGACCGCCACCTCGTCGATCTTCCCCTCGAATCCAAACATCCCATCGCTGCGGCCTCCCACGAAGAGGAGGCTCTTGCCCGGTCGCGTCACCGTCGCCTCCGCATCGATCTCTGCCCGCGGATCGCCGTCCAAGTACACCCGGATGCGCGAACCTTCCCGCACCAGCGCGACGTGATACCACCGCTTCAGTTCCAGTTCGGTCCGGCCCACCAGCGCCTCTCGCCTGGTGTCGCCATTGTAGAAGAGCAGCCTCCCACGAGTGCCCGGTCGCCCGTCGATGCCCAGATGATCGCCCTCGCTCGAACCATTGGCCCCGCGGGAGAAAAGGTACCCGACCACGGGCCTCGCGTCGTGGGGCATCGCGTTCCAGAACCAGAGGCCAACCGAATACCGATCCCCCAGCTCCGGCAGATCGGCCCGCATCCGGCCACCCGCGAAGTGCACCGCCCGATTCCCGCGCTCGGTTGAGGTGAATGCATCGCCCTCGGGGCCTGGCAGGAACAGGGCGAATCCCGGTTCCAGCACGCCGTCGTGGCCCAGCGTGGTCGCGTCGGGCACGCTCGTCCCGCTGTGCGGATCCATCGACCAGTAGGCGCACGGCTTCCAGGCAAGCAGCCGCGAAGCACGAGCCCCGCGAGCCACCCCTGGTTCACGGCGCGGTTTCCCCGACACCCTCTCCAACAGGCCGAGCATCGCCTCCACGATCTTGGGCTCGGCCTCCACCTCGAGGCCCGCCGTCCGCGCCGGCCAGGTCGTGTAGCCTCCGAGATGATGCTGCTCGGGCGGCGGGATGTAGCCCTCAGCGCCATTCGCCAGCTCGATGTTCATCATCGGCCGCAGCGGGCTCTGCATCTTGATCTTCAGGCCCGTGATCCCATAGACCTCGTCGGGGATCGCCGCCATGCCCCACTCACCGACGCGGATCGCCTGCAACTTCAGCTCCGCCCCGGGATTGTCCCGGATCCACTGCGCCTCCATCGCGTAGACCTCTTTCTGATTCTTGGGCACCCCCTGGATGCCCGCCACGATCGGCGCCGCCCAAGCGAGGCGCTCCTCGTCGGGGACTCGCCGATTCAGTCGCAGCCTCGCCTCCGCCATCGCGAGGGTCACGTCCGCCCGGTGGCGCGCGTCACGCACGGCCCCCAGGGCAAGATCCGCCAGACCCCGGCAATATCGCGCAAACCCATCGGGCTTTCCCTTGAAGGGCTGCTCCGCCGCGGGCAACGCGTAATCCATGAAGTGCAGGTCGCCGCTCGTCCCCTGCGACATGAGCGCCACGAATGGCGGCCCCGCCGCCAGACCTTTGCCCAGGGCCTCCTCCAGGAGCCGGCACACCTCGCCCGTGAAGTCCGACGAGAGCTCGGCGGCCCCGTAGTAGTGCATCGAGAAGTTGCCCAGCACCGCGAGCGGGCGCCCCTCACGATCCTGCACGGATAGCACCGTCAGGTCGGGATCAATCGGACCCGAGGGTCCCGCCGTGTCGGGGTTCGCGTGCCCCGGATGCATCATCGCCCGCACCGATATCCGGCCGAAGGGATCCTCCCGCACCTTGTGCGGCAGGTAGATCCACCGGCGACAATTCGTGTAATGCCCCGCATCGGCCACCGCCCATCCCGCCCGCGCCGGCCGGACCGCCGCGGCCGCCTTTTCGATGCTCTCCGCGATCTTCGGCACCAGGAATTCCGGATACTCCGGATCGGCCGGACAACCCAGCGCCCGCATCGCCGAAGGCGCGCTGTGCGTGTGCGTGGCGGATATCAGGATCCGGTCCTCCCGGATGCCCGTGCGCTCGCGGGCCAGCGCCTTGGCCCGGTCGCACAGTTCCCGGTCCACCATGCAGGTGTCCACCACGCAGATCGCGATGCGCTCCCCGCCAGCCTCCAGCACGAGGCTCCGCGCAAACAGCGGCTGCCCCACCCGGGTCGCGACCTTCTGCAAAAACCCGCCGTTTCGCAGCACCGGCAGCTTCGGCGGATCGATATTCGCCGCCGCGGCCCCGGCCCGCAAGCCCCGCCCCACATCCGTCCCATCGGTCCCATCCGCCCCATGAGTCCCAACAGCGCCGCCCCCCAACAACACGGCCAAACAAATGGTGGCCGACCTCACCCTCATCTCACCTCCCCAAGCATCTGTCGGATCGCGGCCCGGATCTTGGGTTCCGCACCCACCTCCAGATGGCTGCTTCGCGCCGGCCACGTCTCGTACCCGCCCAAGGCATGCTGCGCCGGCGGAGGCAGATACCCGGAGACGCCGTTGGCCAGGCCGATGGTGAACGTCTGCGGGAAAGGACTCTCCCGCTTGATGGCAAGACCCGTCTCGGCAAAAACCTCGCAGGGCGTCGCGACGATCGCCACGTCCCCGACCCGCAGCACCTGCAGCATGATCGCCTCGCGATCCGGAAACGCCGCCAGATGCTTGGCCTCTTCGGCATAGATCCGCTTCCATCGATGCTTGTTCTGTGTCTCCCCTCCCGCCAAGACGCGATCCGCCCAGGCGAGGCGCCCGGCCTCGGGCTTCCGCACACCCAGTTCGATCATGCGCTCCGCCATCTTTAGTTCGGAAGGTTCACGATACGTAAGGCCCTGGACCAGCCGCCGCGCCCGTTCGGCCAGGGCCGTTCCCGCGATCTCCATCGCCTTCCATGGCGGGTGGGGGCCGCCCTCGACGCGGTTTCCGCCGATGTCCCCGCTGGTCCCGTTGCTCATCATCGCGACAAATCGCGGATGCCCTGCGCCACCGCCCAACGAATCCTCCAGGCACCGCGCGAATGCCCCAAAATAATCCGCGCTGACCATCCCTTTCTCATATCCCCCCGCATAATGGACGCTGTAATTCGCGAGCACGGCCAGCGGCGCACCATCCGCGTGCCTCAGGGAAACCACCGAGACCTGCGGATCCACCGGGCCCGCGGGTTCGATGGGCTTGCCCTTCCCGGAGACCGACGCCACGCGCTCCCCCGTCTCCCCGAACGGATTCGGGCTGACGCTGCCCGGCTCGCACAGGGTGCGCCGGCACGCCACCATATCCGGAGCATCGAAACGTCCAAACGCCACAGTCGCCGGGGCCAGATTGCCGTCGGCCCTCGCCACGGCCCCGGCGATCCGCTCCGCCACCGACAACCGATAGGCCTCGTCCGCCGGCCCCGTCTCGATCCGCACCACGCGCGGCGTCGCATGCGAGTGCGTGGACGACACGAGCACGCGGTTCGCCGGGATACCCGCGCGCTCCCGTATCGCTGCCTTCGCCCGATCGATCACCTCCCGATCCATCAGGCACATGTCCACGACGACCACCGCCGCTTTCACGCCGCCAGCAGCCATGACCAACGCCCGCGCGTGCAGCGGATCGTGCACCCCGTCGACCGGCCCCGGTTTCGAGATCGGCCCATTCATCGACACGCCCGGCTCCGGCGTCACGTCCATCGCCGCGGCCCCGGCACGGAATCCCTCGGCGGAACAAACACCTGCCCCCTGCTTCTGCACCAGCCCGTCAAACCGATCCGCGGATGCCCCGGCAGCCCACGCGATCCCGCGGAGCAACAGGATGCGAAAGCGCGGGTCCTCAAACGTCACCGCGAAATGCCCGGGCACGCAACCGAACACGCGACCCTTGCCCAACCCATAGCACCAGAGCATCGGCTGCGGCGCCTCGGGCGTGCTTCCCTTCGCCCCCTTGCCCTCCACCGATGTCGCGAGCACCGTGACGCCATCGCAAATCGGTGTCGGTGGCCAGTACGTCTCGTCGTTCTCCAAAACCACCGATCGCGGCAACCCCCGGCAGATCGGATGCCCGGGCAGCGTCATGTCCAATGACACCGCCCCGTGCCGGAAGAGTCGGAAACCGCCCACCCCGACCAGATCGGCCACGCCCGCCGAAGGCTCCGGCTTAGTCCACGTGGCGGAGTGGATGAGCACCAGCCCGCCGCCATCCTCCAGATAATCGCGCATCTGCGCCAGCCGATCGCCCGTCCATTTCAGGTAGCAATACGCCACGATCACGTCCGCCGACCGAAACTGCTCCTCCGACGGCCACCCGCGCGCGAAAGCCACATGGCCACCCAACAGCCGCCCCCAATGCTCCTGCCAGAGAGGATAATCGTGCGCGCCGTTTCCCGGCGGCCCGTGGTCCTTCTCGTCGGCGACGAGGACGACCCGGAGATTTCCACGGGCCCCGCCTTCGGAAATGGCCTCGGTCTCGGCCGCGGCCCAGACGGATCCCATCGCCCAACCCAAGAGCGCGCCGGCGCGGGCGAGTCGCCGAAAGATCCCGCGATGTCGGCGCATTTCGCCCGACGCTCTCCGGAGCGCGGCGCGTCCCCGCGCCGCTTTCCGCCCGGCTCGCATCCCCGTTAACCTCTCATCGCTCACCGACCGCCCCCATGACCCTCGGCGTCGGATTCTCGAATCGGCCAACCGGCCGCACCCGCGGACCCCGCAGTTCCGCTTCACCGAGATCTTCCCGGGCCCTATCGGCCAACGCCAGCAGGCGCTTCACCACCCCGGCTTCCACGTCGGCCAGATTTCGTTTCTCACCCAGATCCGCCACCAGGTCGTACAGCTCTGCCGACGACGACGACGATGCCTTCTTGCCGAAACCACCCTGCTTGGTCTCCAGCGGCAGATACAGCTTCCATCGGCCGCTGCGCACCGCCTGCAACTGGTCCACGTAGTAATAATAGAATGCCTCGTGCGGCGATTTCGCCCCGGGTTCGTCGAACATCAGGGCCCGGATGTCGCGCCCGTCGATGACGCGATCTCCCGGAACCCCCGCACCGGCCAGACCCGCCAGCGTCGGGTACACGTCCATCAGGGTGCACACCTCCCGGCACACCGAGCCCGCCCGCACACGCCCCGGCCACCACGCGATGAATGGCACACGCATCCCCCCCTCTGCCACGGAATACGCGTCCCCCTTCAAAGGGGCGTTCGACGCGCCCCGCCCCGGCGGCGCCCCATTGTCGTTCGTCCAGATCACCAGCGTGTCCTTGTCCAACTTCAGCCGGACGAGCGCGTCCAGGATCTGCCCCGTCGACCAATCCAACTCCTCCACCGAGTCCCCCCAAGGACCGTTCGCGGACTTTCCGCGAAACGCCTCGCCGACGAATGGGGCCTTCGTGCTGCCGGGAGTCGCGTGCGGCAGATAGATGTAAAACGGCTCCCCGCGATGCCCCTCGATGAACCGGATCGCCGCCTCCGTGTATCGCTGCGTGAGCCCGCTGCGATCCACCGGCGCCTCGATCACTGTCTCCCCTTCCATCAGCGGCAGCGGCGGCCATGTCGGCTGGCTCTCCCGCGCCGTCATGTCGTCGCTGTACGGGATGCCCAGATAATAGTCGAATCCCTGCCGCGTCGGCAGGAACGGCGGCTGGTCGCCCAGGTGCCACTTCCCGATGCACGCGGTCGCGTAACCGCGCCCCTTCAGCACCTCGGCGACCGTCACCTCGTCCGGGTTCAGCCCGTTGCCCGACACCGGCCGCAGCACGTGGTTGTCCGGCTCCGTGCGATCCAGGCCCACCCGCCGCGGGTAGCAGCCCGTCATCATGGCCGCGCGCGACGGCGTGCACACCGGCGCCGCCGCGTAGCAGTCCGTGAATCGCACCCCCTCCGCCGCCATCCGATCCACCCGCGGCGTCCGATTCTTCGTCCCCGGGTTGTAGCACCCGACGTCCCCGTACCCCAGATTGTCGCAAAAAATCACGATGAAGTTCGGGCGCGCGGGATCCCCCGCCGCAACAGATCCCGACCACGGCTGCCCAAAGAGGGCAACGGCCAGAACGCCCACCTGCAGTTTACGACAAATCATTTTGTATTCTACACCAACGCGCACCCTCCATCAATGCTCCGCAACGTGGGTTATCGGGTTCTCATTCCTTCGACCCCAGGCGCGGGGGTCCCGCGGCACGCCAGCCGGCGTCGAGCCTTGCCGAAAATTCCTTCACCAGGGCCAGATTCTCCGCGCGGCCGGCAATGTTCTCAAGTTCCACCGGATCGTTGAGAAAATCATAGAGCTCCACCGCCACCGTCTCTTCGGGCGCGTCTCGCGGATGCCAGCGCGTGAAACGATACCGGTCGGTGCGCATCGAGCGGCCCAGGTGCTGCCCCCGCGCGATCTGGCTGAAGGCGGCGGCCTTCCACCGCCGACCCGGCTCATCCAGCAGCGGCGCAAAACTGGTCCCCTCCAGGTGCGACGGAAGCGGCAGGCCCGCGAGCTCGCACAGGGTGGGGAAGATGTCCACGAACTCGACCAGCGCGTCGGACCTCGCGCCAGCCGCCCTTCGCCCCGGCGCGCTCACGACCAGGGGGGCGCGCGCGTCGAGATCGAAGGTCGTGCTCTTTCCCCAGAGCCCCTGCTCGCCCAGGTGCCAGCCGTGATCGCCCCAGAGCACGACGATCGTGCTCCCGCTCAAATCGAGCCGGTCCAGCTCCGCGAGCAACCGCCCGACCTGCGCGTCCACGAAACTCACGCAGGCGTAGTAGCCGTGGCGCAGCTCGCGGACTTGTGCCTCGCTGAGGTCCTTCTCCTTCATGTTCGTGTATTGCCCGCGCAACTCCCCGTTGGAGTGAAGGGCCATCGGGGGGGCGCCTCCCGGCGCGGCAGTCGGATATGGCAACTCGATCGTCGCCCGATCGTAGAGGTCCCAGTATCTCTTCGGCGCCACGAAGGGCAGGTGCGGCTTCAGGTAGCCGACCGCCAGGAAGAAGGGGCTCTCCTTCAGCTTGCCCAGGGCATCGATGGCCAGGTCCGTCATCTGCCCATCGTAGAGCGTGCCATCCGACACGTCCGGGGCCTCCGTGGCCAACCCCTGGACAAACTCCTTCTTCCAGTCATCGGGACCCGCGGTTGGCTTGTTGTACTTCCTCGCGTACGCCTCGCGCGCGACCTCGATCCCCCGCGGCGTGAAATAGTATTGCGGGCTCCCGTACCAGTGGGGCTCCGTCCACGATGGAGGGTCGTCGCACTTGCGGCCAACGTATGCGGTCTCGAACGCCCCGTGGTAGATCTTGCCGAACGCCTGGGTGGCGTAACCGTGCCGCCTGAATTGCTGCGGCAGGGTGACGATGTCTGGCGCCTTCGCGCGAAAGTGCGAGGCGTTGTCCATCACGCCCGTCGAATCCGGCCGCAGCCCGCTCATCAGGCTCGCCCGCGACGGGTTGCACACCGAGTACTGGCAATACGCCCGATTGAAAACTACGCCCCGCGCGGCGAGGCGGTCGATGCCGGGGCTCTTGATGTGACCCGCGCCATAGCACCCCAGTTCCGGGCGCAGATCATCCACCGCGATAAAGAGGACATTGGGCCTCGCGGCGGATCGCGCCGCTTCTACTCGACCCACCACGAACGCCGCCGCAGCGAGCAGATGCAGCACCACGCGCAGGGACACTGCCCCCCTCATGGAAGCAAGATCAGGACAGGGCTTCATGGTATTCGATTCTTTTGAAGACCATCTTTGCGTTGCCAGTTCCTTCGCGCCTGCCGGTGGTTTTGGATCTGGGCCAGAATCTTCTATCTCGCCTCCGGCGCTGATTATTGTCTCATGGTTTGCGGAACCAGCCGAGGCCAACACGGCGGATGCGGGTGCGGCTGAGGCCGCCGCCCTTCTTCTGATCTCCGGCGCAGTAGGCGAGCAGGACGGCGTCGTCCAAGAAGTGGATGGCCGTGTAGCAATACCAGCCCTCGGGATCTGACTCCAGCGCCTTGCGATGGGTCCATGTCTTGCCGTCGTCGGAGGAAATGCCGGCCACAAGTGGCGTGCGCTTGCCCGCCACGGACGGGAAGTCGCCGGAGTGATCGTTGTAGATCGCGAGCAGATCGGGCGAACCGGGCAGGCGCTTGATGCTGGCCGGCGAGCATGGCGACTTCAGCGCCGTCGGCTCCGGGTCGCCCCACATCTTGCCGCCATCATCGGAGGTGCAACCGTATTGCGCGCCGAGCGTCGTGCGCGCCCAACTGAACACTCTCCCATCGGCGAGCTCGACAACGCCCGGCTCCTGCAGGCCCGAACGGCAATCCGCGGGCGCGGCCACCCACGTTTCCGATTCCACCCATGTCTGGCCTTCATCGCCGGAGAGATACCAGAGGGCAATCGCGCGGCTGTCGAACACGTTCTTGTTGTTCGCGTCGGTGTGGCGCGAGCGATGAAACGCCACCGGCACCACCAGGCGGCCGTTGTTCAACTGAATCACCCGGTCATTATTCAACACGAAGTAGCCCGGAGCCGCGACCACCCGCTTCGGTTCCGACCACGTGTTTGCTTCGTCCGTCGAGATCCGGACGTAGGGCCGGCAGTCAATGAGGCTGTTCTTCACCAAATAGAACAGGGCGATCTTCCCGCTCTTCAGGCGCAGCAACGACACGCTCATCACGTTTGCGCCACCCTGGTTCTCGACGACGGTGCGCACATCCTTGCTCCACGTGCGCCCGGCGTCGTCGGAGTGGATCGCCACGATTCGCGCCGGACTGTGGTCGGACCCCCCGCCGTAGAACTGGGTGTAAAGGAAAAGGATGCGTCCCGACTTCAGCGTGACGAATGACCCCTCCGAGTTGCGCGGGAACTCTTTCGACGGCTCGATATTGAGCACGACGCTGTTCTCGGCGGCACGAAGCGAGGCGGCGAGAAGCAAGGCGATGACGGCGTGCCCGAATGGCCACGCCTTCTTCAGCGCGGGCCAAAGCGGATAGTCGTGCCGCCCATTGCCAGCCGGGCCGCGGTCGTCTGCGCCCGCCAACTGCGCTGCGGCGAAAATAGCCGCGCAACCACGACCGACCACCCTGGCCACCGACGCCATCCCCGTCATCTCACACCAGCGCCCGCAGGTGCTCGAGGCTCTTGGCCGCCTGGGCGGGCGTGCCGCATTCCACAGAGAACACGATGTCCCGCGGGCACTGCTTCCGCACGATGTCGATGATCCGCTTCCAGTCCAGCACCCCCTCGCCGCAGGCGCATCCCACCGGCGTCCCGGTCACCTTGCCCCGCTCCGCCTCCGAGTGCGCCACGGAGATGTCTTTCGCGTGCAGGTGCACCAGCCGCCCCGCCACGCGATCCAGCCAGGCGTAGACGTCGTGCCCGCAGAGGTAGGCGTTGCCGGTGTCGAAGTTGATCCCGATCGCCGGGGATTTCACCAGATTGTAAATCCGGTCCAGCCCATCCGGATGCCGGGAGTACTGCGCGTGCGGCTCGATGCCGATCTTGACCCCCCTGCGCTCCGCGATGAACGCCGCCTCTTGCAGCGTGTACTTGATCAGCACGAAGTCCTCCTCCTCGGTGGTCCACTTCGCCTTGATGCCCTCGTCGGTGTTGATGACGGGCACGCCGATCTCCGCGGCCACCCGGATGGCCAGCTTGATGTACTCCCCGTGCGCGTCGGGCCTGCCCAGCGGGCCGTGGGATTGCAGGCCGGAGATCTTCAGCCCCGCCTTGTCGCAAGCGTCCTTGATCCGCCACGGGTCGTCAAACATCGAGACGGTGTGGAAATACCCGGCCTCGCTCATCAGCTCCCGGCCGAAATGCACCATGGGCTCGAAATATGTGTATCCCATCTCCGCGGCCTTCGCCACGGCCCACTCGAACGGCTTGTCGCTGCTGCGGGAAAATTCCGCGTTCAACCCGATGTGTATCTCTCCCATTATCGCGCTTCCTTCCTGTCTTTCATTTCGTCCGCCCAGAGCCCCGCGAGGGCCTCGACGCTGCGATCGACCAGCATCTGTCCGCCCTCCGGACCCACGCGGCTGCTCTGCACGACGGCGCTGTAGCCCCCGCCGCGCACCGCGCGCGCCGTGGGGACATAGCTGCCCGGCCCGGCGAGCTGGATCACGAAGGTCTGCACGGCGGGGCTGCGGGCCTTCATCTGTATCCCGAAATCGGTGAACAGCTCGAAGTCGTTCGACGCGATCGCCACGTCGCCCAGGCGCAGGGCGTGCAATTCCATCGGATAGGAGCCCTCGGTCCCGGCCTGCTGCGCCTCGTAGCGCTCCACCACCGTCTGATTCCAGCGGTGATTCCAGCGCTGCGCGGGATCCTTGGCATATTTTTCCGCCTCGCGACGCGCCTCGGCCACCTCGGCCTCCGTCACCTTCCGGAACGGCAGTTCGATGTCCTCGACCCGATGGCGCAGGGCCACGTCCGCCCGGATGTCTTTCTTCGCCGCGTCATGCACGTCCTCCCAGGCAGCCACGATCCGCCGCGCCACCTCCTCCAGCCGCGTCAATCCCCGCAGCTGCCGCATCCTAGCGTCGGCGGCCTTCCCGCACATCGGTCGCGAGACTTGGTCGCCCGCCGCGCCGGTCCAGGCCAACACGTGCAGCCCCTCGCCGTGCCGCTCGCGCAGCGACCGCCTCACGGGATCCCAGAAGTCCGCGTGGAGCGCGCGCCCCCCCTCCGCCTCCTGGGCCGGACACGGCACGTTGATCGCCGTCGCGATCAGTCGCCCCCCCTCACCCCAGAAGAACAGCGCATCCATATCGTGATCCTCGTAGCCCTCGATCCCCCGAAAATCGTCACCGTTGGTGGCGCCGTACATCTTCGCCGTCCCATCCGCATAGACCGCCCGGCGATTTTTCGCCACGACCGCCTGCCCCTGGCCCCACCCCGCCGCGCCCCTCTTCCGGCCCTCCCACGCCGACACGATCGCGTCCGCCACCCTCTCGGTCATGAATTCCGCATACTCCGAGGGCCGCATGATGCCGCCCTCCGGCAGGGTGTACTTCCCCTCGACCGTGACCGGCGCGTTGTGCGTGTGCGTCGCGCAAAGGATCAGCTTCCGGGCATCGAACCCCGGCAACCGCGGCTTCACCTTCTCCCGCACCTTTTCCCGGATGCCATCGCGGATGGCCACGATGTCACACGACACGATGATGGCGCAATCCGGCGCCCGATCCCCCTCGCGCGATTCGATCGCGAGTGCCGTCGCCGTGATCCGTGACTCGATCTTGTCGGAGACCCGCAGGTTCCGGTGCCCGTCCAGCGCCACGGGCCGATCCGGCGTGATGTCGGTCGTCGCCGCACCGACCCACAGCTCGGCCGCGGGCGCGGACGCGCAGAATAGCGCGAGCACGCAGGCGGCCAATGCGGCGGCGGGTGAAGCGCCAGCTCTGGCGTAGGTCCCGCGAACGACCGCCGAAGACCCTTCGATACGACCATCCCCCCGCGCCCCTGCGTCCCTGCGCGAGACCACTGTCCCCGATCTAGAGCTTCCATCCATTGTGCATCGGTCTCCCCAGCATCGCGTTCGCCTCATCGTCGCCGACAAATCGCTCGGCCTTCGGGTCCCATTTCAGCGGTCGCCGCAGACGACCCGCGATGTCGGCCACCAGGCCCAGATATGACGCGATGTGCGTGGCATCCACGTCGGAAACCGGATCCTTGCGGCTGCGGACGCACTTCAGGAAATCGTCCTGATGTTGGTCCGAGCGGTACAGGCGCCCGCCACCGTCCGGGATTCTCGTCTGGAGGAGGGACTCGGGCTCGGCCCAGAGGCCCCGTCGCACGCCGGGGTCCACGGGCGTGTCTTTGCCGCGGGCCCCGCCCTCCCGGTCCACGTGCACCCACCCGTTCTCGCCGATGAAACGGCAACCGGCCTTCTGCTGGCCCGCATCCTTGAACCGCACCGTGAGCCCGTCCGCGTAGCGGAACGTCGCGTCCCAACCCTCGACGTTGTCGGTGAAGCCCTTCGCCCGGTAGTTGGCGCGGCACTCGACCTCGAACGCCTGCGACCCGATGCGCGGTTCCCCCCAGTTGGCGATATCCAGATGATGCACGCCCCAGTTGCAGATGAACCCAGCGCAGTAATCCCAGATCAGATACCAGTCCGGCCACGCGACGCGCCCCGGGTTGTACGGCTCTTCCGGCGCCGGCCCCCGCCACATCGCCCAGTCAAAGCCCTCCGGTACCGGCTGCGGCTCCATAGGACCCTCGTACTTCGGCTGATACTGTGGCCCCGGCGCCGCCACCTCCACCGCCTGGATCTTCCCCAGATGCCCGCCACGCGCCAGCTCGCACGCGAACAGGAACTGGCCCTTGGAGCGCTGCCATGTGCCCGCCTGAAACACGCGCCGCCGCTCCCGCACCGCCCCGCGGATCGCCTTTCCCTCCTCGATCGACACCCCCAACGGCTTCTCGCAGTACAGGTCCTTGCCCGCCGCCGCGGCCGCCGTCGCGATCAGCGCATGCCAGTGGTCCTGCGCCGCGATCGATACCGCATCGATGTCCTCCCGCGCCAGCAGCTCACGGTAGTCCCCGTACATCGCGCAACCCGTGTCGCCGTTCGCCTTGTCCACTAGCCCTTTTGCCGCTTCCCGCCGCTCCCGGTACGGATCACACACCGCCACCACCCGGCATCCGTCCAATGCCAGGAAATTCTTCATGTTGCTGGTGCCCATCCGCCCGACGCCGATGCACCCCAGCGTGATCTTCTCCGACGGCGCCACCCGGCCATCCCGGCCCAGCACCCGGGCCGGGATCACCGCCGGAAAAACCCACGCCCCCGCCGCCGCAAGGGCCGACCGCCCCAAGAACTCTCGCCGACCGCAGCCATGCCCCAGTCTCATGATCGCATTATCGCCCAGGCCCCCCGCCCAGGCCATTGCGATGTTTTCGAAAAGAGATTACGATTTTTTCTGGACATCCTCCCCGCGGCATCGCCCGCGAACCGTCCGCGGGCGGGGAGGAGAATGTAGCCCCTCCGGTCACGGAGGGGCCGGGCGGCGCGTGTGGGGCACCACCGGGCCGGAAAATGGCAGGCCGCGCCTTGGCGCACGCTGCCGAATCGACCGTCCGCGTGCGCCAAGGCGCAGCCTACCTCGCGACCCGATTTTCGAGTCAGCTTCGCCGTCGGCGCGGGGACGCGCCACATCATTCATTTGGAAACTTCCCTTGGTGGCGCACATCCGCCTCCTCACCTCGGCGGCTACCCTCAGATTCACAAACGCCGGAATTCCATGGATTTACCTTCGGTGTCCGTGCGATTCGAGGTTTGAAGTTTCAGGTCAGCCGGTCGGACCCTGGGGAAGCCGACTCGCGGCCAGGCCCCTGTGGGCGCGGACGTCCGCGGGCGACCTGCCGGCGTCCCTGCGGAACACGTAGCAGAGGTACTGGGCGGTCCGGAATCCGGAGCGCCGAGCGACATCGTGCAAAGGCAGTCGCGTCGAGAGCAGAAGGTCCCAGGCTATCTCTGTCCGGACCCTGCGCAACTGCTCGGCAACGGTCCTGCCAAGCGCTCGCTTGAAGCGCTGGTCGAGCGCCGCGCGCGACGCGCCGGCGGCCCTGGCCACCTCGGGTGCCCCGATGCTCTCTCCCGCGCGCTCGCGCAGGAACAGCAGCGCGCGGTGGATCTGCGGATCCCGGATCGCCAGCAGGTCGGTGGATTGCCGGCGCACAAGTTCCGATGGCGGCACGAGCACGTCGTCCACCCGCCCCGCCCGACGGGACATCAGCCGATACAGCACCCGGGCCGCGCGATAGCCGATCTCGCGGGTGGCGGGCGCTATGCTCGAGAGCGGCGGGTCGGCCATCTCGCAAGTCAGCTCGTCGTTGTCCACCCCGATGACGGCCACGTCCTCCGGCACCCGCAATCTCAATTGCCGGGCGTTCTCGAGGACGTGCCGGGCGCGCCAGTCGTTGCACGCCATGATGCCGATGGGCTTGGGCACCGAACCCAACCAACCCGCGAGTTCCCTCTGCAGGCGCGACCAGTGCCGGGCGGAGACGTGCCTGCCGGTATAGCGCAGGCAAGGAAAACCCAGATCCGACAGCCTTCTCCGGAATCCCGCGAAACGCACCTCCGACCACGGGTCGGGGCCCCTCTGGCGGATCCCGCAGTACGCGAAATGCCGCAGCCCGCACTCCACCAGATGGTCGGCGGCCCACCTGCCGATCATCGCATCATCGGGCCCGACGGTGCGCGTCCGCCGATTGGGCCGCGGCTCCCCCCCGAATCTCCCGATCCCGACGAGCGGCACCGACAGCCCCCGCGCCGCCCGGAAGAGGCGCCCGTCATCCGTGTCGACGATGAGCCCATCGCAGGCCCACTGCCCGAAGTCCGGTATCTTGTCGGCGGGATCTTCCTCGACATAGAAACGCCACTTCAGCCCCGCCTCCTTGACGAATTCCGTGATCCCCCGCAGCACCTGCCGATCGTACGGTCGGCTCAGGTTCATCAGGATCGCCACGTTCTGGCCCGCGTGCACTCGCGAGATCATATCGCACGCCAACCGGAGAGGCAAACCAACAGCCAGCCGTGCCGCGCGGGGGCGGCCTTCAAATGCCGCGCCAGATCTCCGCCAACCCGAGGCGATCCACCCACCGCCCGATATATTTCTTGTCCACCGCCGTCTCGGCCAGAATGCCTCTCACGTCCGCCAAATGCTTGGCAGACCCGCCCTCGCGATAGAACGCCAACTTCTTGATAATGACATCCTCGGGACTCGCGAGGAACGCGTCGAACCCCTGCCAGAACGGAACGCGGGCCCGGCGCGAGAACTCCTCCCGCCCGTGCTCGGTGTCCTTTCTCAACACGACATCGATCTTCAGGCCGGATTCCTGGTGCAGCAGGTTGAATTGCCCGCGCTCGACCACCTCCTGCCGCAAAACTTCCTCAGGCGGACAGTAGAATTCGACCGGGTCGAACAGCCCGGCAAACCGGGCGACATCCTCCGGGCGAAGGTCTACCACCACATCCATGTCGCGGGTCAAACGCGCCTCACCGTAG
Source organism: uncultured Verrucomicrobiales bacterium (assembly GCA_964651705.1). Classification (GTDB taxonomy): domain Bacteria; phylum Verrucomicrobiota; class Verrucomicrobiia; order JADLBR01; family JADLBR01; genus JADLBR01. Next base: position 30,070 of record CAZYWZ010000076.1, read on the forward strand.
ACGATCGACGCCACGGAACCGACCACCATGTAGGGGATGCCCGCGTCCTCGAATCGCCGCAGAAGATCCCGGAATATTTCAACAACGTTCTCCATCCCGACCTTTCAATGCGCCGCGCGGTCGATCAAGTCATAGGCCCTCCGCCAAGCCTCCCGCGATCCCACGCCCGGCTCCCTCCGGCGCACCTGATCCGCCTTGATCCGCCACGCAAACTCCAACAGGCCCGCCGCCAGCCTGAGCTTGCGCTCGATACGCGCGCGCCGCTCCGAATCCCGCGCCCCGGACATCGCTTCCAGCATGCCAGAACCTTAAGCGATTCCACCCAACCAAGCAACGCGGCACATCTCGCGGGGATCCGCATCTCGGGGATCCTTGACCGCGCCTCCGCCAACCCCCATCCTCGATGCCCAAACCAACCCCGGAGGTCCCCATGAAACGCACGCTCCCGCTCTTTGTCGCAACCGCCATTGGTCTCGCGTCCACCGCCCCCGCCGCCGAGCCGTCGCCCGAGGTCGTCGCCGCGCGCAAACAACTGCTCGAGACGTTCCCCCGAGGAAACATGAGCACCACGGGGGCCGACGCCTTGCTGCTCCGCATCCTGATCGAGTCCTCGGGGGCCAAGCGCGCGGTCGAGGTCGGCTCATTCATCGGCCACGGGGCCATCCAGATGGGCATTGGCCTAGAGCGCACCGGCGGGCACCTCACCACCATCGAGATCGACCCCGAGACCGCCAGGCTCTGCCGTGAGAATCTCGCCAAGGCCAGCCTCGAAAAGACCGTCTCCCTGATCGAGGGCGACGCGCTGGTCGAGCTCCCGAAACTCGAGGGCGAATTCGATTTTGTCTTCCTCGATGCCAAGAAGAGCGACTACCTCAGATACCTGAAGGCGCTCGAACCCAAGCTGAAGAAGGGGGCCGTCGTCGTTTCCGACAACGTGATCAAGCACGCGCAGGCCATGCCCGACTTCCTCGAATACATCCAGACCTGTCCCGACTACGAGACCGTGATCATCCGCGCCTCCGAGGAGAAGGGCGACGGCATGGCCATCAGCTACAAGCTCAAGTAGACCGGCCGCTGGTGGCATCGCTATCGCGCCGGGCCCACCACGGGCTCCCCGTCGGAGGCCCTGAAAGCCCGGACGCACCAGCAGGACTCGCGGCCGCACTTCTGGAACCCGGCCGCCCACAGCAACCCGGACCCCCGATCCACGGCCATCGCCCGGATCTCGTCATTTCCGGAGGAGGGATTGGTCTGGATGACGCCGCCGTTGCCGAATTCCGTGACCAGCGTCCCGTCGTCGGTTCGCCGCTTCTCGATGCGCCAATGATCGCCCTCCGGCGGCCGCGTGACCCCTCCGATGAATAGGACTCCCTCGGCGGCATCCAGGGCCATCGCCTTGGGGACGTCGTTATCGTCGCTCGGGTCGAAGGCGAGCACCCCCCCCCTTCCAAAGCCTTCCACCAGGCCGCCATCGGACATCCGCCGCTTCTCGATCCGCCAGCGCTTGCTGCCCGCGCTGTTGTCCCAGCCCGATAGGAAAAGATGGCCCGAGGAGGGATCCCCGACCATCGCGGCGGGCACGTCGTTGAGCGCGCTCGGGTTCTCCTGGATCACGCCCGCCGCACCAAACGACTCGACAAGGGCCCAGGTATCCAGCCTCCGCTTCTCGATCCGCCACTGCCTGTCGCTCTTTCCGGAGACGCGGTCCCATCCCGCCAGGAAGAAGTGGCCCCTCCCCGCATCCAACACGATGGCATTGATCTCGTCATTGAACGGGCTCGGATCCACCCGGATGATGCCCCCGTCGCCAAACTCCGCCACCAGGCGGCCATCCGAGGCACGACGCTTCTCGATGCGCCAGGCATCGTCGTTCGATCGATCTTCCCTGCCGCTCCCGAGGCGATCCCCCTCGGCGACCACGGGGCTATCGCATCCCGCCAGGATCAAGGCCCCCTCGCCGCCCCCGACGAAGGCCATGGCCGAGACGTAATCATCCCCGGGACTGGCGTTGGTCGCCAGGGCGCCATCCTGCCCGAAAGATCGCACGCGCTCACCCGTCAGGGCATCCCATTTCTCGACACGCCAGCGGCAGTTCCCGCCGACGGTGTCGAAGCCTCCGCCGTACAGCGCCCCCTCGCCGTCCATGGCGATGCAGAGCATCCGGTCATCCCCCTCCCCGGGATCACTCCAGATCACACCGTCCGCGTCAAACACCCAACCCGTCCCGCCATCGCCGACCCGCCACCTCGCCACGCGCCACGCCATGCCCCCGTCCCCCTCCGCACGACCGGAACCGCCCGCGTACACCGCCCTCCGGCCCCCGTCAACGCACAGGGCCTTGATCTCTCCCACCACCTCACCCGGCCCAAGCCGATGAGTGGCGACCTTTTCCCGGCTCGGCTCGCGATCCTTCTCACGGCCCCGCTGCCCGCATGAAGCAAACAGAACCGCGACGGGAAGAACCGCCGCCAGTTGCCACGCAAACAGGATCCTGCCCATGCCCACCTCTTAGGATCTCGCGCCTCCCGGGGCAACCACAACCCCAAATCCTCGCGTAAGGCACTACCCGGAGGCGCAACACTTGGGAATGTAGG
>CAZYWZ010000077.1:0-32466 GCA_964651705.1 uncultured Verrucomicrobiales bacterium
GCCCCCGCGCGCCGGGGGCGGGGCTGACCTGAAACTTGGAACCACGGATATCGGGATGCCGCGGATATTTTTTGGCTGGGAATGGGTCACCCCGACGGCTTGTAAGGCAGACACTCTTGTCTGCCCCCGTTGCTGCAGGGCCATTGACGCAGGCGATCTGCCCGCCTCTGGCGGGGGAATGCCTGCGCCACGATGCCAAGTTTCCCTACCCGGTTGCCCCGATTCGAACCGCCTCTCGGCGCTGCCCCGTCCTTGACTTGCGCCCGCGACCCCCGAAAGTTCCGCAAACGCATGAAAACTCTCTTCGCCCTGATTCCATTGTTTTGCACCGCCGCTCTCGCCGCGGCCACCTCCGGCGACTGGCCCCAGTTCCGTGGCCCCGGCGGCCTCGGCGTAGCCGACGCCGCGAAGGGCCTGCCCACCGAATGGAGCGCCACCAAGAACGTCGCGTGGAAATCGAAGCTCCCCGGCCTCGGCGCCTCCTGCCCGGTCGTCTTCGGAAACCGCATCTTCGTCACCTGCTATTCCGGATACGCCGAGGACCCGAAGAAAGAGGGCGATCCCGAGGACCTCAAGTATCACCTCCTCTGCTTCGACCGCTCCAGCGGGCGCACCTTGTGGGAGAAATCCCTGAAGTCCGATGGCCCGGTCCCCGCCTACAATGGCTTCATGCCCCTGCACGGCTATGCCTCCAGCACCCCCGCCGTCGACACCGACGCGATATACACGTTCTTCGGCACCACGGGGGTCTCCGCCTGGAAACACGACGGCTCCAAGATCTGGACCACCAAGGTTGGCGATGGCACCCACAATTGGGGCTCAGCCACCTCCCCCGTCCTCTTCGAGAACCTCGTCATCGTCAACGCCAGCGTCGAATGCGGCTCGCTCGTGGCGCTGGACCGCAAGACCGGCAAGGAGGTCTGGAAGGCCGAGGGCATGCAGATGTCCTGGAACACCCCCCTCCTGGTCCCGGTGGGCGGAAAACACGAGCTGGTCATCAGCAGCAAGGGCCGCCTCAAGGCGTTCGACCCGGCCTCCGGAAAATCGCTCTGGGACTGCGCCGGCATCGATGACTACGTCTGCCCGAGCGTCATCGCCCACGACGGGGTCGTCTTCGCCATCGGCGCCAGAAAGTGTGCCGCGGTCGCCGTCCGCGCCGGCGGCACCGGCGACGTCACCGACTCCCACACCGTATGGCGCCTCGACCGAGGCAGCAATGTCAGCTCCCCTGTCTACCACGATGGTCATCTCTTTTGGGCCGACGAAAAGGGCAAGAAGGTCTTCTGCGCCGACGCCAAGACCGGCAAACTCGTCTACGAGGAGGCCCTCCCGCCCGTCGAAGATCCAACCGCCAAGGGCGAGGGCTCCCGCATCTACGCGTCCCCCGTCGTCGCCGATGGCCACCTCTTCTACGCGAATCGCTCAGGCACCGCCTTCGTCGTCAAGGCGGACCCCGACTTCAAACTCGTCGCCCAGAACCGCATCGCCGGCGACGAGGGCCGCTTCAACGCCTCGCCGATCGTCCACAATAATCAGCTGCTCATCCGGAGCGATTCGACCCTCTATTGCGTCGGAAAGCGCTGAGTGATCGCGCGGGCATTCGGCCCCGGCGTGGCCCGCCGATGAGGGTAGCCCATCTGGTCACAGATGGGCCGAGTGGGCGACGTCCGGAATCTTCGCCCCCATCTCGTCGGACTTGGCAAAGTCCGACGGGATGCTAGGAACCCAACCATGACCCGCCCACCGGCATCCGTGTCCATCCGTGTCCATCCGTGGTTCATCGCGATCGCCCTGCTCTCGGCGACTCCCGCCGTGGCCGCCGATCACGTCCTCGGCAAGGATGGCACCCCGGGCTACCGCGACACCGACCTGGTGCCCGGCACCCAGTGGCACAAGCACGACCCCGATCGGCCGGTGCCCCCCGTCGTCACGCCGGGCAAGGCCGGCTCCCCGCCCTCCGACGCCATCGTCCTGTTCCAGGGGGCCGACCTCTCCCAGTTCGACCCCAACGAATGGAAGGTCGAGGATGGCGCCATCGTCGCCGGCAAAGGAAACCTCACGACGAAGCAGGCATTCGGTGACATGCAGTTGCACGTGGAATGGTGCGGTCCCATCGAGGACACGGAGAAGTGGACCAACCAGGGGAACAGCGGCGTCTGGATCATGGGCCTCTACGAGATCCAGATCTTCGATTCGCACTCGATCAAGATCTACGCCGATGGCCAGGCCGCCGCCGTCTACGGTGAGACCCCACCGCTCGCCAACGCCACCCTGCCCCGCGGCGAATGGCAGACCTACGACATCATCTTCAAGGCTCCCGTGTACGACGGCGACAAGGTCGTCAGCCCCCCGCGAGTCACCGTCTTCCACAACGGCGTCCTGGCCCAGCATGACACGGAGATCAAGGGTCGCATCGCCCACCGGAAGGTCGTCCCGCTTTCGCCGCATCCCGCGCAGCTCCCCTTCGCGCTCACCGGCCACAATTGCCCCGTCAAATTCCGCAACATCTGGGTCCGGGAACTCAACCTCCCCTGACCCCCCCGTGCCGGACGGCGTCCGAAATGCACGGCGCGTTTCCACCGCGCCACCGCCCGAGCTGTACCCGCCGCCAATTCCTCACCGCGGCGACCGGATTCGCCGCGCTCCGCGCCACCTCCGCCATCGCGCAAACCCCGGCCCCGATCCCGGATGTGGATAGGATCGCCGCGGCACTCCCGACTGAGGCACCCGCCGCCCCCGCGCGGCCCCGCAGGCTGCTCATCTTTGACCTCAACGTCGGCTATCCCGGCCACGCCTCAATCCCCACCGCCAATGCCGCGTTCGAGCTCCTGGGCAAACGCACAGGCGCCTTCGCCACCGAGATCCATCGGAACCCCGATGTCTTCCGGCCCGACAGCCTCGCCAGGTTCGACGCCGTCTTCTTCAACAATACGGTAGGGAACCTCTTCGAGGATCCCGCGCTCCGGCGCTCCATGGTCGAATTCGTTTATTCCGGCGGCGGACTCATGGGGGTCCACGGCACCTCGGTCGCGTTCACGCGGTGGCCCGGCGCCCACGAGGACTGGCCCGAGTTCGGCCGCATGCTCGGCGCGCGAGGCGCGAGCCACCTTGCCGCCGACGAGCGCGCCCGCTTGATCGTGGACGATCCCGCCCACCCCCTCACCGCCATGTTCCCGCCCGAGGGCTTTGAGCACCGCGATGAGTTCTTCCGCTTCGGGGAGCCGTTCTCCAGAGATCGCGTCAGGGTCCTGCTCCACCTCGACACATCGAGGGTCGCGATGCCCGAGGGCCGAAAGCCATTCCGGCGCGATGACGACTACGCCATCGCCTGGGCCAGGCGCTACGGGCGCGGCCGCATCTTCTATTCCGCCATCGCCCATAACCCCCGCGTGTTCTCGGATCCGGCGTTCCTACAGTTCTATCTCGCCGCCGCCCAGTTCGTCCTCGGCGATCTCCCGGTGCCCACGATGCCCAGCGCGCTCCTGACCCCGGCGGCCCGCGCACAAGAACGCCTCGGTTGGCGCAAGGGCATCGAGGCCGATGTGCCACTCGCCACCCCGCTGGCCGACATCGCCGCACGGGCGCGCCCTCTCGCCGCCGCCTACATCGGGGCTTCCTACGGCCAAGTGCTAGATCCGGCCACGGGTGCGCGCCTCGACGCCTCACTGGACCCCGCCGCCCTCGAGAAACTCCGCCTTTCCTTCGACAAAGACGGCGTCACCCTGCTGACGCTCCGCGTCCCAGACCCCTCGCCCGACGCCCACGCCTGGCGCGAACGATTCGAATTTGCCAGAAAAATTGGCGCCGAAACCGTCATCGCCGAATCCACCCCCCCGGATCTCGCGGCGATCGGATCCTTCTGTGACGCCCACGACATCCGCCTCGCCATCGCCGGCGACCGGCCAGAGCCCATCTTGGCCGCCTGCAAGCACGCCAGCCCTCGCATCGGCGCGTGCGCCGAAATCCAACGCTGGATCCGCGCGGGCATCGATCCAGCCGCCGCGATCCGAACGCTTGGAAACCGCCTCGTCACCATCGCCTCCCGCGGCCACAGCCCACTCACCGAGGCCGGCGGACGCGCCATCCTGGAAACGATCCGCGACGAAAACCTCAGGCCCACGATGTTCGCCTTCGGCCCAAGTGCCTCGTCCGACCAGATCCCACGTTTCGACGCACTGTCCCTCGATCTTGCGGGAGGCCCTGCGCCATGAGGGCGACCAGCCGCCGACAGTTCCTGCGCTCGATGGCCACCGCCGCCGTCGCCCCGCAGTTTCTCCCGGCAGCGTGCCGCGCCGCCCCCGGCGGCGTTGCCCCCAGCAACCGAATCACCCTGGGCATCATCGGCATCGGCATGATGGGCCACGGGCACCTCGGCCTCGCCGCGGGCTATAAGGACATCCAGGTCATGGCCGTCTGTGACGTGGACCGTTCCCGGCGCGACGAGGCCCGCGCCCTCATCGAGACCACCTATGCCGCCGCGAGGACCAGCGGCGCCTACTCCGGCTGCGCCTCCTACAACGATTACCGCGAGATCCTCGCCCGCCCCGACATCGATGCCGTCCTCATCGCCACCCCCGACCACTGGCACGCCCCCATGGCGGCCGAGGCCGCCGCCGCAGGAAAAGACGTCTACTGCGAGAAGCCCGTCTCCATGACCATCGCCGAGGGACGCCGCATGGTGGATGCCATCCGCCGACACTCCCGCGTCTTCCAGACCGGAAGCCAGTACCGCTCCAACCGCACCATCCGTCGCGTCTGCGACTTCGTCCGCGCCGGGGGCCTCGGAAAGATCAAGGCCGTGTTCACCCTCTGGAGTTTCCTCCGCGAGGCCGGCGATTCGCCATTCCCCGTCGATCTCCCCCTCCCAGCCGAACCCGTCCCAGATGGCCTCGACTGGGATCTCTGGGTCGGCCCAGCCCCATGGAAGCCATACCACCACCGCTATCATTCCAACCCGAAGCCCGGCGTTGTCCCCTGGGCCTTTTCCGATGCCTTCGGCGTCGCCTCCATCACCTGGCACCACTCGCACAGCGCCGACGTCATCCAGTACGCCCTCGGCTATGAGACCTCCGGCCCCGGCGAGATCATCCCGCCCAGCACCGGCCAATTCCCCACCCTCACCTACCGTTACCCCAACGGGACTCTCCTCCACCTCGTCAGAGATTGGAACATGGTCAAGGATGTCTACCGCGCCGTCCCGCCCGCCGCCCGCCTCGCCGGCAACTTCGGTGGCATCTTCGTCGGCGAACGCGGATGGCTCACCTCCATGTCTTCCGGCGGCCCGATCGAGGGCGGCCCAGATTCCCTATTCGAGGAAATGGGCCTCACCGACCGCCAGATCAGCGGCGCCAACGACCACCACCGCAACTGGCTCGACCGCATCCGCGATCGCGGCCCCACCAGCTCCCACGAGGAGATCGGCCACCGCGCCGCATCCCTCGGACACCTCGCCCATATCGCCTTCCGCCTCGGCCGATCCCTCCACTGGGACCCCGTCGCCGAAACCTTCCCCGCCGACCCGGACGCCAACCGCCTCCTCTCCCGCCCATGGCGCCAGCCCTGGCGCACCTAGGAATCCGTCGGACTTTGTCCGACGGATTCCTCACCCCTCAAAATAATACGCCTCCACCCCGGATACCCCCGGCCTACACCGGAAGATCCCGCCCGCCAATGGCTCCTTCTTCAATTGCCGCTCGCTCAAACCCCGCCGCGCCGTCGTGATATACAGCGTCTCCAGATCCGGCCCCCCGAACGTGCAGGACGTCACCCTCGTCGCAGGCACCGATATCGCCTCGATCATCCTCCCGCTGGAGGGATCGAACCGGCACACCTGCGCCCCATCCCACATCGCCACCCACAGCTTGCCCTCCGCATCGATCGTCATCCCATCCGGAGTCCCCTCCTCTCCCGGCACCTCCACCACCGCACGCTCGTTCGAGATCTCCCCCGAATCCGCGTCGTAATCATAGGCCACCACCTGCCGCGTCGGCGAATCGATGAAATACAGCACGTCCTCGTCCAGGCTCCACGCCAGCCCATTCGATATCGACACACCCTCGAGCTTCCGATCCACCGAAGCATCCGTATCCAGGCAGTACAGCGCCCCCGCACCCTTCCGCCCCGACATCGACATCGTCCCCGCCCAAAAACGCCCCACCGGATCCGCCTTCCCATCGTTGAACCGGCTGTCCGGATTGTCCCCCTCCGGATCCGCGATCTGCGTCAAACGCCCCTTCCGCGGATCCAAAACGCCAAATCCTTCCTGCGTCGCCACCACCAGCTCCCCAGAGCGCGCCGGCACCACCGCCCCCACCTTCAGCCCCAGCCCGATCGATCGATCCTCCAACCGCTCCGGATCGAAGACGTGAACCTCCCCCCGCTCGATGTCCACCCAATACAAAACCTGCTTCTCCACGTCCCAGACCGGCCCCTCCCCCAGCACCGCTTGGGCGTCCAAAACGCACTCCATCTCCACGACCATGTGTTAATTGCAGCCCCATCAGCCCCCCTGTCAACCGAGTTTGGAAATTCTTCAATTTTGCAAAAATGTATCGTCGGCCACATCGCATTGACATCGCCAAATCGCACGCTCTAGCACCCCCCGCCCCAAGAAAAACAAAAGGCTTGCATTTCCCACTATCTCCGCCATCGTTCCGCTCACAACCGCGGGGTGGAGCAGCCTGGTAGCTCGTCAGGCTCATAACCTGAAGGTCCTGGGTTCAAATCCCAGCCCCGCAATTCTTAAGCCCCCCACAACCTCCAATTTCATAGGGAGTTGCGCCCTCATCGCTCCCAATCTTCGGATGCACGCAACACGGCGCAATACGGGGAAAAATGGGGCGATGTCTTCCCCTTTTCCTACCCCCTGACCCCTGAGACTGTAGGCGCACGCAAATCCGACGCACATGCGGCACCCAAAACAAAAAAATCTCTCCCGCATCGTCCGCGAAAATCGTCGCACCAGAATTGCTCTGGCGTTCGCCCCATGACCCGACGCGGCCCACACAGATGCGCCCCGTCGCCCCCCGGTGCGCCGCGTCGCGTGCCACATGGCACCCGATCTTCCCGATCTTCCCGACGAATTCCAAACCAATCGGGAGAATCGGGAAAATCGGCAGGGGGCTCCGCCGCGGTCCAACCTACCCCGAAGTGGGGACACGCTCCCAGCGCCTTCACCGATCCACGCACCTGTCCGGCGGGTTCGGGTGCAGGTGGTAGAGAACATGATTTGGGCCACGACCGCCTCCGGGAAGCGTCTCCTCGCGAAGCCAACCCTTAACCGCAAGCACATCCAGGACCCGGCGGGCCTCCTCGCAGTCGCCGATGCCCGCCCAGCCATACCGCGCCACGTCCTTTGGCTTCACGGCCACCAGGGCGCCCAAGCCCTCCCTTTCGCGCTCCGCACGAAACTTCTCCCGGCGATCATGCAATGTGCGCCACAAGATGCGCGCCTTCGCATGCTCGGCGCTCTGGCCCATCATGCCAAAAGCCCGCTTGCCGTGCTGCTTCAACGCCTCGGCGACACGGAACGCCCGTTCAATCTCATCGCCCTCGATCTGGCCCAACGGCCTGCCATCCCCGACCTCCCGGACCGCATGAAAGATGAGCGCGATCCGCGCGATCCGCTCCGGCAGTTTCACCAGATACTGCTGGAATGGCCCAGGAGCCACCGCTTGCGTTTCCTTCGACTCGGCTACCAGCCGGTCGTGATATTCCACCCACAGATCGAATGCCTCCGGCGTCAGGGACACTCTGTGCGGCACGGCTCGTTCATGCGCGCCGACGGACATCGGCATCTCGATCAACCGGCGGATCGCAATCGCGTACCGTTCCACGACGCCGCGATCAATGACGCCGGCGTGATATTGTCCCACGGTCGAGTCGGGGCAGATGTACTCCCAGCGCCCCAGGAACCCGCTGTCCCGCATCTCGGCACTTTCTCCCATGGCGCGCAACGTGTCTGGCTGGCTCATCACCAGAGCCGCCAAGACTGGCTCGTGTAGCTCGAAAGGCTCCCGGTCGGCGCTGGCGCGGTCGCAACGCCAATAGTCGCCTGAGTACGCAGCCAGCCACAACGAGAGATCCGGATCGTTGCCCTTGGAGTACCGCCCCCCGGCAATCGCCAGCACCTTGCGGCCCTCACTCGTGAAGACGCCGATGGCCCCACCGTTGTCGCGCATTCTCAGCGCCAGCGCCTCACTGGTGGCGTCGTTTGCCAGCAGCACTGGCGGCATCGGCTTCTCGGTCAATATGCGCTCTTGCTCTGAAATCTGTTGCTCGATCGCCTTCGCATCAGCGCCAACTGCCTTCTCCAGCCGCTTCTCAGCCTGGGCAATCCGCACCTTGGCATGTCGCGCCCTGGCCTTCCATCGATTCTGTTCATCCCGGAAGACCGCCTGCTGCTCGGATTGCCAGTCCGTAAAAGGCGGGAGTAGTACCTTCCCGACTGGAGTCTTCTTTTCCCCAGGCGGCAAGACCGCCAAGCCATAGATGTTTCCGAATTGGAGGTGCCCCGGCTTGATTTCCACCCGGACTTTGTTTCGCAACGCCATGCTTGCGGCACAGGCTAGCCCCAAGCCCGGCAACTCGTGGCTCGTTCCTATGGACTCGACAAGGGCCCGGCCGATGTCCGCCAGCACGTGCGGGAACGCATCCCAGGGCCATGGCACAAGCGGCACGTCGACGGAATTGATCGGCTGCGGCTCCGGCCAAGGATCTTCCCCAAGAGTGGAGACCGTCGCAGACGGTGGGGCCACTGGTGGAGGAGGCCCTGCCGACTTGGCCGACGGCTCACGCGGCGGCCGGGTAAACGCCGAACGGACAACCGCACGCGCCTCCCGCTCAGAAAGCGGCGGGGTGCAGCGCGCGGCAAAACCCAGCACCTTGGCGGTCACCGCATCCTCAGGCAATCCCCCGTCCCGCAGCTGGACGGCGATCTTGAACGCCGCGTCGTTTCGCACACCCTTTGGCGCACCCATCTCAAGCATGGCGAGCCACCGCCGGGGCATCGAAGCAGCCCCAGCACCGCGTATGTCCACTCCGGGCACGACCACCCTCGGCGAGCCGCTGGCCCTCATTGGCTCCGGCGTGTACTCGTCGCGCCAAGGCAAAGGCATGTTCTGGTTCACGAATCGATATCGTCCACCAGTGTAGTGCACCGATGGCGGGGCAACGACCTGCCTGCCGCTGCTCAGCAGGTCGCCCCACCCGTTTGCGGTCTTTGTCAGACTGTCTGGGACATCGCTCTCCTCGGTCGAAAAGTAAAGGTGCACCCGTCCCGGCTCCGCGTTGTCCCGCGCCGCCGTCAACGTCTGCGCCGCCTCGGGATGCCTCCGCGCCCACCGACAGTACCACTCGGGCTCGTCGAAATCCAAGACCACCAGATCCGAACGTTCCCCGCAAATCAGACCGATGTTGTGCGGGTTGCCACGGCCCCAGTACATCTTGAATTCCTCTTCACCCATGGACTCTCGATACGGCCACTCCGCTAAGATCGGCCGCTTCCCACTGCCTTCATCCCCAAAGCGCGGTGCTCCCACAGGCGTCACGTTCCAACAGAACGGCAAGCCGGTGTACCACCGCACCCAATTAATGAAGGGCGCATCGTCCGCAGGACGATTCAGACTGTTTCTCCTCCCATCAGATTCCGCATTCATTCCCATTCTCCTTCTTACTCCTCGCCAGCCTCTCCGCTCTCATGATCGCCCGGTGGCGCTGGCACTCTTCCGAACGCAAATACTCCAGAACCCGGCTCAGCCGGTAGCGGGGACGCCCCCCAAAACCCTCGTTGCAGTGCTCAGGAACGCCGAGGCGCCATAGTGTCGAAGGGTGATAGCCAACCGCGATCGCCACGCCCTTCAGCGTGAGGAGGTTTTCATCTCGAGCGACCGCATCACCGCGAAGTGCGGCCAGTCCCGCTCGGATGGCGCGCTCCCGCGCGCCCTCTGCGGCCGTCGTGTACGTAACCAAAAACTCTTGCAACATGGCGTCCATTCGAGTGCCTCCTCGGCGCCTGCTTTCGCCGCATTGCGCCTACACCCTTCACGCAAGGGAAAAGAGATTCCTGGAGAGCCTTTCCAACCCGCTGGAAATCAGTGTGTTGCATGCCGGAAAAGCGGAAAACCATTCTTTTCCGCCTCTCGCATGCACAGAGATTTAGCGAAAGACCCGAGGCGCCTAACAAAGTCGCGGAAGACGGACGACACTCCTTTGCGGATTCCGTCCGCGCGTCCGTACCCGAACCCTATGCGAAGATCCCGCCCCCCCCCGAATGCTCACCACTACGGACATTGGCAACATCTGGCAGAGCGGACGGCCCCGGATCGCTCTGGGACTCGCGCAAAAAACGCTTCCGACTTTCAAGGTACTTGCGGACAGGTCCAGGCAACGACCTCAGCCGCGCATTAGCCCCTTGCCGTGTCAATCCCAAGATGTCCCCAATCTCCTCACCCGTCTGATACCGCATCTTGCCGGTCTTGCTGTCGCTAACCGGAGTAGAGGCCACCAGGAAGACAGTCAACTGCTTGTAGCTCAAGCCCCGCGCCAATCCCTCCAGAAATCGCTGAACCTCCTCAAGACTGTCCCGGGGAATTGCGGCCATGAAAGAAATCTCCCGCTTCGCTTGCTCGATCATCTGGCACACCGTTTCCTGCGAGCCCTCCCCTCCGCCCTCCGACGGATCGCGCAACCCCGACTCCTGCAATTCGCCCAGGCGTGCTTTCCGTGTCGACACGTTGACGCAGAAGGCTGTCCCTCCACCCGCGAACTCCAACCGATACCGGACCGCCGCAAACGCCACCTCCAACCTTCTGGCAAATTCGCTGTCCTCCCCACATGGCCGATACGGCTCCGAAAGAACGAACCAAGGCCCGTCGTCCCCGCGTCTTCGGCTCCCCGCCTCTGAATCAAAATCCGAATAGGCTCTCAATTGATTCAAGGATTGCCGTCGAATCGCCGGCAACGACTCCAGCGCCACCTGCCGCCCGAACGCCCACGCCTGCGTCAAATAGTCTTCTAAGATCTCATGAGCGGCATCAACCCCCAACCCCAACGCGTCCTCGAAGGTCAAGTGCGAACACCGTACTACTCTCGTTCGATACTCTTCCCAAATCTGGTTCAATGCAGGGCGATCCCCTTCCGTCATCCAAAGCACCTCGCCATGAGCGCGGAAGAACGCCTTCTCCCACGCCTGCGCCCCCTCTACGTCCCAATCCTCCTCGCTTCGTCGCCACGGTGGCGTGACCAAATAGCAGGGCGAGACTCTCTCCGGCACCGCATCAGGAAAGGGTGGGCCTATGATTCGGCTCCCCTCCGGGCACAGAGGATCTAGCGCAACCAACAGCGGTTCCCCGTCCGCCCCATGCACGAAAAATTCGTGCCGAAACCCCCGCTCGGACCGTGCCGCATCCTTCCACTCCAGGAACCTCCACCGCGAAACCTCTCCTTCGCCAACCGGCTCGAATACCACGAAGTGCGCATCATTCTCAGATGCCTCCAAGTCCGTCAGACAATCGGCCCCCTCGGACATCGTAGCTCGGTTGCGGCTTTCCTCCGTTCCCATCCTGCCTATGCCTCCTCCACCCACTCCCTGACCTGCTCCGGACGACGCTTTTCGCCGTACTGGATCACGAGATTCGGCTGGACCGATTCATTCTCGGGCAACGGCTTCGCCTTCTTTTCCCTGCCCAACTGCAACACGCTCTTGATCGACCTGAGTCCCCTGCCGCCAGCCAGGGACGTTCTCCGGTCGTCGTACCAGTCGAACCACGGCAGCCCATGCTTGTTGTATTCTTTCGCGGTGAATGGCGGATGCGGCGGTTGAAGGCCAGTAATCTGCCGCCACACCAGCGAATCACAGAGGTGGACGAAACAGCGGCTGGTCGTCTCGATCTCCCATGCATCCGCGCCACGCTCGTCCTCGTAGACCTCCTGCCGCATCCGTCCCCCTGCAGCCAGAGACATCGCCGCTTCCGACAGACAGCAAACGGGGGCGGCCCGGCTGAAGAGCAACCGCTCCGACGCGGGACCATCGCCAACGATCTCCTTCAATAGGCCATCCAATGATTCTGGCACCGCATCCCGGAGTTGCTCCTCGAAATACCGTTTCGCCTTTAGGGGATACGCCTGGATTTGGAGTCCTCCGAACTCCGCCCTTCCCGAGATCTGCTCTTCCACGCCATAGCCATCGCCAAGCGGCATCGCCACAAATTGCCTGATCACACCCCGCTCGACGCAATACCCGTCAAGCCAAGGCTGCTCAGGCACCACCACGTAATCCTGTGGATCGTCACCCAGGCCCGATCGCCAAACGTCCCCGCTGATCGCATTCACCCTCCCCGTGGCGATCTTAACGGCGAAGGGATAATCGGCGCCGAAATTCAGCCAAAGCGCCTCGGACTGGTACATCGGCATCATCACCCCGCCCCTCTTGCGCCAAACATCTGGTACCGAGAGTGCAAAATCATCCACGTGCCTCAACGGGAACTGATCGAAACCTGGCGGCAACGGGTACTCCGTGCCGTCATCTGGAATGCGCAGCGTCCGCATGAATGCTATGCGGAGCCGACATCGTGACATCCGAGGGCGAACCACGGTCCACGCCGCCCGCCGGAAATCCTCCTCAGTGGCACGAGTGAGTTTGGCAAGCGCCCCTTGGCGCCATTCGGCCGACGCCTCGCGATAGGCCCAATTCGTCTCGCACAGCCGCTGCAGGGCCGCAGCCCGATCCTCCGCAAGCCAAGTCGGCATGCGTCGCCCAATCTCGACATCGACCATTTCGCGCACCTGACAGTCCATCTCGGGAAACGAGAACGTCAATTCGTCCCTCTTCAGTTCAATCACGTTGCCTCCTCGCCCTGATTCCAATCATCTGGTCACCGAACCCCAATCACTACCACTCACCATCCCGCACCTCGCGCACCAGACGGACGATGGCGTGGTCGGGCAAGTCTTTGAGTTGCCGGATCACTTGGGCGAACAGCCGCGGCCGACCCCGGATGATCTTGAGCAAATCCCCTGAGACCTTTCCCCCTAGGGCCAGTAGGGCGTCAGAATCCTCGCCCAGCTCCACCGCCAGCTTCCGCACCGTCTCCTCCCCTGGCGGCGGCTGCTGCCCCCGCTCGACCTTCGACAAGTACGACGGCTCGATTCCCACCCGCCCCGCCACCCGCCGCACCGAAAAGCGCCGGTCCTCCTTTAGCCGCGCCTCGCGGACCGCTCTCAAGTGCCTGCCAAACGAGTTCATGTACTGTGTAGTCCCTACTACACATCTGCATTTCTGTCAATGCCTCTTCGGCCTCATCCCGAGAAGCTCGCGGTCCGCCGGCGAAAGCGCCCTGAAGCGAAACTTGTCCAAGATTCCCTTGGTCCGGACGACGCGCAAAAATTCTTGCCTGTCAGGGATTGGACCGTTGGCCAGCGCCCGGATAACCCGTAGGGCCAGATCGGTCTCGGCCCGCCGCAGTGCAGCCCTCACCCTGAGCTCCAAGAGCTGGTTTCGGCGCGTGTTCAGACTGGCCCCCATCCGAGCAAACCGTTCGATCTTCTCCACCTCCGACGACGCCGGATACTCCCCCCACCATCCGCTCCGTGGGTCGGATTTCCACTCTAGGCTCCAAAATGCCGATTCGAGCATCCTACGCAAGCTCCGGGCACGCTGCTGCGGCGTGCACAGATCGAACAGATACTCCATCGCATCACGCCGCTCGTGCTGATCCGCCAAGCACACCAACGCGGCCAAATCATCCATCAGGGGATCGATCTTCATCGCCCGCAGAATCGCGACCCTCCCCCCTGCCACCGCCTCCGCCAGCGCCGTCGTATACCCTTTCGGACGCTCAGATTCCCGTTCCTCCGCCTCCGGGACCGCCATCCGGGGGTCCGCACCTGCCCATAGCATCAACGCGACGCCGCGTTCAGAACCTGCCCGTGCAAAGTCGGCCAAGGCCATGGCACCCTGCGACGCCAGACGCGGGTCCCGATCCAGATGGCGCTTCCACGCACCGATCACGCTCTTGTTGCCCGTGCACAAGGCTTCAACCAAGGGCGCACGTGTCACCATATCCACGCCATGCGCCGCCAACACGTCGATTGCGGGTCCCCCGCCCCGCTCGCAGGCAACCATGATATCACGATAGTCATCGAATCGACCGCCGTGATCCAAACACAGCTTCATGAACTCCACGTTCCCTGTCTGCGCCACCTCCCACATGTCCTTTGCCGTCGGCCTCGCACCAGAGCCCAAGAGAAGCACGACCAAACTGTGAAATCCCCTGTCCACCGACACAGCCAGCGCCGACTGGCGCCGGCTCGGCGGCGGATTCAGATCTACCCCCTCACGGAGCAGTGCCTCAGCCTCGTACAATTTTCCAGCCCGGCACAGCTTCACCAGATACTCGTAGTCCCCATCCATGCCCACGGATGCTCTCGCGCTCTCCCGATCTGTAAAGCGCGCGAGGATCCCTGCACCGACACGCCCCGGCTCAAAGGCCAACTCGCGAACCCGCAGCCATCTCCTCCATAACCGCTTGTGACGCAGAAACAACCGTGGTACGTTCCATTCGTTCATCTGGCAGAGTGCGCCATGCGCAACATCTTTATTCTCTACATGCCGCCCGGTAATGCCGAGGCGATGGTCCATTATCAGGACACGATTCGCAACAAGGTGTCCTCCCATCGGATCTTTCCGTACGTCGACCAAGCCACCCAACGGGCGCTGCAACAGGTCTTCGGCCCGCGTCCCATTGCCGTCTGGGGTTCGCGCGATTCGGCGGCGAACCGCGCTCGCTTCGATCGGATGCGCGAAGGCGATGAGATCCTGATCGTGGAGGGACCCACCATTCGGCTGCTCGGCAAGGTGGCCGGAAAGACCGTCAGCCCCACCCTCTCCCGCCAGCTCTGGCAGGGCCTCGAGGGCAACCCCGGCGCCTCGTGGGACCTGATCTACTTCATCGCCAACCCTCGCGAGATCACGCTCCCCTTCGCCGAATTTCGCAGCCTCTTCGGGTACGAAGAGAACTTCCAACTGCGAGGCTTCACCAATGTCGCAGCTGACCGGCTCGACGCCTTCTACGATCAGTACGATGACCTGTATTCTGTCCTCTGCCGACTTCAGAACCGCCAGCCCATCGAAAAGGTCCGTGATCCCGATGCCCTCCGCGAAGACACCACGACGTTACCAGAGCCGGGGGAGACGGCATCGGGACCCCCAACCGAGGCCACCCCGACGGGAGGACTCTCCGAGCATCTCAAAATGCAGTGTTTGCTTCTCCAGCTCGGCAAACGCGCTGGCGAGAAAGTCTGGGCCCCGAGATCCGACCAGGGACGCCTCACCTCCGCCTTCGGCTTTGGGGAATTCGAAGAGTCCTTCTCCGCGGGCTTGGACACGCAGGCGAAATACGTCGAGAATATCGATGTGGTCTGGAAGGACGAGTTCCGAATCGACGCGGCATTCGAGATCGAGAATAGCACCGCCATCTACTCCGGCCTCCTGCGATTCTCCGACCTCACGATGGTCGCGCCCAACACTCTCTACCCCCTCTTCATCGTGTCTCCGCTGGAACGTCGGAACCGCGTCCGTGAGCAGCTCTCCCGCCCCACCTTCCGACACTTGGGTCTCGCTAGAAAGGTCCGCTTCCTCCCCTACGAGCGAGTCAGCGAGATCGACCAATTCTTCGGACCGCAGGCAACCGGCCTGTCCGTCGATGTCCTCCTCGGTAAGTCCGAGGATCTGGTTGCGGCGTGAGCGTCGACTCGCTCGCGCTGGGCGTCTAGAATGGGTCAACCCACCACGACCCACCCACACATCCAAACCTCACCAAAACCGTCGGAACCTACGTCGAGCATCTCGAGGAGAAGCTGGGCGTCCGTAGCTAGCGCGCTCTTCTCCGCCACGCGGTGGCACTCACCCTGAAGGTGCCGACCCCCCTAGCGATCCAATCGCGCCCCCTCCTCTGTCGCCAACTCGGACCGCCCTTGTCCCACCCCCTCTGCAATCGTCTGCCGGTATGGACACCCACCCCTCCCACCAAAACGGCGGCCCGGAGATCGAGCCTCTCGACCGCTTCCTCAAACGGATCGGCGTCTCCCGCGTCACCGGCTGGCGCTGGCGCAAGCGTGGCTGGCTCCGGGTCCACCTGATCGCCGGCCGGACCTACATCACCAGCGAAGAACGTCACCGCTTCATCAAAATGGTCCAAAACGGGGAACTGGCCGGACCGTCGACGGCGCGGTCCTTGCTGCCAAATAACTGATGTTCGACTTTTTAGATTGCACTGAATAATCTGCGCGTATGGGTGAGGACAGGGAGTCGCCAAGTGCCGGCGGCCAGGCCGTGGAGAACAGGATGTCAGAACCATCTCTGCCAATCGGCCGGGAGGTCGCCATTCCGGGACACTTCGACGCGCCTGTCGTTCTCGAAGCGGCGCGACCCCTTTCCACCGGTTTTGAGATCCGCGTCCGGCTGCCCGATGGCACCCTCGATGAAGCCGTCCTGACAGCCGAGGAAGCTACCGCGCTCGCCGGGGCCGCTCCGAGCACCGAAGGGAAGGCCCCGCTGGCAAACGCCGAGCAATTGCGCCTGCTCATCGAATCTGTGCGCATCCGCCTTGCCTACACCCACGACCGGCAGTTCGCCGTCAGCCTCTCCGGCATCCGCACGCTCCCCCACCAGATCGAGGCGGTCTACCTCAAGATGCTGCCCCAGCCCCGGCTGCGCTTCCTTCTCGCCGACGACCCCGGCGCCGGCAAGACCATCATGGCCGGCCTCCTGGTCAAGGAACTCAAGCTCCGCGAAGCCATCGAGCGCGTTCTCATCCTCTGCCCTTCGCCTCTGACCATCCAGTGGCAGGACGAGATGCTCCGCTGGTTTGGCGAGTCCTTTGACATCATCTTCTCCGCGGTGGACCAGCAGCAGCTCACCAATCCCTGGCAGAAATCCAGCCAGGTCATCGCCTCAATCGACTACGCCAAGCAGGACGATGTCCGCGAGCGCGTGTGGCAGCAGCGGTGGGACCTCATCATCATTGACGAGGCCCACAAGTGCAGCGCCTACACCAAGAAGTCTTCCACGCGCGGCGACGAAGTCGAAAAGACCAAGCGGTACCAACTGGCGGAGCACCTCACCGGCCAGCCCGCCGGGCACGTCCTCCTGCTCACCGCCACGCCCCACCACGGCGACGACGACCGTTTCGCCCATTTCATCCGGCTCCTCGATCAAGACCTGTTCCCCGAACCCCACCGCAGCCCGGCCAAGGCCGGGGAGATGCGGCGCGAGATCCTCAGCCTCGGCCCGGATTGTCCCTGGGCGCTGCGCCGGCTCAAAGAAGACCTGAAAGACCTCCAGGGCCGCCGCCTCTTTCCCGACCGGCACGCCCACACCATCACGTTCCGGCTCAACCGCGACGAATACGACCTCTACAAGGCCGTCACCGCCTACATCAACGAGTTCCTGCCCCAGGCCAGCGGTCGCAAAAAGGCCAGCGTCGCCCTGGCACGCACCGTCCTCCAGCGCCGCCTCGCCAGTTCCACGATGGCCATTTTCGAGTCCATCCGCCGCCGCTTCGAAAAGCAGCAGGCATTGCTTGAGGAACTGGAAAACCTCCCCCCGCCGCAGCGCGCCCGCCGACTCGCCCAGCTTCAGGGCCGCACCGAAGACGCCGAGCAGGACGAGGATGATCTCGACGAAGCCGAGCGCGACCTGATCGCCGATGGCTTCACCGACGCCATCGAACTCGACCAGCTCCGCGCCGAAATCGCCGCTCTGCAGGAATTGCTCGCCCGCGCCCGCCGCGTGCGCGATCAGGGCACCGACTCGAAACTCACCGCCCTTCGCGAATGCCTCAAACGCGCCGAGTTCCACGAACTCACCGACGGCCGCGGCAAGCTGCTCATCTTCACCGAGCACCGTGACACCCTGAACCACCTTCGCCACCACCTGGAGAAGTGGGGCTACACCACCACCCAGATTCACGGCGGCATGAACCCCCACGAGCGCAAGCGCGCCCAGGAGGAGTTTCGCACCACCAAGCAGATCTGCGTCGCCACCGAGGCCGCCGGCGAAGGCATCAACCTCCAGTTCTGCCGGTTGATGCTCAACTACGACCTACCCTGGAATCCAACCCGCCTCGAGCAGCGCCTTGGCCGCATCCATCGCATCGGTCAGGAACGCGATGTCCATGCCTTCAATTTCGTCGCCTCCCAATCCGAGGAGGGCCAGGACATCGTCGAGGGCCGCATCCTCGCCCGGCTGCTGGAAAAGCTCGACCAGATGCGCGCCGTTCTTGCCGACCGCGTCTTCGATGTCATCGGCGAAGTCCTGTCATTGAACGACGTGAATCTGCCCGACATCCTGCGCGAAGCCGCCCACGACCCGCGCCGGTTGCAGGAATACCTCGACCGCATCGAGAACGTGGACCCCCAGTTGTTGCTCCAATACGAGCAGGCCACCGGCATCGCCCTCGCCCGCGCCAACGTGGACTTCTCGGGCTGCCGGCGCGCCGACATCGAGGCCGAGGAGCGCCGCCTCATGCCCCGCTACGTCGAGGAGCAGTTCGTCAAATCGTGCGCCGAAATCGGCTTAAAGGTTGAACCCCGCGCCGATGGCCTCTGGCGCGTCGAACACGTCCTCGCCGACCTCCGCTCCGACCGCCTCGAATCCGTCCGCCGCCTCGGCAAGCCGGAGCCCTCCTATCGCAAGCTCACCTTCCACAAGGACCGCCTCGACGACGACCAGCACCTTGACGCCGTCCTCTTTGGCCCCGGGCACCCGCTCTACGCCGCCGTGGACGAGCGCCTGAATGAGAAGCTGGTCCCCCTGGCCGGCGGCATGGCGCTTTACCTAGACGCCGCCGCAGAACGACCCTACCGCCTCCATTTCTTTGAGATCACCATCCGAGGGCAAGACACCAAGGGCGAAGCGCAGACCCTCTTCGCCGAGTTGGTCGCAGTGCGCGAGAATCTGAGCATCCCGTTGGCTTTGGGCGAAGTCGGAGCCAACGATGACCGCTACGAAATCGTCCCCGCCGATTGCCTCCTCGACCTGCCCGCATGCCCCCACCCGCCGGAAGCCGTCGGGCGCATCGACCCGGCCCCCGCCGCCGATTTCCTGAAAAGCACCTACCAGAGCGAGCGGCGCCAGGCCTGTCAGGACGAACGCAGGCAGTTTGTCCAAGTCTGCCGTGAGTACCTCCAGAAGTCCTTTGCCGCCCGCATCCGCGCCGCCCAGGACCGTGTCATGGCTTTGCGCGCCCGTGAAAAGGCGGATTCCTCCGTCGCCATCGCCCGCCAGCGCGCCGAAAATGACCTGGTGGACATGCAGCGCACACAGAAGGAGCGCATGGCCGGCCTCGACCGCCTCGCTATCGCGCGGCATGGCCCCGTCCGCCACGTCGCCACCGCACTGGTGATCCCGGCCACCGACGCACCAAAGGGGTCCATCGCCGACCTGCTCGACGACCTCGACCCCGAAATCACCCGCCAAAGCGAGATTGCTGCCGAAAACGTCGTGATCGCCTTCGAAACCGCTCGCGGCTGGGAATGCACCCGCGTCGGGCACGAAAAGATCGGCTTCGACATCCGCAGCCTTGGCCCCCCTGACCCGCAAACCGGCTACCGCGACCCGGTCACCGGCATCCGCCGCATCGAGGTCAAGGGCCGCAAACGCGGCCAGACCATCCGCCTCACCACGAATGAATGGTACAAGGCCGTCCAACTCGGCGATTCCTACTGGCTCTACGTGGTCTGGGACCCGCTCAACCATCCCGACCCCGAACCCGTCCGTATCCAGAATCCGGCCAAACAGCTCGACCATGCAAAGAGGGAGGTCGTCGCGGCGCGCTTCTTCGATATTCCCGCAACCGCGGTCCAGACCGCTGCAACGGAGGACTATTGAGACTGTTCGTTGGAACATCCGGCTCTGATTTTTCGAATGCGGTGAACAACGGAGATCCACATGCTTGACCCAACCTTGGTTCGCTCCATTAACTTTGGCCGCTGTTTTGCATTCATTGGTGCCGGTCCTTCTGCTGAACTTGGCTATCCATCATGGCGCCTTCTCTCTGAGATTGTCCGTGACAACGTCCTCGGCGCCGTCGCGACTGCGGACCAACCCTCATATGACGCTTTCCTAAGAGAAAAAGACTATCCTGCCCTTCTCCGCCAGGCAGAGGTTGACCTCGGCAGTCGCCAAAACCTCGTGTCCACAATCAAGCAGGCCCTTAAACCTTCCGGAAGCCCTCCGCCCCGACCAGTATACGAGTATCTCGCAAAGTGGCCTTTTGCATGCTACTTGACTACAAACTTCGACGATGAGTTGCAAAAAGCGCTCGAAGCGCAAGGCCAACACTATCAGGTTCGCCACAACAGCCAAACTGACCTCTCTCTCCTGCGGGATGGCGTCAGCCACCTTATCGTCAAGATTCACTCCGACCTCGAACATCCCAATGCGGCCATTATCACGTCTGCCGACTACGATCGTGTCTTGACAGGGGAAACGGGGGCGCACATTCGGCAAAAGCTCCGTCAGGTCTTCGAGATGTTCGACGTTTTCATTATCGGACACAGTATGACCGACCCCGACCTTCGCCTCATCCTCCAAACCGCTAAACACACGGCCAGTCCGTTGCACCCAATCCACATGCTTCTGGCGAACGCCACCTCTGGCCAAATCAGGGAGTTTCGAGAGCGATACAATATTCGCCTCCTTACATACGAAGATGGAGACGGCCATCACCGCAAACTCAGGCAGGCGATCACTGTCACTGATCACTTTGTTCGCCTTCGCGACTCAGGCGCACCATCAACTGCCACGGTCTCCGATGAAGAGGTCGATGCCGCTTCCTCTCTCCTACTTTTCCAGAGACTCAAAGCGATTGGCGAAGCGACGGGGGAATCAGCCATATTGGACTCGTTGTTGCTCTTCTCTATAGCGACATCCCATTCCCAAATCTCCCAGAGCGAGCTCGTCCAGAAAGCAGCGATTGCTGGCTTTGCGGCTTCCCTCGAAGGGCTCAAGGCAATCGACCACGGACTTTCACGTCTCATTACGAGCGGTTTGGTCGAGCTGACAGGAGATCATTTGACGCCCTCGTCCCAAGGCAAGACGAAAGTCAACGAGGTGACGGCACAGAGGAGCCTCGAACAGGACCAAGCGCTTGGCCAATTCGAATTGGACTTACAGAGTCGTTTACCCGATCTGACCTCCGCAGATCGTTTAATGGCAAAAAGAGTGTTGCGGAACGCCCTTGTGGACGCATTCCGATCCCGCGGAATTGCCATCGCCAATGTCATCATCGCGGATCAGTCCCTGTCTGCGGAGCACCTCTCAGATCTATTCCGCGAACTGAGCAAACACGCCGCCACCCTCGCCAGTGATGCTCTGCAAGCGGCCTTCCTAGAGGCGGCCCACCATTTCCTTATTGCACCGACCGGTCCCCAGAGGGCATATTTGGCTTCCCTCTCGCAGGGGTTCTTCCTTTACCACATGGCCGGAATGGATCCCACCTGCGCGAGAACGCGGCAAGGCTTATTCGCTAATACGTGCTGGTTTGTAGATTCAAGCGTGATTCTTCCGTTGTTCGCAACAGGCTCTCACAATCATGAATATGCCGTGGACCTGTTCGAGAAGCTGAATCGTGCCGAGGCAACGCTGTTCACGACGGCCGACCTCACTCAAGAAGCGAAAGATCATCTCGACTGGGCCGTTAACTTTATTCGGAGACATCCCGTTGACTCTCCCACTTTCCTCTCGGCAGCCCTTGTGCATGAGGGCTTCAAGCAGAATCTCTTCATTGACGGTTATGTACGCGAGAGTGCGGCGGGGACTGTTGGCACATTTACCGACTATCTCGCGCGCGTTGCCCCGTCAGGATCTCCTCATGAGGCGCTTTCCGACGTTTGTACACGATACGGGGTTCGCGTTGTTCGAGCTTCTGAGATGGAAGGTTTTCTTCAGGAAGACTGGGGCGACATCGAAGAGGCCAAGGCGCAGTTGGCGACCCACCGCAAGTACCGCGGCACTTTCCGGGGGGATCTGCAGGTTCAGGCTGAGGCGGAAGTACTGGTGTTGATAAGAAATATCCGGCAAGGCAGGTACGCACTTTCAGCGAAAACAAGTGCATCTCCTCGTGTTTATTTTATTTCGCAAAGCCGCGCCCTTGATTTCGTTGCGACGCAAGATCATGTGGTTACGTGGACGCCGGAAGCTGTATACCGATACGTTTCGTCTCTGCCGGGCGCTCCAATCAACGCTGACCTTCTTCAGGAGTGCATGCTACATGAGTACTTTTATGCCGGGGTGTCTTTTGTGGATAGATCTCGATATTTGCAGTTCTTCGGACCCTCCATTCGTCAGGCGAAGCTTTCATATCGCGAACAGATTGACGGTTACCTTCGTCAGACCGAACAAATTCACAGGCGGACTGAATATGATGCGGCGTTCGATTCCACTCCGGATCTTGAGAAGGCGTTTTTCGTGGCACAAATGGGGTGGGAACTTGCAAGACGTGCCGAAGAGCGGGCGGCCGAAGTTGCCAGCCGGGCGGAAAGAAAAACGGGCGACGCGGAGATTCGCGCCCGCGTAGCCGAAAATCGAGCGTCCGACGCTGAAGCTCGAGCCGAGGTGGAGCGCAAGGCTCGGATCACCGCCGAACAGCAAGCCGCGCGGCTCCGGAACCTTGGTGATCCGAAGCATTTGCGGAAGCGAGAAAAGCAGGCGAAGAAACGCTACCGAAAGAAGAAGTGATGAGCGACGACAGACGCCTCATAGAAGATTACCTGCCCATCGAAGCTATCAGCGCCGAGGCCTCGCGCGAGAAGTCCGTCCGCAAGGGCCACATCTCGACGCTGCACCTCTGGTGGGCGCGGCGCCCGCTGGTCGCCTGCCGGGCCGCCGTCTATGGGGCACTTGTCCCCGCGTCCCAGTTCTTCCCGAGCGGCGCAACCGACGAGACGCGGAAGTCCCTTGGCCGGGCCAACGCCGCCAAGTTCGTCAGCCGCCTCTGCCGATATCCCAGCGGTTCGAAGCCGGAGCAGAAGGCGGATATCGAGCGCGCCGTCAAGGAGGCGCAGGGCCACATTCTCGCCGCGCATGCCGAGCGCCTTTCCCGAGAGATCGAGGACTGGAAGGCGGGGACGGCCGGGAAACCCGGCTGGGTGGACGAGTTCAAGTTCTCGGGAGAGAAGGTCGCCGAGGCGGACATCCGGGAAGGCCGCGCGCCGCGTCCGCGAGTGCTGGATATGTTTGCCGGCGGCGGGGCGATTCCGCTGGAGGCGTTGCGGCTGGGGTGCGAAGCCTACGCCAACGACCTGAACCCCGTTGCCCATATCATCCAACTCTGCACGCTGGTCTATCCGCAGAAGTACGGCAAGCCGGACCCAGATGCGAAAGGCATGACCGGGCCAAACGGCACATGGGGCAGCCTGGCCGACGAGGTGCGCTATTGGGGCAACTGGGTTCTCAAGAAGGTCAAGGCGGAGATTGGCGATCTCTATCCCCTGATTCCGGACCCCGCCCACAAGGGCAAGAAGACGGCGCTACAACCGGACTGGTTCAAGGAGCACGAGTCCGATGACGTGCCTGCTGGCTACCTCATTCCCGTCGCATACCTCTGGACGCGAACGGTCAAGTGCAAGAACCCAGTCTGCGG
The DNA here is from genome assembly GCA_964651705.1 of uncultured Verrucomicrobiales bacterium. Lineage (GTDB taxonomy): Bacteria > Verrucomicrobiota > Verrucomicrobiia > JADLBR01 > JADLBR01 > JADLBR01. The sequence continues at coordinate 23,643 of CAZYWZ010000077.1, forward strand.
TGCAACCGTGCCGCTCGTGAAACAAACCTGGCTCTGCAAAAAGGATGGACGCCATGTCGCCATGAAGATAGTCGCGCCTAGGGGCAAGAAGGAGGTCCGGTTCGAGGTTGTTGAGGCCCGTAATGAAAGAGGTCTTGGGTTTGACCCATCAGCGTTCTCAACCGGCGGCAATGCTGCATGCCCATTCTGCAAAACAGTTGCAGACAGCGACCATGTGAAAGCAGAGGGTTGTGCTGGACGGCTGGCCTATCAATTCATGGCAGCAGCAGCAACCAGACCAGGCTCACAAGGCAAAGTCTACCTCGACACTGCAACTCTGCCCTCCGACCTTCATCCCAACCAGGAACTCATTCAGCGTCGCCTATCTCAAGTGCTCACTCACAGCAAGTTGCCCGCGCTCACCGAAGCCATCGAGATAAATCCCCGCTCGATGGACGTAGACAGAGCCGGGCTCGTAAACTGGTCCCAAGTCTTCAGTCCCCGGCAACAGCTCACCCTCATGTCGTTGTGCGCAACCTTGCAGTCGGCTTCGCTGGAAATGAAGGCAGCAGGACTATCGCCTGAGCACACAAAAGCAGTAGTGACACTCCTGGGCTGCGGCATCAGCAAGTTCGCGGATTTCTGTTCAATGCTCTGCATGTTCAACTACACAGGCGGACGCGGAGTGAAAAACAGCTTTCCTCAGCAATCGCTACCTATGGTCTGGGACTGCGCGGAGACCAATCCTTTCAACCCAGATGGGGCGAGTTGGATTGCGGTTCTTGAGGACAATCCTGCCGTCATAGAAGAACTCGCAAAAATCCGGCAAGCTGGGAACGTCTCTCGCGGATCAGCGGTGTCTTTCCCATTCGCCGAGGGTTGTCTCGATGCTGTCATTACCGATCCACCGTATTACGACAACGTTTCCTATTCCAATCTGTCTGACTTCTTCCTCTTGTGGCTTCGCCGCTCTGTGGGGTCACTGTACCCAGAGCATTTCGCTGCCCCTGCCTCGCCGAAGAAACAGGAGATCATTGCCGCGTCGTATCGCCACGCAGGAAACAAGGACAAGGCACGACGATTCTACGAGACTGAAATGGAGAAGGCGTTTCAGGAGGCTGGACGCCTTCTCAAGCCACAAGGCCAGATGACAGTTGTGTACGCCCACAAGACGACTCTTGGTTGGGCGACCCTCGTTGATGCTCTCCGCCGTGCAGGATTCACAGTGTCCGAAGCATGGCCGCTCGATACGGAGAGAAAGGGCCGTGTCATCGCAATGGGTACCGCCGCCCTAGCCTCCAGCATTTTCCTCGTCGCACGCAAACGCGACGCGGCCTCCAAGACTGGGAACTACGAGGCGGACGTGGTTCCAGAGCTTGGAAGCATCGTTCGCGAGCGGGTCGAGACGCTGTGGGACATGGGGATTTCCGGCGCAGACCTGGTGATCGCCTGCGTCGGGGCGGGGCTGAGGGCGTTTACCCGTTTTGCCCGCGTCGAGTACGCCAACGGCGAGGAAGTGCCCGCCGAGCGGTTCCTGTCGGAGGTCGAGGCCGTCGTTTTGGAGACCATTCTGGGCAAACTCTCGAAGACGGTCGGCGCGAAGGCCGAAACGACGCTATCTGGCCTCGATCCCGCCACACGTTTTTACGTTCTCTGGCGCTACACTTACGGCGGCGCGGAACTGGACGCCGGCGAGGCGATCATCTTCGCCAACGGAACGCACGTCGAACTCGACGGTGCCGATGGCATCTCCCAGGGCGCGGACGCAATCCTCAAGAAGGCCAAGGGCAAGTACCGTTTGTTGGATTTCACCGACCGGGGAGACGACGAGGATCTGGGCCTATCGGACGACGAGGCCAACGCCCCGCCGCTCGTTGACACCCTGCACCGCCTTCTCTGGCTATTGGAGAACCGCCCACCGCTCATCCCCGAGTTCCTCTCCGACTCCGGCGCCAACCTCGAGCAGTTGCGCCTTGTCGCCCAGGCCCTCGCAGGCCCGGCGCTCAAGGGCGGCGAACTCGCTGATGTCTCCCCCACCGCCGAGTTGTCTGCGTTGGCCAAGCTGCTTGCCAACTGGAACGCCGTGATGGAGGGCAAGACCGCAACCGCCGACCGGCAGAAAGGCCAGGAGCGATTGCTCTAACCGCGAATGAGATGATTCCCGAAGAAAGACAGACCGTTGAGCGCAAGGAATCGCTGAGCCAGTTCCGCGAAATTGTGGAGACGTGTGCCGCGTTCGCCACAGCGCAGGGCGGACGCATCTACGTCGGCGTCCGCGACGACGGCATGGTGGTCGGGGTGCAGATTGGCAAGGGCACGCTCGAACGCCTGGCCAACGACATCGCCCAGAACACCGTGCCGAAACTGGTCCCGGCAATCGCGACCGAACAGGAAGCCGGCAAGACCGTGATCGTGGTCGAGGTGGCGGAGAATCCCACGAAGCCGGTCAGCGCCTACGGACGCGCTTACCGGCGGTCGGGCCGGACCAATCAGGTGCTCCCGGCAAGCGAGATTGCGGAGCTGTACTTCGCGTCGCGCGGCACGACATGGGATGAAACCACCCGGTCGGATGCCACCCTTGACGCCATCGACCCCGGCAAGGTGAGGCAGTTCCTGAATCGCGCCAAGATCGAACGAGATTGGGACATAGACCCGCAGACACCCGTGGCTCACGCGCTGCGGCAGTTGAAGGTCGTCAGGGATGGCCAATTGACCATCGCTGCGCTGCTGCTGTTCGGGAAGGAACCCCAGCGATTTCTGCTCCAGGCGAAACTCCGGTGCGCCCGCTTCAAGGGCACGGACGAAGTCGCGTTCATTGATCTGAAGGTGATCGAGGGTGACATCATCCAGCAGGTCGAGGACGCAATGGCGTTTGTACGTAGGCAAACCAGCATGGCCGTGAAGATCGAGGGAAAGCTCGAACGGACCGAGAAGTGGGAATACCCGCTCGAGGCCGTGCGCGAGGCCGTCACCAATGCCGTCTGCCATCGCGACTACGCCGACAGCGGCAACGTGGTGGTGAAAATCTTCGATGACCGGCTGGAGGTGTCGAATCCGGGCGGCTTGCCGGCTGGGCTGACGGTCGAGGACTTGAAACGGCCCCATGAATCAAACCCGCGCAATAAGCTGGTGGCCGATGCCTTCTTTCTGATCAAGTACATCGAACAGTTTGGCACCGGCATTGGGCGGATGATCAAGGATTGCCGGGAAGCGGGCGTGCCCGAGCCGGAGTTCGAGTGCCGGGCAGGTGCGTTCCGAATCATCTTTCACAAACCCACTTCTTTGGATGAACTCGCTACGAATCTGAAGTTGAATGACCGCCAATTGAAGGGACTTGGCGCGCTGCTGAAGCGTGAGCGCATCACGCGACGGGAATATGAGGAGATCACGAAATCTCCGACCGCTACTGCAAAGCGCGACCTTGCGGAGCTGGTTACAAAAGAGGTCCTGACGCCACGTGGCCGAGGTCGCAGCCTTAGCTACGTGTTTTCGGCTCAAATCATGAGCCGAAACGTGAGCCGAAAATGTGCCTGAACAACAATGACTTGTGAATGGATGAGCCGAAACGTGAGCCGAAAATGAGCCCCAAGAGAGATCAAGAATGAGTACTCCAATCCTGAAGCCCTGGGTGGAATCTGTCGAACTTCATCCCGATGTCCTGTCCCCCGAGTTCTCGGAGGACATCTTTGCCCTCGACCTCGGCCCGCTGGCCGACGGCAACAAGAACGTGCCCGCCGTCTATCGCGATCCGGAGCATTTCTTCCGCGCCTCGTACCTCACCCACGGCCTGCAATCCCTGCTCCAGGACGTGCTCTCCCGCCTCTCCGGCGGCACGGGCAACCGGGTATTGAAGCTCATCACCCCATTTGGCGGCGGCAAATCCCACACGCTCGCCTCGCTGCTCCACGCCTCAACCAGTCGCAAGGCACTCGATGCGATCCCCGAGGGAAAGCCACTACCCAAACCGGGCAAGGTGAACACCGCGGTCTTCGACGGCCAGTTCTTCAGCCCCGCCAACGGCAAGGACCTCCCCGGCGGCAAGGGCAAGGTCAACACCCTCTGGGGCTGGGTGGCCTGGTCCCTCGCCGGCGAAGCCGGTTACGACATCGTGCGCAAGGACGATGAGGCCCGCGTGGCTCCCGGCGGCGATGACATCCTGAAACTCCTCGGCGACCAAGCCAATCTCATCCTGCTGGACGAAGTTCTGGAATACCTCATCAGCGCCGGCGGCATCAAAGTCCTCGACACGACCTTGCGCGACGAGACGCTCAGCTTCATCAAACGTCTCACCGTGGCGGTGGGCAACACGCCTAAGAGCGTGCTTGTGTTTTCGCTCCAGTCCAGCAAACGGGAGTCCCTCGATTACACCAACCTTCTCCAAACCATCGACCATCTGGCCGCCCGCAAGGACCAGCGCCGAGAGCCGGTCGAGGGCAACGAGGTGCTCCGTGTCATCCAGCGCCGCTTGCTGGGCAAGATGCCCGCAGATTCGGATTCGACGCACGCGGCGACCGGCTACCAGGAGGTAGTCACCGCGATGCGCCGCGCCTATGCCAAGACTTCGGCCGAGCAACAGCAGGCCGAGCAGGAAGGCATCGAGCTGCGTGACCGCATCCGTGCTGCCTATCCGTTCCACCCCGCCCTAATCGACCTCATGCGGGAACGCTGGGCCGCGATCCCCGATTTCCAGCGCACCCGTGGCGCCCTCCGTTTTCTGGCCGCCTGCCTGCGCGCGGCCCACGCTGCCGGCAAGAGCCGTGCCGTGCTGGGCCCCTGTGACGTTCCCCTGCAGGACCCCAATGTCCGGCTCGCCTTCTTCAAGGAGGTGGGCCAGCAGGCCGATTATCAGGCTTGCCTGGAGCACGACTTCGTGGGTGCCAACGCCCGTACCCGCCGCATTGACGAGCGCCGGGCCAAGGAAGTCCCCGCCGAGGCCCTCAAGCGCCCCGCCACCCGCATCGCCACCGCCATCCTGATGTATTCGTTTGGCGGTTTGCGCCGTGAAGGTGCCAAAGAAACCGAGATCCTGCCCCCCGGCATCAGCGAGGCCGATCTCCTGGCCATCTGCGTGGGTCCTGACCTCGACAGCACCACCGTTCTTGCCTGCCTCAAAGAACTGAAGGAGCAGTGCCTATACCTCCACTTCGACGGCGTCCGCTACTGCTTCAAGAAAGACCCCAACATCACCCTGCTCGTCGAGCAGGAAGCCGACGTGGTCGCCCGCGACGAAGACCTCGTGCGCGAAAAGATCAAGGAGATGCTGGAAGGCCGACTCGCCGGCCACAACGTCTGTATCTGGCCGTCAAAATCCGGCGAGGTGCCAGATCGGGAGCAAGCCTTCATCGTCGCCTACCTCCCGCTGGAGTTCCGCGCCGAACCCAAAGCCGAACAGCAGAAGATCGCCAAGGAAATCCTCGAGAAATACGGCGACAAGCCCCGGCAGTTCCGCAATGGACTCGGCCTGGCGGTGCCCGCCGCGGATCAGATCGAGGTGCTGCGTCGCGCCGTCCGCTACCTAATCGCCATCGAACGCGTTAAGACGAAGGCCAAGCAACACAACCTGACCGACGAGCAGAGAAGTCAGTTGCGCGAGCGCGAGTCCACGGAGAAGGCCGCGGCCGAATCCGCCTTCCTCAAGCTATACACCGAGATTTGGCTGCCCAAGGTGGACGGCTCCGGCATCGGCATCGAGCCCGTCGCCGTCGGTGGTCGTCCCCTCCAGATCACCCTCAATGAAAAGAAAGAGGCCCGCATCCACGAGCGCGTCTTGGAACTCCTGACCCAAGTGCAGAAGCGTGTCTTTGACACGGTGACCCCCGGCAAAGTGGTCGAGTTCTTCAAACTCGGCGAAGGCACCCCGCCCAAGCTTGGGATCGCCACGGGCGAAGTCGTCACCGGCTTCTACTCTTTCCTCGGCTTTACCCGCCTGACATCCGAGAAGGTGGTAGCCAAGGCGATTGCAGCCGGCGTTCAAAAGCGCCTCTTCGGCTACATCGGCGGCGGTGCGCCCATCCTCGGCGATGATAGTAGGTACCAGGTCGCCCCCGGGAAAGTGCGGTTCGACACCCAGGTCGCCGAGGACGAAATCGACCTTGAATCCGGCTTCATCATGGTGCCGCAGGCCCTTCCCCAGCCGGCACCGCCACCCCCGATCGCTGGCGGCGGCGATGGCACCGGACTCACGCCACTCGGTCCCGGCCCGGTCCCGCCCGGTCCGACCCCTCCGGGGCCGACACCGCCCGGCCCCACGCCACCGCCCGGCGCACCCCAGACCTCCGTGGAACTCACCTTCACCGGAGACCGGGACCAGCTTTTCGGTGCCTGGAATGCGATGGCCAATCTCGCCGAGATGGCCGGCCAAGTCACCGTCACGGTCAAAGCCGAAAAGCCCGACGGCTTCGACAAGGGAAAACTCAACAACGGCGTCCTCGAACCCCTCCGCGAGGCGGACCTCATCGAGTAGTTCCCAATGCCGCTCCTTTACAAGTACCTCGCACCGGACATCTCGCAGGATGGAAAACGCCTCCTTCCCGCCCCTTTGCGTACAATGACATTGAAGGCGTCCGATCCTCGTCTCTTCAATGATCCCTTCGAGGTCCGGCCCTGCTTCGACCAAGCGAGGCACGACCACTTCGCGCAAACCAATGAAGCCCTTCATGCAATCGTTGGCGTCAAACACTCACTTCTCGGAAGCCAATCTATGGTCGGGCTCCCAACCGAAGACATCGTTGGCCTTGACGACGAACTCAATGAACGGTTTCGAAGTGAGCTCGGGCGCCGATTCCGTGTTCTCTGCCTCAGTCGGACCCGGAGCAACGTCCTAATGTGGGGCCACTACACCAACTCCTACCGAGGCTTCGTAATCGGAGTTGATACGGACCACCCCGATTTTCCAAAAGGCGCCAAACAGGCCGGCTTCAACATTGCCTATTCTCCCGACCGATCACGCACCCGACTCCCTTTGGCCTTCTACAGAAGTCCCACAGTCGAGCTATGGGACGTAACGGGCCAGATGGTAAACCATCCCGAGCAACCCGTGGAAACTGACGGTGGCTTAGTGATCCCATTCCGCGAATACAGACGCCAGGTCGAAGACGCCTTTATGACCGCCTTGACCACGAAGGCTCAAGACTGGGCCTACGAGCAAGAAACCCGATTCGTGTTCGCTATGCCAGTTCATCGCGATCAGCTCACTTGGCAGAACGATGTCGCGCTCGTTCCCCTCCCTCCCAAGGCTCTACGTGAGATCATCGTGGGTTTCCGCGCCGACCCAGGTCACGTCCGGGCGCTCGTCGACCTCTATCGCGATGGGAAGCTCGGAAATCCGCACCTGTTCTCTTCGCGCTGTCACCCGCACCAATACGAAGTCCAAACAGACCTGACGGATCCAGAGGCTCTACTGGATGCGTTCGGCTCTTAACCTCGCAAACGACACGTCCATGACCGCCGACCGCACTTTTCCCGATGGTCCCGCCTTCGCGGCCGCGCTGCATCGCTTCCGGGCCGCACGCGACGCCAAGGTGGCGGAGACCAAGACGATGGGCCGTCGTCGCGTCGCGCTGACCCGCGCGGAACGAACCCACATCCTCGCGAAGACCGGCCATCGTTGCCACATTTGCGGGGGCATGATCGCCGGCGCCGATTGGGAGGCCGATCACGTCTTTGCCCACAGCACCGGCGGCGATCGCAGCGCCGACAACTACCTCCCCGCCCACCGCCTCTGCAACAACTACCGCTGGCACTACGGCACCGAGGAATTCCAGTGGATTCTCAAACTCGGCGTCTGGCTTCGCTCCCAGATCGAGAGACAGACCCCTGTCGGCACCGAGGCCGCCCGTCAGTTCCTCACCCACGAACGCCGACGAGCCAACCGTCGAAAGTGTCCTTCCCCTGAACCGAGCCGCGTGGCGACCGCAACCACAACAGAGGCAACATGAAATTTCCCGTCGAACTCCTCGAAGGTCTCCGCTCGTACGTCTACATCTACATCGACCCACGCGACAACCAGGCATTCTACATCGGAAAGGGCACCGGGGATCGCGCCTTCCACCATTTGGAGGCAAATGATGCCTCGGCCAAGGCCGCGAGGATCCAGGCGATCCGCGCCGATGGCCAAGAGCCCAAGATCGATCTTCTCCGATACGGCATGTCGGACGGAGAGGCGAGCCTCGTTGAAGCCGCGGCCATCGATCTCATCGGGATCCCACCTCTGCTGAACGTTTGCCACGGCCACCACAACGGTACATTCCCCAGGGTGTCCTGCGCGGACCTCATCGCCGCGCATCAGGCGACCCCTGCCAAAATCCGGCACAAATCCATACTGATCACCATCAACCGCCTGTACCGCACCGGCATGACCAAGCTGGAACTCGAAGAGGCTACCCGAGGCATCTGGAAGGTTGGCGCGAAACGTGAAGAGGCCGATCTGGCTATGGCCGTCTTTCGTGGGATCATCCGCGAGGTTTATGTGATCGGCCGCTGGCACCCGGCGGGCACCTTGGAGTACAAGACACGCGACGACATCACACCCCACCTCTGCAAGGGGCGATGGGAGTTCGAGGCATCACTTGCCGATGAACGGATCCGCACCGACTTCATTGGGAAATCCGTGAGGCATATCCTTGGCCCAAACAATCAGAACCCCATCCGCTACGTCGACCCTGATTCGCCCGAGGATTGAGAAACCAACGCCGAATGAGCCTCGCAACTATCACCCGGCTCCTTGTCCAGGAAGGGCAACGCCTCCGCCACCGAAAAAATACGGCGATCGATAACTTCACCGGCGACCCGGCTGTCGCCGGTCACTCAAAACCAGCCAGGACCGGTCACATCAAAACCAGCCACT
>CAZYWZ010000078.1:0-31983 GCA_964651705.1 uncultured Verrucomicrobiales bacterium
CCAGACCACCGCGGGGCGGTTCAATCGGACGGAGGGTTTTTCAACGGGCTGCTAGGCCTCTCCGGTTCCCTCACGGACACCTTCACGGCACTCTTTAGCGGGGCCGGGGGCACATCCATCCCTCGTCTCGCCGTCGCATCGCTCGAAGGCGTGGCCCCCGTTTCCGGAGTCCTCGAAGTCTGCATCGTTCAGGACGCATCCGTACCAGACTCCACTCGGCCGGGGCAAGCACCCGCAGAACTTCTCGTTCGCGACCTCGACTCCCTTGTCTCCAAAGGCGCCCCCCGCATCTATATAGCCTGCGTTAACCGCGGCATCCTGGACGATGCCCTGACATTCGCCACCGAGCGTGGCCACCTCCAAGCGCAGCAACTGCTGGAGACGGTCACCCGCTCCGTTGGCCTCAGCCCCGCAGCCCCCACATGCTGGCCACTCCAAGGGTTTGAACACGTCGCCGTTTGGCCAATGGACGTGGAGACCCTCATTTGGAAACCGGCGGATGCCTCGACTTCCCCAAGCCCAGCGGAGCAATTGCTCCTCAAGGCCGCAAACCCTTCGCAGTGGCCACCCACAGGCACCTGCGCTGCCGGGGACCACTGCCCTTTCTGCAAAAGCCGCGAACTCCTCGACAAGGAATCCCACCGCGAAACACTCCTACAAATCCTCCGCTGGTACGAACTAGCTACCGGGAAGCGTTGGAGCTTCCGCGACCTTTTCTCTTTGGTGTCCTTTCTTCTCGCTGGCACAGCGCAGCCGGACGACGCCGAACACCTCAGCCCGTGCGAGTGGGCCGCCCAACTCTACGACCTCTCCGGCAGGCCGCCCGGGACACGGGGCGAGAGTCTGAGGCTTCGCGCTCCATTCATCCTCGCCGGCGCCCTCTACCAACACGCGCTTTTCTCCAGTTGGCCTCGCCTTAACTCAAGGGGCCTCCGTCCAGAAATCCGGGAGCTGGAAATGCAAAACGACCCGGGGCTAATGGGCCTGCACTACTTCCTCTCCTCGCCGAGGGAGGCATCGGTCCCGTCTACGTTGAAACCTCAACTCGCGGGGATCTCGGACGCCCTTGACCCCGCGCTAGCCGAGCCGGCCTCAAAGATCGAACTCACCACGCGAGAACTGACCCTCGGCAAGGACATCGATGCCCGCTTCAGCCAATCGCTCTCTGAAGGCTTGGCCCAAGTCCGCCGCCTGCTCACGCCTCTGGAGGTCGACCTGCTGGAGAAGCTCGAGCGAACCGACGATCAACTCTCATCGTCCACCGTCCGCCGACGCCGCCCAGCCACAGCCCGCCGCATGCAGAACCTCGTCCGCGATTTCGCCTGCCGACTGGTGCGGCGGAGCCTCGGGGTCCGCTATGGTGTTACCCGCGAAAGCGCCCTGCTCGCCGACTTTGCAAAGGTCATTTCCGGCGACACGCAGTTGCTACACAAAGCCGTCAAGCAGGTCGAGGCGCTCATCAATGACGACGATCACTTCGTCGTCGTCCTCAACTCCACCTTCGGCGAGCCACTGGTCCCACTACCGCGCCGTGCAACAGTGCGAACAACCAAGCAGCGCGTAAAGCCGGTTGAGCCGCCAGCAGGCGGCCGGCCGGTCCCCACGGTTCGCTTCCTCTCAATCGGAGCAAAGGGCCACCCGCTGGCACTGACCTACGAACTGTTCCGCTCCGTCCGCGAACTCGAAGCCGGCATGCTCCCAGCCTCTCTGCCTCGGCCGGTCGTTGCGCTTCTGGACACCACCAAGGCTAGGCTTGCTGGCGCCGTCGTCCGCGACGAGGATATCCTTGAAGGCGCGGAAATCCGCATCGGCACCCGCGATACCGTCATCTCGCGCGAGCTCGGCGCGTTTGTCGTTCTCAAGGAGGCGTAGCCATGAGCATCGAGGCTTTCAAAGAAAACCCCTGGAAGGAATCGCACCCGGCGTACGAAAAGAGAACCTTCTTCCACATCCGTCCCGCCCCAGAATTCGCGACGGCAGAGGTGCTGGTTTCCTCCACGTACCGCGCGTGCGGCCTCGCGCCGGTCACCGAAAAGGAAGTCCCTTCCGCCGGGCGAGAATTTGCCAAGGACTCCCAGTCGCCTCGAATCCACGATCGGTCCGGGAGCAAAATCGACATGGACACCTGGCGCGTCGTGCTCAACGGCGTGCTGGAAAGCCCCAAGCAACCCAACCAGTCGTCGAAACGATTTCTCCAGATGTGCCCGCTGGTGCCCAACGTCGCACTTTACTCCGGTTCCGCCCGCCTCGCCGGCAATCCCTGGAACCCGGGCCACCTGGTCCAACGCATGATCGGCTTCGGATCCGAAGACCATGCAAAGGCGCTCCTGCTATGGAAACAGCTCTTCTCGGCCCTCGGCATTTCTGAGACCGATGACATATGGGCCCGCTGGCTGCAGCAAGAATTCGAACTGCGAAGGCGCAATGGCTCCGCCTGGGCCTTTGCACCGCTGGACGACGAACCGGGTCTTCCCGCTTCCGAAAAGGCCCAACTTGCATTCCCGGCTAAGCAGTTCGTGCGCGACCTCGAAGGCATCCTCCAAGCAAAGTCCTTCATGACCCGCCGCCAGTGGATCAGCCTGCTGGAGGCACTTCTGCGACTCGGGTCCGTCTCCCATGTCCTCTGGCTCTGCGACGTAAACTATCAGGTCTGGCAGGCCGTTCGACACGCCATTCAAGCTGGCGCCTCGCCTTCCGCGGCAGACATCAGCCAGAAGATAGTTAACTCCCACGGCCACTACCTCACCTACGGTAATCCGGCGGTGCCAATCATTAGGGACTATGCGTCCTGCTACCTTGTGGCGCGCATTGGCATCAATGCCGTCCTCTGGCAACTAGAGGCGCTCGGCAAGCAGGTTAAGTCCATCCACTCCTGCACCGAGCTCGCCGCCTTCCTCCAATTGATCGCGAGTAGGAAGGATGAACTCAAGTCCGCAGGCCTAGAGGCCGTCATCACCGAGCTCCAGGAAGGGGAGCGCAATGCACGGGTCATCGCCTGCAAGAAAGGCATCGGTTCCAACATGGTGGAGTTCGCGCGCCACGTCCTCGGCCAGCGCCAAACCGCCAACGACATCCTGCGCGGCTACGACCAGGGCTATATCCTCCGGAAAAAGGCCGAGTACGCCTCCGCGCCCTGGATTGTCTCCATGGGGTCCGTTGCCATCCTGGCCATCGTCCACTGCTGCCTGCGTGACGCCGCTGGCCCTCGCTCCATCCAAAAACTTTGCGCGCATCTGGCTGCGTACGGCATACGCGTTGACCGCGACAACGTCACCACCGGCGACCTCGGTAAGAAACTCCGAATGCTCGGCCTGATCCTCGACAGCCCAGACGCTGAAAGCGGGATGCTCCTTGTCCCGCCCTTCGATGGCACCTCTAAGCCGCAACCAACCCGACCCGGATGAAGCTACTAGTCGCCAGCATTGCCAAGACCGTTCGCGAGCGCACCATCGCCAAGGTTCGATCTCTTCCCACGCTCACCGCTGAGCTTCGAACAGTCTTTCACGGCCCGCCGCTCGAATTCCTCCAACCCGTCTTCCACGAACTCACCAAGGAGGGCGGCATCAAGGTCGAGGCCCCAGGCGACGAAACACTCCTCGTACCAGTCCTCCTCCACTCAGAATCAGCACCGGCTTGCCCCGCCGTCGGCACGTCCGGGATCTGCGCCGGCGTCCACCTCAACGATTTCCGAAACCAACCTAGCTGTCCAAGATTCGTCGCGTTGGTCGCCCCCGGCAACCATCCCAGCCTCGCCTTAACCATCGAGAGCGCCAGCGACTCGTTTGGCATTGACGTCCACAGTAATTCGGGCAATGCCACGATCGAGGACTGGTGGGAAGACGATTTCATCCAGTCACTTGTGGCCAACGCGCTGGATCGCTTCACCATCACCAAGGAGACCGACAGGGAGCAGGCGCGCTACATGATCCAGAAGGCCGTCTACGCCGCCGACGAGGCAGAGCGCCACGACGTCTCTCGCGTTGGCGCCTGGCGAGTCCTCTCGCGCGTTTACTGCATCCCCAGCTCCGGCAAGGTGTGCCTTCCGCTTAGCCTCGCCTGCGGCTTCCCCACAACCGAAGACAACGATCTCGCAGCGAAAGACCAAGATGAGGTGCTCCGGCGCCTGGCGAGCCACCTGGAAGAAAATGGGATCTTCAACGGTCTGGAAACCCTAAAGGAAGACGCGGAGCCTGCGGACATCGAGGCGCTTGACGGCTTCGCCGCCCACCTCCACCCCATTTGCGAGATACCAACCACGTTCGCCCGCGCACCCTCCTACTTCTATAGTCCGTGCCGCGGTGACGACCTGCAGGACCCCTCGCCATGGTGGCTACACCTAACCCTTGAGCGCTGGGTCGAACTGCTCGAAGAAGAGCGCCGCCCCGAAGGCGCACTAAGAATTGAATGCACCAACTCCATTTTCCCGTGCTTTAAAGGGGGCCACTCCGTTGTCCACCGCGAGGTTGAACTCCTCGTCGCGGCGCCGGAGGGGCACGAGGGCGGTGTCGAGGCTACGCTCACCCGTCTTGTGTCCGGCCGCGAGCACACGCGGACCTGGGACCTCGCCCGCGACCGAGAACACGTCGTAAAGGACGAGGCCCTGCCACCTCACAAATCGCCGGCTCGCTACAGCGCCGAAGCGGCGGACTTCAAGAAGGCCAGCATCAAGGTGATCTCCCTGGACACATGGGAACCTGGCTTCTTCGTGTTCTGTCGCAATGCACGCAAGATCTCCCCACCAAAGCGCCCATCCCAAAAGAAGGGCGGTACGCACTTCGAGTGCTCACTCGTTCTCGAAGGCAGCGGCCGTCACTACATCGACATCTACACCCGCCCGTCTGTCCAGCTTGGCGGGCTCGCACAAAGGCACGAGGAGTCAGCGACCGAGTCTGATGGTAAGGACACCCAGGTCGCAAAAGTGGACGACACCACCTGGGGATTCGAAGCCGAAACCACGGGTGAGTGCCACTACGACCTCACGGTTCAACGCGAGGGCGGAGATTGGCAGACCGTTCGGATCTTCCTAACCTGCGACGAAACATCCCCAGAAGGGTGCAAGACAGAATTCGAGCGGTTAATAAAGCTTAACCGCCAACAAGATAACGGCCGTGCCACGACCGACGTCCAGCTCGACCGCAACGTCCGGTGCGCCGACCTCCAGACATGGCTCCTTTCAAAGGACAACGCAGCACGCTCCTTTTATCCTATTGTCGTATCCACCGACTACGCATCAGCCTGGCGCCAGATTACCTGGGAATCCCGAGCCGGTACTGTCGTTTCCGGCGGGAAGTTCCTGAATGATCCGAGGCCCGAAATCACGGAATTCCGCCCACCCGCTCGCTTCATCGAGGCCCGGGAATGGCTCGCGGCTCGCCTGCGCGGCACGGACGAAAACGGCCTTATCGAGGCTGCCAGGCTCGGCGAATGGCTCCTGACCGACGAGCAATTCGCCGACAAGCTCCACTCCTACCTGCAGGCTTACGTCGAATGGCTTGAAGCAGATCCGAACGTCGCGCCGTGGGTAGATGCTATAGCCTTCTGTAGTCTAGAGCAGGACGGGATGACACTCAAGCAAGACCCCGAGGCCATCGCCCTCAACCCGCTCCATCCCGTTCGTCTCGTCTGGCAAGCCGTCGCGCAAAAGGCCCTCTTCCTGGCTTACAAGCGGAACCAGCCGTGCCCTGCCGCCGGTATCCTCGACCCCGACTGCGTTCCCGACATTCTCTCCATCCCCCTCTGCTCCGCCTCCGGGGCCATCAACACGCAGGCATTTCTTGCCGTCGAATGCAGCTCCGATTACTGGGGGATCCTTTGGAATGGCAAGCGCCTCGACACACTCCCGAAACTGGCAGACCAACCGCCATTTGACGAAGATTTCGGTGTCAGGGTCGGCGGTATCTCCAGCGGCTTCAGCCTGGCACAAGTTCGGAGGTCGCTCGATGACGTCGCCGAAATGCTCGCTGCCAAGCCAGTAATCAGCGTGATGATCTCAAGCGCCAGCGGCCAAACAAATGCCTGCAACGAGGGTATCAACCAGTGGTGCAAGGAGCGCCTGGGGATCGCTGAAGACCAGCCCCTCGCCGTACTTGGCCCACGCCTTCTTCAGGTCCTCGACCTCCGTGAAGCCAAGGCAAGGCCCGAAGACGCCGAAATTTCCAACCTCGCCGAAGACACCTCCAACGCTGTCCGCTGGTTTGCCGGCGACCAGTCCACCTGCTCACCAGACCTGGGAATCATCGCCCAGCTCGAAACGTCCAACGCCCGTGAGGATAAGGTCGAGGTAGGGTCACCGCTCGGCTGGGGAGGACTGCTGAGACACCGCGTCAGGCGCCAACTCCCCGCGGCGGAGGGCGCCTTCCTATCAGAATCACGCGTCGCCGTCGCTCGGCCGCCCTGCGGGGACGGCCTCGCCGACAAGCTCGTATCCACCCTCGCCAAGTTGGAGAACCTTTCAGATTCCAAGTTGGGATTCTCGTTCGCTCCGAGCGTTCATGCGATCAAGCTCGCCCTGGAGCGAGCCGACTTCGTTGCGGTCTCATCATCCGCTGTGGACCCTGCATGCTTCCTTGGCAATTGGTTGCCCGGCTACCTGTGGGATTACGACTTGCCGTCCTATTCCCACCGCTCAGGAGACACCAACGGGTACTATCTAATCTCCAGGATCAAGGAAACCGACCGCGACGTCCTCAAGAGAACGTTGGCCAAGTTGCCCGACGGCGACAAAATGGCGGGGGCTGATGTCAAATCGATCATCCTGGAAGTCGCCCGCCGTGGCATTCCTACAGTGCGTGGCCTATCGTCCGGCAATGCCGGCGCAGCGGGCGACCTCGGCCTCTTTGTCGCCTCTCGGCTGCTGCAAGATTCCTTCCGCCTCACAGGCGAGCCAGATGGAATCCTACCAATCCTCACGGAGAATGACGAAACTCGGACCGTCGCCCTCATCATCCCGGTCGACCCGTTTCGCGGGTACCTCGATGACCTGCAGCGGGCCCTCAAAACACCGCAGCTCCTCCGCCCGGACTTGCTCGTCGCCACGGTTCGGCTCACCGCGTCAGAGTGCCGGGTTAAGTTAACGCCCGTCGAAGTCAAGTACCGCACCGACATCTTCCCGATCAGCTCCTGCAACGAAGCCCTGGCCCAGGCCGCCTCGCTCTCGCAGCTCTTCTCAAAGCTCGTTACCCTAACGAAGGAACCTGATCTGGTTCTCTGGAAGCTCGCCTTCCACCACCTCCTCGCTTCCATGCTCAGCTTCGCTCTACGCGTTTACAGCCAGCACCGCCTCGCCACGAACCAATCGAAGCAATGGACCGAGCTGCACGCCGCCATCACTGGTGCGCTCCTCTCCGATGAGGCTAAACTCCACGTAGACCCAATTGGGCGGCTAATTGTTCTCGACCGGACAACCATCAGCAGCCCCCGCGACGTTGACGAAGACGGCTTCCACGAGACCATCGTCCTTTCGCCAAAAGATGCGGCCTGCGTGCTCAACGACGAGAAGCCGGCAATCTACTCGCTCATCAAGGAACGCGTACTCGACTGGCAACTCCTTCCGGACGGCGCGGCCACCGGACCCACTCCGCCAATCAAAGCCCCCAAACCCCCAATCCCAGAAACAGCGGCAGGACACGCCGAAGCCGAACCACCAATCGCTCAACCCGCACCGGAGAAACAGGGAGAGCCCAGGGAAACGACTCCGCCTCTGGTGCCCACACCGGCACCCCATGTAGCCGGCAAGCAAGAAGCGGCACTCAACGACTCCCCCCCAAGCAAGGACGGTATCACCTTCCCGGTCGGCAACACCATCGACGGTTTCAAGAAAGAGCCGCGGTCGTTCTGGCCAAGCAACACGGCCCTAAACCAGTTGAACATTGGCGTAGTCGGCGACCTCGGTACCGGGAAAACCCAGCTGTTGAAGGCACTAATTTACCGACTAGCCCACACAGCGCACAACAACCGGGGCGTACGCCCACGCTTCCTAGTCTTCGATTACAAGAAAGACTACACCGACACAGAATTCGTCTCCGCCGTCGGCGCCCGGGTCGTTACACCACACCACCTCCCCGTCAACGTTTTCGACATCAGGAACAGCAAGGAATCCTTCACGCCCTGGTTGGATCGTTTTAATTTCTTTTCCGACGTTCTGGACAAGATTTACTCCGGCATCGGCCCAATCCAACGCAAGCAGCTCAAAACAGCCGTCCGGCAGGCATATGACGCCTGCCTCCCGGTCCGGCAGCCAACCATCTACGACGTTAACTCCTGCTACGCGGCCATCATAGGCAACAAAGCAGACTCTCCGTCAGCCATCCTGGAAGATCTCGTTGACCGTGAGATCTTCCATCCAGAGCCAGACAAGGCCGAGGATGTGGACCATTTCTTGGATGGCATCGTGGTCGTCGACCTCGCTTCGCTCGGGCAAGATGACCGCGCCAAGAACATGCTGGTCGCGCTCATGCTGAACATGTTCTACGAGCACATGCTCCGCATCCCGAAACGCCCCTACGAAGGCCACGACCCCCAGCTTCGAGTGGTCGATTCCTTCCTACTTGTGGACGAGGCCGACAACATCATGCGCTATGAGTTCGACGTCCTGCGCAAGGTCCTCCTTCAGGGCCGCGAGTTTGGTGCCGGCGTCATCCTCGCCTCCCAGTACCTGCGTCACTTCAAAGCCGGCGCCAGCGACTACCGCGAACCCCTGCTCACCTGGTTCATCCACAAAGTGCCTAACGTGGTCCCCACCGAACTCCAGGCGCTCGGTCTCACCACGGACGTTGCACAACTGGCTGAGCGAATAAAGACCCTGCCGCAACACTGCTGCCTGTACAAGACACTTGCCGATATGGGCGATGTGGTTAAGACGACGCCTTTCTACCAACTTATACAGGAGGACGCGCCCCCTCTGTAAGACCGCCGTGACGACGCCAACACCTGAAACCCGTTTGCAAGTAGCACATTCAGAGTAAGCTCCGCCATCAAAGATATCATCATGGGAGAACTCATAGTCGACGACCTCATTGGCGTGTTGGAACTGTTAAAGAGCTCGTTCAACGCCTACGCCGAACCCGCGGAGAGTTTCGATAACGATCAAGGATGACGCGACGCATTCATTGGGCGCTCGAAGAAGACCTAGAGTTGCTGGGCCTCCAACCCGCCTCTCGTAAACGGCCTGCCTTGATTCGCAAAACCCAAACCTTCCTCCGTCCACCGCAAACACACCCGCGACATGGTAAGACTCTACGCTGTCCGTAGTGTTTTGGTCATGCATTTCGCACATCTTCAGCCCATCGAAGCCGCCCGAACCATCGCGGAGGATCTCCTCTTTCCGGTCAACGTTCCGCCGTTAGGGAATCGCGGCACCATCACCGCGCCTCGCTTCCTGAACCAGTGCGCCCTCGATTCCGCCTATCGAGTGGCCGATGCCATGGGGTCCGCAAAAGGCGAACGCACGGTCCACGCGGTCATTCGGCGCCTCGAAAGCGAGGCCGAATAACCTTTCAGGCAATGACCTATGACTGAGCCTCAGGATACAGTGGAGGCCATTAACCAAGCGGCTGTGGCCCTGTGGCGGCGGCATTTTGGCGAAACCACAGACCGTCCCTTGATTCCGCTGATCTACCCGGAACTCCGCACCGAATCCTTACTCATCATTGGCTGCAACCCCGCCATGCCGAAACGCGGTCACTACAATCCTCCGCTGTTCACGGACGCAATTGCAGCGGACTTCCCCTTCGCCGACATTCAGGCCAAAGAGGCAGCGGTCAAAGCCACGTACCCATACTTCACCGCTTGTGACCGATTCGCGGCTCACGTCGGCATGCCCTGGGAGCATGTGGATCTTTTCTTTTACCGAGAGACAAATCAGAACACTTTCAAGTCTCGAGTTGGCAATGGGAAGGGTGACATCAACGCCTTCGGCCGGGAACAACTCGCCTTAAGCTTGAGATTGATCGCGATCGCGCGACCCAGGGCAATCGTTGTTGCCAACGCGTTCGCGTCCGACACCCTTCACAGGCATCTCGGCCTCGGCAAATTCGATCGGGATGGCTTGTATTGGTTCCCTGCCGCACGCGAACGCGTGCCCCTCTTCCTCAGCAGCATGCTCTCCGGACAACGGTCCCTTGACCGTTTCTCACACGATCGGCTGGTCTGGCATATCCGCAGGACCATCGAGACGATGCCTTGATTCCCCAAGGGGGAGCCTCTCGCCACGAACCTCATCATCTGAGTTAAACGACGACCACGAAATAGGGATTGCCCAACAGCCATACGTGGTCTGGATAATTTGAGACTACATGCCGTTTGTATGAGTGAACTGATTAACTTCTCACCAACCAAGACCGGATCTTCATGCGGAGATCCAGGGGAACGCCCATGCTCTGCATGATCCGACTGGCGATTTCCTCGATGTCAGCACGGGCGAGGTTGACCATGGCATACCAACGTGTGCCAGGGATCTGTTGAACGGCCGTGCGCGGGTAACTGCCACCCAGAGTCCGCCAGATCGCTTCTTCCTCACGAGAAAAGTACTTCCTAGCGCCACGCACGAACAGATCCAAGACACTCTCTGCGTCCTCAGGCCGCCAGTTCAGCAGGGCGGCACATAGTTTGAGGTAACGTCCCTTGGTGCTGGCGGGTCCCTCTCTGAGGATACGTTCGAGAATGGCGGGTGCAGTGGCTGTGCCAACCGCTGGCGCGATGCCGCCGGCTGGTCGGTGCGCTTCAAGCCGTCGCACAAACTCGACAGGAACCACCGACCCCACATTTGCCTTTATCGTGCAGCCCCAGCTCCGCAGCAATTTCACCATCTCGGACGGTTGAACGTTAAAACGCTTTGCAAAATCCCCGACGGTAACGGGCACAGAGATGTCCTCCTGCCGCTCCGGCTGTGGCGTTGGCACCTTCGATCTCTCAAGTACCCGGGAGATCCATTGGTCCGCCCAGTTCTGCCGCTCCGGCTGCGGCGTTGGCACCTCCAACCTAGCGTCTTCCTGAAACCTCGGCATGGGCAGTCGCTCATCAGGCAACCCTATTTCAACCTTCCATGTCACCCGCGTTTTGGCATCAGGGTTTTCTGGAGCGTTCAATTGCCGCAACACCTCGTGTAGCTCCAGCCCGGTCGAAGGTTCGGATGTGCCAGCCCTGATAATGAAGTACAGAAAGGCCGTGCAACGGCTGCAGCAGAGGAACACCATCTGTCGCGCCTGCCACATAGCAGGGTCGTCGGCCTGCAACGGCGTCGTCGTGCCACCAAAACCCGCCGGCAGGCCCTCGATCACCACCACGGGAAACTCTTGCCCCTTCACATATTTGTCGATCAAGTCCGGCGCCTCGCTTCCGCTGCAATTGTGATACGTAAACCGCCCAAGCTTCTCGTAGTCGAACAGCAGTTCCTCGGCACCGAATCGGACCCAAAGCACATCGTCCCGGCACAGCGGTTCGTCACCCAGTCGATCGAATGCGTTCGAGGCCGAAGGAAAACTCGAGACCGTGTGTGACCAATTATTCCCTGGATGGGCATCGTTCCAACACTTCGCCAGCACCCGCGCCTTAGGCCCTTCTCGGAAATCCTCAACTTCCATCCCCAGTTCATTCTCAAACTCCACCCGAGAGGGGACGATCTTTGGCCCAGATTTCGCGAACCAGCGAAACATCAGCCCCAAACCCGCCGCATAGACCGGGAATGGGTTTCGGTAGTTCCGCGCCAACCGCTTCGTACAACCAGAGAAGCTCAAGCCCTCGACTAGGGACGCCGCTGCCCCTGATTGCCTGAGGCGCTGGTGGCGATCACAGGCGATGACGAGATAGCGTCGGGCACACTCGGGAGGTTCTGAAAGCCATTGGCTGATGACGCCTTGTTCTCCACTCCCAAAATCGTGCGCCTCGTCAACGACCAGAATGTTGCAGTCTGGGTCGATCTCCCCATTCCAGACGCTGAAACGAGGTTTGCTCAGTTGGAGGCCCAGACCGCCCACCAAACCAGAATACCGATCGAGGAAAACCCCCCACAATCGTTCTAACATTTCCACCTGCTTCGGGCGCCGCGCGGTCACCTGAATTACGCGTTCCACGTGCGTGGGCAAACCCAACCCATCTGCTTGTGCCGAAAAGTCCGTGAGTTCTAGCTGCCTGGATGCGTCGTCTTCCCGCAATGCGATCTTCCGGTCGGATGCCACAACGAACAGGGAGTACGCCAGCAACACACTCTTTCCGGATCCCGCTGTCCCATTGATTGCCCAACGGCCTTTCGTGGGCTCGAAATTTCGAAAGATCTGAAAATCCAGCGCTCGTCGGCATCGCACGATATATTCGAGCGCGTTGCGCAACTCCGGATGCCCCAATTCCGGAATTCGAAGACCCAACCGCAGCCGACTCAACAGGGCCGACTGTTCCACGCGTTGCGGCTGCAGCCCTGAAGCCACGCATCCTTTGAAGCAGTCCCAGACCTGCGCGGGACTCATCAGCCGGACGGTCAACCACTCAGACCTCTTGTCCACCAGAGGCGCGCCTACAAACGGCTCGTTTACCAACCAAGCCTCGAATCGGATGGCCCGATGCAGGCCATCCTCACTGAGGAACGACCGCAACGCCATCGCATGGTTGTTCAATTGGGACTGCTTGATGTTCGGTCGTTCTCCAACGGGCCGCGTCACCCGCCAAGCACCAAGCGCCGAAGGCGCTGTGCCCGGCGTATTGCCTTCAACGCGTGGCACCTTACACTCGACGATGACGATCAGATCTTCTCCGTCCCGACGCAGATGAAGGAGGTGATCTATCTCAAAACCTTTCGTCCGCTCCGGATCCGAATCTGGACGGAAGATTGGCACGTTTGAAAGCACACCCCAAGGCACCATCCCCCGTAATCGTTCACCCACCAATTCCTCAAACGCCTGTCCATTCATCCCAGACCGCCCTCCGGCACGTTGTCGTCCTGAGCATACGCAGCCTTCCTCAGTAGACGCAATGCCGCTCCCGACTCAATGCGATCTTGGGGAATCAATCGCCAATCTGGGTGCCCCGTGGCCTTCTGCGAACACACCCCTCGCGTTTTCGCCACTGTCCCCGCACCTCTCGACCACGGCCCGAATCTCGGGTATCATACAAGGCCAAGATGGCAGATTACTTCACCCGCCTGTACGGCCTGAAGAGGGACGCTTCGGGCGGTCACGAGCGACCGCACAAGCCGGCCTTGCTGCTCGCGGTTCTCGACCTCGTGGAGTCCGATGCCGTGCGCGCCAACCGGATTGAACTGAGCGATGCTCTGATCCGTCGCTTCCGGGAGTATTTTTCGGTGGTGGCGCAGGGGAACGACCAACCGAACGTGCATCTGCCGTTTTTTCACCTGTGCGGCGACGAATTCTGGCACTTGGAACCGCGGCCCGGTCAACCTCCGGTTTACGTCCCGGGCCATGTCAGCGCCCCAAAGAGCGTGGCGCAATTGCGGAAGGAGGCCCTCCATGCCTTCTTGGACGCCGACCTGTGGCGGCTCGTTGCGAACCCGGTCTCCCGGACCAAACTCCGCGAGGCGTTGATCGCGCGGTACTTTCCCGAACAGGCAATGGCACTCTTCCGGTTGTCCCACACGACCCAACCTCGGGACGAACCCAAGCCCGACGAAGAGGAGGGCACGACCGGCCGCTCCGGTGCCTTCCGGCGCCTCATTTGCGAACTGTACGATTACCAGTGCGCGGCATGCGGCTTGCGAATCCGGCTGGAGGACGACGTCACCTTCATCGACGCCGCCCACCTGATCCCATTCGCCGAGAGCCACAACGACCATCCCTCAAACGGACTCGCCCTCTGCAAGAACCACCACTGGGCCATGGACAACCGGCTCATCGCCCTGGATCTAGAGAACCACTGGCGCGTATCCCCGACTTTGCACGCGTTTCGCTCCGAGGGGGAAAAGGAACTTCTGACCCTCGGCGACCGCGAAGTCGTCAGGATGCCCAAGGAAGCAGATTTCCAGCCCGGCGAAGCGAACCGCCTCTACCGGCTCGACCGGCTCCGCGGGGCTTCACCTCGCTGACGGTGGTTGGCAGCGGCCTCTGGCCACATCAGGCGCATTCGGTTCGCCCTTACGCGGTCCAGTTTCGCCAGTGCATGGCCATCCAAGTAGATCTCGCCGTCCCTCGGGTTTCGATAGGCAGTGACCGTGACCTTCACGACCTCGGTGATGCCTGTGCCGTCCCGATTCGGAATCGCGACTTCCTCAATCGCCTCAACCTCTTCCCATCCATCAGGAAAACCCACTGCAGCCAAAACGAACCTCCTCGCGCCAGGTCGTGCCTACCTTTATCTGGTAATAATACACATCGTACCGATAGCGGTGCAATTCGACGATTTGCATGTTCATCCCGGTCTTGCATGACGGCCTCCCGAGGCTCCCGGATGCTGGGTGAATTCTCGATCCGGAACCGCCCCGGGACCGGCGAGTACGGGATCGCCGCGATGTGCTCCGCGGCCCAGGCCCACGGCGGGCGCCGGTCGGGCGGACGCCATGCCTCCGACCAGATCTCGGCGAGGCGGGCGTCAGCTGTCGCGGGGCGGGGCACTTCCCCCACAGCCAGCGTGTCAGATGGAAAGCCTCAAGAAGCGCTTGAGGATGTCTTCGCAAGATGGCATTTTTGTTGCACTCTAATGAACTCGCCCTCGTCAGGAGATGTGGTTCTCTTGCCCGAGAATCACCGCGTTGAAGTTGGCGACTGGTTCGCCATCGGTTCCATTTTCACACCAGCCACGATCCACCATGAGGGGAATTTCATCACCGGAGTGCGTCAACTTCTTTCGATAGACGTCGCCAGTCAGTATATAATGGATTTCGTCCCCTTGCTTCGAAGTCCTGACCCAGCCACTGCCGGCGACATTCTTCACTTCCTCGCCAGAGTCTTGACCAAAGAGGGAATGCCGCGGCAGGGCGTGATCGTTCTCAAGAGCACCTATCTGTCATCCTCATCCTTGCTGGAAGACCCGCAGACGAAGGAGCAAGGTCTGTTTCTTCGAGAAAATGGATTTACATTCCCCGCTATGCCCTCAACAGATCGTTCAATTCTCCAAGAGCGCATGGACGTTCTAAAATTGAAGATTGGTTTCCAGGGACTCGACCAAATCGAGGCTAGAGTTGCCATGGCTCACCGGAAAACAGCAACGCACCTGCCGGGCAATGATCCATGCAACAATTGACTGTCCCAACTCACCTCTGCCCAGTGTTCATCACCCCGCAAAACTACCCCACGAACCTCCCCATCTCGGCCCTGATCCCAACCGCGCCGTTCCCACCCGACGCGTCCACTCCCCGCGGACCTTCTCGACCTCGATCAGTTTGCCATGGCGAACCGCCAACCGAAGTTCCCGCTCCTCAACCTCGGCCAAGAGCTTCCGGGCCTTGAGCGTCAAGACGCCGGTCGCCTCAAGCCCCGCCACGGCCGGCTCCCTCGAAACCGGGCCGATTCGCTCAAGATGAAGACGGCGGCGGATCTCAGAAAACGTGCCTTTGATGCCTACCCCAAGTTCGTCAGTTTGAGTAGTGCGACGCGGTTTTAGGGACCCGGTGGGCCGCGTGGGTTTTCGTAAGTGCTTGATTGCGGGGAGGCGGCCGCATCCGAGATGGATCGAGGGGCGCTGTAGTGGAGAAGAGGCCCTTGAAGGGGGCCGGGCCGGATGGGATGGTGGGTCATGTTCTTGCGGCGCAATCGGCGCACCATCGACGGGGAACTCTACGAGTACTGGACGCTGGCGAAGAGCTACCGCACCGAGCGTGGGCCGCGCCAGCGGGTGGTGGCGACGCTGGGCAAGCTCCCGGGCCTCGACGAGGAAGAGCGCCATGGCTGGGAGGAGATCGGGTGGCTGTTGGAGGGGCGTCGGCCGCCGGAGCAGATGGAGCTCGGGGCGAGCGGGACCGCCGGGCCGAAGCGTCCGGACTGGGCACGGGTGGATTTGTCCGGTGTGCGTGTGGAGCGGGTGCGGGATTTCGGGGCGGTGTATCTGGCGCTGTCGCTGTGGCGGCGGCTGGGGCTACACCAGCTTTTGGGAGATCTGATCGGGCCGGGCCGGGAAGATGTCGGCTGGGAGCAGGTGGCCTGCCTGCTGACCGTGGCGCGCTTCTGCGCGCAGCGAAGCGAGCTGGAGGTGGCCGAGCGCTGGTACAAGGAAAGCGCCCTGGAGGATCTGCTCGGCGTGGGGTTGGAGCAGGTCAACGAGTCGCGCCTCTACCGGGGCCTGGACGTGCTGCACCGGCACAAGGAGGCGCTCTGCGCCCACCTGATGGGGCGCTACCGCTCGTGGTTCGGGGTGGGTTTTGAGTTCCTGCTCTATGATGTCACCAGCACCTTCTTCGAGGGGCAGGCCAGGGCCAACGCCAAGGCGGCGCGCGGCTACAGCCGCGACAATCGCCCCGACTGCAAGCAGGTCTGCATCGGGCTGGTGGTAAGCCCCGATGGGCTGCCGCTGGCCTACGAGGTGTTCGCCGGCAACCGGGCCGACGTGACCACCGTCGAGGAGATCGTGGCGGCCATGGAGGCCAAGTACGGCAAGGCGGGGCGGATCTGGGTGATGGACCGGGGCATGGTCAGCGAGGAGAACATCGCCTTTCTGCGCGCCCGCGGCGCCCGCTACATCGTGGGTACCCCCAAGAGCCATCTGCGGCGCTTCGAGAGGCAACTCCTGGAGCGGGAGGACTGGGCCGAGGTGGTGCCCGGGGTGGAGGTCAAGATGATCGCCCACCCCGACGGGGCGGGCGCCGAGCAGTTCGTGCTGTGCCGCTCCGCGGCGCGCAAGGAGAAAGAGGCCGCGATGCTGCGCGGACAGTTCGACCGGCTGCTGGCCAAGCTCGAGGAGATCGACCGGTCCCTGCGCAAACGTCCCGGTCGCGACGCCGGCGCCATCGAGCGGCGCGTGGGCCGATGGCTGGGCCGCTATACCGGCGCCGAACCGATGGTGGAGGTCGCCGTGCTGCGCGACGGGCGCGGGCGGGCCATCGGATTGGACATTGTTCGACACCAGGAGCGGCTCGACTGGGCCAACCGCGCCCACGGGGCCTATCTGCTTCGCACCAACTGCACCGAGTCCGACCCGGGCGCGTTCTGGAAGTGGTACATGCAGCTCGGCCAGGCCGAGTCGGCCTTCCGGACCGGCAAGAGCGACCTGTGGCTCCGGCCGGTCTTCCACCAGAAGACCCATCGGGTCGAGGCCCACATCCTGGTCTGTTTCCTGGCGCTGGCGCTCTGGCGCACCCTGGAGATGTGGATGCGCGGCAAGGGCCTGGGCACATGCGCGCGCCAACTTCTCAAAGAGGTAGCCACCGTGCGCAGCATGGACGTGGTGCTGCCGGTCACCGATCGCGGCGAAGTGCGCCTGCGGGTCGTCGCCAAACCCGAGCGCCCGGTTGCCGAGTTACTCCACCGCCTCGGCGTCACCCTGCCGCGCGCGCCGAAATTGGTGGAAAATGTAGTGGAGAAAATCGCCCCTTGAGCGGCGCAAGTCTCTGCAAATCAACCCTCGCGATTCTCAAACTGACGAATTTGGGCTACGGTCGCAGATCGATCATGACCGCTAGCCTCTCTTCATCCGTGAGCCGCCCCGAGTCGTCGCGGTCTTCGATGGCCCCCTCGTCGGAGTCACTCTGGTCCGAAAGAAGCGCACCATCGTCGATTTGGCCAAGCTCCTTTCTCTTCGATCCAATGAGCACCTGGAACCACTGATCCCTTTTCATCACAGCGTGAAAAATACGCTCCTCGTAGGTGCCCTTGAGGAGCTTGAACCGGACATCGATGTAGCCCTCATTGGCCCGACCCCATCCCACTCGGTCGACGCGGCCCTCTCTCTGTTCCATCTTGGCCGGGTTCCATTCTAGATCGTAGTGAATGACGTAGCGGCACTGCTCCTGAAGGTCGATACCCTCCTCACCAACGCGGCTGACCAAGAGAACGAACGGGTTAAACGGACGATTGAAGTTGCGTCGATGTGCCTCACGATACTTGGTGTTGGCGCCATCGAAGCGGCCAACGACTCCGACCGACTGTTGCTCTTCTAAGAGAACGACGCATTCCCGCTCGGCCATCGCGATTAGCTCATCGCGAGGGTGGTCCTCGTCCGGGTCGTCGTCCAAGTAGTCGTCCACCACGTGCATCAGGACCCTCTTCACCGGCTCCACAACCTGAGTCTCGACCCACGAACTCACGGCGGAGTCCGACGGCTTTCCAACATCGATCACGCACCGGGCCAGGAACAGTGCCTGCTCCGCACGCCGCAAGATCGTGTCGCGATACGCATCCACGAGGTGCTTCCCCCGATGCTTCGCAAGGTCCTCGTGTCCGAATTCGTCAGGCACGTTGCAACACTCGGGCCGCCAGGCGGACATCGCCGCCCTGGCGTTCGCAAGTCCGTTCCTCATGTGCTCACGGACCAACCCGGCAAGCTCATCGCGCGCTGTCCATCCCCTCGCCTTGATCTCGTCGGCGAGAAAGTCCGAGAAGATCGGCTCCAGCCGATCATTCAGGACCTCGCGCAGATGAGGCGCCGTGCCGCTGATCAGTTTGTTGAAGACGAGGACCTTGGACACCCACGCCGCCGAGTTCCTTCGGACTTTTTGAACCTCAGCGGTCGCTATTGCGGCGACGACGTCGACCAACGCTTGGACCTTGGGATGAACGCGTTGATCCTTGCCCATGTTCCAACCATGGACGAGCTTCTTCAGGCGGCGTGCGCTCTCAAGATCCCGGCTCAGGAGGGCCGAGCGTTCGATCTGCGGATACGATGACAGCCCCTGCCTCAGGTCGGTCGTGATGAACGTTCGCGTGTCCGTTCCCTCCCGCGCCTGCTCGGACGTTTGCTCAATAAGCTCGCGTAGCTCCAGGTAGAACAGCGCGTCGACGCCATCGAACGGCAAGAGCGGGGACTGCGCAAGGAGCCGACGGAGATCCTCCAGTTTCTCGAACTGCCTCGGCTCGTATTTGCCGTTGGTCTTGTTCACCAGAAAGTAGCGTCTCTCGTTCTGCTGCTTGGTGTTCCTGATCAGGTATCGACGCAGGAGAGTCTGGAGGCCATGTCCCGGCAACGCCGACCCGAGCGCACTCTCGACGCGGAGCTTCCGGAGGTGATTCACTGCGCCCTGCCGCAGGGGATCGGACTCGCTGCGCTGACGGAGCGAGAAGAAATGGTTCAGGCCCCGTACGTACAGATCGAGACCCTTCTCGATGCAATCTAGATCCTGCTTGTCTGCACGCACCAATGCCAGCAGCTGCACCATCTCGCGAGGGGTAAGCTCGAACGGCGTAGCCGTCAGGGCGAGGATCCACCGGAACCTGCCACCCCCGATGCCCTGCGCGTAGTTCGTCATGTCGCCGTCCGGGGCAAAAATGTATGCCGGCTTGGTCCAGCGGGCATAGTGATGTGCCTCGTCTACTATGATGAGATCCCAAATGGTACCGAACAGCCGCCTCAGGAACGGGCGGTGAATCCTGTTGTGTTCGGTGAGGACCTCCTGGTTTACGATGTAGATGCCGGGTCGTGCCTGGAGGCGACCATCATCCCGCATCGCCATCTTATCGTCGGCACAGGCGCGCCGACTGATGGTCACCGGACGCAAAATCCGACGGAAAGGATGGGTCTTCGGCCAGTAGTCGTCAGTGAGATACTGAAGAAAGCCTCGACCGCTCTCCCGCGCGGGACTCAGTTCCTCCTGCCACTTCTCGAGCAACGAAGATTTGCATAGGATAAGCACGCGCTCGAATGGCTTCCTTGCCTGTCGAGCTCGTTCGGCAAGCAGCGACGCCACAGCCAGAGCCTCGTACGTTTTTCCGAAACCCACCTCGTCCGCCAGGACGACGCCGCGGCGCTTATCCACGAGGAGGCTGCGGAGCGCAGCGGCGACAGCCCTGTCCTGCAGCTCGTGGCCTTCGCCGAGGCGAAGGCGGGCGCAGAGCGTGTCTACGTCGTGGTTCGTGATCGTCATTGGAAACCCCCGATCCGGCCCTTGATGGCCTGCAACCGCTTGACCGTGCCAGCGACGTACGCGGCGATCCGGCTGTCCTCGAGCGTTCGCGCCCAAGCGACCGCTATCGCGACCGATTCGGCGATCGCAAACTCGTTCACGACCGTGCCAAGGCGAGGCGCCAACCTCGGATTCGTCTCGACGGCATCAAGCACCCGCTCGATCTCGCGGCTCAACCGGTCCACCAGGAAGATCCGACACTCGGCGGTTGGGACCTGGCTGTCCTCCCGGATAGCCTCGGCGCACCAGCGTCCAAGATCCTTAATCGTCCGACGGAGAGTGTACTCCGAATCGGGGAGGGCTTCCCTGCGCGTTCTTAACCCCCTGAACCCAAAGTGCAGGTTCCGAAAAAACCGATCGAGATCCGCCTGGTGTGTAAGGACGGAGATTTCCGTCCCGGACTGCTTCCCCTTCGTCCGATGCTGCTCCAGAAATTTGAGCTGCTGACGATAGCTCATGGGCGCGCCGCAGCCGGCGTGGGCGATCTGTTCGTCGAGTGTCGCCATCAGCGGTCCCACCATCGCGAGGCCGCAGAATTCCACCGAGCAGTCGACGTTGATCGGCGCGTCCGACGAGGCCAGTGTGTTGCCTTGGCCATCACGGAGTTGGACACGTACTTTTGACGCCCGCAGCGAAAGGAGTCCGAGCTCGTCGAACTCGATTAGCTTAGGCACGTCCAATTCAGCGCTCTCACCCCCGCCGAGACCCACGGAACCGATTGACAGCCAAGAGCCGTCTAGCTCGATGAGGACGTGAATGTCTTTTGCCTCAGGTCGCGATCCCTTCCAGGTCAGGTAGAGCCTGCGGTCCGCCACCCGGAGCGAGACGTCGCCCACTTGGAAGGAACCACGCCCAGGCAGAGGCTTGCGCTCCGGGGCGACGTGACGCAGCAGGTCCCAGTCGCGAACTTCGCCGAAGAGGGAGTCGAGTTGCAGCGCCTCGCATACCTGGGCGTGGCTGTTGCGCATCCACGGGAGCTGAGTCAGCACCGCGATCTCCGCGTTGCCTTCGGGAGGACAAGACAGGAGAGCGGCGCTCGTGAAGTTGGGAGAGCCATGCACCGTGACGAGGTACGGTCTCCGCCGTGGACCGCGGGCGCCTTCGATCACCAGCAGCTTGGCGTGCAGGGGTCTCGCATCGTCGGACGTCGTGAGCCGCTGTCGCAACTCGATCTGATTCTCCCGGCTGCGCAGCGTGTCGAGCGGAAGCTGTGTCTCCCCCTCGGACTGCTGGAAGTACACCGTCACCGGCTTGTTCCCTGACTGGTGGTCAAACTCTAGGTCGGCGAACAAGCGAGCGAAGATACTCTCGTCGCCAGGTTCGACCCCAGGGTCTTCCGGTTCCAAGCGGTTGGGTTCAAAGAACGGGCTGACGATACTCACGCGCTCCACATGCCGGTGTGGGAGTTGCGCGAGGATCTGGTCCCAAATCGTCTTCTCGTAGTTGTGAAACAATACCTGTCTCGTCTCTCGTTCCTTAGGAGTGCCTTTGAGTACCTCGCCGAGAGCCACCTGCACGTCAACAAGGGTGGCGGCCGCAGAGCCGCTGACCTCGCGCGCCAAGGGGCCACTCAGGTAGGCATGGAGCTTCTCGAACAAAGACCGAGGGCCGCCCTCTGGAGACACCTCGTACAAAGAGGCGAGCTCGAGGTTTCGTTCGAGTCCTCCGCGCGTCAGATTGGCGCTGCCGACCAGTGCAAGGGCGCAATCGTCGGCCACGAGAAGTAGGAGCTTCGAATGAAACACCCGACCGCTGTACTGTGCGTTGGCTCGGTGGTACCGGACGTTTGGCGATTCGTGGATGACAGCGTTCCCATCACGGATCACAAGGCACGCACTGACCTTGCGTTCGAAGAGGTCAGGGACGAGCCCTTCCTCCAGCCACACGCCATCGAAGCTGAACGTGAGCAGTAGAACTGCCCTAAGCTCCTGGCCGGGCGCAAAGCCGCCGATCGCGTCGCGCAGAAGCAGTCGCTCACGAGCCATCAGAGATGTCTTTCTGCGTTAGCCTGAGGTCTCGGCAGAGGCTCCACAGTTGCGGAAACCGCATGGCATGCCAGCCATAGCCCAGCGGTCGGATATCGTCTCTGACGAGGCCACCCGCTTCCATGTAACACCATCGCTGCCGGTTCTTGTTCCTCGACACCTGCTCGTGCCTAGCCACCATTGCTTGGATGAGGTCCGCGTAACCGTCGGCGAGGCTCCTGCGCGGGTCGATGGCACCAAGGAGCGCCATCACCGGCGCATCGGCAAGGTCAGGCGCCCTCGCTGCAAAGGCGCCGTCCGCTTGCACGCGCGCCATGAGGGCCCCACCCAGTGCCGCGGCGGTGGCAACATCCTCCGCCCCGATCAACTCCCGCTCGATCTCTCCAACCGAGCCAGCCTTCTTCGCCAATTTGCTGAACGGCATTTTCCAAAGCACCCCGCAATCTCGATCGTCAATGATGGACTCCGCAAGCCCGTTGACTGACGCGCGTCCGGCGGAATTGAGCGCGTGGATGGCGTGCGCGAAGATGGCTGTTTGCGCCAGGCTCAGGAGTTCGAAGACAGCGCCTTTCTGCAGCATCGCGTTCTCTGGTTTCGCCTTCTCGCCATAGAAGCTCAGTAATACCTGTCGATTTGTGAGTCCAAACTCTGTGGAGTCATCTTCTAGCCCTCCCACGTCCTCCTCGGCGACCAAATCGGCGCGAGAGGCTCGCCGCCTAGAGTGCTCGTAGCCTCCGTGCAGCAGCGCCCGCCTGAACAGGAGCCGCACCGTCTGGTACCGCGTCTCAGCGTCACGGGCACCACCGAGCAGAAAACCGTTCAGGAAGACGTCCCGATACCTCGTCTTGCCGAAAGAAGAGAAGCATAGCTTCCTGCCCCATTCTCTGAGTATGTCGCGGCTCTTCGTCTTGTCCGAAATGCCGAATTCCAGAAAGCCGTCGGGGACACGCCTCCTGAATTCGTCAGCGAGTTCTTTGCCGAGATCCGTTAGCTGCAGAGGCAGAAGGCCGTCTGCCGCCAGTTCTGGAGCCGACGTCGCAAACCCAGTGCTTTCCATCGATGTCGAGTACAGACGGAAGGACCCGGCTGACTCCTGGTTCTTTAGGATGCGCTCGGGAACGTGGAAGCGATCACCGACCGCTGACTGCAGGATCTGGGTCTTGCTACGCTGGCCGAGCAGCTGACACGACCGATCTTCCTGGCCATGCTGGATGAACTCGCAGAGTGCGAGGGTCCGTTCGAGGCGGTGAAAGTACTCGCGCCGTGACACGGTCGCAGGCAGCTTCTCTTCGTTCAACCTGTTTACAGCCCAAGCGATGAAGCCGTAGTACCCGATCCGGCTAGTGAACACGGTGAGGCCGGGCAAGATCTCGTTCGCCAGCCGCTCGGCGTAGCTCTGGAAGCCCAGGGGGTCGCGCGATCCAGGCGGCAGACGGTTGGGTTCGAGCCACCGGGGCAGGAGTATCGCGATGTCACTGTTGATCTCCGGCTTGTCGCGGGCAACGAAACTAGCGTCCAGGCCAATACAGATCCGGGCTTCAGGAGGCCAAGTGTCGGGACGGTATCGGAGACCGTGCGCCCGCAGGAAGCGCTGCACTTCCTTTAGCCGCGACTTCGGCAGGCGATCGAATTGCCTACCATAAAGCACACGGCAGAGGTCCTCGCGTCTTAACGACAGGACCTTTTCTCGGCTGCGGAGGAATGTCTTGAACGAGCCAACCTTGGTACGATCGACATTCTCGCGGTACCCGCCGAGGTATTCCAGCATGACAGAATCGTTTTCGAGCGACCGCACAGTCGCGACGTACCAACGCGAAGTTGTTTCGCTGTAGCGAACGAGCGTGCCGGGGGTTAGTTCCTCTGGTGGCATGACAACAGAACCTCGTCCGCTGTACCCTACTAAGTGACGGCCCTCCGGCCGGACCGCACACCAATCGTCCTCTCAGATGCTGCCAACCCCGGCGCAGCCGCTCCCACCATGGGAATATCGTAGCAGCCGGGCCGCCGGAGGTCGAGCAGCGACCGCATGTCCCACCATGTTGTGCCATACGGCGCACTTCGATGCCGAGTCCAAAGCACAAGCCTCAGAAGCGCCCCGGCGGCAGCCGGTTTCCCTAGATCTCTGACCGACCGAATGCGGCACCCCCATTGCACCCCCGGGGACATTGGACCCATCGGACCCGCCCGACCTACCTTGGACCAACCACGGATGAACACCGATGAACACTGATGCGCCAACTCCCGATCCGTGTACATCCGTGTCCATCCGTGGTTCCCATCAAAAAACGGATGGACAATCAAGTTCCCGTGAACGAGGGCAAGGGGCATGGAACAGCCCACCCTCTTTGAGATGCCCGAGATGAGACTGCGCACGGTCAAGGGCTACGATTTCGGCGAGGTCAGCTCGGCGATGCAGAAGGCGATCCGCAGGGGCGACGCGCGCCTGGCGGGCTACTGGGCGCACGAGCTTTTCGCCAGTGGCTTCGGCCCCTACGTGTGGCGGCGGCTGCTCACGATCAGCGCCGAGGACTGCTGGGGGATCATCACCGCCGAAGTCAAGGCCCTGCACGACGGTTACGTAGAGATCAACCGGAACGTCCCCGCGAAGAAGGCCCGCGGGCGGATCTTCATATCCAAGGCCGTGATCCTGCTCTCCCTGGCCAAGAAGAGCCGCGACGCGGACCACCTGCAGAACCTCGTCTACGACCGCCAGATGGGCGTGGCCGCCGAGGAGATTGAGGCCGATCTCCAAGCGGCTGGGCGGGAACCGATCCCCGACTACGCCTACGACTGCCACACGAAGAAGGGCCGCGGCCAGGGGAAGACCAAGGCCGATTTCTTCCGATCCGAACAGGCGGCGCTGCGGCCCATCGAGCCGGGCTTGTTCGACGACCTGATCGAGCGCATCATGGAGGAGTGATGAGCGACTACAAGAAGGGCGACCGAGTGAAGATCCGCCCTGAATGGCGGGACGAGGGCGACGAAGGCCTCGTTTGGGAAGTGGTGGGTGAAGACGAGGGCAAGGGCCGCGTGGACATCACACCTCTCGGCCCCGAGTTGGACAAGATGAATATTCGCCCGGTTCAGACCGTGGACATCCAGATGATCGAGCGGATCTGACACGATTCGTTCCCTCCCTCCACCCCTCCCCGCGGCCCCATTCTGCCTAAACGGGCCACTCACAAAGTCTTCAGTTATCTGGCCTCCGATAACTCGAAGGCCGTAAAACGCCGATAAACGAGGCCCGTTCCCGGGCCACTCTATAAGAGGGTCCCACGGCCCTCCTGCGCCATCAACTTCCGCGCCAACGGAGTTATCCCGCGACAAATGGCCGACAAATTTGGCGCGCCAAAACGGATGGACTCACGCGGGCCGGCCGAACGAGGTTCAGGCCATGGCAACCACATTCAACATTGGCGACAAGGTGCGCGCATGCGTCTCCGCTCAGGGGATGCGCGCGGGCACCACCTATGAGATCACCGACCTGGACGCGCGGCACACGCCGTTCGGGACGTTCGTGAGCTACCAGCTCGACGGCAAGCTCTGGATCGGCAACGGGCACCTGCTCTTGGAGCGGGCCGCGGGGGAAGCCCGATGAGCGCGGCCTTCCTCGTCGATGCGATCGCGGCGGCGCTGGCGCTCTGCCTGGCCATCGCGGTGATCGGGGGTGTGCTGTGAGGCCGCCCGATCCCAAGGCCGAGTCGATCCGCTTCGGCGTGGAGTTGGAGACGCGGGTGCCCGCGGCCAGCGGGATCGCGGTGGGCGGGTACCACGCCGGGCTGCCGGTGTCCTGTGCGGGCGGGCGACTGGCCCCGACCTTTGGCGCGGCCCACTGGAAGGCCGAGCGGGATGGATCGATCACCTACGGTCCCGACCAGCGGCCCTGCGAGTTCGTGTCCCCGGTCCTCCACGGCCCCGCCGGGGTCGAGGCCCTGTGGGAGTTCATGGGCTGGATGGGCGAGATCGGGGCCACGGTGAACGCCTCCTGCGGCTGCCACATCACCGTGGGGATCGAGAGCGCCATCGGCACCGACGACCTGGGCGCGGTGAGCGAGTTCATACGCAAGCTGGCGCACATCGCCCACTGGCACGCCAAGGCGATCTACGGCCAGACCGGGGCCGGGCGCCACGCCAACCGCTACAGCGCTGCCCTGTCGCCGGAGGTGGCCACGCTCATGCGCCGGGTCGTGCAGAGCGACGACGAGTACGCGAAGGCGACCGCCGCGGATTCCTGCGGGCGCGGGATGGTGAACTTCAAGAAGGCGTTCCGGCGCGCAGGCGGGCGCTTCGCCGGGGTGGTGGAATTCCGCGCGTTCGCCGGCACGACCAACCGGCTCAAGGTGCTCCACCACCTCGCGACCGTCCTCGGCCTCTGCCGCCGGGCCGCGGAGGTCCAGTGCCTCGGGGCCTTCGGGCGAAACAAATTGCAGGCGTCGCGGACCCGCACCGCCGCCGAGTCGCTGGATTTCCTGTGGAACTACCTCGGCTGGACGGGGCGCAACCGCCCGGTGGCCCTCGGGCTCTTCGGCAGGCTCCACGACCAATGGAGCGCGCATGCGGAAGTGGCCAAGCGGCTCTGCGAGAAGTTCGACCGGGAGTACCCGGCGGCGGCGATCTGAAAGGGAGAACACCGAATATGTGCGTGATACTGGTGTGCCCCAAGGGCGTGCGGCCAAGCAAAGAGACCCTGTTGACCTGCGAGCGGGCCAACCCGCACGGCGCGGGGGTGGCGTGGCGGGAGAAGGCCGGGCGGGTCGGCTGGATCAAGAACCTCACCGCCGACGAGGTCGGCCAGATGCTCGAAGAGATCGAGGGGGAGGCGGTGGTCCACTTCCGGTGGGCGAGCGTCGGGGGCGAGGATCCCCTGCTCTGCCACCCATTCCCCGTGACGGCCAAGGCCGAGGCGAAGATCTACGGCACAGCCAAAAAGGTGCTCTTCCACAACGGGACGTGGGTCCGGTGGGACGAGGGCCTTGAGCGGATGCTGCGGCTGGGGCGCAGCGCGGAGCCGCCTGGGCCGATGAGCGATACGCGCGCGGCCGCGCTGGCGGTGCGGTGCTTCGGGCCGGAATTCCTCAAGACGCTGCCCGGGCGCTGGGCGCTGGTGGACGCGGATCGCACGCGCCTGTTCGGGGACTGGGTCCGCTGGCACGGGATGATGGTTTCCAACACCGCGTTCGTGCGGAGGGCCGCGCCCGCGAAAAGGACGCGGCGGTACGGGCGATGGGACGACGGGCCGCGCGAGCAACTGGACCTGTGGGAGGGCGACGTATGAGGCTCTTCAAGGTGCTGGCGTCGCGGGGCGGGAGGATCGTCTTCGACGAGCGCGTGCGCGCGGACTGCCCGCGGGGGGCAAGGGCCAAGCTCAAGGAGCGGCTGCGCGTCGAGAGCCTGGTCGGGATCGTGTATTCGATCACCGAGATCCCGCTGGAGATCCTCCGGGAGATCGTCGATGCCAGGACGGCGGAACTGGCGCTGCGCGGGCCGCGGAGGCGCGTGGATGTGCCCCGGCTCTTGGACGCGGCCGTGGACCACCGGCTCGCGCCACTGACGGCGAGGGTCGAGGCCCTTGAGGCCGCGCGGGGGCGAACGGGCGCCAGCGCCGCAGGCGCTCACCGCTTCGACGCCTTCACCCCACCCACCTCGGCCCCCGCCAACGCGGCGATAACGGGCGATAACGCGGCCCAGCGGCGCGCCATCACCGGCCCCAACTGGCGGGAGATCCGCGCCCATTACCGGCGCACGCGAAGCCCGAAGCAGACCGCGGCCCTCTTCGATGTCCCCCTCAACACCCTCAAGGCCCGCATCCGGCGGGAGGGATGGGCGCGATGAAACCCGTACCCACCGAACCGATGGCCTTCCGGCCCGATGCCGCGGATGAACTGGTCGGCCAGCCCGCGCGCGTGGCCGCGGCGCTGATGCGGAAGGCAAAGCGGCTCCGCCAATCCCCAACCTCCAACCTGCGGGTGCTGCTCTACGGGCCTCCCGGCATCGGCAAGACGACGATCGCCGAACTGGTCGCGCGAGAACTGACCGATGGCCAAAGCCTCTGCGTCGAGGAGGCCAACGGCAAGATGGTCTCCGCGGAAACCGTGCGGCTGTGGATGGCGTCCCTCGCCCACGCCGGGAACCTCTTCGGGGACTGGTCCGTCGTCCTGGTCAACGAGGTGGACCGCGCCTCCCGCGACGCCCAGGACCTGCTCCTCTCCTACCTCGACAAGATGCCCGCGGGTCGGGCCTTCCTCGCCACCAGCAACCTCGACCTCTCCGCGCTCACCGACCGGTTCCAATCGCGCTTTCAGGCGATCCGCCTCGAGGCCCCCACCACCGAAGAGATCGCCGCGTTCCTGCTCCAGCGCTGGAGGGTGACCGCCGACGTGGCCGCGCGGATCGCGGTCGGCTCGGGCGGCAACGTGCGCGCGGCCCTCTTGGACCTCCAGACCTTCCTCGATGCGGGGGAACCCGCGCCGAAGCCAGCGAAGAACCCCAACCGAAACGGAGAACGACGACATGCCCGAAGCCGCAGAATTTGAACCATTGGAGGAGGGAGGCGCGACCGACGCCGACCACCGCAGCCCGCGACGGAGGCGGCGCGACGCCGCGCCCGACGACGTGGGCGTGCTGGTCAAGCCGGAGGAGCGCCACGACCTGGACCGGCTGGTCCTCTACGACGAGGCCCGCCGCGAGATCGACGCCGCCCTGCGCGCGGTCCTCATGCGCGAGCAGCTGGAGGCGGTCTGGCGCATATCGGAGATCCAGCCCCAGTCGGGCCGCTGCATCCTCAACTTCTACGGCCCGCCGGGCACGGGCAAGACGCGCGCCGCGCTGGGGATCGCCCGCCGCCTCGGGAGGCCGCTCTATCAGGTCGATTACCCGGCGGTGATATCCAAATACCTCGGCGACACCGCCAAGCACATCGCCCTGGCCTTCCGGCGCGCGAGCGAGGAGGCCGCGGTCCTGTTCTTCGACGAGGCCGACAGCCTGCTCTCACGGCGCGTGGCGATGGGCGAGAGCTGCTCCACCTCCATCAACCAGAACCGCAACGCGCTCATGCAGGAGCTGGACCGCTTCGGCGGGGTGGTGATCACGACCACGAACCTGTTCGGCAACTACGACCCCGCGCTGCTGCGCCGCATCGCGCGCCACATCAAGTTCCGGCTGCCGGGCGCCACGATGCGGGAGGCGATCCTGCGCGCCCACCTCCCGAACTTGGAACGGGTGGACGCCGACCTGCGCGCCGTGGCGGCCGAGGCCCGCGGCCTCTCCGGCGGCGACTTGCTCAACGCCTGCCTCAACGCGATCCACGCCGGCAGCGCCGACCCGGACCCCGCCCGATGGCGCGTCACGGCGCAACTCCTTCTCGACGAGATCGCCCGCATCCGCGCCGCCAAGGCCGACCACGCCCACAGCGGGCGACGCCGCCGCAACCGCTTCCCCGAGAACCTGTGCAACTGAGAACTGGAACCGAAAGGACAACACGATGAAACAGACCGAAACAACGAGCGACGAACGCTGCCGCCTGCGGCTCCCCGCCAACGGGCTCTGCCCGATCTGCGGCGAGGACGTGAGCCTCACCGGCGGGATGACCGCGAACGGCAGGCTGATCGCCACATGCGGCGATGCTTTCACGGCGAAACAGTGGCTCCGCGACAGGAGGCCCGAGGAACTGGGGGAACAATGGTGAAAGCCCGCTACGCCATCGAGGACTGCGGCAAGTGGGCCACGCGCCTATCCCTCACCGGACCCGTCGCATGGACCAACAACCCGCTCCTGCGATACCAGTTCGATTCCCCAGAGGAAGCCGAGGCCTTTCGCGCGGCGCTCTGCGGGGGCCGGGGCCATGTGGTCCCCATCCAATGGCCCACTACCTCCACCCTCCCCGCGCAGGAAACGGGCCGTAAAACGCCGATAAACGCGGAATCCGCGGGGGCCAACGAGGTCTCCCTATGAGGCTCCGAGAGACATCCGCCCAGGACCCGCAGTCGCGGCTCTGCTCCGCGGGAGCAGCCGCCCTGAGCGACGCCGAACTCGTCGGTGCGCTGCTGGGCAATCCCGACACCGCAACCACAGTCCTGACCCGATTCGGCGGATTGGAACGTCTCGCCCGCGCCACGCTCCCCGATCTCGTCTCGATCCCCGGCATTGGGCCTGCGGCAGCGTCCCGGCTCCGCGCCGCGGTCGAGCTTTCCGTCCGCCTCGCCCGCCGCCGCGCCGCCACGGTCAAGCTCGACGACGCCTCCCGCATCGCGGATCTCCTCGGCCCCGAGCTGCGCCAGCTCCAGCAGGAGACCGCCCGCGTGGTGCTGCTCGATGCCAAGCTCCAACTCATCGCAGTGGAGGAGGTGTCCCGCGGTTTGCTGGATCAGGCTCTGATCCACAGCCGTGAGGTCTTTTCCCCGGCCATTTCGCGGAGGGCATATGCGATCATCCTCGTGCACAACCACCCCAGTGGCCAGCCCACCCCATCGGAAGCCGACATCCGCATCACCCGCACCCTGCGGGAGGCATCCAAGATCCTCGACATCCCGCTCCTGGACCACGTCATCATCGGGATGCCCTCGGCGGCGTTCCCGGAGGGGTGGTTCTCCTTCAAGGCGGCGGGGTATTTGTGACCGGCGCATCGGCCCGCCGGTCAAGCCCCACCGCCCCGCGGCCCGATGCCGCCAAGCCGCCTTTGCAAAGCCGCAGATAAGCCGCCTTTGCAAAACCACAGAATAGCCGCTTTCCATGGGCGTTAATGGACACTCCCCTCTGGCGGATACGCCGCGCACCCTGGCTATACCACCGATATACGGCCCCTTGACGTCCGGATTATACGGCTGTATCCTTTTGGCATGGTTGGGAACTCACCGCCCGCCCCCACTCTCCAAGAACGCGTCCGCTCCGTCTGCCGCCTGCGCCACCTCTCGGTCCACACCGAACACACCTACTGGCACTGGATCCGCCGCTTCATCCTCTTCCACGGCAAGCGCCACCCCCGCGACATGCGCGAGCCCGAGATCCGCGCCTTCCTTTCAGACCTCGCCACCAACGGCGCCGTCGCGGCCTCCACCCAGAACCAGGCCCTCAACGCGATCGTGTTCCTCTACCGCGACGTGATGGAGATGCCCCTGGGCGAATTCGGCCGGATCGAGCGCGCGCCCAAGAGGCCCCGCATCCCGGTGGTGCTCACCCGCGCGGATGTCGCCGCCCTGCTCGGCCAGCTCCGGGACACCCCGCGGATCATGGCGGCCCTGCTCTACGGCTCCGGCCTGCGCCTCAACGAGATGCTCCGGCTCCGCGTCCAGGAACTCGATTTCGAGCGCGCCCGCATCACCGTGCGCGGCGGCAAGGGCGACAAAGATCGGCTCACGATGCTCCCCGCCGCCCTGCACCCCGACCTCAGGCTCCACCTTGCCCGCGTGGGGGCCCTGCACGAAAGGGATCTGGCCGCCGGCCACGGCGCCGTAAAACTCCCCGGTGCCCTCGACAGGAAGTACCCCAACGCCCCGAAGGAATGGCGCTGGCAGTGGGTCTTTCCCTCCGCCACCCTTTCCCGCGACCCGGACTGCGGCACCATCCGCCGGCACCACGCCTCCGACACCCACGTCCAGCGCTCCATCGCCGCGGCCGCCAGGGCGGCGCGCATCCTGCGCCGCGTCACCCCGCACGTGCTCCGCCACTCGTTCGCCACCCACCTGCTGGAGGACGGCACCGACATCCGCACCGTCCAGCAGCTCCTCGGCCACAACAGCATCGAGACCACCCAGATCTACCTGCACACCATGCTCAAACCCGGCATGGGCACGCCCAGCCCCCTGGACAGGCTCCCGATGGCCGAGGCGGCCCGCCCTTGACAGCCACGGCCACGGGGGGCCAAATTGTCCCCATGGATCGGGGAACGGCGGTGGCTTTACACGGGCCAATATGCGATCCCGCAGCCGGGATATACGGCCGATCGGTGGGTATAATCAAAGGTTCGAGGATAGGATGATAGGATGATGCCCGCGACGGCGGCAGAGTGGGGATCTG